>JAGWNK010000001.1 GCA_028871345.1 Alphaproteobacteria bacterium | reverse complement strand
CGCTCTGAGAGGGTAGGTGCCAGAATGGCTCGACTCGAACTCGTAGCGGCGATCAAAGAAGCAAAAGCGCCTCGCGCTCGCGCTTCGGCGAGGACCGTTCCGGTTCCTATTCCCCCTGGGGATGAGGACCGCAAGGACCACTTCATCACGCGTAACGGACTGACCTATGCGGGAAGTCACCTGATAATCGATCTATGGGACGCCGAGGGTCTCGACGACCGTGACAGGATCGAAACTGCGCTGATTGATGCAGTGAAGGCAGCCGGGGCGACCCTGCTGCACATTCATCTGCACACCTTCACCGATGGCGGCGGGATCTCCGGCGTCGCGGTGCTGGCGGAAAGTCACATCAGCGTCCATACCTGGCCTGAAAGGAAATATGCGGCTTTCGACGTGTTTATGTGCGGCGAAGCAGAGCCCCGTAAGGCGCTGTCGGTATTCAAGGCAGCTTTCAATCCTGGTCGCCTAGTGATCGGCGAACATAAGCGCGGCGTGCTGTAAATCAGCCTCAAAGCGCGAGTTAACCAAGGGCGGGAACGCAAGTTCTCGCCCTTGAATTTTAATTTGCCCGGCAAGCGGCGAGACGCGGCCCGGCATTAACTGTGTTCGACCCTCCGTTGCGCAATAATCCCGCCGACAATTCGGGGCAGGCGCGTTGCGATACGATGCATGCATCATCGGCGCGGGGGCCGACGGCTTGGCTGCGGCCGCCGTGCTGGCAGCCCGCGGGCGAAGCGTGATGGTGATCGAGCGCGATTCCCGTTGCGGCGGCCGCTGTGCGACCCGTGAATTTCATCCGGGATTTCGCGCCTCGCCGTTCGTGGACGAGCTGCCCGCCATCCCGGACGACATCTTCCGCGCGCTCGATCTGGCGCGGCGCGGCGCCATCCACTGGCAGCCGTCGGCGGCCTCGCCGGAGGAGCCCTATCGGTCGCTGCGCCGCGCGGTGATTGCGCGGGCGATGGCAGAGGCACAGACGCCGCCGGTTCGACGACGGTTCCGCCGCCCGACGATCGATCCGTGGCCCGGCGAGGAGCTCGCGCGCCTGTCGCTGGCGCAGATCGGCGCTCAGCCGCCGCTGGGTTACGTCGGCGAGCGCGAGCGAAGCGCGGTGCTCCTGCTCGCCGGGCCCGGCGGCGGAATGGTCGCCGGCGGCCTCGGCCGCCTGGGAGAGGCCTTGCGCATGGCTGCCCAGGAAGCCGGCGCCGAGATCACCTGCGGCCTCGAGGCGACCGATATCCGGCGATTTGACGGGCGCGTCGCAGGCGTCGCCCTGGCGGACGGGACCGAGGTTGCCGCCCGCGCCGTGATCTCGACGCTCGACCTGAAACGGACGTTCCTGTCGCTGTTCTCCTGGAACGAGCTTCCCGCCGCCCTGGTGGAGCGCGCGGGCGCCTTCAGAGCGGCGCCCGGCACGGCGCGCCTGCTGGTGGCGTTGGCGGCGCCGCCGCCGCTGCCCGCCGGCGTTGCTCCCGGGGCGGTCCTGTGGTCGGCCTCCTGGGAGGCCGTCGAAGAGGCATACCGGGCCTGGCGCCGTGGCGCCGTTCCGGAGCGGCCGGTGGCCTTGCTGCGGCTGGTGTCGGCCTGCGATCCGTCGCTGGCGCCCGATGGCGCGGCGGTCCTGACGGTCACACTTGGCGGCATTCCGCTCGCGCCGTTTGACGGCGCCTGGACCAACGAGAAGCGCGAGGGCTTGCGGGAGCAAGCGTTGGCGGCCGTCGAAGCCCTGCTTCCAGGTGCACGCGAGCGGGTCGTAGCTTCGGAGCTGCTGGTTCCGCCCGACATCGAGGAGCGGCTTGGCCTGTCGGCCGGTGATCTCTCGGGCGGCGACCTCGCCGCCGACCAGATGCTGGCCTTCCGGCCCTTTACCGACTGCGCGGGAACGCGCACGCCGGTGAAGGGCCTCTACCTGGCGGGGCCGTCGTCGGCGCTGGCCCCGCTAGCGGCCTGTGCGGGCGGCGTGGCAGCCGCCAGAGCCGTTCTCAGCGACTTGGCCGCAGGGAGGCTGCGATGAGCGTGGCCGTCGACGTCGCGGTCATTGGTGCCGGGCCGGGCAGCCTCACGGCTGCCGCCTATCTCGCCTCGGCGGGTGCCAAAGTGGTCGTGCTGGAAGCAACGGACGTGGCAGGCGGCGCAGGAGCGGCTCCGGTCGATGTCGGCGGCCTGTCCGTGCCCGGAACACCTGCTACGCTCCATGCGCTCGATCCCCGGGTCGTCATGGACCTCAAGCTCACGCGGCGCGGGCTGCGCTTCTCGGTGCGCGACCTGCCGCTGGTGGCGCTACGGGCGGACGACCGGCTGATGATCGACCGCGACCGTCATGCGACCGCCAACAGCCTGGCGCAATTGTCCCACCGCGACGCGACCCGCTTCGACGAATTTCGCCGGGATCTGTTCGCGGCGGCGCGCGCTCTGCGCGCCCTTTGGTGGGAGGCCGGTGTGCCGCCAGATGCCAGCACGCGCTCCAACCTGCGCCGCCTGGGCATGCTCTCGGCGGAAGCGATGCTGGAGGCGGCATTTGAGACCGAAGCAGTCAAGGCAGCTTGTGGCTTCGATGCGCTTCAGGCCGGGATTTCTCCCTCGTCCGCCGGCTCGTCGCTGCTGCTGGCCTGGCGGGCCGCCCAGGAGATGTGTGGGCTGCAGGGTGCCGTGGCGATCCCGCGCGGCGGCGGGCCGACGCTTGCCTCGACGCTGCTACAGGCCGCTTCGGAGGCGGGCGTCGAGCTTCGTGTCGGGACGAAGGTTGCCTCGATCCACGTCGATGACGACCGGGTGAGGGCGGCCGTTCTCGCCACCGGCGAGTTCGTGCCGGCCCGTGTGATCCTGTCAAACCTGTCGCGGCGCGCCACCCTGATGAACCTCCTGCCACCCGAAGCCGCAGGCTTCGCGATGGTCACGCGGCTCAGGGACGAGCGCACCGTCGGAGAGGCCACGATATTGATGACGCTCAACGCGGTCCCGGACTTCGCGATGGCCTGTCCGTTGGCGCGCTTCGTCATGGTCGAGCGGCTCGATGCGGTCGTCGCGGCGCACACCGAGGCGCGTCTGGGACGCATCCCGACCGAATTCGCCTTGGAAGCCGTCATCCCGACGGCGTCCGATCCGGGGCTGGCGGCGGATACCACGCTGCTGTGCGTAACCGTGCGACCCTTGCCGGTTGCCCCTGCCGGAGGATGGCCGTCGCACGTGGCCGAACTGTTCGAACGCGTCGTGCAGCGGCTCAGCCATCATGCGCCGCGGTTGCGGTCCAGCATCACCGGACTCAATGTTGTCTTGCCGCGCGCGGATCAGGACCGGGTGACCGCCGCCCATATCGCATCCGACTGGCCTGCGCGCCTCGCCACGCCGGTGGAAGGCCTGTTTCTGTGCGGCGATGCAGCCGAGCCAGTTCCCGCCGTATCCTGCCGGGCCGGGCGTCTCGCGGCCGCGCTTGCTTCGGCCTACCTCAAGTGGGGCGCGCCATGAGCACTGATCTCCGCGCCACGCCATTCCACGCGCGCTCTGCCGCTGCGAACGCCTGCAATGCTTGGGAGACGCGCAACGGGTTCACCTTGGCTTCGCATTACGGCGACGTCGCCCGGGAGGCCCTGGCCGCGCGCTTCGCCGCCGTGATGGTTGATCTGTCATGGCAGCCGCGAGTGATCCTCGGCGAACCGACGGCGCCACAGTTTGCGTCGCGGCTCTTTACGCGCGACGTCTCGCAGCTGGCGCCCGAAGAAGCGGCGAAGGCGCTGTGGCTGAATGACGACGCTGGCGTCCGCGGTGTCGGCACGGTCGTGCGCCTGGATCGCGAAACATTCGTCGTGATCTCCGCGACGGGCGATCTACCCTGGTTCAGGGATGCGGCGGTGCAGTTCAAGGCGGCCGCCAGCGAGGCCACGGGGCAGGGCATGCTCGCCCTGGTCGGACACATGAGCGACCGGATCCTCCGCGCGGCCGGTCTCGATCCGTCGCTGCGGCCCATGACGCTGCGGCGGACGTTCTGGCGCGGGTTGGATGTCACGTTATCGCGCTTGGGACTGGGTTATGAGCTGTGGTGCGAGCCAGACGACGGCAGCATCGTCTGGGACCGGCTCGTTGCCGCGGGAAGATCGTTCGCGCTGCGCCCGGCAGGCCAGCTCGCCATGGACATCCTCGAGCTCGAGAACGGGGTCGTGCGACCCGGCCGCGATTTCGCGCCTGCGGGCGAGGCAGGCGGGCCCACCGTGCAGGACCTCGGTCTTTCCGATCTGGTCGATGCGAGACAGCCCTTCAACGGCCGCGCTGCCTTCCGCCGGGCGGGCTCTCCGAGTCGATTGGTGGGCCTTGTGTTTGACACCGATGCGCCGATGCCCGAAACGCCACTTGTGCGCAACGGCGACAAGGTGGGCCGCAGCCTTGGCGCCCTCCATTCGCCGGCGATGCGCCAGCCGATCGGGCTGGGTGTGCTGGATGGAGGCGCGCCGGACAGTGAGCTCATCGCGGGCTCGGTCCCGTGCCGTGCCATCGCCTTGCCAATCCTGCCGATTCCGGCTCCCATTCCGCCCACGACGGAGGTTCCGCCTCCACCCGTTTAAACTGAGGGCGACGGGACTTGGACCAGGGCATGAATTTCGATCCGGATGCCGATCTGGTCGCCCGCGTCGGCAAGGGTGATCGCGCTGCCGCGCAGGTGCTGATGGCGCGCCACCTTCCGAGGATGCTCGCCCTGGCCAGGCGCATGCTGCCCGAGCGGGCGGAAGCCGAAGATATCGTGCAGGAGAGCTTCCTGAAGTTATGGACCAACGCCGCAAAGTGGCGGCCGGGGCAGGCTAAGTTCGAGACCTGGCTTTACAGGGTGACGTTGAACCTGTGCTACGACCGGTTGCGAAAGAAGCCGTCGATCGGGCTCGATGCCGTGGCGAACATGCCTGACCCGGGGCCTCCTCCGGATACGGGTCTCGACCACGCGGTTATGGCGACGGCAATCGAGGAGGCTCTGGCGACGCTGCCGGACCGACAGAAGGCCGCGATCCTGCTTTGTCATTACCAGGAACGAGGCAACGTGGAAGCGGCGGAAATCCTTGGCGTCAGCGTTGAAGCATTGGAATCGCTTCTGTCGCGGGGCCGCCGCTCGTTAAGAACGAAATTGGCGCATTTGAAGGATGCGTAGGAGAAGCGGGTCATGACACGAGATGCAAGCGAGCACGAAGACGCCGCACTGACCCAGCAGGCCCTTTCGGCGCTGCCGACCGTGCCGGTTCCGGCGGAACTGGCAGCACGCATCCTGGCCGACTTCGATGCTGTCGCAGCAGGCCTGGCGCGACGGCCTGCGAATCGTTGGCGCGACGCGCTGTGGCCGGGCGTTCCAGTGTGGAAGCCAGCAACCGTGCTCGCTCTGTCGCTGATGGTGGGGTTGGCGGCGGGGGCACTGCTGCCTTCGAGCGCGTTTTCGGGCGACAATACGGACCAGACGCAGGTCTCGTCGCTGGATTCGGGATCTGCGTTGGATCTGTCGGGGGACCTGTGATGAGCAACGCCAACGAACTCCAGCGTACGCCAAGGGCCGCGAACGTCGCGCTGATCGTGTCGGTCTGTCTGAACCTCATCCTCGTCGGCCTCATTGTGACGGCCGTGGTGCGCGTCATGGCGTTCCACCCGATGTTCGGTCCGGGCATCGGTCCGCCGGACGGGCACGGCGTCCCGATCCAGCGGGTTCTGGCGCCGCATGCCATGATCATGGCCGCACCGGGCGAACGCGACAGGATCCATGCCGTGATTCAAGCCCATCGCGAGCAGATCACGAAGCTGCGCTCCGATGCGCTGAACGCCCGCCGCGAGGTAATGCGACAGTTCACGCAGCCAAACTTCGACAAGGCGGCATTCGATGCTGCGCTGGCGCGGATGCACGCCGCGGACATCGCTCTCGAGGCGGAGGTCCTCAAGATCGTGTCGGACAGCGCTGCGACGCTGACGCCGGACGAGCGCCGCAGCGTGGCGGCGCAAGCCCGAGAGGACCACGCCGGGCGGTTCTGGGGCGGCCACGGCCGGGCTCACGGCGGCGAAGGCGATTAGCGATCAGCCTTTGGGCAAGCGCAGTTCCGCCGAAGTGCCTTCTCCGTGCGCGCTGGAGAGCTTCAGGGCACCGCCCATGCGTCTGGCCAAGCCCATCACAATGGCCAGACCGAGGCCAGCTCCCGTTGAGACGCCGACCCGTTCGAAGCGGCGGAAGGCCGTTCCTGCGGCTTCCGCCTCCGCCGGGCTGAAACCCTTGCCGGAATCCGAGACGGTAACGGCCACGGCCCCTTCATCCTCGCGAATGGTCACGCGCACGCGGCCGCCCTCCGGCGTGTACAGCAGGGCGTTCGACAACAGGTTTGTCACGATGCGGCGCACGGCCAGAGGATCGGCGATCACCTGCGCAGGCGACGAGGGCACCATGTCGAGATCGATCCGCCGCGAAAAGGCGCGCCCGGCGCTTTCGCTGACGCAAGAGGCCACCACGTCCGTGACGTCGAAGCGGTGCGGTCTCAGCGGATAGCGGCCGGCCTCAAGATTGGCGAACTCGAGGATGTCGCCGATCTTGGCGTGCAGACTGCGACCGGCCTGCCCGATGTCGCGCGCGTATTCGATGTATTTGGCGTGCCCGACCGGCCCATAGAACCCGCGCTCGATGACCTCTGCAAAGCCGATGACGGCGTTCAGGGGGGTGCGCAGTTCGTGACTCATATGCGCCACGAACTCCGACCTGGAGCGGTGCGCCTCGACCGCTTCCCGTTCGGCGTTGGCAAGACGGACCAGCAGGCGCGCCTCGGCCGGCCGCGTCGACCGCAGGGACCGGATGGCCTCGCTGGCCTTGGCGCGCCGCTCGAATTCGCGCACGAACACGGCGGCGAGCATGGCACCCACCAAGGCCGGTCCGATGATGACGAAGAGATAGAGCGGCAGCGAACCGTACCAGGCGGCCAATGCCGCGCCGTCGTCGAGCGAGACGCGCACGGCCACCGGCCAGCGTCCGACGGGGACGACGGCGGCATCGGAGCCTGTGGGCGTCCCAGCCAGGATCGAGCCGGCGGTGCCCGTCACGTCGGCGTCGTCCGTCAAACCGGCGGGTATCAGCGCTGACGGTGCGAAGGCGAGTGCGGCAATCTCGCCGTCGTTTCGGAAGGCCATGATCGTGCGCCCGGGCGTGCCCAGCACGACGGTTCCATCCTGCGCGGCGCCCGCGATGGCGCGCATGTCGATCTCGGCGCCCGCGGCCCGCACGACATTCCCGTAGCGGTCAGATACCGCGACGCCGATGATGTCGGCGGGCAGTGGAGCGTCGAGCGACACCTGCGACGCCAGTTGGCGCGCGATCCGCTGCTGCCGCTGGAGGTTGGCCTCTATCACCGCGGCAATGTCGCGTGCCCGCCGTGCCTCGAAATAGGAGGCCTGTCGCATGGCATGGGCACGGTCGAGGCGCATCTGAAGGGCGCCGGCCGCCGCGAAGCTGCCGGCGATGGCGATGACGCAGAGCAGAACCGTGGCCCGGATATTCCGCGTCGGAAGGGCCGCAATTTTCCCCAGCGTCCCCTGAAGGAACGCGGTGGGCCATGCCGCTGCCTCGTGCCCCGCCATGAAAATACACCCCGCGCGCGATTCTTCGCTGATTCGCGCCCAGCCGATTATGGGAATCGCAAGACTCGGTGTCGAGCCAATCAGCCCAACATCTTGCTCATAACTTCGAACAAGTTGGACGAGAGCCCGGCCGTCTTGAGCGTCGCCTCAAGTTCCTGGCGCATATGGGCCTGGCGCCCCGCATCGAAGCGTCGCCAAGTCTCGAATGCGCCCGCCATGCGCGCGGCGACTTGGGCGTTGATCTTGTCAAGCGCGCGGATCGTCTCTCCCACGAGGGCGTATCCGGAACCATCGGGCGAATGGAAGCGAAGCTGGTTGCCGGAAAAGGCGCCGATCAGAGCTCGCACGCGGTTGGGGTTCTTGATGTCAAAGGCAGGATGGCGTGTCAGCGAACGGACACGTGCGACCGTATCGCCGCGCGGCGACATCGCCTGCAGTCCCATCCACTTGTCGAGGACGAGCGGATCGCCGGCGAATCGCTTCGCGAAATGCGCGAAGGCTTCATCCATGCGCGGCGAGACCATGCGCGACAGCACGACGAGGCCGGCGACCATGTCGGTCATGTTGGTCGCGGCGTGATAGTGTGTCGACGCCATCTCGGCCGCATTCTCGTCGTCGCGGGCCGTCAGATAGCGCAGGCAAGCATTGCGCAGGGCACGCCGGCCGGCCGAGGTCGCATCCGTCTGGAAAGGGGTGTTGTCGGACAGTTTGCGATAGAGCACTGCGAAAGCGTTTCGGTGGGCGTCGGCGATGGCGCGCATCAGCGTGACGCGCGCAGCATGGATGGCCTCGGGATCAATCACCTCCATCGCCATGGCGATCTCGCTTTCGAGCGGCGGAGTGAGCATCAGCGCGGCGAAGGCCATGTCGTCCGTCGCGGTGGCGAGGACCTTGCCAACCGCCTCGATATAGTGCGAATCCACCTGCTGGGTGCGTCCCGCCATCAGGTCCAGCATGGCGGCTTTCGCTGCTGCCTGTCCGGCTTCCCAGCGGTTGAAGGAATCCAAGTCGGAGGCCATCAGGACGGCCCGATCCCCGCCGCTCTGAGGCACATTGTAGATGGCCGGTGCCGAAAAGCGCCGCCCGATGGACAGCAACGGGTCCTCGGGCACTTGGACGAACGTGAAGGTCTGCTGCGCTTCCGTCAGTTCGAGCACGCGCTCATCAGGCCCCGTGGCGTTCTCGCCCTCCAGGGTCAACGTCAGCGCTCGCCGGGACCGACCGACCAGGCCCAGCCGCACGGGAATGTGCATCGGTTTCTTAACAGGCTGTCCCGGCGTCGGTGCCAGCGACTGCTTCAGCGTCACGACATAGGTCTGTTGCTCCGCGTCGTAGCGGCCCGAAGCTTCGATCACGGGTGTGCCAGCCTGGCGATACCACAAGCGGAATTGGCCGAGATCCCGTCCGCACGCATCCTCGAAGCACTTGACCCAGTCTTCGACCGTCGCGGCCTGACCGTCGTGTCGCGCAAAGTACAAATCGGTGGCCTTGCGGTATCCTTCGTCGCCCACCAGCGTCTTGAGCATGCCGATGACCTCGGCGCCTTTCTCGTAGACGGTGGACGTATAGAAGTTGTCGATCGAGATATAGCTCTGCGGCTGCACGGGATGGGCGAGCGGGCCGGCATCCTCCTGGAACTGCCGCAGCCGCAGCGTACGCACGTCCTCGATCCGCTTCACCGGAGCGGAGCGCTGGTCGGCCGAGAAACTCTGGTCGCGGAAGACGGTGAGACCCTCTTTCAGCGACAGTTGGAACCAGTCACGGCAAGTGACGCGATCGCCGGTCCAATTGTGGAAGTACTCGTGGGCCACGACGCCTTCGATGCGCGCGTAGTCGTCGTCCGTGGCCGTTTCCGGCGAGGCCAGCAGCACCTTGTCGTTGAAGATGTTGAGCCCCTTGTTTTCCATGGCTCCGAAGTTGAACGCCGAAACGGCGACGATCATGAAGATGTCGAGATCGTACTCGCGGCCGTATTTCTGTTCGTCCCACCGCATCGCACGCTTGAGCGAATCCATGGCGTATGCGGCTTTGGGTTCGTTGCCATGCTCGACGAAGATCGTGAGATCGACCTTGCGTCCCGACATGGTGACGAATTCGTCCTTGATCGAACCGAGATCGCCGGCCACCAGAGCAAACAAGTAGCAGGGCTTCGGGAAGGGATCCTTCCAGACGACAAAATGCCTGCCGCCCTCCAGGTCGCCGCGCGCCACCGGGTTGCCGTTCGACAACAGCACGGGATAGGCGGTGCGGTCGGCCTCGATGCGCGTCGTGTAGACGGCGAGAACGTCCGGCCGGTCGAGGAAGTAGGTGATGCGCCGGAAACCTTCGGCCTCGCACTGCGTACAGAAGATTCCCTTCGAGGTGTAGAGGCCCGACAGCAGCGTATTCTGCGCCGGCGAAATCTCGGTGACGATCTCCAGCAGGAATTGGTCGGGAACATTTGCGATCGTGAGAAGTTCCGCCTCGACATTGTAGTCCTTCGGCCCGAGGGCTCGGCCGTTGATCGCGATCGAGACCAGCTTGAGATTTCCGCCATTCAGCAGGAGGGGAACCTTGGCACCCACCCGCGAGACGCGCGATCGCGCCGTGACACGCGTCGCCTCGGGTTCGAGGATGAAATCGAGCGCGATCTCCGAGATCGTGTACTCTGGTGGACGATAGTCCTTGAGATGAATGGCGTGCGGCTCGTCGGTTCGCATGGTGTCGGTCCGGAAGCTTGCGTTTGGCCGTCCCGATATACCCGAAAGCGACGTGGATCGGCTGCTATTTTTTGCTGTCTTCCGCGCGCAACCGGTCTGCACGAATGGCAGTGCGCGGATGGCTGCCGAGCCAGCTGGGACCGCAACCCCCTTTGCCGCAGGTTTTTGCCTCGAGGCGTTCGAGGAATGCCGCCAACCGGGCCGGGCGTGCGCCGATGCGCATCATGGTGGCGGCGGCATCGTCGTCGGCCTGCTGCTCGAATTCGCGGGAATACGCCGATTGCGCCAGGATGCCCGGCAGGATCACAGCCAATTGGCTCACCTGCGAAAGGTCGCCGGTGACCACGGCGATCGCAGCGGGAACCAGCGAAGCCTCGTATACGCGCGTCAGGCCGTGCGCATGATTGACGTGGGACATCTCGTGAGCGAATACGCCTTCGATCTCCTCGTCGTTCCTGACCAGATGCCACAGCTCGTCGGTCATCACCACGCGCCCGTCGGGCAGCGCGAAAGCATTGGCGGCGAGCACCCCGCCGTCACGGAACACGAGATGGTAGCCCCCCGGCCCGCGCGGTTCGTTGGCGGCGACACGCTTGAAAAGCGCCTCGGCCTTGGCGCGATCGGCGGCGGAGAGCGTCGACGGCTTGAGATAGGTGCGATCGAGGGCCGCCATGGTCTGCTCCGCCAGGAGTTGTGACACTGCCGGAGGCGTATCCTGGGCAAGCTTGGCGGCGATAGCGGGAATACCGAACGCCACGAAGGCATAGCCCGCGAGTCCGGCCAGCGCGACCGACACGACCACCGATTTCCACGACCGTTCGAGACGGTCTACCCAGCTGTCGGCGCCGAATCGGCGCGCTTCGCGCAGGAGATCGTCAACGCCGTCGTTGTCGTAGGTTTCGAAGCAGGCGCCATCCGGCAAGGTCAACCGCCGCGCGATGTTGGCTAGGCGCGATGACACCTGCACCGCCCGAATCCTGACTTCTGCCAACGGTGCGTTGTCCTCACCGGTGATCTTGAGGACCCCATCATCTTCCAGCGTCGCGCGTGCGGTCACGAAGCGGGCCGAATGCGGGAAAAAGTAGCGTCCGTCGACGTGCATGGTCACAGCCCGAAATCGAAGGAGAAGAAGCTGCCGATCTCTTCGCCGACCGCGCTCTGCGTTCCGGAGACGTCGGAGGCGTAGGCGTCGATGTCTCCGTCCATCAGCAAAGACAGCTTGGATGCCTCGTAACGGGCAAGGCGAACTTTGGCCCAGGGATAGTAGAATCCCAGCGTTAGCAGCGTCAGCAAGGCGTTGGTGACGGTGATCCACGCCACGGCGGGAGCCCACATGCGCGATCGCATTCGGTGCTTGCCGTCAAGCGTCGTGTGATTGACGGACAGATTCACGATCAAAGTATGGATCGCCGGCGCGATCGATACGATCACCAAATAGACAAAGGCGTAAAATCCGATCACCAGGCCCGTAATGAGGCTCTTGTTGACGGTCAGGTGTAGATATTTGAGAACGCGGCTGCCGCCGTACCAGGCGCCGCCGAATGCCAGCCCGAGCGTCACGAACGTCGTCATCACGCCGATGAAGTAGATGAGATAAATCGCTCCGGCGGAGAACTGGGTGTGGAATGGCCGTCCGCCGAAGGTATGGTTGTTGGTATAGAAGAAATCGCGCGCCCTCCGGGCCGCAGGCATCAAGAGACCCAACGTGGCGAAACCGCCGATCGGCCACAGCACATAAGCGACGAGCGCCTCGAAATACCGGCCGTGGAAATAGAAGCGGACATTGCGGTAACTCGTGTAGCGGGCGTTGAAGCGCAGGCTCGCGTTGACAAGCCAGGGCAGCGCCACGCCGATGACCAACAGCCAGGCCGAGGCGTAGATCGGCTCGACGGCGGCGGAGATTTCGTAGCCGAAGAACAGGCTGACGGCGATGATGCGCCCGATCAGGATGCGCAATGGGGAGGCGTGATAATCGAAGGCGTGGCCAGCAATGAAGGTGTTGCCGCGGAAATAGCGCAGGGTCCGCACCTTGGCCCAAGCGCTGAAGACGCCCAGCGTCAGTATGGTGAGCGCCAGGTTCACGATCCAGATGCGGAAGTATTCGCTCCCCGTGCCGCGGAACTCGAAGCCGTAGCGAGTCGGTTCGGCCGTCGTCGCGTTGTCCGCCGCCCCGTCCGGCATTGCTTTGTCCCCGTCCCTCAAAACGCGATGTTGCCTGAGATCGCGGCCCTACACCACCCGGACGGGTGTGCCTTCGCCGAAACCGGATAGAACCAGGCGGATCGCGGAGAAACTTGGTTGACGGCTCGGCCGGCGAGCCCGCGGCGGGGATATATTTCGCGCTTGGGGCGATCTGACGAAAGAGCGGTCGACAGCTGATCTGAGGACAGCGTGTGGGTCGCTACATGCTGTAGGTCGACGTACCCCGCATCACATAACTGCTGAAGACCGCTATGTGATCGACGGCGTCATCGGTCGCGCCCAGAGGCAGAATCGCGCTCTCAGTGTCCGTGAAGTTGGCTTGGGGAATGTCTCGACCGACACGTCCGCGAATGGCCACCGGCTCACGTTTCTGGACCACGCCTTCGAGCAGGCCGCCGACCACGAAACCAAAGACAGGGGCGTCGGCGGCCACTTCGCTGAAACGCCGCCGCTGAAGGGGTATGGCAAAGGCGCGGACTTGGGCATCCCCGACGATTCGATTTTCGAAATCGACGCCGCTGTCGATGACACGCAGAAGAATCATGTTTCGCAGCGCCCCGGCCAATTCGCGGGGCTGAATGTCGTGGCGGGCGGGAAAGCGCCGGCCACGACGGTGTTTTGTCCAACAATCGACGCCGATACGCACGACCTTGCTTTCCAGCAGCTCGAACGCGATCGGTTCGACCGAGCTCGTCTGGGCGATCAGGGAAGGCGCGTTCGACGCCTGCATCATGTCGTTCCTGCCGCCCAGCGTGCCTTGGTCAGCCATCCCGCTCGATGGCCGCGAGAATGTCCTGCGCGTTGTGCGCCAAGTCGGCCAGAGCCGTCGGCATCTCTTCCCCGGAACTGCGCGCCCAGTCCACGAGGTTCTTCGCAATCCCCGCCAGGGCGGGTACCGAGGCGATCATGCGCGCCTGCTTCTCGGTTTTCAGCGGATCGAGGTCGTATTCAGCTCCCGGAACGCGCCAGCCGCCCCACTCCGCCTCACCCGTAATGACGACCGGATAAGTGCCGGGAACGGGATGCCGCGAGCAATCTTCCGTCGGCTGCCACTTGTTGCGGGCACGAACGACGCGCCAGCGCTCGGCGGTGGAGGCCGACCTGTCGGTCACCGGCTCTTCCGCTTGCAGTTCCTCCGCCGTGAATTCGCGACCAAGGCCGCAGTCGTAATGGACCCTGATGGGTTCGACCAGACCCTTTGCCCAATGCGGGACAACGTGCTCGACAAGCGCCCAGGTGCCCACGGGCTTGACGTAGACGCGCTGGTTCTTGTGGAACTGTGCCTTGGCCATGTCGCACTCCGGCTGCGAGTGTTAAGTCTACGAACGGCCCATTAAGTGGAAGTTAAGTCGCACCCTGCGCGTTGGACGACAGCGGTTAAGGAACGGTTTCCCGAATGCAGACACCCTGCATAAAAGTTTGCCTGATGGATGAACAGTCCGGCCTCTGCCGCGGCTGCGGCCGCATGATCGACGAAATTGCCCGCTGGGCAAGCATGAGTGACGAAGAACGTGACGCGGTCATGCAGGCGCTGGCGGGACGAATGGATCGGCTCGGCGATCGCCGGATCAGGGGCGACGCTTCGTCTGGATCGGACGACGCCCCCGAGATCACCATGGGACCGAAGGACGGACATCGAGTTTTGCGATAAGTCAAAGAGTCGTCGACATGGCCGCGCGAAATTGGCATCGCAGCGAAAGCATCCCGCAGAACCATGACCAGGACACCGTCCAGCATCGTCGAATTCCTTGCCGGCAAGCGCATCGCCGTGGCCGGCGTCTCCCGGCAATCGCGCGGGGTAGGAAATGCCATTTTCCACAAACTTCGCGACACCGGTTTCGAAGTGCTGCCGATCAATCCCAATGCGACCGAGATTGAAGGGATTCCCTGCTATCCCGACGTGACGTCAATTCCCGGGGACATCGACGGTGTCGTGATTGCCACGCATCCGGATGCGGCTCTGGGCGTTGTGCGGAAATGCGCTGAGAAGGGTGTCCGACGCGTCTGGTTTCACCGTTCCTTCGGTGCGGGCAGCGCCTCCGACGAAGCGGCCGAGGAGTGCAAGAGGCGCGGAATCACAGCCATCGTCGGCGGCTGTCCGCTGATGTATTGCGAACCGGTCGACCGGGGTCACCGCTGCTTCCGCTGGTGGCTTCAGTTGACGGGGCGCGTGCCGGGTTGAGATGCTGCGGTTGCGCGACGCCGGCTAGCGCTGATAGTGCTGAATATCTTCCGGGTGATAGCCGTTCCGGATCAGTTTTGAGATGCAGCCCAGTGTATAGAGAACATCCAGGGGATTGTTGGGCGACGCACACGGCACCAGCAGTGGACCTTGCTTAATCAGAAGTTCCGTCTCCCAACGCGTGCTGTTCTTGATCCGAAATGCCCCCGGCAGGCTATCGCGGGTGGACAGCAGCGCCGTCTCAAGCTGGTGACACTTCCTGCGGACGCTCGCATCCAGACTGCCCAGGTTCTCCGGGGCGCAGGATTGCAGGGCCAAGCCGATGCCATTCACGTCGGTTTGGTTCTGCAGCCAACCCGGCAGAGAGTAGCGCGGGCCTGTTTGCGTGATCCCTGTCTCGCCCGAATAGCTGCGCCTGGTAGGCAGGGGCGGCGCTTTTGGTTCGGACGGCATCAGAATGAAAGTCTCTTCGGGTTCCGGCGCTTTCTGGCGCGTGGACTTCGGAATCGCGTTTACCAGGGCAGCGATGATTACGAAATGCAGCAGGGCGGTCGCGGCGACGGCCGGAAGGCGGTTTCGCAGATGCGCGGCGTCCGGCATGCGCTTGTCCCGATGGCGATGCGGCACAAATACAGAGAGGCACAGCCAGCCTAGCGGCCTCGCTTAATGGTTGAAACCCCTGCGGGACGCTGCACGTGCGGTGCAAATGACGTACGCAGGGGCACGAGCGCGGAAATGTCCAATTGTGAAATATCGGTCAGGAAAATGTCAGGCTGGTCTCCGGGGGTCTGCACGCCATCCGGCGTCCCGATAACGTTCATGAAACGTCGCTGAGCGGTTCTGCGCCGGCTGGCGGAGCCAGCATCTTGCCGCTCATGGCGCCCAGCCAGTCCATGCCGTCACGCAGCTTCACGTTGTCCCCGACAACGAGGATAGCGGGTGCGTCGCTCGTGGCCGCTGCGGCGCCGAGACCATCGAGCGTCGTCTCAATCACCGTTTGATCGCTGAACGAGGCCTGGCTGACGATCGCCGCCGGTTCCTGCCTCCGCCGTCCGGCGGCAATCAGATGCTGCGCGATCTCGCCGGCATACTTGCGCGCCATGTACATCACGATGGTGTGCGAGCCGCGCGCAATCGCTTGCCAGTCGAGCGTCGGCAGCTTGCCGTCGGCGCCGTGGCCGGTGAGGAACGTCACCACGCGGTTGGTGTCGCGGTGGGTCACGGGAATTCCGGCGTACGCAAGTCCGCCGATGCCCGCCGTTACACCCGGCACGATGCGAAACGGGACGCCCGCGCGCGCCAATACCAGTGCCTCCTCGGCACCGCGTCCGAACACCAGCGGGTCGCCGCCTTTGAGACGCAGCACGCGATTGCCCTTCTTGGCCAACGACACCAGCGTGCGCGAAATGTCGCTCTGCTTGCAGGATCGTTTCCCTGCCCGCTTGCCGGCATAGACGATCTCCGTACATGGCTTGGCCAGCAACAGCAGCCGTTCGTTCACCAGCGCGTCGTGAAGAATGACATCCGCCTCGGCAATGGCGTGCAGGCCCAGTGCGGTGGCCAGACCCGGATCGCCGGGCCCGGCACCCGCCAGCCACACCCAGCCTTTGTCGAAGTCGGGCAGATCGAGAGCCGATGACAAGCGCTGAATGGCCGTGCGCTCCGAGGCGTTGGTCAGGTCATCAGACATTTAACAATCCAGAAATGGAGAATATATTGTATCCCATGACCTTCCCGGAGAATAGAGGCGGCCTACTTTGGTCACGATCGCCCCGGCGGATTTATTCTGACTTTGACGGCCTCCATGCGCTATTCAGCCTCGAATCCATCAGGGGCCGTCCATCATGATGAAGCCGCGCAGCGACCTGAAGCCGAACACCTTCGACAACGAAAACACCCCCCTGGTCACCGCCAACGGTTTTCGTGAATACGATGCACGCTGGCTGTTCGGCAAAGAACTAAACCTGTTGGGTGTGCAGGCCTTGGGTCTCGGCCTCGGCACATATTTCCGCGAGGTGGGCGCCACCAAGGTCGTCACCGGCCACGACTACCGATCCTATTCGCTGTCGATCAAGCAGGCGCTGACTCTCGGTCTGCTGAACGCCGGCTGCGAGGTTCTCGACATCGGGCTCGCCACCACGCCCGCCTGTTACTATGCGCAGTTCGCTCTTGATGCCCCTGCCGTGGCGATGGTGACGGCCAGCCACAATGAGAACGGCTGGACCGGCGTGAAGATGGGCGCCAACAAGCCGCTGACCTTCGGGCCCGATGAGATCACACGCCTGAAGGAAATCGTGCTGGGCGGTCACGGCGAGACGCGTCCGGGGGGGCGCTACCAGTTCGTCGAGAACTTTCGCGAACAGTACATGGCAGCAGTGACCAACGGCCACAAGCTGTCACGCCCGATCAAGGTCGTGGCGGCATGCGGCAACGGCACGTCGAGCGCCTTTGCACCAGAGGCCCTGCGCCGCATCGGCGCCGAGGTCATCCCGATGGATACCGAGTTGGACTACACGTTCCCCAAGTACAATCCGAATCCCGAAGACCTGCACATGCTGCACGCCATGGCGGATGCCGTGAGGGCGCACAAGGCCGAGCTTTGCCTGGGCTTCGACGGTGACGGCGACCGCTGCGGTGTGGTGGACGACCGCGGCGAAGAGATCTTCGCCGACAAGGTGGGCGTATTGCTGGCGCGGGATTTGTCGTCGCGAATTCCGAACGCGCAGTTCGTGGTCGATGTGAAATCGACGGCCATCTACACAATCGATCCCGTGCTGAAGAAGAACGGTGTCCGCACCGATTACTGGAAGACCGGCCATTCCTACATCAAGCGCCGCACGGCGGAGCTCAAGGCGGTCGCCGGATTCGAGAAGAGCGGCCACTATTTCTTCAATCCACCGGTCGGGCGCGGCTACGACGATGCGCTGGTGGCCGCCATCGCCGTGCTCGAGATGCTCGACCGGGCCGGCGGCAAGAAGATGTCCGAGCTGGAAGCGACGCTGCCAAAGACCTGGAGCTCGCCGACCATGGCGCCGTTCTGTCCGGACGACGCGAAGTACAAGGTGGTCGACGCCATCACCAAGGAATACGAAGGCCTGAAGGCCAGGGGCGAAAAGGTGCTGGGCCAGTCCATTGCCTCGATCGTTACCGTCAACGGCGTGCGCGTCACGCTGGACGATGGCACCTGGTGCCTGGCACGCGCCTCCTCCAACAAGCCGTCGCTAGTCGTGGTGGTGGAGAGCCCCACTTCCGAAACCGCCATGCGCGCCATCTTCAAGGATCTTGACGGGCGTCTGTCCAAGCATCCGGAAGTCGGCGCGTACGACCAGAAGATCTAGGAAAGCGCGTCCCACAGCATTTTCAGCGCCGTGATCGCGATCAACAGACCAAGCAGCTTGCGCAGCCGCGCCCGGTCGATCAGGTGCGCGAAGGAGGCGCCCAGCGGCGCCATGAAGAACGCGACGGGGGCCGTAACCGCGAAGGCCATGAGGTTCACGTAACCCCAGGAATATTCCGGCAGTCCTTCCGCGTGCCAGCCGGCGACCACGGACGCGATAGCGCCCGGAATGGCGATCAGCGCCCCGATCGCCGATGCCGTTCCCAGCGTGCGTTCGACCCCGAGTAGGTTGAGCGCCGGCAAGCCGAGGGTGCCGCCGTCCGTCCCCATCATGGCCGACGCGCCACCGACGGCGAAAGGCAGGATCGCGCCGAAGGGGCCTTGCGGCGGCCGCGACGCGAACCGCCAACCCGGCTTTGCTATCAGCAGATAGGCCGCGACCGGCACAGCGACCGCGCCGAACACCAGCATGAGGCCTTCGCCGGATGTCATCGCCGTCAGGACGGCACCGCCAATGGCTCCGACCAGCAGGGGCGGGCTCCAGCGTCGTATGGTCGGCCAGTCCGTCGCCGCCTTGTCCCGCGACAACGTGAGCAGCGACACCGGTGCGATCACGGCCAGCGACGTGCCTATGGCGAGATGCATGCGCAGATCCTGCGGCACGCCAACAGCGGCGAGGACCTGATAGAGCGCCGGCACCAGCACGATGCCCCCGGCTCCGAGCGTGCCGGAAAGAAAGCCCGACACGACGCCGGCCATCACCAATCCGACGGCCAGAGTTCCGAGTTCGCCACCGAGCATCATGGGGGCATGTCCGCTCATCCGCAGGGCGAGTGAACTTGCATTCTCTGCACTTCGCAAGCCAAGCTTCACCTCGACCGGGAAGGAAAAATGCACCATGGACAGGCGGACCATGCTGGGCTTGGGCGCTCTGACGTTGGCTGGACTGGCGGCGCAGGCGCGGGGCGAGAAGATGAATGCGGAAGGTATGCTCTCGACGGACTCCACTGAGATCGTGCCCTTGTGGCCCGGTACGCCGCCTGGCGGCGGCGTGCACTTGAATGCGAAGATCACCGAACGCAGCAACGATACGGACGCCTATCACGACCGCTTCGTGACCGATATCGACACGCCGCTGCTCACGGTCTTCCGACCCACCAGGCCCGATGGCTCTGCGCTCGTGCTCGCGCCGGGCGGCGGCTATGTGCGGATCGTCATCGACAAGGAGGGCATCGAAGCGGCCCGCCGGCTGAACGCCTCCGGTGTCACAGTATTCATGCTGCGTTACCGCCTGCCGGCGGAAGGTTGGACCGGCGGTCACGATGTCCCCTTGCAGGACGCCCAACGGGCTGTACGCCTGGTGCGGGCCGGCGCGGAAAAGTATGGCATCGATCCACATCGTCTCGGCGTGATGGGGTTTTCCGCCGGCGGGCATGTCGCGGCCTCTCTGGCGACCCGGCCGCGGGACGCCGTCTACCAGCAGGTCGATGATGTCGACCTCGAAGACGCCCGGCCGGATTTCGCCGCCCTCATGTATCCGGTCATCACGATGGGCGAGGGGGCACATCCGGGCTCACGCGACCATCTTCTTGGTTCAAACCCGACTGCGGAGGAGATCGCAAAGTACTCCTGCGAAAGACATGCGACACAGGACACGCCACCGACATGGCTATGTCTTGCCGACGACGATGATACGGTTCCGCCGGTGGAGAACGGCATGGCGATGTTCGCCGCGTTGCGGGCCGCGAACGTGCCGGCAGAGATGCATGTCTTCCAGCAGGGCGGCCACGGTTTCGGCATCCGGCTCGCAAGCGGCAAGCCGGCGTCGGCATGGCCGGGACTCTTTCTGCATTGGGGATATTCAAACGGCTGGCTGCGCGACCCCAGCGCGGCGCCCGGCTGACAAGACCGCCGGAGGCCAACGCGCGCCACCGGCGGTCCCGCTCCCTCAGCGCCCGATCTTCCGGCTGTTCTTGTTCAGCTCGCGATTGAGGCGATGTTGCTGCATCTTCGTGATGTGGCCGTCGTGAAAGCGTGCATCGCGCTGCTCCTGATGGAATACGGTGCGATCGTGAGCACGCAGCAGCATGGCCTGGCGCACGGTCAGCCTGCCTTCATGGTGCTCCTGCGTGATGCGCATGTTCTGCTTGTGCACGCGGTTGATCACTTCGGCACGCCGCGGATGGTTGTCCTGCCAGCTGGTGCTGGCCGACGCGGCTGATATCGTTCCAAGGGCCATGGCCAGACCGATGGCGACCGTCAGAGAAGTCTTCTTCAAGTGCATTGGGGGGTACTCTCCACAGGGGTTACAAAGTGGAGTGAGCATGGGGTCCGGTCGCTGAAGCGGTTCTGAATTGGCCGTTCACACCGTGTTCACGCGGCGTGGACCTCACGCTTGAGCACGAAGGCCAGCGCATCCTGGAGCACCGCGACGCCGGCGCCGGATTTCGTGGCATTCTCGCTCAAATGACGGCGGAATTGCCGGGCGCCGGGACGTCCGTTGAACAGCCCCAGCATGTGGCGCGTCATGGCATTGAGCGGCACGCCGCGCGCGAGCTGCCCGGAAATATATTTGGAATATTCGGCGACGGATTCCTCGATATCGCGCGTTTCGCCGCCGAAGAAGCGCCGGTCGACATCGGCGAGCAAGGCGGGTGTCTGATAAGCGGCCCGGCCCAGCATCACGCCATCGAAGCACCTCAGGTGTTCGGCGACCGCATCCAATGTGGTTATGCCTCCGTTGAGAACAACGATCGCCTCCGGGTTCTCGCGTTTGATTGCCGCCGGCAGTTCGTAATCGACAGGCGGAATGTCGCGATTTTCCTTTGGCGACAGGCCTTCGAGCCAGGCCTTGCGCGCATGGATGATGAATACGTTGGCGCCGGCCGCCTTGCAGGCGGAAACCAGCATCCGCAGCGAGACTTCGGGGTCCTGGTCATCGACCCCAAGACGGCACTTGACGGTGACAGGTGCGGTCGTTGCCTCTTTCATCGCCGCCACGCACTCGGCGACGAGCTGCGGCTCGCGCATCAGGCAGGCGCCGAAGCGCCCCGACTGGACGCGATCCGACGGGCAACCGACATTCAGGTTGATTTCGTCATAGCCGAAGTCGGCGCCGATGCGCGCCGCCTGGGCGAGATAGTTCGGTTCGGCGCCGCCGAGCTGCAGTGCGACGGGATGTTCGCGCGCGTCATAGCCCAGAAGGCGTTCGCGGTCGCCTCTGATCACCGCCTGGGCGGTCACCATCTCGCTGTAGAGCCGGGCCCGCCGCGTCAGCAGACGGTGCAGCACGCGGCAATGCCGGTCGCTCCACTCCATCATGGGCGCAATGCAGAATCTATGTGCTTGGTATTGCTGCATATTTCTGTCACGGGATATGGACTTAAAAGTGAACATGCACGCTCTTTCGTGTCCGAAAGTACGATGTTTTTGGCCGGCTTTCGACGACTCAGTGTGTTGGATTTGTGCACGAGCGCTCGTGGTTGCGATCAGGCGCTGAAGCCGTGCGAGCGGAAAACCGCAAGGATAGTCGCGGGATTCTCGCGCTGCCATTTGGGTGATTCCTGGAGTGCCGATTGATTCGGGGTGATCGGCATGTCCACCGAGATGACGAAGACGGATTGCCAGGTTGCGCTCGAAGCGTTCGGGGCAAGTCTTTCACGGCGCGGCGAGAGGAGCCGCAACGACGGGAAATTCCTGGACGCGTTGCACTATGTCTCGGTTCACAACATCACGTGGCGCGCGCTGAGCGGGCGCTGGCATTGACAATCAATCCCCAAGCAGCGCACGCTCGGAAACGTTTCCACTTTCGGTCCAATTCGAATGAGATGGTCACGGCGCGGCGTTCTGGTTGGGGCGGGATTCGCGTTGGCAAGCAAAGCGTTCGCTTCTTCGACAACGGTCGAAGCGACCCAAGAAGTTCTGTGGCGCCTGCTGGGGGCGCGCGCCAACGGCTTCGACCTGAAACTCGATGAGGACGCGGGCGCGCTGCCATTCTTCGAAGTGCGTTCCCGCGATGGCGTTGTCCGCATAACGGCCAATGCGCCGGCGGGCCTGTTGCGCGGTGCCTGCGCCTATCTCAGCGCCATTGGCGCGTTTCAGATGAATTGGGAGGGTGACCGCGCCGAACTACCCCCGCGCTGGCCTGACCTGACGATCGCGCGCTCAAGCACGATTTTTCGTCATCGCGCTTACCTCAATCCCTGTGCCTATGGCTACACGACGCCATTTTGGGACTGGGAGCGATGGCAGCGCGAAATAGGATGGATGGCATTGCACGGCGTCGACATGCCCATTGCCATGGAGGGCCAGGAATATGTGTGGCGCCAGCTTTGGGCCGACGCCGGTCTGAGCGCGACGGAACTGGCCGGCTACTTTTGCGGTCCGGCGTTCTTGCCCTGGCAGCGCATGGGCAATATCGAGGGGCATGGCGGTCCATTGCCGCTGCGCTGGATCGAGAAGAAACGCGATCTGCAGCTCCGCATTCTTGACCGCATTCGCGGTATTGGCATGACGCCGATCCTGCCCGCCTTTGCAGGCTATGTGCCCAAGGCGTTCGCCAACCGCCATCCCGAAGCGCACATTCACAAGATGACGCCTTGGGGCGGATTTCATGAGACCTATTGGCTCGATCCGACGGACCCTCTTTTTGCCTCTCTGGCGAGAGACTTTCTTGATCGCAATGCAGCCGTCTACGGCAAAGGGCAGTACTATCTCGCCGATGCGTTCAACGAAATGCGTCCTCCCGTGGCCGACAAGTCTCCAGCTGAGCGCGCCACCGTTCTGTCACTCTATGGCCGTTCACTATTCGATTCTCTGAAGGCAGCCAATCCCGACGCCGTGCTGACGATGCAAGGCTGGCTGTTCGGGATTGATCCGGGGTTTTGGGACGAGCAGAGCGTCCAGGCGTTCTTGCGCGATATACCCGACGAGAAGGTCCTGATTCTTGATATCGCCAACGATACGTTTCGCGGCGTGTGGGAGAAGAACAGAGCCTTTTCGGGGAAGTCCTGGATATTCGGCTATATCCATGATTTCGGCGGCAATAATCCGCTGTTTGGTGATCTCGTCTTGACGCAACAGGATCTGGGCAGCTTGCCGGCACGGACAGACACGGGCCATTTGCAGGGCTTCGGAGTATTTCCGGAAGGACTCAACACCAATTCCGTCGTCTACGACTACATGTTCGACATGGCCTGGCCCACGTCGGGCGGACCGACCGACGTCGATGGCTGGATGGTCGCGCATTTGAAGGCTCGCTATGGAAAGACCGATCCCGCGCTCTTGGCGGCGTGGGCCGACCTTTGGCGCGCCGTGTACCAAACGCCTAACTGGCGCACCGGATGGTGGCGAGGTTCGTTCGGACAGTATTTGTTCTGCAAGCGACCTGACCGGGCGCTTGCGGGGTTCGGCCGCGAGCCGGGAAACCTTTCACGTCTACGCTCGGCAGTCGCGACGCTTGCCGGGCTATCCCATCGTTATGCCGACAGTGCCTTGTTTCTCTACGATCTCGTGGCGGCGGTCTGTCACTACGCGACACTGCAATTGGATCTGGACCTTCTCACCTGCATCCGGGCCTTCGAGGCTCGTGACGGCGGGACCGCAGACAAAGCGTGGCGAAAAGTGCGCAGCTTGAGCCTGATGATCGATGCGTTGCTCGGTGTGCAACCGCAACACCTCGCTGGGTGGATCGATGAGGCCGAGGGTTATGCGCAAACACCCGAGGAAGCACGGCTCTATGTCGAGAACGCCAAGATGCAGATCACGGTCTGGGGCGGAGACGGAGTTCTGAAGGATTATGCCTCGAAGGCGTGGCACGGCATGTACCGGTACTATTATCTGCCGCGCTGGGTGAAATATATCGATGCGCAACGTCGGGCACTTCGTTCGGGAAGGGAATTCGACCAGGCCCACTTCACGGACGAGCTTGTGCGTTGGGAATTCGCCTGGGCAACGAGCGGGCGGCGCTACGCCCGTCGCCGTCCGAAGCGGCCCCAGCTCTTGGTCGACAGCATCTTGGCGCAGTGTTGAAAGATCGAGACATGGCATCTGAACGCAGCAAATCCATCGATGTATTCCGCGGTTTGACGATCTTTCTCATGATAGTCGTCAATACGATGGGCGCCGGCGCCCAGCCTTATCCCGTTCTCGTGCACGCCGACTGGTTCGGCTTTACGGCCGCGGATTTCGTTTTCCCGTCCTTCTTGTTTGCGATGGGGTGTTCGCTGGTCTTCGTCTTGCGACGGCCCATGGGAAACCGCGAGTTCCTGATCAAGACGTTCAAGCGCGCAGCTTTGCTTTTTCTTCTGGGCTTCTTGATGTACTGGTTCCCCTTTGTGCACCTGACGCCTGATCTTCATTGGGCACCGAATCCATTGGGCGATACGCGGATCATGGGCGTCCTGCAGCGCATCGCCTTGTGTTATCTGCTGGCCACGCTGATGGTGCGCTATCTCTCCCCCCGGCAGGTCGTCGCAGCAGGCATCGCACTTCTCGGCGGCTATTGGGCCTTGTTGGTGTTCGGCGCGCCGCCCGGCGAGGCCTTCAGCAAGGCACACAATATCGGCTCGCTCATCGATCGTCTCGTTCTGGGCCAATCCCATCTCTGGCCTTACGACGACGGTTTCGAGCCTGAAGGCCTGTTAGGGACACTCCCTGCCACGGTCAATGTCGCTGCCGGCTATCTTACCTTCCGTTATCTCTCCCGCGCCGCACTGGCGCCCAGAAATCTCCTCTTGCTGAGCCTCACCGGTGTCGTGCTTGCCGTCGTGGCGCTCGGACTGGATCCGCTGATACCGCTGTCAAAGAAGCTCTGGACCAGCAGTTTCGTGCTTTTGACGGTTGGGCTTGATGTGATCCTGCTGGCGGTTCTTGCCGGTGGGCTCGACTTGTTGAAACTGCCCGTGCCGGTACAATTCTTCGAAATCCTGGGCAAGAACCCTCTGGTGATCTATCTGTTCTCCGAATTGCTCATTCCAGCCCAAGCGCTCTTCAAACCGTTGCTCGGGACCGAGCCGTACCAATGGGTCGGCATCCATCTGTTCCAGCACTTGCTCCCCGGGCCTCTGGGGTCGCTCCTCTGCGCCGTCGCCTACACGATGCTCTGCTGGCTATTCGGCTACGTCCTTTATGAACGGCGCATATTCATCCGTTTGTAACCGTCAGTGCAGCGTCCCCTCCAACCGCATATCCTTGGAGGAGGCGGCCACCCACAAGGTTCGGGTGGCCGCGGCGTCGATCCAGCTGCTTGTGCGCGTCGACCAATATTGCAGCCTGCGTCGTTCAACGTGAATGGTCATGTCGCGGTGTGTCCCCGTCTTGACCATGGCGCGATCAAAGCCTGCGAGCGCTTTCGGGGCGAATTGGACACCTGGAATGATCCTGCGCGGAGCAGAGAGATAAACTTGCGGCACCTCTTCGCCATCGACGGAACCTGTATTGGTCACCCTGAACCGGACGTCCAAGCCGCCATCCGCGGTTTTCACGACTCGAAGGCGGGAATAGGAGAACCGCGTGTAGCTTAGGCCGTATCCGAAAGGATAGAGCGGAGGAGTGCCGGTGCGCTCGAACCAGCGATAGCCGACATCCACTCCTTCGCTGAATGTTGCCTTTCCGTCCGGACTGCTTCCTGCACGCTCGGGATGCGCCGGATCGGTGGCCGCGTAATCCGTCAGTTGCCGGGCCCAGGTGAACGGTAATCTCCCGGCCGGATTTCTGACGCCGGCGAGCACGTTGGCCGTCGCCCAGCCGCCTTCGTCGCCCGGCCACCACATTTGAAGCACGGCCCTAACCTTGTCGAGCCATGGCATGGCAACCGGCTGGCTCACGTTGAGGACCACGATGGTATTCGGGTTCACTGCGGCGACGGCTTCAACCAGCCTGTTCTGATCTCCGGGGAGGGTGAATATCGGTTGACCTCGGCTCCAGACAAACACAACAGCGGTTTGGGCCGACTTTGCCGCCGCCACCGCCGCCTGGAAGTTGGCAAGCTGCTCCTCGGGCGTCACCCAGGCAAAGCGGATCTGCACAGGCGCGTTCGAACCATCGGGATTCGCTTCGATCCGCAGAAGATGTGGACCTGCGCCGAGCTCGGCGGCCCCACGCGCATTATTCAACCCATCGCGTGTCGGCATAAGGTCGTCCTGCCCGGGATAGAGCACATCGCCGTGCATGGAGCCCTGGGAACCGCTCGTCATCGCGATGATCTTGCCGTCGATCTGCAGCAGGCCGCGCGCGCCCAGCGATTGCAGCGCCACGATATATCGGCCGGCAGCCGGTATTGTCAGCGTACCTGTCCAGACGTGGCTCGTTCCCGCCGGTAACGCGGCGGCGTGAGTGAAGGCGATTTGCGGGTCCACCCCAGCGGCGATGCCTGCTGCCGCGTGCAGAAGGCCCGGCGCGTTGCCGTGCGACAGAGCGGATGGCGGCACGGCACGGCCCGTCATGTCGTTGGCGACCTCCAGACGGATGTCCGCGTCGGGCACGGTCTTCCGCAGGGCCTCATACGGTCCGACCTGGCGTTCGGCAATGCCGACGGAACGCTCGCCCGATATGCCGATGGCCACAACCTGCGCTGCGCCCGGACCGATCATCGCGATCGTGCCGGACTTTTGTGCTGCAAGCGGCAGGATTCCCTCGTTCTTCAACAAGACCGCGGCATCTTCGCTGGTGCGCTGAATCACGGTGCTGGAGTCAACGCCGGAAGGTGTCCTGAGGAGTTGCGCCCGTGTGCCGTTGAGATAACCGAAGCGGATCAACTGGCGCAGGACATCGCCCGCCGCACGATCGATTACCGCCGGCGTGACCACGCCCTCCTGCAGCGCAGTCCAGAGGTTCTTGTAGGCTCCCGACGGAATCGTCAACTCGAAGGGCGCGCTTGGTGCGGGCTCTTCCGGCACCGTCCCTGTGAAGATGTTGACGGGCGGCAGCTTGCTGAGGTCGGGCGGTGTCAGAACTCGTGGCGGCTCGGTATCGAAGAAGGAGCGCGTATAGAAGGCATAGGGATCGCCTTTGGCGGGCCGCCCCGGCATCTCCATGTCGACGCCCTGTCCAATGAAATCGTAATCATGGACCGCGCCCCAATCGGACGTGACGAATCCCTTGAATCCCATGTGGTCGCGCAGCACGTCGATCAACAGATGCCGGTTACCGCACGCATATGGGCCGTCTATTCTGTTGTAGGCGCACATGATCGACGCCACGCCCGCCTTCACGGCATCGTCGAAAGGAGCCAGATACACTTCGTGCAAGGCCTGGTCGTCAATGGAGACGTTTTCTGCCTCGCTGTCATAGCCGACATAATGTTTGGCTTGCGCCATCACTCCGCGCGACTGGATGCCCTTGATAAGTTCCGCGCCAATCGCGCCTGTGAGCACGGGATCTTCGCCATAAGTGTTGTAGCCGCGCTCGAACGTGAGGTCGCGATCGATGTTGATGAAGGGTTGCAGCGTCACGTCGATGCCGAGCCGGTCTGCTTCGTCTCCGATCACCACGCCGTTGTCGCGCGCGTCGGCCCGGCTGAAAGTCGCCGCCAGCCCCATGGTTGCCGTCAGCGCGGGGGATTGCATGTGGGTCAGTACACCGGGTGGACCATCGGCAAACCGCAGCGGCGGAATTCGCAGCCTCGGCACGCCCGTGAGATAACCGGCCTGGCCCTGATTGGTCGCCGGCGGTTCGACCTCGCCGCGGATCAGCGCCATTTTTTCTTCGAGGCTCATCTGTGAGAGGTAGGCCCCGATCATCGCTTCGCTCGGATCGGCGGAAGATCCGGCCGCAGCCCATCCCGAGAGGAGAACCAGGGCGAGGGCGGTCAACCCGATTGTCTGGCGCGATGTGGTCATTGCTTCTTCCCCAGCGTTACGGCTGGTAACGCTCCCAATTCAGGCCGCGCCATGCGGAAACGCGCTTCGGCGCGCACGGTCCTGCGCCTTCCGTCGGCCTTCTCCTGTCGTGGGCGCCCCGGTGCGTGATCCGTGTGCATCACTGCTTCTGTTTTGTCGTCCCCACGATTGACACAATTGGAGCGGCTTGAGATACTGAGCACTGGAAACGTTTCCATCATATGAATCATAAACAGGGGGCACCATGGTCCGCAACACGAAAGCTGGAAGGCTTCATGCATCCGCTTCTCTCTTCGCTCTCGCTACCGCGTTTGCCGCTGCAGCGCCGTCCTGCGCTCAGGACCAGCAAGTCGAGACGGTGACAGTCACTGGTTTTCGCCAAAGCGTGATCACGTCGGAAGCCATCAAGAAGAACTCGTTGAACATCGTCGAAGCCGTCTCAGCCGAAGACATCGGCAAACTGCCGGACGTTTCGATCGCTGAGTCGCTGTCCCGCCTGCCAGGTCTTGCCGCGCAGCGCGTCAACGGCCGCGACCAAGTGATCGATATTCGCGGTTTGTCGCCCGACTTCGCCGGCACCACCTTCAACGGCCGCGATCAGGTGTCGACCGGCGACAACCGCGGCGTCGAATTCGACCAATTCCCCGCCGAAATCCTCACAGGCGCGACCGTCTACAAGACTGCAGACCCCACCATCATCGGGGCCGGCCTGTCGGGAACCATCGACCTCAAGAGCGCCCGCCCGCTCGACTACGAGGGACGCGAGCTCGCCTTCGGCGCCCGCGGCGAATACAACACTCTTGGCAAGATTTCGCCGGAGGTGAGCCCCTTCGGCCAGCGCTACAACCTGACCTACATCGACCAATTTGCGGACCGCAAATTCGGCATCGCGTTCGGATTTGCCCATCTCGACTCGCCATTCGAGAACAAATACGAAAAGGACTGGTGGTGGCAGGATGACCCGACACTGGAAAGCTGGTGGGCGCACCCGAACGAGGCGGGCTATCCGCCCAACGCCTGGGGCATGTGGGGCACCGAGGCCGGGGTGATCACGCAGAGCCAGGTCCGCGATGGCGCGATCATGACCCTGGAAGCCCAACCCAACGAACATTTCCATTCGACGCTCGACCTCTACTGGTCCAACTTCAACCAGAAAGAGCACGACCACGTCCTGCAGTTCACGACCGATCCGTGGACCAAGGATTATCCGGACCTGGCGCAGATTGCCTTCACGAATCCCGATGGTTCGACGGGCGTCGGCGGCTTGATCCAGGTGATCAACCCCAAGACGACGACCGTTGGCGGTGCCGAGCTCGTAACTTCGGGCGCCTGGAACGGCGTGCGGCCGCTCGTGATGAGTCGTTACAACACGCGTGTAGACGTTTTGCATTCGGTCGGATGGAGGAATGAATACACGACCGACCGCTGGACGCTTAGCGCGGATGTCAACTATTCCGACGCCAAGCGGCACGAAACGAACTCCGAGTACTACGCCGGCCGCACGTCCGTGGACCACAATTTCGGCTTCTCGCTCCCCACGACGCCGATGTACCCGACCTACACGCCGTCGCTCGACTATGCGGATCCGACCCAGGTCTTGTTGTACGATGCGCAGGAATACGGCCACGACGGACGCGTGCAGTACGTCTGGCAGAAGGACACGATTCAGGCGGCGCGGCTCGACGTCAGGTATGATATCGGCGGCGTGATCGACAACATCCAGCTCGGCGCGAACTTCCAGACCCGCGTCAAGAACCGCTCCTTCGAGGTCTACTTCGCCACGCTGAATCCCGGCCTGACAGCCCCTGACGGCAGAACGGTGGCACAGGTTTCCCCGGACCTGCTTTACAAGCCGATTTCACTGTCGTTCGTCGGTATCCCGAGCATCATGGCCTTCGATGTGCCGGCAGTGGCGAGCAAGTACTACACTTTCGCCGTGGACATGTCCCAGGACGACTGGTCGAAGGACTTCACTGTCAAGGAAAAGGTTCTCACGACCTACGTCAAGGCGGACTACAAGACCCATTTCTTCGGAATTGACGTGAAGGGTACAGTCGGCGGGCAGTTCATCCATACCGACCAGTTCTCGCACGCCTTCAACGTCGACAACGCCAGTTCTTCGACCGCTCCGAGTCTCAATGCCACAGGCGCCCGCAGCTACAACGACTTCCTGCCGTCAGTCAGCGCCATCGCCGATTTCGGCGAGGGGTCTCTCCTGCGGATCGTGGTGGCAAAAGCCATGGCCCGTCCGCGCGTGGACGAGCTCCGTGCCGCGGCCAGTGCAACGGTCAGCACGTCTTCCGACATTCCGCCCAACGTATGGAGCGGCAGCGGCGGCAATCCGAGACTATTGCCTTGGCGCGCGGACTGCATCGACGTTTCGTTCGAGCACTACATCAACGAGTCGAGCTACTTCCAGATTGCGGGCTTCTACAAGAACCTGAGGTCCTACGTCTATCAGCAGACCATCGATAACTTCGACTTCTCCGGATACACTGTGCCGGTCGGTGCCCACCCGATCAGCAATTTTGGCTCGTTCTATACCTGGGCCAACGGTACCGGTGGCTATGTTCGCGGCATGGAGGTATCCGGCCAAGTTGATGGCAAGCTTCTTTCCGACATGCTCGATGGCTTCGGTGCCCTCGGCTCGTTCTCGTGGACCGATACCTCGATCAAGCCGGATGGGCCTGGCACGGCGCTGACTGCCACTCTGCCCGGACTGTCGAAGGCGGTTGCCGACTTGTCGGTCTACTACGAGAGCAACGGTTTCTCGGTCCGCGTTGCGGAGAAGTACCGCTCCGACTTCCGCGGCGAGATTGCTTCACTGTTCGGCAATCGATCGTTCACCCGAATCCTGGGTGAAATGCAGACCGATTTCCAGATGAGCTACGACTTCCAGGCTGGGACGCTGAACGGGATGTCGATCCTCTTGCAGGTCAACAATCTGTCCGACACGCCATATCGCACGGTGCAGGACAGCCTGTTTGCAGGCGGCAGCCGTCAGCCTCTGGAATACGACCGCTACGGCCGGCAGTTCCTCCTGGGGCTGAATTACAAGCTATAACGCCCCGGCGGCACGCGCCCTCCCAATTCGTCCCGGGAGGGCGCGGGTCGCGCTCGATCCTTTCGCTGCGGGGCTGTGAATTTCATGAGAACGACACGTCTGGCCCTATTCGCGGTCACAGCCGCTCTAGCCCTGGCACAAACCGAAGCCTTCGCGGGTGACGTTCAGGTTTGGCTTACGACGCCCGATGCCATCAAGCGGCTCTCGCGTGAGCCCGGCATTGCCTTCGACGGCGGACTACCGGCCGCCATCATCACCATCGACGCCGATACCCGTTATCAGGAAATCGTGGGGTTCGGCGCGGCTCTCACCGACGCTTCAGCTTGGTTGATCCAGAACAAGATGTCCGAAAGCCAGCGGGCGGCCCTGCTGAAGGAGTTGTTCGGGCGCGACGGCGGCCTCGGCCTCAGCTTCACCCGCCTGACGATCGGCGCGTCGGATTTCTCTCTGCGCGATTACAGCTTCGACGATCAGCCCAAGGGAGCGCGCGATCCCGATCTCAGACATTTCTCCATCGAGCCCAATCGAGCCGACGTGTTGCCTTTGGTCAAACGGGCACTTGCCATCAATCCCCAGCTCAAGATCATGGCCTCACCGTGGAGCGCGCCCGGCTGGATGAAATCCAGCGACAGCCTGATCCAGGGTTCGCTTCTGCCCGAGGCCTTCCCTGCGTATGCCGAATACTTCCGGCGCTATATCGACGCCTACGCTGCCGAGGGCGTGGCGATCTATGCGATCACGATCCAGAACGAACCCCATTTCGAGCCCGCCGACTATCCGGGCATGCGCGTCACGCCGCCGATGCGCGCGGCGTTCATTGGTTCCTATCTCGGCCCCCTGCTGAGCAGAACCCATCCCGAAGTCCGCATCTGGGACTGGGACCACAATTGGGACGAACCGCAATCGCCGTTGACCGTCCTCGCCGATCCGAACGCCTCGCGCTATGTCGCCGGCGTGGCCTGGCACTGCTATGCGGGCGAGCCTTCGGCCCAGGGGCCGGTTCACGATGCCCATCCCGACAAGGAAACCTGGCTCACCGAATGCTCTGGCGGAGAATGGTCACAATGGAAGGACGCATTGCCCTGGATGGCGGGCACGCTCGTCCGAACCACACGGCAATGGTCAAAAGGTGTCTTGTTCTGGAACTTGGCGCTGGATGAAAACCACGGGCCCCATACAGGCGGATGCACCGACTGCCGTGGCGTCGTTACCATCGATTCCAGAACTGGCGACGTCACGCGCAATCTCGAATATTACATACTCGGCCACGCCAGCCGTTTCGTCGTGCCGGGCGCCGTGCGCGTCGACAGCGGCGCCGAGATCACCGGTATTGACGATGTTGCGTTCCGCAATCCGGACGGCTCGATCGTCCTTATCGCGGTCAACCGGCAATCGGAGCCGCGCGCATTTGGCGTGCGGCAGAAGAACCAGAGCTTCGAATACGTTCTGGCGCCGGGAAGCGTCGCCACCTTCGTATGGCGCTAAACGTGAAGAGTTCGATCAGAATTGGAAATCGTATGCTCAAGACGCGAGTTGTTGCGTTCGTATGCTGTGTCGCCATGTTGGCCCATGCCGCCGCGGCCCGCCCAGCCGCATCGCATCCGTGGGACAATGCGGCGCTGAGTCCTGACGCGCGCGCTGATCTCGTTCTCAAAGCCATGACACAGGACGAGAAGTTGAGGTTGGTATTCGGTTATTTCGGCTCGATGAAGCCCGACAGCGGCTATACACCGCCGCCGGAGGCGCGGATGGGCTCGGCAGGCTACGTGCCGGGTATCCCACGCCTCGGCATTCCACCGCAGTGGATTACGGATGCGGGCATGGGTGTCGCAACGCAACGGGAATCCGCCGACGCCTACCGAGAGCGCACTGCCTTGCCTTCGGGAATTGCCATCGCCGCCACGTGGAATCCGGACTTGGCTCGTCGCGGCGGCGCCATGATCGGTTCCGAGGCACATGCTTCGGGCTTCAATGTCTTGTTGGCTGGCGGTGTCGACTTGCAGCGTGATCCGCGCAATGGCCGCAATTTCGAGTACGCGGGCGAAGACCCGTTGCTGGCCGGGACGATGGTGGGTGCCGCCGTGGCGGGCATCCAGTCCGAACATGTCATCTCGACCGTGAAGCATTGGGCTCTCAACGACCAGGAAACCGGCAGGCATGTCTATTCGGCGGAAATCGCTGACGACCAAGCGCGCATGTCGGATTTTCTCGCCTTCGAATTGGCCATAGAAAAGGGCCGACCAGGTTCGGTGATGTGCTCCTATAATAGGGTGAAATCGGTCTACGCCTGCGAGAACGACTACCTGCTCAATCAGGTGCTCAAGGGCGACTGGGCCTACCCCGGCTATGTGATGAGCGATTGGGGCGCGGTCTACTCGACCCAACGCGCGGCGCTGGCCGGCCTCGACCAGCAATCTGCTGGTGTTTTCGACACGCAACCCTGGTTCGGTGCGCCCTTGAAAGCGGCTGTCAAGAGCGGTCGCGTGCCCCAGGCGCGCCTGGACGACATGGTCCACCGCATCCTGCGCTCCGAGTTTGCTGTCGGTCTGGTCGATCATCCCATCGCGGACGCCACGATCGATTTCGCGGCGGATGCCAAAGTCGCACAAGCGGCGGAGGAGGAAGCGATCGTTCTGTTGAAGAACGACCGCGGCGTTCTTCCTCTGGCACACACCGCCGAGCGCATCCTCATCGTGGGCGGGCATGCCGACCGAGGCGTGATCTCCGGTGGCGGCTCGTCGACAGTGTTCCCAGTGGGTGGCGACGTCGTGCCCGGCCTGGGCCCGAAGGGTTTCCCCGGGCCGGTCGTGTATCTGCCTTCCGCGCCGATGGGTGCCATCATGGCCCGCGTGCCGCAGACGCCGGTCCGCTACATGGATGGCAGCGATCCGGCCGCCGCGGCCAGCGAGGCCGCGCGTTCGGATGTGGTGATTGTGTTCGCAACGCAATGGGCATCTGAAGACACGGACGTTCCGCTCACGTTGGCCGACGGCCAGGACGACCTCATTCGGACGATTGCGGCGGCCAATCCCAACACCATCGTGGTGCTCGAAACCGGCGGCCCCGTCTTCATGCCCTGGCTCCCCCAGGTTGCCGGTGTCCTGGAGGCCTGGAATCCAGGCAGCCGCGGCGGCGAAGCCATCGCACGCGTGCTGTTTGGCGAGGTGGATGCCTCCGGACGCCTGCCGGCGACATTCCCGGCAAGCCTTGATGAGTTGCCGCGCCCCAAGCTCGACGGTGTGGACCTGCCTACCGGGACAGCGTTCACGGTGAACTACGATGAAGGCGCGGCAGTGGGCTACAAATGGTTCGACAAGAACGGCCTGAAACCCCTCTTTCCATTCGGCTATGGCCTTTCCTACACGCGCTTTGGCTACAGCGACCTTCAGGCCAGTGTGGTTGATGGCCGGCTGACGGTGCGGTTCACGGTCACGAACACGGGCGAGAGAGCCGGCAAGGACGTGGCGCAGATCTATGTGGGGCCGCGCGACGGCGGGTGGGAAGCGCCGCGGCGGCTTGCCGGCTGGTCGAAGGTGGACTTGCAGCCGGGTGCTTCCACGTCGGTGTCCATGACCGTTGACCCGCGCCTGCTGTCTACCTACGACAGTGCCGGGCGGCGTTGGGTGGTGACGGATGGCCCGTTCGTCGTGTCGCTGGGCTCCTCATCGGCAGAGATCAAGACGAGCGTCGAGGTGAGCGAGCCCGTTCAGCCTTATCGTTGAGTCGGATCACCGATCCACGCCACAGAACTTCGGGGGCTAGTTTGCGCGCCACCGGATAATCCGTGTTGTAGCAAAGGTTCAAAAGGTGATGGAGCGCGTTGGTGACGATGTTCTTCCACGGGATCATCACGGTCGTTAGCGGCGGCACGGTGAACGCGGCCAGGTCGATGCCGTCATATCCCATCACCGACAGATCACCCGGCACTGATACGCCGACCTGCTGCAGGTAAGCCAAGGCGCCCAGCGCGGACTCGTCGTTCGCGCAGAAGAGGGCGGTGAACTTCCTGCCGCCCTCCAGCAGAACCTTGATGCCGGCTGCGCCGCTTCCGGGCGAGAAATCACCACTGACGCGTGGAATGGCCTCTACATCGACACCGTTCGCTGCCAGCTCGCCGTAGAAGCCGCGCATGCGAAGCAGGTTGTCGGTCGAAAACTCGGGTCCCTCGATGACCGCCAATTGACGGTGCCCTGCTTCCCACAATGTGCGCGCGGCGACAGCACCGGCAGCCTTGTGATCGGGATTAAAGCACTGGTCGGCGTAGGCCGGCACGCTTCTGTTGAGCAGCACGGTCTTGGGTTGCAGCGCCATCAGTGTTTCCACGTCTTTTGTACGCAGCCGCGTTCCCACGATGATGAGCCCATCACAGCCTCGATCGACAAGGAATTCCGCGCCATCGAGCGCGTCCTGCCGCTCGCTTTCCAGCGTCTGGCCGAAATCCACCACCATATGGCGACCTGCCGCCCGCAGCGCGGAGTAGATGGCGTGCAGAATGGGTGTGTAGAACGAGCCCTGGATCAACGGCACAAACACGCCGATGGTCTGTGACTGACCTTTTTGCAGAACTCTGGCGGCGTGCGACGGGCGGAAATTCAGTTCTTCGACCGCCTTGCGAACGCGGCTAGCGGCCTCGGCCGACACCGGCCCGCTGCCGGCAATTGCGCGCGAGGCGGTTCCCACGCCGACGCCTGCCAGCTTCGCTACGTCCTTGATCGTCGCCATCCCACCACCGTCGCCGCATCGGGCACCGCCCGCGCGGATTATGCATCATTTCCGGGGAGGTGAAATTGGCTTGACGACGCAGGCTCTCAGCGAAACCAGATGACGATTCCTGCCGTCAGGGCGACCAGTGCAGCGGCCCAAATCCTGACGCTTGGTCCTCCGCTGCGGGACTGCCGGAGCGCGGTCCCAAGCGAGTATTCGTATTCGTGCGATGCGGGCGGCGCGACGTGTGGACCCCACAGGCTCCCGATCATCAACGCAATGAACGAGGCACAGAACACAACAACCGCCGCGTTCAGGAACTGCAGATTGAGCAGGCCCAGGACGGAGAGGGTAAATAGGCTCAGGCCCAAACCTGTTCCAATCGCGACGGCGAGAATGGCGCCGAGGGCGTTTGCCCTTGGCCACAGGAGACCAGCCAGAAAGAGAACGACTACGGGCGGTGTCGTGTAGGCCAGCACCGCCTGGAAATATTGCCAGAGCGACGGAAAGCGCACGATCTGCGGCGCCCAAGCCGCGGATACCACCATGCAGAGGATAGTCGCGACGCGACCCCAGCGGACAACTGCCTGGTCGCTTGCATCGGGTCGCAGTCGGCGCACGAAATCGATTACGACAAGGGTTGCCGCGCTGTTGTAGCTCGCAGAAAGCTGCGCCATGAGCGCGCCAAGGAAGGCGGCAAGTAGAAGTCCGAGCAGACCCGGCGGCATCAGACCAAATGCGAGCCGCAAGTATATTTCGTCGCCGTGAAGGAGCCTGGGATAAAGCACGTGACCCGCAACACCCGGCAGGACGATGACGAACAGGGTCAGAAGCTTCAGGAGGCCGGCAAGAAGCGCGCCTTTCTGCCTGTCCTCGATCGAGCGCGCCGCCAGCATGCGCTGGACGATGACCTGATTGGTGCACCAGTAATAGAAACCGAGGATAGGTAGTCCGAACGCAAGCCCGGTCCACGGCATGTAGGGGTCGCTCGCCGGCCGAATGAGGCTCATGTACTCGACAGGCGCAGCGTGCATTACGGGCTGCCATCCTCCCGCCGCCACAAACGCAAACCCGGCCAGCAGCAACGCTGATACTAGAACGACAACCGCCTGCACGGCTTGCGTATAAAGGACCGAACGCAGGCCTCCCGTGACCGAGTACAGAACCGACAGCACGGCGAGCACAGCCACGGCAGCTCCGAAGCTCAATCCAGGAACGATGAATTTGAGCACCAGCGTTCCGCAATAGAGCGATCCCGCGGCGTCGAGGAACACGTAGAGGAACAGCGTCAATGACGAGAACCAGATCCTGACACGCCGGTCGTAGCGACGCTCGAGAAACTCCGGCATTGTGTACACGCGAGCGGCGAGGACGGCTGGCAGGAAGAACAGTGCAAAGACGACGAGGATGACTGTCGCCGTCCAATCGTAGTCATAGACGGAAATTCCGAAGGCGTACGCCGCTCCCGTGATGCCGATCAGGACACCGGGGGAAATGTTCGAGCCGACCAGTGCAAGGCCGACCGCCGGCCATGACGCATGGCGCGATGCCAGAAAGTATTCGCTCACCGAGGCTTTGCGGCGCGACAAGACGAAGCCGAGGGCTAGCAGCGCAGCGAGGTATCCGGCTAGAACGCCGCTGTCCAGATTGCGCAGCACTCGAACACTCCGGGGATTGCAGACCCGAGGTTTTATCGTGATTCAGGGCGGGCTCAAACGCGCACGCTGCAGGACGTGGTCGATGTAGGCGCCCGCGCCATAGCCAACCATCGGGATGGCCCCGGTGGGATCGCCTAAGGCGCCGTGAAACAGCGGGCAATCCTCGGCAACGTACATCTCCGGCACGACGTAGTGATCGGCTGCGGCTTTCGTGACAATGCGGCCAAGCAGTGCGTCTGCTTCTTCATGGCGGCCGAGGCGCCTGTAGACCTCGGCCAAGTGAAGATCGACGAAGACAAATTCCTGGCGCTCGTACCAGTACTCGAAGATCTGCGGGTCCGTCAGAGTGCTGCGCACGCGCCGGTAGCCGCCGGAAGCCACCTTCAGAAGAGCCATTCGCTCGACGGTGGAGCGCAGCAGCGCCGGATCGTCCACGACACCGAGGTCGATCGCTGCCAGCAGTGCTCCATCGATATCGTTCTTGGGTCCGTTCTCCAGCGTTCCATGCAGCGTGCTGCCCCGCACGAAGGCCGATGAGAAGCCAATTTCGAGCAGCCGCAATTTTTCGAGAATCTCGGCCCTCGTGGTCTCGTCGCCTGCTCGGTGTGCGATATCGGCGAATGCCCGAAGACCGGCAATCGCAGCTGCGGTGGTGAAGGCGAAGTGCTTCTTGTCCTTCTGCCGTTCCTCCCAGATCGAAGTGTCCGCAGCTACGATCAGTCCGCCGCTGTGCGGCTCCAGATTGGCGATAAGCGGCTTTGCGACGTAATCTCTTGCGGCCTCATACAGTGAGCCGCGATAGGTTTGTTCGCGCAAGAGCGCCGTATCATCGACCTGCCGCAGATATTCTCCCAGCACCCATAATACGAGGCCCCAATCATCGAACTCGATATTGGTGCTTCCCTCCATCGTGAAGTACGGTTCTTCAGCGCCGTCCCCGAAATATCGCGCGACCGAGACTTGGTAATCCATTCCCCCGACGTCGTTCCTCATGACGCCCGTGGGACGCGCGTTGAAGTAGGCAAGCAGCGCAGCTCTGGCTTCGGGCGTGTGCCCCATGTGCGTCAGCGCCGCCGTTGCGTAGGCCATGTCGCGCACCCAGGGCGTGAACCACAAACTGTCCGGCAAGCTGGCGACGATGAAGCCGTTGCCATATCGCCCAGCTCGGTTGGGTTCCCGGTTCTGGGACATTCGCAGGATGGATTCACTCTGCCGCCACAGACGACGTTCTTCCTCGCTCAAGAAGTGCACGGTTGGCGCCACCCGCCAGCGCTCGAATTCGGCCAACTCCCGGTCGGCCAGCGCGCGTGCGGACAGGCCCTTTCGCCAGTGCCGGAAGTCCTGCGCAACGCGTCGGGGATCGTCGCCGGGTTCGAGCGGAACCAACGCCCAGGCGCGCGCGCCTGTCAGAAGTCCCTTGGTAGACGTCCGGCCGGTGCGATCCAAGGGGATAAGCAGAAGCTTCTCCTCGATGCCTTCGAATTTGACAAGGCGCGTACCGGAATTGGCGCCGCGCAGGTAAATATGGGAAGTGATCGGGAAAGCCCACGCGACCTTCCAGGCGCCGTGGTGCATCGCCGGCGCTGGTCGCCAAGCCACGATGAGTGCGTTTCGATTCCAGCCGAAGGGCATGAAGTACAGGCCTTCACCGGACGCGCTTCGGACTTGGATGACGTGGCTCTCCGCCATATAGGCGAGCGATTGCGGCGCCACCAGCGTCGTCCAACGAAGACTTTTGATGAAATTGACGGTCGCGACGCCCTCGCTGAGCGGCTTTTGAGGGTCTGGTCGCACGAAGCTGTAGGGGTGGGCATAAAACTTCGTCAGCGCCCCGTCGGACGGTGTGACGACCGCGAAGCCGAACCCATTGCCGGTCACGAACGCCGCGGCATCAGCCTCCTGCGACAGCAGACAAAGGCCAGCCACCACAAGGATCCAGCTGACCAGAATAGACTTGAAGGGGCGGCCGGCAGGGCTTTCCCGACGGCCCGGTCGTCTCGATTGCGCTGTATCGAACTGATGAGTTAACCCGTTCATGCGACTACATAAATTCCATATCAGCCGATTCTTCAACGAAATTCGATCGTGCGCGCACGAAATGCTGCTCGTTGTCCAAGTCTGCGGGAACCTCGGACCAACTCCGCAGGATGGAACGCCGGTCCTCGCTCTCGACGACGTCGAAGAAGATGTCGCCCTTGCAGTAGCGGCCGCCGGGAGCTTCCGGAGAGTAGAGTGGCTGCGTACTCCATCGTCGAACCCCAGCTGGATGCCCGGTTCGGAGACTTCATGCGCCGAACCGACAAGTCGCTCGCTAGCGGTACCTTGTTCGTCTACTGTATACGATATTGTAGAGCGTGCGTCTTGGTCTTCCGAATGACCGGCGTACAGAGAGGTAGGCAATGGCTTTTTGGAGCAGATGCAAAACGCACGGTCCGCAGGACAACAGGGATGCGAGCCGTCATCTCGTGCCAAGCCTGCGCTGGTGGCATCTCGTTGCCATGGGAGTGGGTGCGATTGTCGGGACGGGCATCTACACGCTCACCGGCATTGGTGCAGGGCTCGCCGGACCAGGCGTCATCCTGTCGTTCATATGGTGCGGAGTGGTTTGCACCTGTGCAGCGTTCTGCTACGCCGAAATGGCGACGACCATTCCCACGGCAGGCAGCGCCTACACTTATACGTATGCCGTGCTGGGCGAACTCCTGGCTTGGATCGTGGGTTGGAGCCTGATCCTCGAGTATACGGTGGCGGCCGCCGCCGTCGCTGTCGGTTGGTCGGGCTACGTCTCCGGTTTCATCCATGCGGCCGGTTGGCCGTTCCCCGAGGCATTAGTGCACGGTGCCATGGGCGGCGGCGTGATCGACCTGCCGGCGGTCCTGATCACGGCAGCGATCATGGGGCTTCTTCTCGCCGGCACGCGGGAGAGCGCACGCGTCACCATGGTCCTGGTCGCCATCAAGCTCCTGGCGCTGTCGTTGTTCGTGACTCTGGCGCTGCGCGAGTTTCACGCGGAGAACTTCCATCCTTTCCTGCCTTACGGGGTTGGCGCCCATGTCGATGCCGACGGCGTCAAGCGGGGCGTATTGGCCGCGGCGGCGCTGATCTTCTTCGCCTTCTACGGTTTCGACGCAGTGTCAACGGCTGCCGAAGAGACCAAGGATCCCCAACACGACCTCAAGATCGGCATTATCGGTTCGATGGCGCTATCCACGACGATCTACATGCTCGTGGCGGTGACGGCCCTGGGAGCGTCCTACTACAGCGCCTTTTCGAAGTCAGGCGCGCCCCTGGCCTTCGTGCTGCAAGCACTGCATCAGCCGATTGCCGCCCAGCTCGTGTCGGCCGCCGCGATTGTGGCGTTGCCCAGCGTGATCCTCGTATTGATGTATGGCCAGAGCCGCATCTTCTTCGTGATGGCGCGTGATGGATTGTTGCCGCGGGCGCTTTCCCTCGTCGATCCGGTGCGGGGAACACCTGCCTTGGTGACCGTCCTCACGGGCACGGTCGTGGCGCTCCTGGCTTCGACGCTGAAACTCGACGAGATTGCGCTGCTTGCCAACGCCGGCACGCTGTGCGCGTTCATCGCGGTCGCGACCTGCGTCCTTGTATTGCGGATGCGACCTTTTCCAGCGCGGGGGCTCTTCCAAGTCCCCATGGCATGGCTGACCGCACCGCTTTGCATCGTCGGTTGCGGCTACTTGTTCCTCAACGGCCTGCCGCGGGTAACCCAGATCTGGTTCGTCCTGTGGAACGGCATCGGTCTGCTCGCCTATCTCGCCTACGGTGTGCGCAACTCCTTGCTGGCAAGCCCCGCCCCGACGGAGAAGACGTGATCAGCGTTCGAAGCGTTCTAGATCGAATGGCTCCAGGTGGATTGCCGGCGTTTCGCCCATGACGACAGCGGCCATCAATTCTCCGGTCAGCGGCGCCAACGTCAGTCCGAGATGCTGATGGCCGAAGGCATAGAACAGATTGGATGCCCGCCGGCTCCTGCCGATCGCTGGCAGGTAGTCAGGGAGCGTGGGACGTGATCCCATCCAGGCGCTGATGCGTCTTGTCAGCGGCAATCCGAGGTCTTTGACGTTGCGGGTCAGGCGCTGCCACTTTTTAGGGTCGGCCGGAAGATCGGCGCGACTGAACTCGACGAAGCCGGCCACGCGCACGAGCGAGTCGAAACGCGTGGCGATCATCGCGTAATCCTCGAAGACGACGGGCGGGGTGCCGGCCGGCCAGCCTTCCGGTTCATATTGGATATGGTATCCGCGCTCGGCGATCATTGGGACGCAAAGGCCGAGACCTTCCAGCAAGGCACGCGAGCCGATGCCGGCCGCCACGATGATGATATCCGATTGGATCACCTGTCCGTTGTCGAGCCGGACCCCGCCGGGCTCGCTTTCCACCGCGACGGCCCCAGCCGATATCAGGCGTCCATCGGCCAAGAGGCGCATTTCCATTGCTTTGCGCAATTCGTCGGGATCGCTGATCTGGCCGCTGCCGACACAGCGCACAGCACCGGCGATCTGTGGCGCGAGAGAGCGAAGCCGGCTTAATTCGTCTGCCGCCGCATCGCGAATGCTGGCGGTTCCGACTTCGGTCGACAGCCAGTGAGCCCGACCGGCCGCGGCAGCCTTCGCCGTACTCCAAGTAATGAAGTGACCCTCGCGACGCAGCAGCTGGGGCTTGCCGAGCGACTGCGCCAGGCGTTCCCAGGCAGGCCCTGCTTCCGAAAGAAGGGCGGTCAAAGCTTTCTTGCCGGCGGCATAGCGCTCCGGCATGGCTGCTTGCATTAGCTTCCAGGAAAAGGGCGCCCAGGCTCCGATGCTTGCGATCGGCAACGAAAGTCCACCTCGGGGAGAGAGAAGGCGGCGCGGCGTGCTGAGGATGGTCGACGCCGACGCCAGAGGGACCACTTGCTCGATGGCGATATGGCCTGCGTTGCCCCACGACGCACAGGTTTCTCCCCTTGGTGCATTAACCAGCCGGACCTGTACGCCGCGATTGAGGAGGGCGTTGGCAATTGCCAGGCCGACGGCGCCCCCGCCGATCACGATCGCCTGTATCATCTGCTTGGCAATCCAAATTGAATTGGGTGATATTATACAGTATACCATACTGTCGGCAACTGAGGCACATGGAATGAGTTTGAAGCGCCTGTGGACGGGGGTCTATCCCGCCGCGACCACCCAATTTGCGGAAGACATGAGTGTCGATCTGGATGCGACGCGGAAGGGATTCGAAGCCCTGATTGCAGACGGCGTGGATGGGCTCATCGTTCTGGGCACCTGCGGCGAGAACAATTCGCTCGAAGCTCCGGAGAAGCTCTCCGTACTCGAGGTGGCCCACGGGGCGGGCAAGGGCCACGTTCCCGTGGTCTCTGGCGTTTCGGAATTCACAACCGCGCGGGCCGTCGCGTTCGCACGCAAAGCGGAAGCGAGCGGCCTCGCCGCCCTGATGGTCCTGCCGGCCATGGTATATGTGCCGACCGAGGACGAGCTGTTCGAGCATTTTCGCCAGGTGGCCGAGGCGACCTCGCTTCCGATCATGCTCTATAACAACCCGCCGGCCTATCGTGTGCAGATCACACTGTCCCTGCTCGAAAGGCTGACATCCATTCCGAACATCGTGGCAATCAAGGAAAGCTCTCCCGATTCGCGGCGCTTTACCGACGTCATCAATGCGTTTGGCGACCGCTACGTCCTGATGGCCGGTCTCGACGACGTGTCGCTGGAAGGGTTGATCCTGGGCGCCAAAGGTTGGGTGTCCGGTCTGACGAGTGCCTTCCCCAAGGAATCTGTGGCATTGATGAAGGCGCTGGATGCTGGAGACCTGGCGCAGGCGCGGCGCATTTACCGTTGGTTCATGCCACTTCTGCACCTGGACGCCGAACACGATCTCGTGCAATCGATAAAGCTGGCAGAGCAGATGATGGGCCGCGGCAGCGAACGGGTGCGCATGCCGCGAATGACTTTGCGCGGCGCGCGTCGTGCGCAGGTGATGGCGCTGGTCGAAACGGCGGCCAAGACGAGGCCCAGCAAGGTATTGTCCGACGCCGCCTGAACCGGTGATGATGGTGCGATGAAGAGCACGTTCTTCTGTATTGACGGCCATACGGCGGGTAATCCCGTCCGGCTGGTGGCTGGAGGCGGGCCACTGCTGCGTGGCGCCGACATGGCCGCGCGGCGTCTCGATTTTCTGGCCCGGTTTGACTGGATTCGCAGGGGTCTGTGCTTCGAACCGCGTGGACACGACATGATGTCGGGTGGCTTTCTCTATCCGCCGACACGCGACGACACCGATATCGGGATCCTTTTTATGGAGACGAGCGGTTGCCTGCCGATGTGCGGCCACGGCACCATCGGTATCGTCACCTTCGGTCTGGAGCACGGCTTGATCGTTCCGCGCAGGGAAGGTGCCCTCAAGATCGAGGTGCCGGCGGGCGTCATCGACGTGGAGTATGCAAGGGACGCAAGCAAGATCGCATGGGTACGGATCCGCAACGTGGCATCCTACGTGGCGGCGTCAGGCGTGCGCGTGGATGTGGCAGACTTCGGCCCGCTGGTCGTCGACATAGCCTATGGCGGGAACTACTACGCGATCATCGAGCCGCAGGGTCCCTACAAGGGTCTCGACGATCTCGGCGCTTCACGCCTCAAGGAATTGAGTCGCGCGGTACGTGCCCAGCTGCGCGAGATCTGCGATCCGGTACATCCGCTCGATGCGCGGATCCACGGCGTCAGCCACGTTCTATGGGCCGACAGTCCGCGCTCTGAAGGAGCCGATGGTCGCAATGCGGTGTTTTACGGCGAAGCGGCTATCGACCGCAGTCCGTGCGGCACGGGAACCTCGGCGCGCTTGGCCCACCTGGTCTGGCAGGGTCGCCTCAGGGAAGGTGATCCGTTCGTTCATGAAAGCTATATCGGCAGCCGCTTTGTGGCGCGCGTCGAGGGGCTAACCGAGCTCAGCGGCACTCCAGCAATCATCCCATCAATTCAAGGCTCTGCCATAGCGACGGGCTTCAACACGATTTGGATCGACCCGGCCGACGTGTTTGCCGACGGTTTCTCGGTCACCTGAGGGCGACATGATCGATACGATTGTCCTTGCCCACCGTGTGAACGGCCGTGTCATCCCGGGCCAGGCGCGGTTTGAGCAGGTGAATCCTGCGGATCCAACAGATCTGCGGGTCACCGGACCCGAGGCCGATGCTGCCGTGATGGGTGACGCTGTGGCGGCCGCGCGTGCGGCCGTAGAGGCACTCGACCGACAAGGAATCGAGGCGCGCTCCGACTCACTGGCTGCCGTCGGGCACCGCCTGAAAGCCGACGCTCCGCAATTGGCGCTTCTGATTGCGCGCGAGACCGGCAAGACGCTCAACGATGCCCGGGGCGAGGTTCTGCGCGCCGGCCGACTGTTCGACTTCTTTGCGGCTGAAACGCTGCGCAATGTCGGCGAGGTGTTCGATTCCGTCCGGCGCGGTACCGCCGTTGAGGTTACGAACGAGCCGATCGGCGTCGTGGCCGCAATCACGCCGTGGAATTTCCCCGTCGCCATTCCGGCCTGGAAGATCGCGCCCGCACTGGCGTTCGGCAACGCCGTCGTGTGGAAACCGTCGGAATATTCCTCTGCAACCGCTGCCGCGCTGATGGAGATCATCGCCGCGGCAGGACTGCCTGCCGGCGCCGTGAACCTGGTGCTGGGCGCAGGCGCTGCCGGCCAGGCGCTCTGCGAGGCGCCGGGTATCGACGCCGTCTCGTTCACGGGATCGGTGGCCACCGGCGCCAAAGTCCGCATGGCCGGGGCCGAGCGGTCACTGCGCCTGCAACTCGAGATGGGTGGCGTTAACGGCATGATCGTGCTGGCCGATGCCGATCTCGGCAACTCGGTGGCCTGCGCCCTCAACGGCGCGTTCTTTGCCGCGGGCCAGCGCTGCACGGCCACATCTCGCATCATTGTCGAGGAGGCGATCGCCGACCGGTTCGTCGCGGCGCTGAAAGAGCGCATGGCTTCGCTTGCAATAGGTGACCCGCGCGAGGCTTCGACGCAGGTGGGGCCGCTCGTGTCGATGCGACAGAAGGAACTGATCACGCGCCAGGTGGCCTCCGTCGAAGAGTCTGGCCTCAGGCCGGTGGTAGGCGGCACCGCCACAACGATGAAACACGCCTTCTTCGCCCCCACGCTGTTCGACGCGGTTCCGGTCGAACATGCCTTCGGGATGGACGAGATTTTTGGTCCTGTCGCCGGCATCTATCGCGTGCGCAATTTTGACGAGGCCATCGCTGTTCTCAACGCGCCGCGCTACCGGCTGTCTGCCGGACTGTGCACCACTTCGCTGAGTCACGCGACGGCCTTCAGGCGCCGCGCCAGCGCCGGCCTCACCATGGTCAACGTGCCTACCGCGGGCATCGATTACCACGCGCCGTTCGGTGGCGTGGGCGGATCGAGCTACGGCCCGCGCGAGCAGGGTCGCGCAGCGCGAGCCTTCTATACGGTCATGAAGACGAGCTACATCTGCCCGGGTTGACGTTGGGCCTTTGGCGCAACGACCACGGCGATGAAGTTTGGTTGTCGTGCCTTTTCTTGTCGCCGATGCCCTGCGCAGGAGCGGGCCTTCTAGGCGGCCGGCACCTTGTCGATTGCGAATTCCTTGCGGAGGTCCCCGAGCGTCGAGCTGATGTGGTCGCGCATCATCGTCCGGACGGCCTTGGATTGTCCGGCCATCCAAGCCTCGAAGATCGCCTTGTGCTCGCGCTTGGCACGCCCTTCGCGGCCCGTTGGCTCGAGATGCTTGGTGACGTAACGCTCGGCTACCATATGCAGCCTTTCGATGAACTGAACCGTGATCTTGTGTTGGCTCGGCAACACCAGCGACATGTGGTAGTCACGATGCAGACGTCCGGACGTCGTCTTGTCGCTGGTCTTAGATTCCTCCAGGGAGCGCAACGCGTCGCGCGCCGCCAGTTTGTCACGCGCCGTCGCCATCTTGGCAGCGCGTCCCGCGGCTTCCGGTTCGAGCTTCAGGCGCAAGGCATAGACTTCTTCTACCTCTTCCACGGACATCGGCGGAACGAAGAAGCCGCGATTTGTCACCGAGAGGAGCAGTCCATCGCGCTCGAGGCGGGTGAAGGCCTCGCGCAGGGGAATTTTGCTGACACCGAGTTCCCTAGCCAGCGCGTCCTGCTTGATCGCAGTGTCGGCAGGCAACTCGCCTGAGATCAGCCTGTCCCTTACGACGGCGTAGATCTGTTCCGAAAGCGTCTTTACGACGATCGCCATTATGCTGCCTGCGCTACTTCTGCATGATATACATTATACAGAGAGCCAGGCCACGTTGCACAGGAAGGTTTGAGGGCAGGGCGACAAATCGTGCGGCTGATCTATTTTCTTCGGGACCTCCATGACGATCGGTGATTCGACCAGAGAGCGACAGCTCGCGCAGCTCATGCCTCTCCCTTCGGCAGTCCGATCGGGTCCCGTGAACACGCAAAGTCTTGCTTTGGTCTCTAATCGTATACAGTATATCAACTGCACCGCAAGTTGGGCGGAGGCCTTGCTTCATGCGTTCGCGCATCCTTGAACCCAACCGGCGCGCGCTTCTGGAAAGTGCCGCCATCGGCGCAGCCTTGGCCTTTGTGGGATCGCCGGTTCTCGCCGCCAACCTGCCGATATCCGCAGAGCCCGTGCCGCTGAAGAACGTGCGCTTGCGTCCGTCGCCTTATCTGGCAGCGGTCGAATCGAACCTGAAGTACCTCTTGTCGCTGTCCGCCGATCGCTTCCTGCACAACTACTGCAAATTCGCCGGCTTGCCGGTGAATGGCGCGTCCTACGGGGGCTGGGAATCCGAGACTATCGCAGGTGAGGGGGCCGGACACTACTTGAGCGCCTTGTCCCTGATGCATGCGCAAACCGGCGACACGGAATGCAAGCGGCGGATCGACTATATCGTTTCCGTCTTGACGCGCGTGCAGAAGGCGCGGGGCGACGGCTATTGCGCCGGCTTCATGCGCAAGCGGAAGGACGGCACGATCGTCGACGGCAAGGAAATATTCGCCGAAATCACGGCAGGCGACATTGCGTCGGGCAGTTTCGACCTCAATGGAGCCTGGTCGCCGCTCTACAACGTCCATAAGATCTTCGCGGGGCTGCTCGACGCCAACGCGCTGGCGGACAGCGACGAAGCGCTGGCCATCGCCGTCGGGTTCGCTGGTTTCATAGACAAAGTCTTCGCCGCCTTGAATGACGATCAAGTGCAGCAGGTTCTGGCCTGCGAGTACGGGGGGCTCAACGAGAGCTTTGCCGAACTCTACGCCCGCACCGGCAGCCGTCGTTGGCTGCGCCTTTCGGAGCGCATCTACGACAACCGCAGTCTCGATCCGGTCATCAACGGCGAGGACGTGCTCGCCAACACCCACGCCAACACCCAGATTCCAAAGATCGTCGGGATGGCGCGCCTCTCCGAAGTCGGCGGGCGCGCGCGGCCATATGCGGCGGGTTCCCGTTTCTTCTGGGAAAGGGTCGCGCATCACCACAGCTTCGTGATCGGCGGTAACGGCGACCGCGAATATTTTTTCGAACCGGACACCGTCGCCCAGCACATCAGCGAGCAGACTTGCGAGCATTGCGCCAGCTACAACATGCTGAAGCTGACGCGCCATCTGTTTGGCCGGAGCCCCGATGGCGCTCTGTTCGATTACTACGAGCGCACACACTTGAATCACATCTTGGCGGCGCACAATCCCGCGACTGGCGTGTTCACTTACATGACGCCGATGATGTCGGGCGCCAAACGCGAGTACTCAACGCCGAATGACGATTTCTGGTGCTGCGTGCTGACGGGCATGGAAAGCCATTCCAAGCATGGCGATTCAATCTTCTGGCAATCGCGCGACACGTTGTTTGTCAACCTTTACATCCCATCGACGGTGGCGTGGCATCATGGCGCGACCTTGGAGATCGATACGCGCTATCCTTATGAAGGTCATGTTGGGCTGAGACTCGCGCGCCTTGTCCGGCCCAAGCGATTTGGTGTCGCGCTGCGCATCCCAGCCTGGGCGCAGGGGGCGAGCGTTGCGGTCAACGGTGAGCCGGTGACCGCCGGGCCTCAGCGCGGCTACGTGCTCATCCATAGGAAATGGCGGGCAGGCGACCTCGTGACTCTTGATCTGCCGCTCCGGCTTCGCCTGGAATCGCCGTCGGGCGACGACAAGGTCGTCGCGGTTTTGCGCGGCTCGATGGTGATGGCCGCCGACCTGGCTCCGGCCGACAAGCCATTCGATGGCGTCGCGCCCGCACTCGTCGGCGAGGATCTGCTGGCCGGGTTCGCGCCGGTATCAGTGGCGGATGGAATATACCGCAGCACCGGCATCGCGCGACCGGCCGATCTCATCTTCAAGCCGTTCTATGCACAGTACGATCGGCGTTGCGCCATCTATTTCAACCGCTACAGCGAAAGCGGCTGGAAGGCGGCTCAGGCGGCGTACATGGCTGAGCAGGCGCGACTGAATGATCTTGCGGCGCGCTCGCTGGACGTCATGCATTTGGGCGATGTGCCGGCCGAGCGCGACCACAATCTGCAATCCACCCTCTCGTATCCTGTTGTCTATCGGGGGCGCAACGGTCGCGACGCGCGGTGGGGCGGCTACTTGGCGTTCGACATGAAGGCAACGCGGGACGGAGGATCTGCCGGGCCCCTTGCACTCGGTGTGACCTATTGGGGGTCAGAGGTGAACCGCGATTTCACCATTTCCGTTGACGGCACGGTGATCGCTACGGTGACGCTCACGGGCAGCAGGCCCGGCACTTGGATCGACGTCGAGTATCCGATCCCCGAAGTCCTCGCCAAGAGCAAGCAGAAGATAACGGTGCGCTTCGATCCAAAGAACGGAAAGACGGCAGGGCCGGTATTCGGCGTCCGCCTCTATACCCTCTCCTCGGCATCTTAGCGCGCTCGGGACCATCCTCTAAGGTTGTAGCCGGTACGGCCGGGTCTTGCTCTACAGACGACAAGCCTCTTGTCGAGTGGGGTCATGCGACATCTGGCCGGAGCGCTGAAGTTGTCATACAAATCACTACGGTTGGGCGGGCGAAGGCCCGCAAAGTCTCCAAGGGGTCGTTCATGTCCGACATCACGCGCCGAATCTTCGTTGCCTCCGGGCTTTCCGTGTCCGCGCCCGCTCTTCTGGGGAATTCCGCCTGGGCCAGCTCTCCATCCAGCGAACCACGCTCCGGCCGCGACCAGGCCAGCGCCGCCCTTCTACCGCGCGAGCAGCTTCTGTTCGACTTCGATTGGAAGTTCACGTTCGGCAACGGAAGCGACCCGTCGAGGGACTTGGGCTTTGGACTCGGTCAAGGCGACTTCTCCAAGACCGGGGATTTCAAATTTGCCAAGGCCGGCTTCGATGATTCGGCCTGGCGCCCGCTCGATCTGCCGCATGATTGGGCGGTGGAATTGCCCTTCGTGGACGGCGATACCAAAGGCGGCGACAGTGAACTGCGTTCGCATGGCTACAAGCCGCTCGGGCGCCGCTATCCAGAGACCAGCATCGGCTGGTATCGGCGGGCATTCGACATCCCCGAGAGTGACCGCGGACGCCGCATCTGGATCGAGTTTGATGGCGCCTTTCGCGATGTGATCGTGTTCGTCAATGGTTGCTTCGTCGGCCGCAACGACAACGGTTACGCTCCATTCCGTTTCGATATCACTGACTTCCTGGCCTACGGCGCCAAGAACTATGTCGTGGTGCGCGCGGATGCGAGCTTCGGCGATGGCTGGTTTTACGAAGGCGCGGGCATTTATCGCCACGTCTGGCTCACCAAGTTGGACCCGGTGCATCTCGGACGGTGGGAGAGCACCGTGCGGTCGACGCTGAATGGTGCCGCCGCGAGCCTTGCCCTGGCCACAGTCGTGCAGAACGAAGGACCGGAGCCGGTCAGCGCCCGGGTCGTGTGGGCGATCCAGGATTCCGCGGGCGCCACTGTCGCCACCGCGCAATCGCCCGTACAGGCGGTTGCGGCATATGGAGCGGCCGATTTTGCCGCGTCGACGACGCTCGCCGATCCGCGCTTGTGGTCCGTCGACGCGCCGAACCTCTACACCGCGCTGGTCAGCGTTGAGACGGGCGGGAAGATACGAGACGGCGAGAAAATCGCGTTCGGCGTGCGGACTGCCGTATTCGATGCCGACAAGGGTTTCTTCCTCAACGGCAAGCCGCTGAAGATCCAAGGCACCTGCAATCACCAAGACCACGCCGGCGTGGGGGCCGCCCTGCCTGATCGCCTGCAAGCGTTCCGCCTTTCCGTGCTGCGAGACATGGGGTGCAACGCCGTGCGCACGTCACACAATATGCCGACGCCGGAATGGGTCGAGGCCTGCGATCGCATGGGCGTGATGATGATGTGCGAAACGCGCCTGATGAGCTCCAATCCGGAAGGGATGGCGCAACTCGAAACGATGGTTAAGCGCTACCGCAATTCGCCGTCGGTCATAATCTGGTCAATTGGCAACGAAGAGTGGCTGTTGCGGGACAAGATGGCGGAGCAAGGTGCAATGATCGCTGCCGATATGGTCCGCCGCTGCCATGAGCTGGATCCGACGCGCGTCGTATCGGCGGCGGTCAATGGCGATAACGAGAAGGGCGTCTCCGAGGCGCTCGACGTCATCGGCTTCAACTACCACCTGGAATTCCCCGATGCCTATCACAAGGAGCATCCCACGCGCCCCATCTTCGGATCGGAGACATCCAGCGCTGTCTCGACGCGTGGCGAGTACACCACCGATCCGAAACGCAACACCGTGAACTGCTATGACGGCGTCGTCGATTGGGGCGAGACCCCCGAAGCGTGGTGGACGTTCTACGGCACGCGCGACTGGGAGGCGGGTGGCTTCGCCTGGACGGGCTTTGATTATCGCGGCGAGCCCACGCCCTATGGCTGGCCCTCCATCAACTCGCAGTTCGGCATCGTCGACATGTGCGGCTTCCCGAAGGACTACTTCCATTATTACAGGGCCTGGTGGCGGCCGGAGCCGTCGTTGCACGTCTTCCCCCACTGGAATTGGAGGGAGGGCCAGGAGGTCGCGATATGGGCCTATTCCAACCTCGAGGAAGTGGAACTCTTGGTCAACGGCCGGAGCGTGGGCCGGCAGGCTGTGCCGCGTTTCGGTCACGTCCAGTGGAAGGTGACCTACGAGCCTGGTGAAATCGAAGCCCGAGCCTTCAAGAAAGGCGAACTCGTCCTGACGCAGAAGCGCGAAACAGTCGGGTCCGCCGAGATGTTGCGCCTGACTGCGGACCGCTACGAGATCGCTGCGGACGGCGAAGACATCGCGATTCTCAAGGTGGAAGCGCTGGACCGCGGCGGACGGCCGGTGCCCACGGCGAATGACAAGGTCGCGTTCCATGTCTCAGGGCCGGGAAAGCTGATCGGCGTCGGCAACGGTGACCCCAATTGCCAGGAGAGCGATAAGGGGCCAAAGCGCTCGCTCTTCAACGGCTTGGCGCAGGTTATCGTGCAGTCGACGAAACGAAACGGCGTCATCCGCATCGAGGCCACGCCGGGCGGAGGCTCCTCTTCCTTGCTCAGGTCAACGACACTCACCATCCGGACGAGGTCCGCTCGGTCCAGGCCATCCGTGCTGTGAGGAGCGCCTCGAACGCGGGACTCATGCATGTCCCACTGGCGGTAGCGACGGACGACCCCGCGTTGACGGTCACCCGTCGCTGTTTGCCGCTCAACGATGCCGCCGCGATCGCCGACTACGTTTGGGAAGAGCTTGCATCTGGTCTTTGCTGACGGTGCGCGTCTCTTTCTAGGGGCGGCAGCCGCTGCAGGGCATCAATCTCTGTCGCGCGCAGGGCGCTTTCGGGGCGAGCGCTTTCGGTCGGACAAATCGTCTGCGTAAAGCGCCTGCATCTGCTGCAGGGTCTGTGCCATCTGGACGCGAAGCGTCTCGGGCGCCAGGACCTCAACATGAGGACCAAGTCGCATCAGTTCGCGGATGCCGATGGACAGTGATTCCAGCGGCACTTCGCATTCGATCCAACCTTTTTTGGCCGGTCGTGCTGTGTCGTTGACGGACTGCGCCACATGGGAGCCGAGAAGTCCGATCCACCGTCGCCCCTCCGGCGACAGGCGCACGACCGCTTTCTCGCGATAGGACTCCCGCTCGAATGCCCGCGATGAGGCGGTCCAATGAGCCGCGAGATCGAAACCCTTGGGCCGATTGAAGGATTTTTCGAGGATGTCCGCTTCGGCAATGCTGGCGACGCGATAGGTGCGAATCGTGCCGCCGCGCAACGCAACAAGATACCAGAGGCCTCCTTTCAGCACCATACCGAGAGGGGCGACCTCCCGCGGCTGCAATGCGCCGCCTGAGCGGTAGGCCATGCGCATCCGGCGTTCGCTCCACACCGCACGGGCCACGACGGGCAGCAGAGGTACGCTTTCCGAGGCGCGGAACCAGCCGGCCGGGTCGAGATGGAACCGTGCCGCGATACGCTCCGCCTGCGCGCCCGCCGGCATCGCCGCCATCAGTTTCAGCCGCGCAGCCGACAGGAGATCGGCGATACCCATCTCGGCTGCCGGTCCGGGCAGGCCAGCCATGAGCAGCGTCTCCGCTTCCGGCGCCGTCAGGCCCGTCAATCTGGTTCGGTAGCCGCCGAGCAGTTGGAACCCGCCGAACCTCCCGCGGTCGGCGTAGACGGGGATGCCGGCCGCGCTCAGTTGGTCGATGTCGCGATGGATCGTGCGGACGGAAACTTCGAACTCATCTGCAAGTTCCGGCGCGGACATCCGGCCGCGGGTCTGCAGCAGCATCAGGATGGATAGAAGCCGGCTTGCCAACATTTTTTCAATCCACGGGAAATACATGACATTCGTTGACATGTTTATCCCATTAGAACTCAAACCGCCATTGCGGAGGAGACGCCCATGTTCAGAACGGCCCTGGCCGGGATTGCCGTTGCTGCAGCGCTATGCCTGCCGGCGTACGCCGCCGGCAGCGCGACCGTCAGCACGTCAACGGAGGATGCCATGCACAAGCACGACTTCGATTTCATTGTCGGTAACTGGAAGGTCCATCATCATCGTCTGAAGGCACGCCTTGCCGGCAGCCACGAATGGGAAGACTTCGAGGGCACCAGCACGCTGCACTACATCCTGGGCGGCGACGGCACGATCGATGACAACGTCATCGAGCTGCCGTCCGGGACCTATCGCGCGGCGACGCTGCGCACCTACGATCCCAAGAGCAGGCAATGGTTTGTGTGGTGGTTCGACGGCCGCACGCCGACGAAATCCGATCCCCCCATGGCCGGCAGTTTCAAGGACCGCGTCGGGACCTTCTACGGCGACGACACCTTCAACGGCCGGCCGATCAAGGTTCGCTTCCTGTGGACGCGCATCGACACGCCGACGCCGCGCTGGGAGCAGGCCTTCTCCGTCGACGGCGGCAAGAGCTGGGAGACCAACTGGGTCATGGATTTCAGGCAATGAACAACGTCGTGGAATTGCGTCAGTACACCTTGAAACCCGGAATGCGGGAGTCGTTGATCTCGCTGTTCGACCGGGAGTTCCTGGAGAGTCAAGAGGCATGCGGCTGCGACGTCATCGGTCAGTTCCGCGATCTCGACGTCGCCGACCGCTTCGTCTGGCTGCGAGGCTTCGCCGACATGACGACACGGGGACAGGCGCTGGCGGCCTTCTATGACGGTCCCGTGTGGAAGGCCCACCGAGAGGCGGCGAACGCGACTATGCTGGATTCGGACAATGTGCTCCTGCTGCGTCCGGCTCGTCCCTATGCGGGCTTTGACCTTAACGCGCAGCGCCCGCCCCTGGGGCAGGCCGCGCAGGGCGTCCTCACGGCGACGATCTGCCGGTTCAAGCAGAAGATTGAGGAGCCGACGATTGCCGAGGTCGAGCGTAATATTCTCCCGAAGCTGGAAGACTCGGGGGATGCCGTGCTGGCGTGGTTTGCCACGGAATACGCGTCCAACAATTTTCCCCGTCTGCCGGTTCGCGAAGCGGAGAACGTCGTGGTTTGGTTTGCGCGCCGGATGGCGGCTGCGCCGCCGTTGCCGGCGGAATTCCTCTCCAGCCTGCTCGAATATCCGCTGACCCTGAGGCTGTCGCCGACGCCACGCTCGAAGCTGAGGGTGTCGCGGTGACGTCGATGGTGTCCCTGGTTTCGCCGGCCATGGTCGGCGTGCCGACGGCATTGGTTCCCGGGCTGACCTTCCTGATGGTGGGCCAGATCGTCATGGACCGTTCCCGCGGCGACGCGATGGTTGCCGTACTGGGTATCATGACCTCAAGAATTTTGTGGTCATAAGCCACGCTTTTCGGGGTGGGCGGAACGATCATGCTCGTATTCGGCATCGCTCCCTCGCTTGTCCGCACATAATGTTGCTACTGCGTGTCAATCCGTCGCGTTCCGGCTTCTCGATTTTCCCGCGACAAATCCGTCATGCGCCAGCGCGTCCCTTAGGAGGGGTTGGCGCGCCGGCCTAAAATTCGAGCGGAACGATGGATCATTCCAACATGCGCGGGGCTCTGCCTCCCGTTGTTTCCCATGCGGCAGGGATTCTTCCGCTGTTTCCGCTGGAGATAGCGGGGCGACACCTGCTGGCCAACGCCCTGGCCGCGCGCCCGTCATTCGCCTCTCGACTGGGCGAACACGCGGGGCGGACCTTCGCCATCGATCCCGTGGACTGCCCGTTCGTCTTTCTGATGACGCCGGGCCAGGAGCAGCCCTCGGTTCGTCTCGTGCGCCGCAAGCTGGCGTCGGGCTACGATGCGCGTATCGCGGCGCCTCTTCTCGTGCTGATCGGCATGATCGATGGGACCTATGACGGCGACGCACTGTTCTTCTCCCGCGACCTGGTGATCGAAGGCGACACCGGGGCGGTGCTCGCCCTGCGCAACGCCATAGAGAACGCAGAACTCGATCCTTCGACCGTGCTCGGCCTGCCGCGAAACCTGCGCGGCCCGTTCAACCGCGCAACGCGCATGGCGCTGGACAAGCTTCGCCATGCTCTTCATGCGCCCGAAGAGAGCGGTCCGCGCCGGGAAGACAGGCTGTCATGAACGGCACCCGACCTTCTCCGCTCGAACTTGTATGTCCGGCCGGCACGCCGGCGGGATTGCGAACGGCCGTGGACGCCGGGGCTCATTCCGTCTATTGCGGCTTCCGCGACGAGACCAATGCCCGCAACTTCCCCGGTCTCAATTTCGATCGCGCCGAGATGCGCGAAGGCGTCGCTTACGCTCACGACCGCCGCGTCAAGGTGCTCATCGCGCTCAATACATTCATGCGCGCCAGCACGACCGATCTGTGGAAGAAGGGTGTCGACGACGCGGTGGCGGCGGGTGCCGATGCTCTCATCCTCGCCGACGCCGCGCTGGTAGCCTATGCGCGGCGCAATCATCCCAAGCAGCGGCTGCACCTTTCGGTCCAGGCCGCCGCGGCGACGCCCGAAGCCATCGCGTTCTATAGGGACCATTTCGGCGTCGCCCGCGTGGTCCTGCCGCGCGTGCTGACGGTTGAGGAGATCGCCCGCCTGACGGCACAGGCCGCGCCCTGCGAAACCGAAGTATTCGTGTTCGGCGGCCTGTGCGTGATGGCGGAGGGGCGCTGCATGTTGTCGTCCTATGCCACGGGCAAGTCACCCAACATGACAGGCGTGTGCTCTCCTCCCAGCCATGTCGACTACCGGGAAGAGAACGAGGAACTGGTCGCGTCCGTCGGTGGCTTCACGGTGGAACGCTTCGCGCGCGGCGAGCCGGCGGGGTATCCCACGCTCTGCAAGGGCAGCTTCCGCGCCCGCGGTACGGCTTCGCATCTGTTCGAGGATCCGGTCAGCCTCAACGCTGTCGAACTGCTGCCGCGCCTGGCAGAGATCGGCGTCACGGCCTTCAAGATCGAGGGACGCCAGCGGGGCCGCGCCTACGTGGCGACCGTCGTGCAGGCCTTCCGGCGTGCCCTCGACGCCATCGCCTCCGGCGCCAAGGTCGATTTCAACGAGCTGCGGGCGCTGACCGAAGGACAGCGCGACACCACGGGCGCCTACAAGAAGGCTTGGCGATGAGCAACTCCCAGCCCCGCCTGTCCCTGACGCTCGGTCCTGTCCTGTTCAACTGGTCCGGGGAGCGGTGGACCGACTTCTACAACCGCATTGCCGACGAGGCGCCCGTCGACCGGGTCTGCATCGGCGAGGTCGTGTGCTCCAAGCGCAAGCCGTTCCGTGATGAGGTCATTCTGTCGACGGTGGATCGCCTCGAGCGCGGCGGCAAGGAGGTCGTCTACTCGACGCTGGCGCTGCCCACCACCAAGCGTGAAATTCGCGACATCCGCGACATGGTCGAGGCGGGTTATCTGATCGAGGCCAACGACATCGCCACCGTGCATCTACTCGGCGGGCGGCCGCATGTGATCGGCCCGTTCCTCAACATCTACAACGAGGAGACGTTGGCGCTGCATCGCGAGCTGGGCGCCACGCGCATCTGCCTGCCCCCGGAATTGCCGCTGGAGTCGATCCGGCTGATTGCGAAGGGCAACGAGGTCGTTGAGGTATTCGCCTTCGGCAGGGCGCCGTTGGCGCTGTCGGCACGCTGCTATCATGCGCGGGCCCATGGCGTTCCCAAAGATGCCTGCCAGTTCGTCTGCGATCGCGACGCCGACGGCATGGACGTCACGACCATCGACGGTCGACCCTTCCTCGCGGTCAACGGCATCCAGACCATGGGCTATGTCGTGACTGCCGCCACGCACCAGATCGCGGCGCTGCGCGACGCGGGCGTCGTGTCGCTGCGTCTGTCCCCGCAGAGCTGCGACATGGTCCGCGTGATCCGCATCTTCCGCGACGTGGCCGACGGGCACATGACCGAGCAGGAAGCTACGGAGGCCCTGGGCGTCCTGGAATTGCCCGGTCCAATGTCGGACGGCTTTCTGCGGGGCGTTCCCGGTGTGCGCCATTTTGACGAAGTCGACTAACCCCAAGGCAACGGCAGCAGGAACGGCGTCGTGGCCTTATAGGCGCGATAGGCCCCTCCGAAACGGATTTCCAATTCCCGCTCTTCGTAGAGCTTGAGGAAGATCAGTTCCGCCGGCGACAAGACGAGTACCACCCAGGCGATGAATGCCGAAGATTGGAGCTCCAGTCCGATCGTCACAAGCCACAGAAATGACGCGATCACCATCGGATTGCGCGTCCAACGATAGAGCCAGCTTGTCGCCAGGTTCCGGCTCAGGATCAAGGCGAACGGCGCGCCCCAAGCCTTCAACGCCAGGTTGGCGACGGTCAGCGTCGCGATCACGCTGGCGAACAGGAAGAGCACGTGGACGATGGATTTCGGCCAATCGATTATTTCGCCGCGATAGACGCCGAAAAGGCTGATCGCCTTGATGACGGCGACGCCATAGAAGACGCCGATGGCGGCATGTACGACGATCGTGGTTTTTTCGGCGAACTCTTTCGTCGGCCGTGTTGCCAAGAGCTTGCAGCCGAGCAGCACTGTGGGATAGACGGCCAGCGGGCCGCCGAGGATGCACACGAGGTCGCCCGCAACTGACAGCTTGACGCGGGCGGTCCACCACCACGACGCCGCGACGAGTCCGAAGATGGCTAGGCGGCTGGCAATTGAGCGCATGATTCCGCTTTGCTCAGCGATGGCGTCAAAGGGTTAGAATACGGACTGAAGCCTGTCCATCAGCCAACGCGCGACTGCGTCTCGTTCGGCTTGGGCATCGGGATGCATCCACATGTCGGCGGAACGGGGGCGCCGACTATTTCCCTGCCGCGTTGCGCACGGTGAAGGCAACCTCCAACTTGGTGCCATCCGCGAACAGGAGCGACACGTCCACGCTTTTGCCGGGTTTCAGCGACGGCTTCGGGTCCATGCACATCAGGTGATAACCGCCTGGCGCGAACTTGAGGGTTGCGCCCGGCGCGACGTTCACTTGCGAGACCTCCTCCATGCTCGACATGCCTTCTTTGTCCGACGACTTGTGGAGCATGATCATGCCGCACGCGGATGAGGTCGCTCCGGTGAGCGTCAGGGTCGAATGACCGACGTTGTGCAGCGTGAAGTAGCCGCCGGCCGGTAAGCCGGCAGGGAGGGACCGGAACCAGGCATCGCCAACGGCGGCCCCGCCGGCAATCGCGTCGGTCGAGAGGACGATGATGGCCAGCGCCACCATCGCGCCTGCATGCAGCGTGTAAGTGTTTAGGTGGCGGAGCGACATGAGTTGATCCCTCGATGGGGTGCGGCCGCGGCGCCGAAAACGCTGGCGGGCGCGAGGACACGGCCTATGGTAGGAAGGTCGATCGACCGCCCGTCAGGGTCAAGTGATAGCGTGTCGCAGTATTATTTCGGGGAGAAGGGGGCGCCCGCCGGCCTTGTCAGGCTGGCCGGGTCAGGCGCCGGAGGCCAATCCTCGTCGGACGGGGGTTCAATGCGGACGAGGATGTGCGGCCAAAAGCAGTTCGTCTTGGAAGCGCTGAATAGGTTCAAGAAGGGTTTCGTTGGCGACCATTGCCGCACCGGAGAAGCCAGCTTTGGAGGGTGAAGCTTCAGCCAGCATGTTCTCTCCGGTGGGCAACGGACATGCGGTGTCGCGGGCTTCGATCACTGATCGTCTCCCATCGCCGCGTGTGCGTCGAATTCAGAGGCCAGTCTCGACAGGCGTTCGCAGCTGCCCGGATCCAGAGCCAGTTGCCGAAGTTCCTTGGCGGCGGCAATCAACCGCTTGCGGATCTCGGCGGATGTTTCGCTCGTGCGATGGCGCAGAATGGCCTGCTCGAAGAGGAGGGCAATGTTCCGGGCTTCTTGCCTGGTATCTTGAATCGTCTCGCCGCTCATGGATTTCCGCCGTCATGGACTTCATGTCGCAGGGTGCCTGCCTGCGGTGCGGATTGTTAGTTGTGGTTTTCCTGTAGGTGTTTCCCGCATCCGCGGGACGGCCGTCCCGGCGGGATCAGGCCGCGTTCTCGATCCAGCGAACGAGTTGCGCTTCTTCCACCGGCTTGTGCAGGAGCTTGACGCCGATCCGGTGGGCGCGCGGTTCCAGCGTCGGATCACTGCGGCCCGTCATCATGATGGCGCGGACATGGCTGCCCTGGGCATGGAGGCGCTCGAGAAGATCGAGACCGGTCATTCCGGGCATGTGCTGGTCCACCAGCAGACAGTCGGCGGCGTTGCCACCGCTGTTGAGGTAGTCCTCGGCCGACGCGAAGGCGCGGACGGTGTAGCCGTAGGACTCCAGCAAGGCGCGCGTGGAATCGCGCACCGCCTCGTCATCGTCGACGATGTCGAGAGTCAGGCTCAAGGGGGGACTCCGCAATAACCATATCCACAGAAATACCGTGGTTTTTGAAAATACCAGACGGCCTTTCGAAGAAAATACGTAACTTCCCTAGGATTTTATGGACAGAACACGTCGCACCAGGTCGGCCAGATTGACTGCACCCATCTTCTCCATGACCCGAGCGCGATGGATCTCCACGGTGCGCGGAGAGATCGCAAGCTCGTAGGCGATGACCTTGTTGGCCTTGCCGGCTACGATCATATCCAACACCTGTCGCTCACGTTCCGTCAGGGAACTTAAGCGGCTTCCGGCCTCTTCGGCCTGTTTGGTGTGGCTCATGGCCGAGGACGCCCGCGCAATGGCTCCCTCGACGCTCTTGAGCAACACGGTGTCCTCGAAGGGCTTCTCCAGGAAGTCGACAGCGCCCGTCTTCATGGCCTCTACGGCAATCGGGATGTCGCCGTGGCCGGTCATCACGATCACCTGCAGCGGCGAATGCCGCGCATTCAGCTCCCTCTGCAGTTCGATCCCGTTCATGCCGGGCATCTGGACGTCCACGATCAGGCACCCAGCCGTGGAGGGCGCGGCGCTCGCCAGAAAGGCCGCTGCCGATTCGAAAACCTGTGTAGGGTACTCGGCCGCCTCCAGCAGCATTTTCAACGAATCCCGGATATCGGGATCGTCGTCGACAACGAAAACGGGGGCGCCTTCCGCCATTCGCTTACTCCAGGCCGGTGGCCGCAGGAATCGTGAAGTGGAAGACCGTACCGCCGGGCGAGTTCGGATTCATCCACAGCCTTCCACCGTGTGATTCGATGATCGTCTGGCTGATGGCCAGCCCGATTCCCATCCCGCCCGCCTTGGTGGTGACGAATGGCTTGAAGAGCCGGTCGCCGATCTCGGGGGCGATTCCCGGACCAGTGTCCGCCACCACGACTTCCACTCCAGCCCCGTCCATGGCCACCGTCGAGATGGTCAATTCCCGTCGCTGGCAGGTCGACATAGCCTCCACGGCATTACGCAGCAGATTTACCATCACTTGTTGAATTTGTACGCGATCCACGTAGATCGGCGGGGGCCGGTCGGCGAATTTGATGCAGGTCCGGATGTTTGCCGACTTGGCACCGATGAGGCCCAGCGCGATGGCGTCGTCAGCGATGAGGTTGATGTCCTCCACGGTTCGATTCGATTCGCGCTTTTCCACGAAATCGCGCAGCCGCCGGATGATCTGGCCCGCCCGAACGGCCTGGTCGCCGGCCTTGGAAACGGCTTCGTAGGCCTTCGGGGTCGAGGCCGGATTGACCGAGGCAATCAGCCGCTTGGCCACGTTCGTATAGTTGAGGATTGCGGTCAGTGGTTGGTTCAGCTCATGGGCGATGGCGGCTGATACTTGACTCATTTCGGTGAGCCGCGCCACGTGACTGAGCTCGTTCTGCAGCGACTGCAGGCGGGCTTCGGCCGCCTTCCGATCAGTGATGTCACGGATTGTCTTCGATGCCGCGACGATCCTCCCAGAGGCGTCGCGCATCGGAGAGATCGTGACCGAGACGTCGATAAGCCCGCCATCCTTGCGCTTCCTGATCGTTTCGTAATGGTGAACGCCTTCGCCGGCCCTGAGCTTCGCCAGGATCTCGCTTTCCTCCACCAGCCTATCGGGCGGGAAGAGCAGCGTGATGGGCTTGCCAACGATTTCGGATGCCTTGTAGCCGAACATGCGTTCCGCAGCGTCATTCCAGCTCGTGATGACGCCGTCCAAAGTCTTTGCGACGATGGCGTCGTTCGACGACTCGACGATGGAGGCCAGAAACGCCTTTTCGGCGTCCCGGGCCTCGCGGACGCTGTAAAGCTCGGTCAGATCGTGGATGATACCAACGAAGATGCGGTTGCCGTTGAGGCGGCCCTCACCCACCGACAGGTACATGGGAAAGACAGACCCGTCCTTTCTCTGGCCGTGCACCTCGCGGCCGATGCCGATGATGCGGGCCTCGCCGGTCGTCTTGTAGCGATTGATGTAGCTGTCGTGAGCCTCCCGATAGGGCTCGGGCATAAGCATATTGACGTTCTGGCCCACGACGTCGCTCGCCGCGTACTGGAACAGGCGTTCGCAAGCTTGGCTGAAGACTCGGATGATGCCGCGCTCGTCGATGACCGTGATTCCATCGACCGCGGTGGCGATCAGTGTCGTGAACAGGGAATCGTCCCCCGGCATGACGTCGGTCTCAGCATTGGGGGGGCGGGGCATATCATTTTGCAAATTGGTCTCTCTGCAACTTTATCAAACACTGCAAGGCGCGCCAACATGTTGCCCTGAGATTGCGGCTGATTAGCGGACCGAGAACGACCCCGTCTCGAGGATGCTAGCCACCTCAGGCGGTCGGGCCAACCGCCCCGGGGAGGTCTGCATTTGGCCCAGCGTCACATTGTCCCGTCAGGGGCCGTTTCCAGGATTTTTCTTAGAACAATGCGAGGCTTGCGCATTATTTTGACTTCCGTCAAATAAGGCAAGGTCGCCTCCGTGACAGAAGCCAATCCCAGCGAAATCGGAGGGCACATGACGCTTCTTGGACCGGCCGCCTCATCCTTGACCAGCACTGTCGCCCCCGCCGTAAGCTGGTGCGAATGAGTCTGGGCGCGAAAGAACGGGCGATGAAACCCCATATGCGCCATCTCTGGCGGGAAATCGCCGTGGTGCTGACGGCGAAGCTGATCCTCCTGACCGGCCTCTACATCGCTTTCTTCAGTCCTTCCCATCGTCCCAATGCCGACACGGGCGCCGTCTATGCACGCCTCGTCGGCCCCGCACATTAGGGCATCACCATGGATATCGTCGAATTATCCCGGCTGCAGTTCGCCATTACGGCGCTGTACCACTTTCTCTTCGTGCCGCTGACCCTCGGACTCTCCATCCTCCTGGGCATCATGGAGACCGTCTACGTCATGACCGGACGCCAGATCTGGCGCGACATGACAAAGTTCTGGGGCACGCTGTTCGGCATCAACTTCGCCATGGGCGTCGCTACCGGCATCACGATGGAATTCCAGTTCGGCACCAACTGGGCCTATTACTCTCACTACGTGGGGGACGTGTTCGGGGCTCCGCTCGCCATCGAAGGATTGATGGCCTTCTTCCTGGAAGCGACGTTCGTCGGCCTGTTCTTCTTCGGCTGGAACCGCATGTCGAAGGTGACGCACCTTGTCGTCACTTGGTGTGTGGCGATCGGCACCAATCTGTCGGCACTGTGGATTCTCATCGCCAATGGCTGGATGCAGTTTCCAGTCGGCGCGCATTTCGACCCCGACACAATGCGCATGGAAGTCTCGAACTTCATGGATGTCCTGTTCAATCCCGTCGCCCAGGCGAAGTTCGTGCACACCGTCAGTGCGGGCTATGTCGTAGGGGCGGTATTTGTCCTTGCCATCAGCGCCTACTACATGCTGCGCGGCCGCAACATCGAGCTCGCCAAGCGGTCCATGACCGTGGCCGCCAGCTTCGGCCTGGCGTCGGCGCTGAGTGTGGTCGTGCTGGGCGACGAAAGCGGCTACACCGCCAGCCTGAACCAGAAGATGAAGGTCGCGGCCATCGAAGCGATGTGGAACACCGAGCCGGCTCCGGCGTCGTTCACGGTATTCGGCGTTCCCGATCTCGCCTCTCACACCACCCGGTACGAGGTGAAGGTGCCCTGGGTCCTGGGCCTGATCGCCACAAGGTCGGCGGATACGCCGGTGCCTGGCATCAACAACCTCACGCAGCTCGCCAAGCAGCGGATCAAGAACGGCATCGTCGCCTATGACGCCCTGCAAAAGCTGAAGACGGATCGCGGCAATGCCGAGTTGCGCAAGACCCTCGAGGCGCATGTGAGCGATCTGGGCTATGCGCTGCTGCTCAAGCGCTTCCGTGCCGACGTGGAGAACGCAACTCCCCAGGAGATCGACCTGGCGGCGGCCTCGACAGTCCCGGACGTGCCGGTGCTGTTCTGGTCCTTCCGCCTGATGGTGGCGCTGGGCTTCTGCTTCATCGCCCTGTTCGCCCTGGCTTTCTGGCTCGCAGCCAAGCGGCGTCTCGGCCGCCACAGGAGCTTCCTGTACCTGGCGTTGTGGACCTTGCCGCTGCCCTGGATCGCCGCCGAACTCGGCTGGATCGTCGCCGAGTACGGTCGCCAGCCTTGGGTCATCGAAGGCGTGCTGCCCACGGCGCTCGGCGTTTCATCGACAGTGGCGGGCAATGTGCTGTTCAGCTTGTGCGGCTTCGTCGTGTTCTACAGCACGCTGCTGATCGCGGACATCTATCTGCTTGTGAAATACATCAGGCTTGGGCCTGACGAGACGCTCGGACACAGCGTCGAAGCCCAGCTCGTTGCCGTGGAGTGACCGTCATGGATTATGAACTTCTCAGGATCATCTGGTGGGCGCTCCTCGGAATCCTCCTGATTGGGTTCGCCGTGATGGACGGCTTTGACCTGGGGACCGGCATCCTGCTGCCGTTCGTCGGCAAGAACGACCTGGAGCGTCGCGTCGTCATCAACACGGTGGGACCCGTCTGGGAAGGCAACCAGGTGTGGTTGATCCTCGGCGGTGGGGCGATCTTCGCGGCCTGGCCGCCGCTCTACGCCACGGCCTTCTCGGGTTTCTATCTGGCGATGTTTCTGGTGCTGGCCGCCCTCATCCTGCGGCCGGTCGGCTTCAAGTTCCGCTCGAAGTTCACGAACCCGAAGCTGAGGTCCATGTGGGACTATGCGCTGTTCCTGGGCGGCTTCGTGCCGGCACTGGTGTTCGGCGTGGCGTTCGGCAACCTGTTTGTGGGTGTTCCCTACGGCTTCGACAGCGATCTGCGCATGCATGAAGAGATCACGCTGTTTTCGCTCCTGAACCCCTTCGCCGTCCTGGCGGGCCTGGTCTCGGTTGCCATGTTGGTGCTGCACGGCGCCACCTGGCTTTCGCTCAAGGCGTCGGGCGAACCCGGCCGCAGGGCGCGCGCCGCCGTTCCGTACGCGGCGGCGGCATTCATTGTCCTGTTCACCCTTGCCGGCTATTGGGTGCTCCAGATGGACGGCTGGCGGGTCACCAGCGCCATCGCCGCCGATGGGCCATCCAACCCGCTTCTGAAGACCGTGGCGCGGGTTCCCGGCGGGTGGTGGTCGAATTACACGCTGCATCCGCTGTTCTGGCTGGCGCCCTTGGTCGCCTATCTGGGCGCCGTCCTGGCCGTCTTGACGCGGCGTGTTCCGACGCTGGCCTGGGTTTGCTCGGCCCTGGTGCCGGCCGGTACGATCGCCACGGCAGGTCTGTCGCTGTTTCCGTTCTTCCTGCCGTCTACCAGCTATCCGGATCAGAGCCTGATGGTGTGGGATGCATCTTCGTCGAAGTTGACGCTCGAGATCATGCTGGGCTGCGTGGTGATCTTTCTGCCGATCATCATGGCCTACACGGGCTGGGCGTACCGGATACTCCGGGGCCCGGTGCAGGCCGAGAGCATCACCTCCGACAGCCACGGAAATTATTGAGGTCCGCCATGTGGTATTTCTCCTGGGTTCTCGGTCTGGGCTTCGCCTGCACTCTGGCGGTCCTGAATGCCATGTGGCTCGAACTCGACGACATCTCGCGCAAGAAGAAGTAGGCCGGTTGCCTCGGCGGTAGCCCTCGCCTAAGACTGCGGGAGGAGGGCCCCGCACATGGTGGAAACCGAACTTCAGCGCCTGCGCGACTCGATCGACAACATCGACGCTGCGCTGATTCATATGCTGGCGGAGCGCTTCAAGTGCACGCAGATCGTGGGCCGCTACAAGGCGGAGCACGGCCTGCCGCCGGCCGATCCCAAGCGGGAGGCGCAGCAGATCGCCCGCCTGCGGGCGCTGGCCCACGAAGCCAAGCTGGACCCCGACTTCGCCGAGAAATTCCTCAACTTCATCGTCAAGGAAGTGATCCGCCACCACGAGGCGATCCGCCGGGAACGCAGCTAGGCTGCCGCTATCGGCCGCAGCGGCCCTGTTTCCACGAAGGATGACGCCGCGGCACGCTTGGCGCGCGAGCCGGTCTTGTCGCATGCTTTGCGGCGCGGGCAGATGCCCAGCGCGTTTGGGAGATCGCCGTGGATCTGTCGTTCTCACCCGAAGAAGAAGCGTTCCGCACCGAAGTGCGCGCTTTCCTTGCCGAGGCCAAGACCAAGCTGCCCGACGACGTCGGCCGCCTCGAAGCCGACACCAGCTCGCGCGAGGACTATCTCGCCTGGCACAAGATCCTCTACCACAAAGGCTGGATCGCGCCGCATTGGCCCAAGCAGCACGGCGGCACCGGCTGGAGCGTCACGCAGCGTTACATCTTCAACGAGGAATGCGCCGCGGCCGAGATGCCGGCACTCTTGCCCTTCGGCCTGCAAATGCTGGGGCCCGTGCTCATCGCCTTCGGCAGCGAGGCGCAAAAGCAGCGCTTCCTGCCGCGCATTCTTTCCGGCGAAGACTGGTGGTGCCAGGGGTATTCCGAGCCGGGCGCCGGGTCCGACCTCGCCAGCCTGCGCACGCGCGCTGCGCCTGACGGCACCGGCTTCGTCGTCAGCGGCCAGAAGACCTGGACCACGCTGGCACAGTACGCCGACTGGATCTTCTGCCTTGTGCGCACCGATCCCGACGTCAAGCCGCAGGAAGGCATCAGCTTTCTGCTCATCGACATGAAATCGCCGGGTATCAAGGTAAGGCCGATCATCGTGCTCGACGGTGCCCGCGAGGTGAACGAAGTCTTCTTCGACAACGTGCACGTTCCCGCCGAGAATCTGGTCGGCGAGCAGAACAAGGGTTGGACCTACGCCAAATTTCTGCTGGTAAACGAGCGCGCCGGCATCGCCGGGGTGGCGCGCCAGAAGACGGCGCTGAGGCGGCTGAAGGATTTCGCCCGTACGGAAATGGCGGACGACGGGCCACTCCTCGAGAGCGACGCGTTCCGGCGCAAGATCGCCGAAGTCGAGATCGAGCTGATGGCGCTTGAATACACGGAACTGCGCGCCCTGGCAGCGGAGGCGAAAGGCGAAATGGCGGGCCCCGAAAGTTCCATTCTCAAGATCCGTGGCACGGAGGTCCAGCAGCGCATCACCGAACTCGCCGAGGAGTCTGTCGGCTATTACGCCTTTCCCCACGATCGCGCGCTCGGGCCCAACGAGAAGGTCGGTCCGGACTTCGCACAGGGCGTGGCGGGTCGCTACTTCAACATGCGCAAGGCGTCGATCTACGGCGGATCGAACGAGATTCAGCGCAACATCATCGCTAAGGCCGTTCTGGGATTATGAGCGGACCGTACATTTCTGGCCCCGTTTGCCCGGGTAGCGTCGCGACCACCTCCCCGCAAACGGGGCAAACAATGAGCGCAGGTTCCTAATGGATTTTTCGTTCAGCGAAGAACAGACGTTGCTGCAGAACTCGGTCGCCCGTTATCTGGCCGACAACTACACCTTCGAAACCTGGCGCAAATTCACGCGCACGGACGAAGGGCGCGATCCCGACCATTGGAAGGTTTTCGCCGAACTGGGCCTGGCGGCAGCACCTCTGCCGGACTCCTGCGGTGGTCTGGGCGGCGGCCCGATCGAAACGATGATCGTCATGAAGGAGTTCGGACGCGCTCTGGTGATCGAGCCCTATGTTCCGACGGTGATCGTGGCGGGCGGACTTTTGGCACGGGCGGGAACACGGGCGCAGCAGGAAGCATGGCTGCCGAAGATTGCCGCCGGCCGGTCCATCATTGCTTTCGCCTTTGCCGAGCCGAAGGGACGCTACAACCTTGCGCATCTGGCGACGACGGCCAAGAAGCAGGGCAACGGTTATCTTCTCAACGGCTATAAGGCCGTCGTGATCGGTGCGCCATGGGCGGACGCACTCCTGGTGACGGCTCGCACCGCCGGAAGCGAACGTGACGCCGCCGGCGTTTCTCTATTCCTGGTGGACAAGTCCGCGACCGGTATTTCGACGCGAGACTATCCCACGGTCGAGGGTGGTCGCGCCTGCGAAATCACCTTCGAGAACGTCGCGCTCCCGGTCGAGGCGCTGATCGGTCCGCTCGATGGCGGCCTGGCGCTCATCGAACAGGCGACGGACGAGGCAATCGTCGCGCATTGCGCCGAGGCGGTCGGCGCCATGGGCGCTCTGCTCGACACCACCGTGGCCTATTCCAAGCAGCGCAAGCAGTTCGGCAAGCCGATCGGATCGTTTCAGGTGCTGCAGCACCGAATGGTGGACATGTTCATCCAAGTGGAGCAGGCGACATCGATTACCTTGATGGCGACCCTCAAGCTGGCAGACCACGCCGAACGCGCGAAATCCGCGTCGGCGGCGAAAGTGCAGGTCAGCAAGGCGGCGCGTTTTGTGGGGCAGCAGGCGATCCAGATCCACGGCGGCATGGGGATGACCGACGAACTCGCCGCGGGCCATTACTTCAAGCGCCTGACCATGCTCGAGACGCTCTACGGCGATGTCGACCATCACCTGGCCCGCTTCGCAACCTCGTAACGCTCGCTGGTGAATCGCGCTAGACTGGCGGCGTCCTGAAAGCGGAGAGGATCATGTCGGCGCTTTTGTTCGAGAAGGATGGTTTCGTCGCAACTCTGACGCTCAACCGCCCCGAATCGCGCAACATCCTGGGCGAGCCCGGCGACGGTGCGTTGTTCGAGGAAACCTGCGCCCGCATCAACGGCGACCGCAATCTGCGCTGCGTGATCCTGACCGGGGCGGGGCCGGTGTTCTCTGCGGGTGGCAATGTGAAGGCGATGCGCGATCGCATCCCGCCATTCGCCGGAACCGCGGAGGAGATCCGGGACGCCTACAAGACGGACATCCACAAAGTCGTGAGAAGTCTCTGGAACATCGAGGTGCCGGTGATCGCGGCGATCAACGGCGCGGCCATCGGGCTGGGCAACGACGTCGCCTGCCTCGCCGACATCCGCATCTCAGCGGACACGGCGACATTCGGTGCGACGTTCTTGAAGGTCGGCCTGGTTCCGGGGGACGGCGGGGCGTGGCTTCTGCCGCTTATCATCGGTCATGCCCGCGCGGCAGAGTTGTTCTTCGGGGCCGACACCATCGATGCCCAGACCGCGCTTTCCTGGGGCCTCGTCTCCCGCCTAGTGCCGCTCGAATGGCTGATGAACGAGGTGCGCGGATTGGCGGAGCGCATCGCGCGCCAGCCGCCCGGCGTCCTTCGCATGACGAAGAAGCTGATGCGCGAAGCGCTTGATGCGGATTTCGCCACGATCATGGATCGCTCCGCCGTGGCGCAGGGCCGTGCCCATGTGAGCGGAGACCATGCCGAAGCTCTTGCGGCATTCTTCGAAAAACGGGCTCCCGTGTTTCACGGGCACTGATGCATCTGCGGTATGAGGGCACGCCCTCGGGCATCGCTTGATTTCGTGTGCTTTAGGCATAGCTAGGCACTGGGTGTCGCTACGAAGGAACAAGAAAATGCTCAAGACCAAGGCATATGCCGCACCCGCGGCGAAGGCGCGGCTGGCGCCGTTCTCCCTGGAACGCCGCGATCCCAGGGATCACGACGTCGTCATCGACATCCGCTACTGCGGCATCTGCCATACCGACATCCACCAGGTGCGCGACGAGTGGGGCGGTTCCGTGTTTCCCATGGTACCCGGTCACGAGATCACCGGAGTGGTGACGGCCGTCGGCCCTCATGTGAAGAAATACAAGCCCGGCGGCCACGTCGGCGTCGGCTGCATGGTCGATTCCTGCCGCGTCTGCGACAACTGCCGCGGCCACATGGAGAACTACTGCACGAGTGGCATCAGCTTCACCTACAACAGCACCGAGCAGGACCACGAAACGCGCACTCACGGCGGCTATTCCGACAAGATCGTGGTCGACGAGGACTTCGTTCTGCGCATTCCCGACAACCTGCCGCTGGACGGCGCGGCGCCGCTTCTGTGCGCCGGCATCACGCTCTATTCACCGCTGAAGCACTGGAAGGCGGGCCTTGGCAAGAAGGTCGCAATTCTAGGCTTGGGCGGTCTCGGCCATATGGGGGTGAAGATTGCGCACGCGCTGGGCGCCGAGGTCACGGTCCTCAGCCATTCCTTGCATAAGAAGGACGACGCCAAGCGTCTGGGCGCCGATCATTTCTACGCCACGGCCGAGCCTGCGACGTTCGAGGCGCTCAAAAACTCGTTCGACCTCATCATCTGCACCGTGGGAACGGGCATCGACTGGAATCAGTATCTCGGGCTGCTCAAGCGCGATGCGACGATGGTGGTGGTGGGGGTTCCGGAATCGCAGGTGCCGGTGGGTGCCGGAGCGCTCATCGGCATGCGGCGTCAACTGGCCGGATCGATGATCGGCGGCATCCGGGAAACCCAGGAGATGCTGGACTTCTGCGGCCATCACGGCATCACCTCCGACATCGAGGTCATCCCGATCCAGAAGGTCAACGAAGCCTTCGATCGTGTCGTGAAAAGCGACGTCCGCTATCGCTTTGTCATCGACATGGCGTCGTTGAAGGCGGCCTAGTCTGTTCGCCGCGGCCAGAACGGCACCAGCATCGGCACGCGCCTGGCATAGGTGTCATAGGCTCCCTTGCCCAGCTCGGAACGCAGGAATCCCTCCTCCAGACGGGCCTTCATGACGATGCCGATGATCATCAGCGCGATGCCGGCAAAGACGAGCGGCGTCGCGTATTCCAGCGCGGTCGCCAGAAGCGCCAATATCATGCCCGTATAGATGGGATGGCGCACGATCCGATAGGGACCGGTGTCGATCACCCGGTGATCGTCCTTTCGCGTGACGTTGCTCGACCACAGGCTTCCCAAGTGGAGGCGCGCCCACCAGGTGAATAGACAGCCCGCTGCCACTGCGGCGACCAGACCCCATTGCAGGTCCGGTGACGGCGGCCACAGTCGGGTATCGAGGCCGTGCGGAAAACGGCGCAGCACGGCCAGCACCAGGGCGCCGCCAAAGATCGCGGCCCGGTAGAGGAATTCGCGGGCCAAGCCGGCCTTCCTCGCCGCGGGCTTGCTCCACGCTGCGGCAGCGAGCCAGGAGATCACCCAGGCGAGCCAGATGCCCAGGATCACGGTCGGCGGAGACAGGTCCAAATTTTCCATCGGCGTCAGGCGTGTTGCGAAGGCCAGATCTTCTGCGGCCAGAACGGCACGAGAAGGGGCACGCGCTTGGCATAGTCGTCATAGGCTTCCGCAAGCTCCTCGCGCAGGAACTGTTCCTCGAGGAGCGCCTTGATGACGAAGCCGGCCGACATGACGACGGCGCCGAACAGCCTCCAGGGCAGTCCGAATATCGCAGCAGTCGCGAAGGACGAGATGATGATGCCCGTGTAGACGGGCTGGCGCACCACCGCGTAGGGCCCCGTCTGGATGACGTGATGGTCGTGGCTCTTGTTCAAGGTGTCGGACCAGACGCGACCCAGCTGAATGCGCGCCCACCAGGCCAGGACGAAGCCGGCCAGGGTCACCAGGAACAACCACCAGCCTGCGGTTCCGTCGAGCGGGCGCCAGAACCAGTCGTCCAGGTCGTAGCGGGGCACCGGCTGCACGCCCATCAGCAGCAGGAAACCGCCGACCGCGAGCACGCGGTAGACGACCTCCAATCCGATATGGGCGTGCTTGCCCTTCGGATGGAGCCATTGCGTAGCTGCAATCCAGGTCAGCACCCAAATGAACCAGAGAATATAGACCGCGACGACCGGCGCCATGTCCGCCCCCCCACCGTCATCTATACGTGGGAGGGCGGCTCTTAATATGCAAGCCCCCTAGAATGCAAGGGCCTTGGCCCGCCGGACATGGGGAAGCCTGCGGATTTCCGCTACGACGGTTTCGCTGACTTCACCGTCGACCTCCACCAGCGCGATGGCATCGGACCCCGGCGCGGCACGGCCGAGCGTGAAATTCGCAATGTTCACGTGCGCTTCGCCCAAGAGCGTGCCCAGCCTGCCGATGAAACCGGGCTTGTCTTCGTTGGTGACGTAGAGCATGTGCGGCGCGAATTCGGCATCCAGATTGATGCCCTTGACCTGGATCAGCCGCGGCCGGCCGTCGGAGAATACCGTGCCGGCAACGCCGCGCTCCATCTTCGCCGTCTTGACTGTGATCTTGATGTAACCCTCGTATATGCCCTGCCGGTCGCGGCGCGTCTCGCTCACCTTGATGGCGCGCTCCTTGGCCACGATCGGGGCATTGACCATGTTGACTTCCGGTAGATGCGGTTTGAGCAGGCCTGCCAAGGCCGCCTGTGTCAGCGCCCGCTGGTTCATCGTCGCGGCGGTCCCTTCGTAGAGGATCTCCACCGATTCGATGCTGGTCTCCGTGAGCTGCCCCGCGAAGGCGCCAAGCTTGGCGGCCAAGGCGATCCACGGCCTCACCAGCTGCGCTTCCTGGGCGCTGATCGAGGGCATGTTGAGTGCGTTGATGATGGCGCCCGTGAGAAGGTAGTCCGAGATCTGTTCGGCCACCTGGAGGGCCACGTTCTCCTGCGCTTCCTCGGTCGAGGCGCCCAAATGCGGCGTCGCGACCACTTTGTCGTGACCGAACAGGATGTTCGTCTTCGCAGGTTCCTCCGAGAAGACGTCGAGGGCGGCGCCCGCCACCTGCCCGGAGTCGAGCGCGGCCTTGAGCGCCCCTTCGTCAACCAGCCCGCCGCGGGCGCAGTTGATGATGCGCACGCCCTTCCTCATCTTGTTGATGGCGTCGGCCGAGATGATGTTGCGCGTCTCGCTGGTGAGCGGAGTGTGCAGCGTGATGAAATCGGCGCGGCCCAGCAGTTCGTCGAGCTCGACCTTCTCCACGCCAAGTTCCTGCGCCCGCTCAGGCGACAGATAGGGATCGTAGGCGACGACATGCATCTTCAGGCCCTTGGCGCGGTCGGCGACGATGCCGCCGATGTTGCCCGCGCCGATCAGGCCCAGCGTCTTGCCGTAGAGTTCGACGCCCATGAAGCGGTTCTTCTCCCACTTGCCGGCGTGGGTCGAGGAATTGGCCGCTGGCAGCTCGCGAGCCAGCGCCATCATCAGCGCGATGGCGTGTTCGGCGGTGGTGATCGAGTTGCCGAACGGCGTGTTCATGACGATGACGCCGGCGGCTGTCGCGGCGGGAATGTCGACGTTGTCGACCCCGATGCCGGCGCGGCCGACGACCTTCAGCTTCTTCGCCGCCTTGATGACCTCGGCCGTAACCTTGGTGGCGGAGCGGATCGCGATGCCGTCATACTGGTCGACGATCTTCAGCAGCTCTTCCTTGGAAAGCCCGGTTTTCACGTCGGCTTCGACGCCGCGCATCTTGAAGATGGCGACGGCGGCGGGGGAAAGCTTGTCGGCGATGAGGACCTTGGGCATGGCTACGGTTCCTGTCAGTTGATCGGAGTCTTGCGCTCGTAGAAGGGCGCGATGGCGAGAAGGTGCTCCTGGAGAGGATGCTTGAGCCCGGGAGCATTGAGGTGGATGACGTCGATGCGCGTTCTGGGCATGGCGGCGGCGGCCGCTTCGAAGATCTCCTTGGACAAGAGGCGCGCGTCACCTTCCGCTTCGATGCCGATCAACGGATAGGGCTTCAGCCCCTCCTGTGCGGCGTAGATCAACCGGGCCGACGTCACGCGGGAGCGGCTGGTGAACAGCACGGACAGCGCCTGGATCAGCTTCTTGGGATGCTTGGGCGGCGGTATCACCGTGATCGAGGGTGACGGTGCGGCTTGGTCGAGCCAGTAGGCGATCTCCTGCGGCAGCAGGATTTTGTTGAGTTCAGAGCCCGGATTGATGACGAAGGCCGCGCCGCGCGTGGCGAGGAACAAGACGCGCCCTCCCATCGTGAACCCCTGGGCAGGCCCGCGCACGAATTCGCGCAACCGCCGCTCGGACGTGAAAACCGGATGATATGTCTCGGCACCGCGTGTGATCGTGTCGATGCTCAGCCGACCGGAGTTTTCGATGTCGGCCTCGCCCAGCAGGAACAACTCGGCCTCCATCATGGAGCGGAAGAATGCCGGGCGCGCGCTCTCCTGCGCTGCTGCCAGCGCCATGGCTTTCTCCAGAGCATTTTCGGGCTCGAAGCTCATCGGCTCCTCCGGATGGATGCTCAGCCGGCCTTGACCGTGCCCCAGGCCCAGTCAAGCCAGGGCGTCAGCGCTTCGACGTCGGTGTGGTCGATCGTCGCGCCGCACCAGATGCGCAAACCCGGCGGCGCAGCGCGATACGCGGCGATGTCGAGCGCCACGCCTTCCTTTTCGAGCGTCGAGGCGATCTTCTTCGCCGCATCCGCCTGCGCATCGGCCCCAAGGGCTGCGAACCAGGGATCGACGATCTTGAGGCAGACCGAGGTATTGGAGCGGATGGCCTCGTCCTTGGCGAGGAAATCGGCCCAGCCGCTTTCCTTCACCCAGCGCGCCAGGGCGCCGACATTGGCGTTGGAGCGGGCGATAAGGCCCTTCAGGCCGCCGATCGATTCGGCCCATTTCAGCGCATCCAGGTAATCTTCCAGGGCCAGCATCGACGGCGTGTTGATGGTCTCGCCCTCGAATATTCCCTCGACGAGCTTGCCGCCCTTGGTCATGCGGAAGATCTTCGGCATCGGCCAGGGCGGGGTATGGGCCTCGAGCCGCGCAACGGCACGCGGGGAGAGGACCAGCATGCCGTGCGCGGCTTCTCCGCCCAGAACCTTCTGCCAGGAGAACGTCGCGACATCGAGCTTCTTCCACGGGAGGTCCATGGCGAAGGCGGCCGAGGTCGCATCGCAGATCGTCAGTCCCTCGCGGTTGTCGGAGATCCAGTCGCCATTCGGCACGCGCACGCCCGACGTCGTGCCGTTCCACAGGAACACGATGTCGTTGTTGGGGTCGGCTTCCTTGAGATTCGGGAGTTCGCCGTAAGCCGCCTTGAAGATGCGGCTGTCCTTCAGCTTGAGCTGCTTGAGCGTGTCGGTGACCCAGTCCTCGCCGAAGCTCTCCCAGGCGAAGAGGTCGACCGTCTTGGGGCCGAGCAGCGACCATAGCGCCATCTCGACGGCGCCTGTGTCCGAAGCCGGTACGATGCCCACGCGGTAATCCACGGGGATGCCGAGGATCGCCTTGGTGCGGTCGATTGCATCCTTCAGCCGGGCCTTGCCCGGCTTGGAGCGGTGCGAGCGGCCCAGAAGGGCGGCGTTGAGAGCTTCAGGAGTCCATCCGGGGCGCTTGGCGCAGGGTCCGGACGAAAAAAAAGGCCGTGCAGGGCGCACGGCCGGTGCTGTACCGGTCATCTCACATTCCTTCCAGAATGTTGCGCCTCGTTGGGGAGGCGTGGCCCGGAAACGTGCTTACAGATTCGCCGGCGCGCAGTCAAACGGAAATGCCGTTCGTCCGGCTTCTTACATAAGGAGAAATTTTCGTTCGCCGTCTATTCGGGCGTATCCCAGCCGTATTTGAGGATCAGCGACAAGGTCCAGCTTCCGCCGATGACGGAACGTGCGTCATCGAGCTTCCATCCGGCGGCGGTCTTTTCGAAATAGAAATGGATTTCGTTCTTTCGTTTGCCGTTCTTGAACTGGGCGGTGACGACCTCGCGATCCTTTGCGTTCTCCACCGGCGCACCGGTCACGCTGAGGTCGGAGATCGACCAGTCCTGCGCGTTGGCGAAGAAGTCGAAGTCGAGCCGTCCGACTTCGCCGCCGGCTTCCCGCTTGTCGAGATCCTCCAAGGCCTTGAGGCGCGGACTCAAGGCGTCCTCGGGGTAGGCGAAATTCTTGTCGGTCGCCATTTCGGCATAGACCCAACGCACGAATATGACCGGGTCGTCGATCTTCGGCGCGGCCTGCGCCGAAGTGCACAACACGACAGCTGCAACCGCTGCCCAAAGCACGTTCATTCGCATCATGGTTCCCCCCAAGGATTGGACAATACCATAGCTCGGATGCGCCACCCGGTCATGGGCGGAACAGGCTCGCGGCCCAGCCGTTTCCTTGGGGAACCTCCGGGATGCCGCCATGCCGATCTTTTCTCTCCGTGACATGTCCGATACGCCGAGCCTCGATATCTCGACCGACAAGGTGGCGTTCATCATCGAACGCGCCCGCGAGGTGGACGCCAAAGAGGCGCTTACCGATCCGGACCCGGGATCCAATCCCGCGGACGACAACGGCGTGGATATTCTCGAGGATTCGCCGTTTGACGGCACGCGCCAGGAATTGGCGGACGCCGTTCGCGCTCTCAACGAGGACGAGCGCCTCGAACTCGTGGCGTTGGCCTGGCTCGGCCGCGGCACCTACGACATCACCGAATGGAATGCGGCACTGGCTACGGCGCGCGCCGAGCACCTGAACCGCACGGCGGACTACCTTCTCGAGTTGCCGCTGCTCGCCGACTATCTCGAGGAGGGGCTCGAGGAATTCGGCATCGGCATCGTCGATGACGAGGAGCCGGGCTAGGGGGAATGACGCCGCCTAGACGCTGATCTCGCCTGTCATGTACGGCGCGCAGGTGCCTTCGAGCGTGGTGCGCGCGCCGTCGTCGGTGCAGACGAGATCGCCGCCGCGCGGGGATACCTGGCGCGCTTTCAACGTCTTCTTGCCGAGTCGCCTGGCCCAGAACGGCGTCAGGATGCAGTGCGCCGAGCCCGTCACCGGATCCTCGGGCACGCCCTTGTCGGGGGCGAAGAAGCGCGACACGAAATCGTAGCCTTCGTCGCCCTTGGCCGTGACGACCAGGCCCCAGAAGCCCGCGTCGCGCAGCACCCGGCCCACGTCGATGCGCTTGATGCCACGGATCACCTTTGCTTCGTCCCACAGCGCCAGGAGGTAGCGCGCCTTATGCAGCTCCTTCGGCATCGGCACGTCCAAGGCCTCGCCGATCGCTTTGGCCAGCCCGGCGGGCGCGTCATAGGTGGCCGGCATGTCGGAGGGCAGGGACATCGACAGCCCGTTCGCGGTGCGCGTCACGGTCAGTTCGCCAGAGCGCGTCAGGAAGGACACCGATGCCAGCCCCGGATCAAGGTATTCGAAGATGGTCCAGGCGCTGCCCAGAGTGGCGTGGCCGCAAAGATCGACCTCGGCCTCGGGCGTGAACCAGCGCAGATCGTAGCGTCCCGGGCCGGTGCGCACGAAGAATGCCGTCTCCGCCAGATTGTTCTCGTCCGCGATCTTCTGCATCAGCGCGGCGTCGATCCACGCTTCAAGCGGCACTACCGCCGCCGGATTGCCTTCCAGGGCATGGCGCGCGAACGCATCGACCTGCCAGAGCTTGAGCTTCATCGGCCTTTCCTCATTGGAAAATCGGAGGCTAGCGTCCGGCCGCGCACAAGCGAAGCCGCGGCCGCGCATGGCGGCTTCCAAGTTCGCTCATGGCCGCCGGCGATCAGAACGGCGAGACGTCACAGCCCCAATACGTCACAGGCGGCGCGTTCTGTCCAGACGCGCCGCCCCACCACAGGTAGACGCTCAGCAGGCCGCTGGTGGGCATCGCTGGCGTGGCAATGACCACATGCTGGTTGCGGTCGGGGTTCATCTGACCCTTCATGTCCGTGGCGCGGTCATGAGGTTCGAGGGCGATCTGGTACGCGATGACCTGTCCCGCCATGCGGCAATCGATGGCGCAATGTCTGCCTTGCTGGACCTTGAGCGCGAGTTCCAGCACCGGATCGTCCAGATCGTCGCATGGTCGGTCCGAGAAGCGGCGGAGCGCTGCTCTTCATGATGGCGGCGACGGCTGCCGCACGCTCGTTGGCGCTATAGAGGCGTGGCGCTTTGAGGGGCGCGGATTTCGCCGCGCGGAACCGTTCGATGTTCGGAAGCCCCCTGACCGAAGTCGCGCTGCTCGCGCCCATTGTGGCGCCGCAAAACAGCACCACGACCGCAAGCGTCAAGGCGTGATTCATGGATCCCTCCTGATTGGCGGCCAATCGATGATCGGCAACGTGCGCGGACGCTACGCCCGATTGGCGTCGCGCCTGAAAGGTTTGTGCAGCAGCTTGCGACTAAGAGGTCGTATCGTTTGCAGTACGAACGACTTCCGCCCAGCAGTCGGCGTTCTCCCACACCCTGACGCGCTCGCAGTCGGGCATGCGGTCGAGGAACCAGTGCGCGATGCGTTCGGCCGTAGGGTTTGATAGTCCGTCCACGTCGTTCAGCAGCTTGTGATCGACCAGGGCCAGCAGCGGCGCCATGTCGGCATCCACCTCCGCGAAGTCGCGGACGAAGCCGCGCGTGTCGATGGGGCCGCGCACCACGACCTCCACGCGGTAGTTGTGGCCGTGCAGATTGCGGCAGCGATGGCCTTCGGGGACCTTCGGCAGAAAATGCGCGGATTCGAAGCGGTAGCAGCGGCCGATCGTGGTGGAGGCTTCGGGCATTCTTGGGTCTCTTCGACGCGGGTCGCCCTTTTATGGCCGGCGATACCCACCGTCAAATGTGGCCTACAGGTAGTCCGCCCGAAATCGCTTGCGCAAACTGACGGTGTCCCCGGCGACGCGGAACTCGCCCTCGCCCTTGTAATGGATGGTCCTGGGGTATTTTGGCGTGGGCGCCACATGCGCCTTTACCACCTCCCAGATGAAGAAGTTGTACTTCTCGATCTGACTGCCGTCATAGAGCCGGCATTCGAAGCTGGCGTAGCATTCGGCGATCAGAGGGGCTTCGACGATCGCGGCCCTGGCGGGCGTCAAGCCGAACGCCGCGAACTTGTCGAGTTCGCCTCCGGTCGAGTTGCCGATCTGGGCCACTGTGTCGGCCAGTTCCACGGTCGGCACGTTGACCACGCACTCCCCGGCGTTGCGGATCAGCGTGAAGCTGTGGTTCTGGTTGGAGATGATGCAGCCGAACAGCGCCGGCGTGAACTCCATCATCATGTGCCACCCCATGGTCATGATGTTGGTTTTGCCCTTCCAGGCCGAGCTGACAAGCACGACCGGCCCCGGTTCCAGATGCCGGCGGATCAGGTGGAGGGGATAATCCTTTTTTGCATGGCGTTTCATGGCGCCCTCGCGTCGCGGCGGCAGGCATCAATACCATTTTGCCGTCATGGACGTCACAGGCAACCCGTTCCGCGTGCGCCGATGTCGCGTTATGATCTTGTGTTTGGCAGGGAGTGACGAATGGCCGCCCGTTCCGTGCACGTGAAGCGTGTTTACGAGCCTTCGAGCAGGGCCGACGGGCTGCGCGTCCTGGTGGACCGCCTCTGGCCGCGCGGCATCACCAAGCAGAAGGCGAAGGTCGACCTCTGGCTGAAGGCCCTCGCTCCATCGAACGAGCTGCGCAAGCGCTTCCACCACGATCCGGAACTGTGGCCCGATTTCCGCAAGGCGTATGCCAAGGAACTGAACGAGCCGGAGGCGCGCGAGGCCTTGAAGGAGTTGCGCGGGCAGTTGATGGAACGCCCCGTCACGCTCCTCTTCGCGGCTCGCGACGAGGAGCACAACAACGCGGTGGCGCTGAAGCAGTTCTTGCTGAAGAAACGCTGAGCGGCGCTATTTCGTGATCGTAAACGAGGCGATGGCGCGGTCCATCTCGGCCGTCGCATCGTAGCCGGTGAGCCCGCACGCTGCCAGGCCGTAAATCCGTGCGTGGTCGATGACGAGGCGCACGTGACAGGTGGCCTTGTCGCTCCTTGCGGAAACGAGGGCGCCCGTCAGCGTATCCTTGGGGCCGCGCACGTACGGCATCGGTTCGTTCGAGATCAGCGTGGCGCCCATTCCTTTGAGGAATCCGGTGACCACCAGGTCGATCTCCGGTTGGACATTCGCTGTCCCGTAGTCGGAGAACGTGCCGATTTCGGCAAAACCGGTTGCGACCGAGGTGTACAGCGTCTGCGCATAGGGCACGCCGTTATCGGTATCGTTCGAGGTTTCGACCTTGGGCTCCGTAGGCGCCAGGAAATGAAAGTCGCCGTTGCCGCCGGTGACCGGCACCCAATTATCGTCGGCGCTTGCGCCGACGCCGACCACGACCAGGATGGCGGCAGCAGCGCCGACGCGCCTGGCCCAGGTTGCGAATGTCATAGGATTCCCCAACGCACTGCTGTCGTTTGACAGTAATATGTTCTGGAACGCCAAACCAGCGCCGGAGACCTACGGCGCGCTCAGGGTTCCGTCGCGGCCGCTTCGCCCAATGCCGCGCGCTTGTCGCGCAGCGCGGCCTTGATGCTGCGCTGAAGCCGGTCGAACGCCCGCACCTCGATCTGGCGCACGCGCTCGCGCGAAATGCCGAAGCGGTGCGACAGCTCTTCCAGCGTGGCCGGTTCGTCCATCAGCCGCCGGGCGCGGATGATCTCACGCTCGCGCTCAGGCAGCTCCCCCAGGGCGGCGTTAAGCAGTTCCCGGCGCTCGTTGACCTCCTGGGACTCCGCCATGCGGGTCTCCTGGTCGAGCGCGTCGTCCTGCAGCCAGTCCTGCCATTCCGACTCCCCGTCGCCTCGCAGCGGCGCGTTGAGCGAAGAGTCCGGGGCCGACAGGCGCCGGTTCATGTTGACGACTTCGGTCTCGGAGACGCCGAGCTGGTCGGCGAGCGTCGCGACGTGTTCGGGCGTCAGGTCGCCTTCCTCGATGGCGTTGATTTTGTTCTTTGCCTTGCGCAGGTTGAAGAACAGCTTCTTCTGGTCCGACGTGGTGCCGATCTTCACCAGGCTCCATGAGCGCAGGATGAATTCCTGGATCGAGGCGCGGATCCACCACATGGCGTAGGTGGCGAGGCGGAAGCCGCGTTCCGGATCGAAGCGCTTGACCGCCTGCATCAGGCCGACATTGCCTTCGGCGATGATTTCCGAGGTCGGAAGACCGTAGCCGCGGTAGCCCATGGCGATCTTGGCGACCAGCCGCAGATGCGAGGTGACGAGCCGGCGGGCCGCTTCGGGGTCTTCGTGCTCTTTCCACCGCTTGGCCAGCATGTATTCCTCTTCCGGCGCCAGAAGCGGGAACTTCCGGATCTCCGAAAGGTAGCGCGATAGTCCGCCTTCGCCCGCCAGGGCCGGAAGCGCGCGGCTCGACATGCTCGTGTCCCTCTTGCAGGCGCCCAAGCGCGCCCGCCCCAATGATGTACGCCCGGAGGCCCGCTTTATAAAGGTAACGCACCCGAGCCGGAATCGTCGCCCATGATTTAGGGCGGATCAGCCGGGTTTCAAGGACCTCAGTGCGGCGATAAGAGCCGCGAAATCCGCGGGCCAGGGGCGTTCGAAGCGCAGGGTCCGGTGCAGGCTGGGGTGCTGGAAGCCCAGAATGCCGGCATGCAGCGCCTGGCGCGGGAAATTCGTGACAGTTTCGTAAGCCGCCGCCTGTTCGGCCGTCTTCGGCCGCGGCGCTTGGCGGGAGCGTCCGTAGCTGGGGTCTCCGATCAGCGGATGGCCCAGATGGGTCAGATGCACGCGGATTTGATGCGTGCGCCCGGTCTCCAGGCGGCACTCGATCAGGGATGCGAGCGGCCGGTCGGGATCGCCGAAGCGCTCCAGCACGCGGTAGCGCGTGCGCGCCTCCTTGCCGCCCTGGCGCAGCACGCCCATCCGCTTGCGGTCGAAGGGATTGCGCCCGATCTGGGTCTCGATCCTTCCTTCCCCGAGCCGCGGGCTGCCCCAGACCACCGCCTTATAAGCCCGCTCGATCGTGTGGTTGGCGAACTGCCTGGCCAGGCTCGTCATGGCGCGTTCGTTCTTGGCGGCCACCAGCAGCCCGCTGGTGTCCTTGTCGAGGCGGTGGACGATGCCCGGCCGCGCCACGCCGCCGACGCCCGAAAGCGAATCGCCGCAATGGGCGATCAGCGCGTTGACCAGCGTGCCGTCTGGATTGCCGGCGGCCGGATGCACCACGAGCCCGGCAGGCTTGTCGATGACGATCAGGTCCTGATCCTCGTAGACCACGGTCAACGGAATGTTTTCGCCCAGCGGTTCGGCGGCCTTGGGCTGGGGGATGTCGATCTCGTAATCCTCTCCCGGTTTGACCCTGTGGTTGGGGTCTCTTATCGTCGCGCCGCCGCGGCGAACGCGGCCTTCATCGATCAGCTGCCGCAAGCGAGAACGGCTCATGTCCGAGCAGGCCCCTGCCAAGAAACGATCCAGCCGCTCGCCGGAAGCGGTGGCGGAAGCGCTCACGCGGCGCACGGAAACGGAGGATGTCGTGTCGAATGTGGCCACGGAAACGCCGGTCGATCCCAAATCGGCCCTAGGCTACCGCCTTGCGCTGGGCGCCGTCATCACCCTGGCGGTGTTGATCGTCGTCGCCATCGGTCTGTTGGTTGTGGGCTTCGCCAAGGGCTGGGGACACGCCGCGGCCCCGGCTGAAGGCGCGCCGGCCGCGCCCGCCAAGCCGCTGTCGATGTCGCTGGCGCCGGGTTTCCATATCCTGTCGAACGACACGCAACCGGGCCGGCTGATCCTGCATGTCCGCTCGGGCACGCAGGACGAGATCGACATCATCGACCTCAACGACGGCCATGTGGTGGCCCAGATCCACGCCGAAGCCCCGCGGTGAGCGGTTGGGTTTCCTCCCCGGTCTGCGGGGGGAGGGGGCGAAGGCGCGCGTGGTCGCGTCTGGGACGTACGCCGTGATCCTGATTCTTGCGCAAGACCTCCGTACGCGGATCGAAGCCGAAGCCCGCACTGCTTATCCGAACGAATGTTGCGGGCTGCTGGAAGGCATGCGGGACGGCGGCACGATCCGCGCCCTAGCTATGCATCCCTCCGCCAATCTCGCACCCGATCCCGCCACCGGCTTCGAGCTCGATCCCGTTCTCCATTTGCGGCTCTTGCGCTGCCTCCGGGGCACGGGCCGTGAGGTTGTCGGTTGCTATCACTCGCACCCGAATGGCCGTCCGCTGCCCTCGGCGCGCGACCGCGCGGGTGGGGGCGAGGAAGGCTTCGTCTGGGTGATCGCGGCATTCGGTGCCGATTCCGCGGCGACGATCGGCGCATTCCATGGTGCTGCCTTCGAGGCCTTGGCGCTGGTGGCCGATCCTCGGCCGGGCGGCGCCGTCGCTTGAACTGGCGGGCGGGCGCCCGTATAAGCGCCCTTCCGCTGGCTCCCATCGTCTAGCGGTCAGGACGCGGCCCTCTCAAGGCTGAAACACCGGTTCGATTCCGGTTGGGAGCGCCAATGAAATCAAAGATTTAGGTTTTTAGTGCGGTGGCGTGTCCAATATTTGTCCAATATGCGCAACGCGCCAGGGGGCCCGGCGTTGGGATGATGTTCTCTCGGTTTGAAGACCGCCAATCGCGTGGATTCGACGACAGCGCATCTGCGCCATTTTAGGTGCAACACAGTCACCCGAGTCGATCGACTTGCATATCGAGCCGGACGATTTCAAAGCCAGTGTCCGAAAACACGTTGAATTTGGCGTGATGCCGGTTTGGTTGGAGTGATGCGACTCCGCGCAAATGCTGCACTCTCTATATGAAATTTATATATCCGCGCGCCCCTGATCCGTCTCGCATTTATATGCGGTGCGGTCGTATTTAGCCGCCCGCAGCCGCGGAGACTGGTCCGTGTTTGATGTGATTCTTGTCGCCTTGGGCGCCGCTTTGTTCGCGATCTCGGTCCTTTACACCATCGCCTGCAACCGGTTGTGAGGTTCTGATGACGCTGGACTATGCGCTGGGCGCGATCGTGACGCTCGGCATTCTCGCCTATCTCGTTTTCGCGCTGATCCGCCCGGAAAAGTTCTGAGGCACCACCATGACATCGAACGGCTGGGTCCAAATCATCCTCTTTTCGCTCATCGTGATCGCTATCACCAAGCCTTTTGGCGGTTACATGACGCGGGTTTTCAACGGCGAGCGCACGTTGCTGTGGCCGGTTCTGCGCCCCATCGAACGCGCGGTCTACGCCATCTGCCGGATCAATGAGAAGGAGGAGCAGCACTGGACGATTTACTGCGTCGCCATGCTGGTCTTCAGCTTCGCCGGCTTCATCACACTTTATCTGATCCAGCGTTTCCAGGCCGTCTTGCCGTTCAACCCGCAGAGCATGCCGGCGGTACCCGACCATCTGGCGTTCAACACCGCAATCAGCTTCGTCACCAACACGAACTGGCAGTCCTATGTGCCCGAAACCACCATGAGCTATCTGACCCAGATGGCGGGGCTCACGGTGCACAACTTCCTCTCGGCGGCCACAGGCATCGCGCTGGCAATCGCGTTGATCCGCGGCTTTGCGCGCCGCTCCGCCAAGACCATCGGCAATTTCTGGGTCGATCTCACCCGCTGCACACTTTACGTGCTGTTGCCCATCTCGATCATCGTCGGCCTGTTCTTCGTCTGGCAGGGCGTGCCGCAGAACCTGCTGCCCTACACGGCGGCGACCACCCTGGAAGGCGCCAAGCAACTGATCGCCCAAGGACCGGTGGCGTCCCAGGAAGCCATCAAGATGTTCGGCACCAATGGCGGCGGCTTCTTCAACGCCAATTCGGCCCATCCCTTAGAGAACCCGTCGGCGATCACCAATCTGGTGCAGATCATCCTGATCTTCTCCATCGGCGCCGCCCTCACCAATGTGTTCGGCCGCATGGTCGGTAGCGAGCGACAGGGCTGGGCGATCTTTGCCGTCATGGGTGTGCTCTTTCTCGCGGGCACGGCCACGACCTATTGGGCCGAGGCGGCCGGCAATCCGGCCTTGGCGCCACTGCACATCGACCAGACAGCGAGCGCGCTGCAGGCCGGCGGCAATATGGAAGGCAAGGAGGTCCGCTTCGGCATCGCCAATTCGGCGCTCTTCGCCACCATCACGACCGACGCTTCCTGCGGTGCCGTCAACGCCATGCACGACAGCTTCACGCCTTTGGGCGGCATGATCCCCATGATCAACATCCAGCTCGGCGAGATCATCTTTGGCGGCGTCGGATCGGGTCTCTACGGCATGCTGTTGTTCGTCATCGTGGCGATGTTCGTCGCGGGACTGATGGTCGGGCGCACGCCGGAATATCTCGGCAAGAAGCTGGAAGCCTATGAGGTGAAGATGGCGATGCTGGCCATTCTGATCCTGCCGCTATCCATCCTCGGCTTTACGGCGATCGCCGCTGTGGTGCCCGCAGGATTGGTCGGTCTCAACAATTCCGGCCCGCACGGCTTCAGCGAAATCCTCTATGCCTACACATCGGCCACCGGCAACAATGGCAGCGCCTTCGCAGGCCTCACGGCAAGCACCTGGTTCTACGACACGACGCTGGCTGCCGCGATGTTCATCGGTCGCTTCCTGATGATCGTGCCCGCATTAGCTGTGGCCGGTTCTCTGGCGGCCAAGCGCATCATCCCGGAATCGGCGGGCACCTTCCCGACCACTGGCCCGCTTTTCGTCGGGCTGACGGTCGGCCTGATCCTGATCATCGGCGGGCTCACCTATTTCCCGGCGCTGTCGGTCGGTCCGATCGTCGAGCACTTCGCCATGCACGCCGGCAATCTCTACTAAAGGTCGCAGTCCCATGCCCAATCAGGAAAAATCCCGCGCGCGGGCTTCGACAATCACCAATCCGGAAATCCTGGTGCCGGCCATCGGCGTCGCGTTCAGGAAATTGAACCCGCGGCACATGATGAAGAACCCCGTCATGTTCGTGGTGGAGATTGTCGCCAGCCTGACCACGGTTTTGTTCATCCGCGACCTGTTCACGGGCGGCGCCAGCCTCTGGTTCTCCTTCCAGATCAATCTCTGGCTCTGGTTCACGGTGCTGTTCGCCAATTTTGCGGAAGCCGTTGCCGAAGGTCGCGGCAAGGCGCAGGCCGCCAGCCTGCGCAAGACCAAAACCGAACTGACCGCCAAGAAACTCGCCGACCAGGCGCTGAAGGTCTGGCGCCAGGTGCCCGCCCATGAACTGACGCGCGGCGACCTTGTGCTGGTGGAAGCCGGCGAGTTGATTCCCTCCGATGGCGATGTCGTGGAAGGTGTTGCCTCGGTCGACGAGTCCGCTATCACTGGCGAAAGCGCGCCCGTTATCCGGGAATCCGGCGGCGACCGCTCGGCGGTGACTGGCGGCACGCGCGTGCTGTCGGATTTCATCGTGGTCCGGATCACGGCCACGCAAGGCTCCACCTTCCTCGATCGTATGATCGCGCTGGTGGAAGGCGCCGAACGCCAGAAGACGCCCAACGAGATCGCGCTCAACATCCTGCTCGCGGGCATGACGCTGATCTTCGTCTTCGCCGTGGCCACGATCCCGAGCTTTGCCGCCTATGCGGGCGGGCACATTACGGTTCTGGTGCTGGTGGCCTTGTTCGTCACCTTGATCCCCACGGCGATCGGTGCGCTGTTGTCCGCCATCGGCATTGCCGGCATGGACCGACTGGTGCGGTTCAATGTGCTCGCCATGTCCGGCCGCGCCGTGGAAGCGGCAGGCGATGTCGACACGCTGCTGCTCGACAAGACCGGCACGATCACGCTCGGCAATCGCCAGGCGACGGAATTCGTTCCGCTGGCGGGTGTTGATCAGCGCGATCTGGCCGATGCAGCCCAATTGGCTTCCCTCTCTGACGAAACCCCGGAAGGACGTTCCATCGTGGTCCTCGCCAAGGAGAAGTATGGCATCCGCGGCCGTGACATGAGCCCGATGCACGCCCACTTCATTCCGTTCTCGGCCCAGACCCGCATCAGCGGCGTCGACAGCGAGGGCGTGTCCATTCGCAAGGGTGCGGTGGATGCCGTGCTGGCCTGGGCCGGGCAGGGCGCGGCCGGCGCCGCCGAGCTCACCACGGCCGCGGAGCGGATCGCCAAATCGGGCGGCACGCCCCTTGCGGTCGCCAAGGATCGAAAGCTGCTCGGCGTCATCCATCTGAAGGACATCGTCAAAGGCGGCATCCGCGAACGCTTCGTGGAGCTGCGCCGGATGGGCATCCGCACGGTGATGATCACCGGCGACAACCCGCTCACGGCAGCCGCCATCGCCGCCGAATCCGGTGTGGACGACTTCCTGGCCCAGGCCACACCCGAAACCAAGCTCAAGCTGATCCGCGACGAACAGGCCAAGGGCAAGCTGGTGGCCATGTGCGGCGACGGCACGAATGATGCGCCCGCTCTGGCGCAAGCCGATGTCGGTGTGGCGATGAACACCGGAACCATGGCGGCGCGTGAAGCCGGCAACATGGTCGACCTCGACAGCGACCCCACCAAGCTCATCGAGATCGTGGAGATCGGCAAGCAGCTGCTGATGACCCGCGGCGCGCTCACCACCTTCTCGATCGCCAACGACGTCGCCAAATATTTCGCCATCATCCCGGCGATGTTCGTCGCCTTCTATCCGCAGCTTCAGGCGCTCGACATCATGGGGCTGCACTCGCCGCAGAGTGCCATCCTGTCGGCCATCATCTTCAATGCGCTGATCATCATGGCGCTTATCCCGCTGGCCCTCACGGGTGTGAAATACCGGGCGGTCGGTGCGGCCAATCTCCTGAAACGCAATCTGCTGGTCTATGGCCTGGGCGGGCTCATCGTGCCGTTCATCGGCATCAAGTTGATCGACATCTTCGTCGCCGCTGTCGGCTTGGCCTGAGAACACGAGGAAAAGATGGTCCTGAAACAACTCTGGCCCGCCTTTGCGATGATCCTGGTCATGACGCTGATCACCGGAATCCTCTATCCCCTCGGCATGACCGGGGTCGCGCAGGTTCTTTTCCCGCATCAGGCGAACGGCAGCCTGATCGAGAAGAACGGCAAGGTGATCGGTTCGCAATTGATCGGTCAGCAATTTGCCTCCGGCAAATATTTCCACGGCCGCCCGTCGGCCGCCGGCAACGGCTATGACGCCGCCAATTCGGGCGGCTCCAACCTGGGGCCAACCTCCAAAAAGCTGCTGGACCGCATCAAGGCCGATACGGCCAAGCTGCACAAGGAGAACCCGGGCGCGCCGGTGCCGGTCGACCTCATCACAACCTCGGCAAGTGGTCTCGACCCCGATATCACGCCCGCGGCCGCCCTGTTCCAGGTACCGCGTATCGCCAAAGCCCGGGGTCTCTCCGAAGACAAGGTCCGGGCGCTGGTCAAGGCCCACATCGCGCAGCGTGTTGTCGGGCTCATCGGCGAGCCGCATGTCAATGTTTTGCAGCTGAACCTTGACCTTGACGCTTTGGCCCGTTCCGCACAAAGCGCTGCGCATAAGCCGGGAAAAGCGTAGATTCCAGGCCGGGAGAATCTCGCGCCACCATGAGTGACAATGTCCCCGATCACGACAGGCCATCGCCGGAAGCGCTGTTGAACCAGGCCGCCGGCGAAGGTCACGGCCGGCTGAAGATCTTTCTCGGGGCCGCGCCCGGAGTCGGCAAAACCTATGAGATGCTGACCCAAGCGCGCCAGCGCAAGCTCGAAGGTGTGGATGTTGTCATCGGGGTTGTTGAGACCCATGGTCGTGTCGAAACCGAGATGCTGACCAAGGGCATCGAGCATATCCCCAAGAAGCGCATGCCCTACAGGGGGCACGTGCTGGCCGAAATGGATCTTGACGCGATCCTGCTGCGCAAGCCCAGGCTCGTACTGGTTGACGAACTGGCCCACACCAATGTGGAAGGCAGCCGACATCCCAAACGCTATCTCGATGTGGAGGAAATCCTCGCGGCCGGGATCGACGTCTACAGCACCCTCAACGTTCAGCACCTGGAAAGTCTGAACGACGTGGTGGCGCGGATCACGCGGGTGCGTGTCAACGAAACCGTGCCCGATTCCATCCTCGACCGCGCCAACGACGTGGAAGTGGTGGACCTGACACCGGAAGACCTCATCCAGCGTCTCAAGGAAGGTAAGGTCTATCTCCCCGACGCGGCGCAGCGGGCGACGCAACACTACTTCGTCCCGGGCAATCTCACAGCATTGCGTGAATTGGCGCTGCGCCGCACCGCCCAACGCGTGGACGAGCAGATGGTCAATTACATGCGCTCGCACGCCATCCAGGGTCCCTGGGAAGCCGGCGAGCGCGTGCTGGTGCGCATCAACGAACGTCCCGGCGGGGCCGCGCTTGTGCGTTATGGCCGCCGTCTGGCGGAGCGGCTGCATGCGGCCTGGGCGGCCGTCTATGTGGAAACGCCGACCGCGCAAACTTTCACCGATGCCGAGCGCGACCGCATCGCCGATGCACTGCGCGTGGCGACACGACTTGGCGGTCAGGCCATCACCGTACCGGGCTCGAACGTGGCCGAAGGCATTGTGGATTACGCCCACGCCCACAACTTCACCCACATCGTCACATCCACCACCCACCGCTCGTGGTGGTCGACCTTGATGCGCCGCTCCACGACCTTCGAGATCATCCGGCGGGCCGGCGGCATTGCGGTGCACGTCGTGCCCGATCAGCTGACGCGGGCAATGAAGGGTCGTGAAACCGCAAAATCCCTCAGCGTACAGCGCTTCGAGGCAGCTTTGGAAGCCGCACTCAATCCCACCAGCCATTTGGGCAGTGTGATGATGGTTGGCGTGGCTCTGCTGGTGGGGCTTGCGCTGCAATATTTCCGGATCGGGCCGTCCAATATCGGTCTGGTGTTCCTCACCGCCGTGTTCATGAGCGCAATCACTTATGGTCTGTGGCCCGCGCTGCTGGCAGTGGTGGTCAGCGCCTTGGCCTACAATTTCTTCTTCCTGCCGCCGCTTTACACCTTCACGATCGCCGACCCGGCCAATGTCGTGAACGTGTTCTTCTTCGGTTTCGTCGCCATCGTGGCCAGCAACATGGCCGCCCGCGTGCGCGCGCATGCGGTGCTGACACGTGACAGAGCGGCCATGACGGAGAACCTCTATCTCTTCAGCCGCAAGCTGGCAGTTGTGTTCTCCCTGGATGACCTGTTGTGGGCCACGGCTTACCAGATTGCCCATATGCTGAAGGTGCGTGTCGTCATTCTTCTGCCCGACGGTGAAACCGTGGCGGTCCGCGCCGGTTATCCGCCCGAAGACGAACTGGATCAGGCCGACATGGCGGCCGCCAAATGGGTATGGGAACATGCCAGCCCCGCGGGCCGTGGCGCCGATACACTGCCCGGCGCCAAGCGGTTTTTCCTGCCGATGCGCACCGGCCGCGGTCTTGTGGGTGTCATCGGCCTCGATTCAGATCGCGCCGGGCCCTTGCTGACACCCGACCAGAAGCGCCTCTTTGATGCGCTATCCGATCAGGCGGCGCTCGCCATCGAGCGCATCAACCTGGTTGCCGATATCGACCGCGCCAAGCTGACGGCCGAGACGGAACGCTTGCGGGCTGCCCTCTTGACCTCGATTTCGCACGACTTGCGCACCCCTCTGGCCTCCATTCTGGGCTCAGCCACGAGCTTGCGCTCTCAGCGAATGACACTTGACGATGCCTCTCAGGATGAGCTGCTGGCCATGATCCAGGAGGAGGCCGAGCGCCTCAACCGGTTCATCGCCAACCTGCTCGACATGACACGCCTGGAGTCCGGGGCCATTCAGCCGCGGCTTGAGGTCATCGATATGGGCGACGTTGTTGGAAGCGCTCTGCGGCGCACCGCCGGTGTGCTCGCACAGCATCATGTCAGCGTCGACATCGCGCGGGATTTGCCGCTCGTGCGCATGGATCCGGTCCTGTTCGAGCAAGTTCTTTTCAACCTTCTGGACAATGCGCGAAAGTATGCGCCTGCCGGAACCAACATCGAGGTCGTCGCCCGGCGCGAGAGTGACCGCGCGCGCATTGAAGTGCGGGACGAAGGTCCGGGTGTACCGGAATCCGACCTGGAGCGCATTTTCGACAAGTTCTATCGTGTCCAGGCTGGCGATCGCCGGCGCGCCGGCACCGGCCTTGGCCTGGCAATCTGCCGGGGCTTCATGGAGGCCATGGGAGGGACGATCGTCGCCGGAAACCGCCGGGATCGGCGCGGCGCTGCATTCATCGTCCACCTGCTGGTGTCCGGGCCCGACGGACAGGATCACGACGCATGACAACGACCGCTCCCCACATCCTTGTTGTTGATGACGAGCCACCCATTCGCCGCTTTTTGCAGACCAGCCTGACGGCCCAACATTATCAGGTGACCGAGGCGGCAGATGGTGCAACAGCGTTGGAAAAGCTACGTGCGGCAACGTTCGATGCTGTTGTTCTCGACCTTGGAATGCCGGGGTTGGACGGCTTCGAGGTCGTCCGGCAAGTGCGCGAATCCGGCAACGCTATCCCGATTGTGGTGCTCTCGGCGCGATCCGATGAAGCCGGCAAGGTGCGGGCCCTCGACATGGGGGCCGATGATTATGTTACCAAGCCGTTCGGGATCGACGAGTTGCTGGCCCGCATCCGCGCGGCCGTCCGTCATCGTCTGCAGCAGGCCGGCGAGCGCCCGATCTTCAAGAGCGGTGATCTCTCCGTCGACCTTGTACGTCGGCTGGTCGCGGTGCGCGGCGAAGAGGTCAAGCTCACGCCGCGGGAATATGATTTGCTGCGGCTGCTCGTCACCAACGCCGGCAAGGTGGTCACCCACAAGCACATCCTGCACGAGTTGTGGAGCCCGGACGCCGACGTCCAGCAACTGCGCATCTACATCCGCACGCTGCGCCAGAAGATCGAAGCCGACCCGGAACAGCCACGTCTGCTTTTGACCGAACAAGGCGTCGGTTATCGCCTGCGCGCGCCGGATTGAAGCGCGATTTTCTCATACGTACTGCCATGCATTTTGCGGTTTGAGGGCAGCGGTTTGGCATAAAATATATCCCATCGTTAGAGATGTTTGCGACGGTAGGCCTGCTCAAGAAGGGCCCCGTTCGGTCGCCAACTTCTGCAAATCTCGATCATGTTTGAAGCGCTTTGCCGCGAATCTTCGAGCGATCAGACCATCGCAGCACGCCATGACATACCAGAAACCACCGTCGGTTCCTGCTGAGCGTTATTGGATTTCTTCGGGAGTGCAGTTGATTTCGCGCTGGTTCGCCATTGTTCACCTTTCTTCATTCTCGACCGCACGGATATGAGTGGCAGTATCGAAGGGAGTGTAAGTGCAAGATAAAGCGAGTGGCCTCGCGTGTGGCGCTGTCGCGGATTTGTTTGATGGTAAGAAGAGTTGCTTTGGCGGCATAGTGGGACGCCTGTCGTGCGGTTGGCGGCATTTTGGCGGCACGTTGTTCGCGAGCGTTCGTGGTTGAGATAAGCCACTCTGGAAAGCCGCGATCGCGCTTGTGTTCGAGTCAGGGCGGCCGAACACTCATCGCATGTCTGACGAGCAATACGATCTCTTCGAGCCCAAGCTGGGCAAGCCGCGCGCCGATACGGGCAGTAGCGCCGAGCGGTCTGCTCGACAGGTCGGTTCGTTCCACCGTCAGCTCATGCGGGCTGTCGCCAAAGCGGGTGGCAATCCCCGGCGGCTGGCGCGTGGCAAGCGTGGCGATGGCAAGCCGCGGACCGGCCGGTTCAACGCGCGTGGTCGCGGCGCCAAGATCGTCAGGACCTTTCCCGTCGACAACGGCTGGAAGTTTGACAGCAACAGCGGCCAGCGGATGCGGATGCGGCGGGTGGTGGTGAAGGCGCGCGTCGTGAAGCTGCGGGGACCGCAGAGCCGGGCAGGGTACGCGCATGTGCGCTATCTGCAGCGCGACGGAGTCAGCCGCGAGGGTGAGCCAGGACGGCTCTACGGCCGTGACCTGGAGCACGCTGACGGCAATGCGTTCCTGGACCGCGGTGAGGACGACCGCTACCAGTTCCGCTTCATCGTGGCGCCGGAGGACGGGATCGAGATCGGCGACTTGCGCAGCTTCACGCGCGAGCTGATGGCCCAGATGGAACAGGACCTGGATACCGAACTCGATTGGGTGGCGGTCGATCACCACAATACCGGTCACCCCCACAGCCATGTCGTGGTGCGCGGCGTCACCGACGACGGCAAGACCTTGAACATCGCGGGTGATTACATCGCGCACGGCATCCGCTATCGCGCCAGCGAGATACTTACCCGGGACCTGGGCCTGCAGAGCGAGTTGGAGGTCCAGCAGCAGCTCGACCGGGAGGTGGACCAGGAACGCTTCACCCGGCTCGACCGGGAGCTGGTGCAGCAGGGCGGCGAGAAGCTGGAGTTGGACACCCGCCTGAGCCAGGAAGAAGGGACATTCGGCGATGCCCAGCGCTATCGCCTCCTCAAGCGGCTAAAGAAGCTGGAGCGTATGGGGTTGGCGAAGGAGGCCGAGACCGGCCAGTGGACGCTGTCGCCGAACCTGGAGCGGACGCTCCGGGCGATGGGCGAGCGGGGCGACATCATCAAGACCATGCATCGTGAGATGCGTGAGTTTGGTGTTGAACGCGGCGTGAGCGAGTTCGCCATTCACCATGGCCCCGACATTCAGCGCTGGATACCGGGCCGGGTCATCGGCAAGGGGCTGGCACTTAACGAGATGACCGACCGGGTGCATGTGCTGGTGGACGGCGCTGACGGCCGCGTGCATTACGCCGAGATGCCACAGCACAATGCCGAGGGCGTCAAGATCGGTGATCTCGTGGGCTTAGGCCGAGCCACGCCGGAGGTCCGGCACGCGGACCACAACATTGCCGACTACGCCCGGGAGAACGGCGGGGCTTATGAGCCGATTATTGATTCCTCCGTCGCACGTGACGAAGGACGGGGCAGGCCGGGCTACTACAACGAACATCTCAGGCGGCTCGAAACGCTGGAGCGTGCCGGTATCGTCGAGCGAGTGAGCGACACCATGTGGCGCGTCCCCGACGACTTCCTGGAACGGGTCAAAGCGCATGAGGCCAAGCACAACCGCCAGCTCGCCGTCCGCGTGATCGCCATCGCCGACCTCGATACGCTGGTGGACGCCAGGGCAGCCACCTTCCTCGACCAGGAGCTGCTTAGCGAAAGCCCGCGGGCGTTGCGGGACGCCGGCTTTGGCCGGGAATTGCATGATGCACTGGTCCGCCGTCAGGAGTGGTTGGTGGAACAAGGCTTGGCCCGCAAGCAAGACGGCCGGGTGTTCTATCCTCAAAACCTGATGACGACGCTGGCCGATCGCGAGATCGGCGAGAAGGGCGCGCAGATCGCCCAGGAGCGTGGTGGCACCTTCCGCATGCCCAAAGAGGGCGAACACCTCTCCGGCCGCTACAGAGGCGCCGTCGAGCTTGTGAGCGGCAAATACGCGCTTGTTGAGCGCCATTCCCGTGAATTTGCACTCGTGCCTTGGCGGCCCGATCTGGAACGTGAGAAGAGCCGCGAGATTAGTGGATGGGTTCGCGGCCGTGACGTGCAGTGGAACTTCGGCCGCCAGCGTGATCGCAGCCTCGGGATCAGCATGTAGCGCTCTGGCGTGCTGAACGGTTTCGGGTGACGTTCGGAGCTTCACCAGCGTGCCGGGCCGCGGCGCTCGCTCAAGCCCGCGCTGCGCGCCCCTTCGGGCTGCGGGGCTTGACCGAGCGCCTCTCCGGCCCGGCTGGGGCTTGGGATGCTCCGAAGGACGATTGTGGCTGGGGCCAACCGAAGATCGTGAAGCGAAACCTAGAACGGTTGCCAAAGCACATTCATCTCTGCGGCTTCGCCTTTCCAAAGTTCCGCAAGAAGTTCGGTGCGTAAATAAATATTTTCACCGCCATGCTTACGCTCGGCTGCGCTGCACTACGCACGGCTACGCTGTGATGCGCTCGGTGGCGGCAATTGGCATCCTCTGGCAGCAGCGCGGGGATTGACTTCCGCTTGCGGCGATTCAAACTCAACCGGTATCGTCTGTACACGTACGAGGTCGTCATGCGGAAGGAATTGGAGCCTGGATTATTCGACGGAAATGTCCAGCAGAGATGAGTTAGCAACAACCCAATGCCCACGGCGGCGCACCCCTTGCCGAAACGTCCGAGCGACCTGATCGCCTCCAGAGTCCCGTTCGCCGAACGGCCGACATGCACGGTCAAGGAGGCCTGCAGTGCGGTTGGCCTGGGGCGGACCAAGCTTTACCAACTCATCGGCGGTGGGGCTGTTGATACGCTTACAATTGGTCGACGGCGACTTGTTAGGGTGCCCTCGCTGCTCAAGCTGCTGGCGAAAGGCGACATGTAGCCAGCGTCCTAGCCGTGTCTTGCGCGGTGGGCCTTTCCGCGGATCAGATTTGGCTTGCAATAATAGGTAGAAATCTCTACAGTTTTGTAGAGTTGAGGTCCACGATGGCTGACACACAGATTTCCGCCCATATCTCAGAAGAAACGAAAGAACTGGTCGAACGCTACAGCGATGCTCATGGCGTGAAGAAGGGCGCGCTTGTGGAGCAGGCTCTTTTGCATCACCTACAGGCACTGCGCGAATTGCCAGCCGATATCATCATCCCGCCGCAGCTCGAGTTGAGCGACACCTCGTTTGCCCAGGTCACTGATCTGCTGGCGAAGCCGCGAAAGCCGACCAAAGCTGTGCGGGCACTCATGTCGAACAGAGGCGGTGCGGACCTGTGACGGTCGCCGTCAGGCGGCTTGAGGCGGCCGATGACCGGACAAAATTCCAGTCGGGCAATATTGATCTCGATCGCTTCTTTCACCGCTATGCGGGGCAGAACCAGTTTCGCCATCATATCGGCACAACCTATGTGGCCGTGGCGGACGACAGGGAAATCGTTGGCTTCGCAACAGTGGCCGCCTCCGAGTTGACGACAGCACGGCTGTCGGAAGCAAAGCGCAAGCGCCTGCCTGCCTATCCCATACCCGTCCTTCGTCTGGCGCGGTTGGCGGTCGACAACCGCAAACAGGGTCAGGGAATCGCGTTGGTGCTCATGCGCGCCGTTTTCACGCTCGCCCGCAAAATGGCCGGTGATTTGGGCTGTTGTGGAGTCGTGGTCGACGCAAAGCCCGAGGCCGTAGGCTTCTATGAGAAGTTCGGTTTCATTCCCTTGGAGGCAGCCTCAGGCCAACTCGGCGACCGCCCAGAGCCGTTGCCGATGTTCCTGGAACTTGGCGCGATTCCAAAACCGGATGTCGATTAACTGGGCGCGAAACCGGTTTGCCGTCCTGGGCCTTTGTGCTGCTTTGGCCAGGTTTGCCTAGCGGCGTGACCTTACTTTCCACCTTGATGCCAAATTGCGGTGCGGCAGCCCGTATCGCGTCCGCGACGAAGGAAGGCGCAAGGTGCCCATAATGCTTCTCGACCATTCGCGTGTCGGCATGCCCCAGGTTTTTCGCCACGACCATAAGCGGACAGCCATTCATGATCGCGTGACTGGCATAAGTATGGCGGAGGCAGTGGAAGTTTATGATGGGGCGGATTCTCGCCGCCTTGCAGGCGTCGGCAATGGGCCGAAGTTGGTGCGCGGCCTTCCAACGGCCGCCGGTTGATTTGGCAAGCATTGCTGCCGTTCCGGCGCGCCCGGCGGTTAGGGCGCCAAACAGCGCTATTCCCTCTTCGGCCAGCACAACATGGCGGGGTCGGCCGCTCTTGCTCGTGCGGATCAGCAGTGTACCGCTGTCAGGGTTGTAGTCCTCCACATTCAGTGCCGCCAATTCGCCATAGCGAGCGCCGGTCGTGAGTGCCGCCTGGACGAGCTGCCGGAAATCGGGGGCGCTTGCATTGATAAGCCGCTTCGCCTCATCGATCTTGAGATAGCGCATCCGCGCAGCATCGACCTCACCGAAAGGCCGCACGCGGCGCCAGCCATCGTCCGAGGCGATCTTACCCGCAGACCAAGCGCGGTTGAGCGCAGCTTTCAGAGTGGTGAGAACGCGGTTGGCCGTTGCCCGCCGCTGCTGGCGCGTATCGTCATCAGTTGGCGGGGCGCGGAATTTTTGGCACTTGCCCAGCTTGGAGCGAATACGAGCTGGTTGTTTGGCCAATTCCTCGTGCCATTTTTGGATCTTGTGTGCTGTCAGCTTGGCACAGTCGATGTCGCCAAACTCGGGCAGTATGAAGGCGTTGATTTTGTAGCGCGCATCCTGGCCCGACTTGCGGTTGTTCTCCAGCCAGTCGAGATACTCTTCAAGGCATTTGCGCACCGTATAAGGCCCGGACTTGGTCGGAACGCCCGATTGTTCGCGCTGCCGCGCGAGAAAGATCGTGCGGGCTTCGGACTGCGCCTGTGCGAAGCTCCAGACGTCGGTGCCGTTCGCATCAATGACGTCATCGGCAACGCCGATGGTCTCGACTCGGTAGTCGCGCTTTCCGACATACCAGCGCACCACCCACTTCCCGCCGGATTTCCCTTTCCGGTAGCCAAGGTGCAGCCCGGCGTCGATGGCCTTGTAATACGGCTTGCCGCTGGGCTGCAGTCGGGCGCGCGCCGTGCGACTGCTCAGAACCGCGTCTCGGACGGTACGTGCCACGAAACCAGCCTCGATTTTTTGTCCAATATTTGTCCAATATGCGTGGACGAACGAATGTAAACAACTATGACCTATGTAAAGTCAAGTACCTGAAAATACGCGTACATTTGCGAACAACCGCGAACGCAAAAAGGCGGCCTTAGCCTTCTCTCAAGGCTGAAACACCGGTTCGATTCCGGTTGGGAGCGCCAAGAAAATTTATCCAAATCAGCAAGTTGCACACGACCGCGAGCGGCGGCGCCCTCGCTTTCGCCGGTCGCGTCGGACCTGCGTGCGGCCGCCACACGGGCTGATCCCGAGCCCGTCGCGCTCGCGGCGAGCCACACGTTTGGGACAAAAGTGGAGCCCGCGCGCCGCAGCCCTTTTTTCACCGGCGCCTGCGCGCAGTCCCGATCACGTCAGATAGGCCCGCTCTCCGTGCAGTGCCTCGTCCAGACCTGTCTCCTCGGCGTCCTTGTGCACATGGACCGGGGTGAACCTGTCGATCAGCCACAGCATCCCATAGGTGAAGGTGAAGGCCCACACCGAAGAGAACAGGATCGCCACGATCTGCTTGCCGAAGAAGGACCAGTTGCCGGCGACCAGTCCGTCGGCGCCTTGCGCATTGAAGGCGGTCGTGGCGAACACGCCGAGCAGGACCACGCCGAGGGCGCCGCCGACGCCGTGCACGCCCCACACGTCGAGCGCATCGTCCCAGTGCAGCCGATTCTTGAGGGCCACGGCAAAGTAGCAGACCACGCCCGCGGCGATACCGATGAACACCGCGCTCAGCGGCGAGACGTAGCCCGCCGCCGGCGTGATGGTCGCCAGGGCCGCGACCGCGCCCGTCATGAGACCGAGGAACGACGGGCGCTTCTCCAGCCACCAGCCGACGGCCAGCCAGGCGATGCCGCCGAACGATGCGGCCAGGTCCGTGTTGAGGAATGCCACGGCGGTGACGGAATCGACGCTGAACTCGCTGCCGGCATTGAAGCCGTACCAGCCGAACCACAACAGGCCCGTACCCAAGGCAACGAGCGGGATGCTGTGCGCACCGCCGTCCACGACGTTGCGGCGCCCGACGTAGAGGACCGATGCCAGGGCCGCCATTCCCGCGATGTTATGCACCACGATGCCGCCGGCAAAATCGAGGACGCCCCACTGCGCCAGCAGGCCGCCGCCCCAAATCATGTGCACGAAGGGGAAATACACCAGCAGCAGCCACAGCGTCAGGAACACAAGATAGGCCTTGAAGGTGACGCGATTGGCAAAGGCGCCGGTGATCAGTGCCGGCGTGATGATGGCGAACATCATCTGGTAGGCAATGTGCACGATCAGTGGAATGCCGGGATTGGGAGAAGGCGTGGTCAGCGTGACGCCTTTGAGGAACGCGAGGTTGAGATCGCCGATCACCCCGCCGGCCCCGCCGGAAAAGCACAGCGAGTAGCCGCAGACGAACCAGATGACGGTGGTCCACCCCATGGAAACGAAGGACTGCATCATGATGGTGAGGACGTTGCGGCGGCCCACCAGGCCTCCATAGAAGAATGCGAGCCCGGGCGTCATCAGCATCACCAAGCTGCAACACAGCAACATGAATCCGGTATTGCCTGTATTGAGATGCAACATCGTGCCTCTCCATCCGTTTGCGATTCAGACGCTACACGATGTTGGCGCCCCTTGCCGTTCAGGCTGATTGCCACAATGGTGCGTCTGTCGGTTCCGGTGCGGGTCGATCGCGATGCCAACGCTGTCAGGCGCGTCGATCGCTGCAGTGCAGCGTTTTTTTGTTGTTGCGGGAAAGTTCGCCGCGCCGAACGAAACGGTGCGATCCGCGGCGCGCCGCCGGAACATTCGGTCATAACTGCGCCGGGCGCTTGTGGCCGAACAGTCGCCGTCAGCGCTGTCCAAGCCTGTTCCTCACGGCATGAATACCGGAACCGCGCCGGCGGCATGGGCGGACGGGTCGCCAACGCCCGACGGCGTCACATTGGTTCGCATCGCTAGTCGTGCCTGGCGTGCCCGGCGAGCCAGCCGATCAAGGTGCCCGGAATGAGCATCGCGAGTCCGACCTGCCAGAACGGTTTCAGGTCGAACTCGAATTTCGCAGAATCGCCGAAGTTGATCGATGGTGTCGCGCCAAGCCACATCCCGGCCGCCTGGCAGGCGAGGAAGAACACGCCCATTGCCGCCAGGAGCCACGCCGCGAAGCGGGCGATGCCACCCGCCCTGTCGGACGTAAGGTGGACCGCGAGCGACAGCACCGCGGTCACCAGGAGCACGCCTGCCACATAGACGAGCGGCATCATCAGCGGCATCATTTTGACCATCAGGTCAAGCATGGTCTGCTTCAAGACACGCCTCCGCGCTATTTCTGCCGGACGAAGTCGCCCGTGGCGCAGACGCCGGCGTCGGTGCAGCCGTTCATGTGCCAGACGTCTCCGGCGATCGTCATCTTGGTGTTGTAGGTTTCGCCGGAAGCAGGATGGCCGATCTTGCCGACGAAGCTGCCGTCCGGCTTTGCCTCGAGCTTCGAGCGGAACATCTCCATGCCGACGTTCTTTGGCCCGGCGACGACCGTGGCGCACAAGCCGGCGCCTGCCGGGTTCGTCGTGCATTCCTTGACCTGGATCGTGTAATCGGTCCACTTCCACGTGCCGACCATCGCTTTCATATCGGCGGCGCTTGCCGGCGCAGCGCCGGCGATCGCCGCAACCATGAAGGCTACGGCGAACAGTTTTCCCCGCTGCATGAAGAATTCCCCTTCCATTTGAGGTGAGGCCGATCTGGAGAGACGCGGCTACATCTCTCCAGATCTGCGCATATCAGAACTGGTAGCGATATCCGATCGTGAAGTCGGTCTCGCTCATCGAGAGCTTGATCGTGCGATACGGGTTGGGTCCCATCGGCGTCATCTCGATGCCGCTTACCGAATGCGACGGCACATACATCGCGGCGAAGTCGAGGATGGAGTGCTCGCCGAGCCTGTGACTGAGGCCCGCCGAGAAGTGGTCCGTCACCACACCGGGCGCCAGGATGTTCATCGTCACGTCGTCCTGGTCGATCGGGTTGTTGTTGTGGGCGTATCCGGCGCGCAAGGTGCAATCCGGAGTCAGTTTGAACGCGGTGCCGAACGAGATCACGTCGACGTCTTCCCAACCGAAGCCCGGTCCGTCGTCCTTCCCGAAGAAGTCGGCGTTCTCGGGCGAATTGGAGACCGACTCGACGCCCCCATAGAAGATATGCTTGTAGTCCAACATCAGGGTCAGGTCGGACGAGGCATCCCACGCCACGCCTGCCGTGACGCTGGCGGGGATGTCGAATGAACCGCCGCCGGCAAACAATCCCTTGTATTTCGTGAACTTTGTCATCCACATCGGCGTCGAACCGCTCACGGCCAGTCGCAGGTCCGGGGTCACCGCCCAGATCGCACCGGCGCGCAGGCCGCCGCCATAGGAGTAGGAAATGCCGCGGTCGCTGAGGTTGGCGGGATCGGACGACAGGCCGTACATACCGAACAGCGCCAGGCCGTTGGCGCTGAACATCTGCAGCACGACCGTCGGTGCGATGCCCAGCGACAGTTTGCCGGACTGCCAGGCATAGCCGACCGAAACGAACATCTGGTTCAGGTTCACGCCGGTCTTGCCGCCGCAGAACACGCCGGAATAGCCGGTCGGACAGCTCGCGTTGGCGACGGCGGGGTAGTCGGTATTCATGCCGCCATTGGCGTACATCGCCACACCCCACGACGAGTGGTCATCGATCGGCTGGTTGTAGGCCATGCCCGGTACCAGGAAGAATTTGTTGCGGCTCGCCACGCTTCCCGAATTCATGCCGCCTGGAGCGACGAAACCGGGGCCCGTTGCCGTGTATTTTCGGTCGGGCGTGAACAGGGAAACGCCCATTTCGAATTCCTCTCCAACCGCGACGATGCCGGCAGGATTGGTCGCCAGCGCCATGGCGTCCTCGGGATTGGCGACGCCAGCGCCCGCCATGGCCTTTTGCGGGGCGCTGTACCCGGGCATGAAATAGCCTTCGGTCGCCTGGGCAGATACTGCCAGCGATCCGCAGGCAAGAGCTGCTGCCGCCACCGACAACAACGCCGCTTTTCTCATCTGATTCCCCTTCATGGTTCTCTCGTTTGTGTCCGGCGAACCCGCGCTTGGCCATCCAGGCGGCCGTCGTTGACGGGCGTCGAAATGGCTTTGGCAAGGTTCTTGGTGAAAAGGTTGATGCTGGTCAGCGCCGCAGCGATGGTGCTTCGCGTCGAGCATTGCACCAGGAGACAGAGACCGCCCGCCACAGCCAGGGCGACCGCGACGGCGGCGACGAGACCGATCATCGATGCGGCGGCATCGGCGGCCTGCGTACCGTTCAGAAGCAACCAAGAGAGCAGCAGACCGGCGAATTGCAGCAGGACGCGGTGTGCCGGACTCATCAGGTCACTTGCTCCTCACGGTCGTGTCAAATACAACCGTAATATTCGAATGTTCGAATATTAGAGTTATCTGAATGACGGCAGTTTTTCTTCTAGTGTCCGATGAAAAGTTCCGCTAGGGAGCGTTTTGTCGCGCGGTCCTTCGACCGCACTCCGTGATCGAACGACGTCCCGCGCTATTGCGATCCACGGGCAACAAGTGGCGCGCGCCCACTGTTCGGATTCACGTGTGATGAACAAGTGAAGGCGCAACACGAGCGTGTCATGGTCTTGGTTCAGTCGGCGCGCCTCAGTGCCTTATGAATTCCGCGAGAGCGCGACTTAGCATCAGCGCGTCGGTCCGCGGGGAAGGTTCGCAACACATTCAGCGGTCCGCTGGCGGGAGAATATCCGCTGGGCATCGCGCTCGGTTTGCGGAAGCGACGGCGCTCGGCCCGCACAAGATGATTCGCTGCGAGGAGATCAACGGCGATGACGGTTTCCCGCGCAGGGCTGGCTCGCGCCAACATCGGCATCTGCTAGGAGAACCGCGGCCGACCGGCGCCGCAATACCGTTAAGTACTGGCTCTGAAGGTGGAATTTCATTATTGAGGGATCTCGGGCCGCAGCCCGGGCGGAAGCGGGAGCACGACATGGCATCGCCGAGACTTAGTTCCGATCTCAAAGTACTGGAGCGCAATGCCGAGCGCGCATCGGCGCTTCTGCGCATCATCGGCAGCAAATGGCGCCTGCTGGTCGTCTGCCAGCTCGTCAGCGGTGAAAAGACGGTCGGCGAACTGGAGCGCGTCACGGGACTGCGTCAATCGGCCCTGTCCCAGCACCTGATGGTTTTGCGCCACCGGGAACTGGTGAACACGCACCGCGTCGCCCAGAACATCTACTATTCGCTGAACAGCACGATCGTCACGGACCTGCTTCTGACGCTCCACAAGCATTATTGCGCCGCGACTCCGGACGCGCGATCTGTCCGGCGTGCGGCGAAGGAGGGTGAACCGAAACGCGCCGAGCGACCCCATGTCGCAAGTGCACCGGCAAGGCTTCGGTCGCGAAGAGAGCGCCAAGTATCCTAAGCCGCCGGCGCAGACATTCGTGACACGGTAAGGGCGCTGGATGCAGGACGACAGGAACCGTTCGCGAAAGTGCCGCGCCGCATGGACCGGCAGCGCCGTCGTCAGGATAACTACGTACAAAGAGTGTCGGTCCAAGGCGCGCGCTCACCTGCTGCGGAACTCGCGCAAACGCGCCCGCAATTCGCACTCAAACTGAACTGCCGAAATCGTCGCATCCGCCGCGCAGGCCTCAGGTCTGCGACGATGTGCATGGGTGTGGTCGTGTTATTTGGGTGTATGAATATTCGAAAGTATGAATATGAGTGCGCGACAAGTCGCAGACGTCGACCGACGCGCGTCCGGGAAAACTGAAACGGACTCCACAACGCCAAGCCGGCAAGAGTGAGTGACATGACAATTGATCTGAAAACGCTGAACCCAACCAAGACCGTCGACGCTCGGGGCACGGCGTGTCCCGGCCCTTTGCTCGAAGCCAAACGCGCGATGGCCGGGGTCCCGGTGACAGGGGTCCTGGAAGTCCTGTCGTCCGATCGCGGGACCAACGAGGATATTCCGCTGTGGGCCAAGAAGGTCGGGCACGAATATCTCGGCAACCTCGAGGAAGCCGGCTACTGGCGAGTGTTCGTCAGGCGAGGCAAGTGATGACGTCAGGCGGTACGACATCGCGTGATCCGCGCATCCTGGTGTTCTCGACCAATTCCATTTCGGATCCGGGGATCGACAGGGCGGGCAGTGCGCACCTGCACTATTCGACGGCAGTGCAGGTCGTCCCTTTGCCGTGCTCGAGCGGCGTCAAGCCTTCATGGATCGTTCGCGCCCTGCAGCACGGTTTCGATGGCGTGTTCATCGCCGCCTGCGGAGGCGACTGCGCCTATCTTCCCGATTGCACCAGCCGCACCAGCGCGCTCGTGTCTCGGGCCCAGACACTCCTGAAAGAGCACGGGATCAGCCCGAAGCGGTTGAAGATGGCGGGCCTTTGTTCCGTATGCGCCGATAACTTCGTCGCGCATATGAACAATTTTCAACAGGAGCTGAAGCGTGTTGAAGCCTGACGCCGATGGACGTCTTCTCGACTACGACGTGATGGTTGTCGGCGCCGGCGTCGCCGGCATGGAAACCGCGGCGTCGATGGGCGACATGGGCTACCGCGTTCTGCTGGTGGACAAGAACGCCAGCGTCGGCGGGCGGGCCATCCTCCTCAGCAAGGTGTTTCCGACGCTCGATTGCGCCAGCTGCATCGTGACGCCGAAAATGGCGTCGGTTTCGCATCACCCCAACGTGCAGCTCATGACCTACAGCGAGGTCGACGCCATCGCGCGCAACTCCGACGGCTCCTTTGCCGTGGAGTTGCACAAGAAAGCGAGCTTTGTCGACTTCGACGCCTGCACAGGGTGCGGCAAGTGCGAAGAAATCTGCACGGTCGCCATTCCGGACGAGTACAACTACGGCCTGGTCACGCGCCGGGCGGCCCACATCGCTTTTCCGCAGGCGGTGCCCAAGAAGGCCGTGATCCAACGGCGCGGCGAGGCGCCATGCACCTTCACCTGTCCGGCCAACGTCAAGGCGAGCGGCTACGTCTCGCTGGTCAGGGCGGGCCGCTACAAGGAGGCGTTCGCCCTGCATCTCGAAAATGCGCCTCTGGTGGGCAGTTTGGCGCGGGCCTGCTATGCGCCGTGCGAATCAGACTGCACGCGCGGCGAGAAGGAGGGCACGGTTCACATCCGCGCCATCAAGCGGTTCATGGTCGACCGCTACTATGCCGAGCACCCCGAACCGGAATACGGTCCGGTCGAGAACCAACTGGAGACGCGCGTCGCGATCGTCGGTTCCGGTCCGGCGGGACTGAGCGCCGCCTTCTACCTCGCGCGTCTCGGCCACCAGGTGACGATCTTCGAGGCGGAAAGGGAGGCGGGCGGCATGCTGCGCACCGCCATACCGGCCTACCGCCTTCCCAAGGATGTCGTCGACCGCGACATCAAGAACGTGACGGCGCTGGGCGTCGAGATCAGGACCGGTCACCGGGTGACCTCTTTGCCGGAGCTCAAACGGCAGGGATTCGACGCCGTCCTGATCACGACCGGCGCCTCGGACGAAAACAGTCTGGACATCGAAGGTCGTGATCTGGATGGCGTCGTGGGCTGCATGCAATTCCTGCATGACGTCAATGTCGGGAAGCTGCCCGACGTGAAGAACAAGACCGTCATGGTCATCGGCGGCGGCAATTCGGCCATGGACCCGGCCAGGGCCGCCATCCGCATGGGAGCCGGCAGGGTCATCATCAACTATCGGCGCGGGCGCCAGGAGATGCCGGCGCACGACTGGGAAATACGGGGGGCCGAAGAAGAAGGCGTCGAGCTCATGCTCATGAGCACGCCCAAGCGGTTCATCGGCAAGGACGGCAAGCTCGTCGCCGTCGAATGCATCAGCATGGTCTTGGGTGCCCCGGACGAGAGCGGCCGCCGTCGCCCGGTTCCGATCGAAGGCTCGGAGAAAACGGTTCCCGCCGACGTGGCGGTTCTCGCCATCGGCCTGGCGCCGTCCACCACCGATTTCCCCGCCGAAATGAAGAACGGCAAAGGCCTTCTGGTCGCCAACCCGCAGACCCTGCAGACGGCCGATCCCGATGTCTTTGCCTGCGGGGACTGCGTGACGGCGCCCACGATGATCATCAACGCCGTCGCGCAAGGACGCCGGGCGGCGTTCTACATCGACCGTCGCCTGAAGGGCGAGCCGCTCGACGTGCCGTTCGATGGCGTCTTGGACAAGACCGGCAAGGCGGCCGTGCTCGAAGAAGCGAAGCGCTTCGTGGAGCGGCGCCCCGTTCCCCAACCGGCGCTGCCGCCCGACGAACGCCGCAAGACCTTCGAATGCTACGAGAAGGCGATGTCGGAGGCGGAGGCGCGGCAGGAGGCCCAGCGCTGCATGAACTGCGCGGAGTGCTCCCAGTGCATGGAATGCGTCAGCGTCTGCGCCCCCAAATGCATCGACTTCGCGCAGAAGCCGACGCCCCTGTCGCTCAATGTGGGCGCGGTGGTGGTTTCGACCGGCTTCAAGATCCTCGATCCCGCGACCAAGGAGCTCTTGGGATACGGCCGGTTCCCCGACGTGATCAGCGGGCCGCAGATGGACCGGTTGCTGGCGCCGACTCGACCCTACAATGCCGTATTGCGGCCCTCGGACGGCAAGGAGCCTGAGCGCATCGCCATCATCCTGTGCGTCGGCTCGCGCGACGAGACGGTGTGTAATCCGCTGTGCTGCCGCATCGGCTGCATGTACGCGATCAAGCAGGCGCAGCTCGCCATGGGCGCTTTGCCGATGGCCGAAATCACCATCTACATGATCGACGTTCGCGCCTTCGGCAAGGGCTATAACGAATTCTACGAGCAAGCCAAGGACATGGGGATCGAATTCGTCAAGGGCAAGGTTGCGCGCATCGAGCAGCTTGCCAACGGCAATCTGGCTCTGCACTACGAAGACATGCTGGGCGAAGGCGGCCGGAAGATCCGCGAACACGACCTCGTGGTCCTGACTGTCGGCTTCCTGCCCAATACCGACGTGTTTTCCCTCTACAAGGGCGGAGAGCTGGCGGCGGACGATTTCGGCTACGTGCGCGAGGTCGATCCCATCAGCGAACCGGCCCGCACGAACGTCGATGGCCTCTTCGTGGCGGGCACCACGATCGGCGTGATGGATATCCCCGACACCGTGCTGCACTCCGGCGCGGCGGCGACCCAGGCGGCGGCCTATCTCGAACGGTCGGGAGGGCGGCAATGACAAACAAGCGGCGAATCGGCGTCTACGTCTGTCATTGCGGCGGCAACATCTCCGATCATGTGGACGTCAAGGATGTCGCCCGGACGCTGGCGGGCGAAGCGGATGTGGAGGTCGCGCGGACCCATCTGTTCGCCTGCTCGGACGCTTCGCAGCAGGAAATGATCGACGAGATCAAGGACAGGAAGCTTGACGGTCTCGTGATCGCCTCCTGTTCCCCGAAACTCCACACATTCACCTTCCGCGCCATGGCGCAACGCGCCGGTCTCAATCCCTACCAATATGTGCACGTCAATCTGCGCGAGCAGTGCTCCTGGGTGCATGGCGGCGACAAGGCGGCAGCGACAGCGAAGGGCATCAACATCGTGCGTGCCGGGGTGGCCAAATGCGCCCTTACCCATCCGCTCACCCCGCTTCGCATCGAAACCCAGCCGCGCGTTCTGGTCGTCGGCGCAGGGGTGGCGGGCATGCGCGCCGCCATCGCGCTTGCCGAAATGGGACTGTCGGTCTTCGTCATCGAGCGCGAAAACGAGCCTGGGGGGTGGACTTCGCAGGTCGGATGGATGGGCCCCGACCATCAGCATGGCCCCGAGGTCGTGGCGAAGCTGCTGAAAGAGGTCAAGAACCATGAGAACGTCGTTCTCTACACCAATGCCGAACTGACGGCGAAGAGCGGCCATATCGGCGATTTCACGGTGACGATCCGTCTGTGCGGGGAAAAGGACCTTACCCTCAACGTCGGGGCGATCGTCGTGGCCACGGGGTTTACGCCCTACGAGCCGCGCGACGGCGAATATGGCTGGGGCCTGCCCGGCGTCGTGACGCTGAAGGAATTCCGCCAGCTGCTCGAGGAGGGCGACGGCCCGCTGACCTACCGGGGCGTTCCGGTGCGGGACGTCGGCTTCATCTACTGTGTCGGCAGCCGCCAGACGGAAAGCGAAGACTGCCCGGAGCCCAACACGCACTGTTCGCGCTTTTGCTGCATGGCCACGGCCTTCAGCGGCAGCCTGCTGCACGAACATGAGAAGAAGTTCGGTCGGACCATCAATCAATACCACCTCTATCGCGACGTGCGCACCTACGGGCGACTGGAGACCGTGTATGCCAAGGCGCGCGCCGACGGGGCGCTTTTCCTGCGCTGGGATCCGAGCGATCCGCCGCGCGTGGAACAGCGCAACGGCCGGCTCGCCGTCAAGGTCAAGGACACGCTCTTGGGCGACGAAGAGCTGGAGATCGGCGCGGACCTCGTGGTGCTCGCCACCGGCATGGTTCCCCGGAAGAACGGCGCGCTCGACGACGTGCTGAAGATACCCAAGAGCAAGGACGGATTTTACAACGAGATTCACATCAAGCTGCGGCCGGTCGAAACCGCCATCGACGGCGTGTGCATCGCGGGAACTTCGCAAGGTCCCAAGAACCTGGCCGAGAGCGTCGCGTCGTCCCTGGCGGCAGTGGCCAGGACCGGCGCCCTGCTGAAGAAAGGCTATGTGGACCTCGAGCCGCTCGTCGCCAAGATCGACACCAGCAAGTGCGTCTGGTGCAACGAATGCCTCAAGGCCTGCCCTTATGGCGCGATCGAGCGCGTGCTGTACGGCGACAAGGAAGTGGCGACCGTGATCGAGTCCTCGTGCAAGGGAGAAGGGGCCTGCGTCCCGATCTGCCCGCAGGACGCCATCGTCATCGAGGGTTACCGCGACGACCAGATCGTGGCCATGATCGATGCGAGTCTCAAGGAAACGGTGCCGGCATGAGCGAGTCCCGGACGCAACTGCGCGACATGCTCGATATCGCCCAGGACGAAATGGTCATGCGGGACCGCATCGCAGATCTTCTGGAACAGGGCCCGAAGACCATTCCCGAACTGGCCGAGATCCTCGGCTGCCCGTCGCGGGAAGTCATGGTCTGGCTGTTCGGGATGCGCCGCTATGGCCTGGTCGAAGGGATCGGCCGCGCAGGCGCCGACGGATACTTCCAATACGAGCTCATGAAGCGGCCGTGAGAGGGCGACGAGGGACAACATGATCAGAGTATCGTCGGACCTGGCGGCCCGCTTGAAGAAGGAGGAGGGATTCAACGCGGGCTCGTGCTTCCACTGCGGCACCTGCACGGCGCTGTGTCCGCTGGGCTACAAGATCCTTCCCCGCAAGCTGTTCCGCGAGGCCATGCTGGGTCTTGGAGACGAAGTCCGCGCCAGCATCCCGCAGATCTTCTCCTGCCTCTTGTGCCGCATGTGCGAAGCCAACTGTCCGCAGGGCGTCCGCATCGCCGAGAACATGCGCACGCTGCGTTGCCTGATCACCCGGGAAGACTTCGACCTGACTTAGGAAGACCGCATGCCCATTCCGATTGCACCCATCCTTGGAATTTTTGCCGACAACGTGCGCCAGCGCGGCAGCGTTCTGCCCCTGTCGAAACGGACGGCGACCGGTTGGGCCCGTGGGCTCGACCTGCCGCGCGGCGGCGAGACGGTTCTCTACACCGGGCACATGTATCAGATGGTGCCGGCCATCGAGGCGATGTCCTCGCAGCTTGCCTTGCTCGAGAATTCGTTTCTCACCCGGTTCTTCGGCCTGGGCCGCCTGGTCAACAAGCTCGTAAGCCTGTCCTTCTTCATGAGCCTGGTCGCGTCGCCGAAAAAGGCGCGACGGTCCAACCAGGTGTTGCGCGACATCGTCGGGCTGCTTCGCGACGCGGGTATTGAGTTCGGTTATCTGTATGAGGACGAGTTCTACGCCGGCCCGCTTCTTTATGACAACGGACTTGACGAGGCCTTCGGCCGGCATGCCCGTCGTGTGGCGGCGCATCTGAAGAAGCTGGGGGTCAGGCGCCTGATCACGGTGGACCCGCATACCACCAAGATGTTCCGCCGGGCATATCCGCACTTCGTCAAGGATTTTGACATCGAGGTCCAGAACTACCTGGAAGTGCTGGCTGAGAAGCACCCGAAGGCCGTGGCGCCGGTGAACGGGGAAGTCGTGGTGCACGACTCCTGCGTCTATGCGCGCTACGAGAACATTGCCGAACAACCCCGCGAGCTGCTGCGGGCGGCGGGCCTCGCCGTTCGCGAACCGAAACTGGCCGCCAAGTCGACGCACTGCTGCGGTGGACCGATCGAGTCGCTGTTCCCGTCCGAGGCGCACCGAATTTCGGGAAATCGCGTGGATCAACTCGAAGCCGAGGGGAAAAACGTGGTGACCATGTGCCCGTTCTGCTGGGTGAACCTTGGCAAGGCCGCCGGCAACAGGCTCGTCATCAACGACATTGCCAGCACCTTGGCCGCCTGCCGTCGAAAGGCGTCGGCGGGCCGCTAGAGCATGCTGGTTTACCGGTGAAGGGACCTGAAACGATGGATACGACGATGGAAGATGCAAGGCCGGGACAGGCGAACGTCTGCGACGGCAAGACGCTGCTGATGTTTTCCGACGATCTCGACAAGGCGTTTGCCGCGTTCGTCATCGCCAACGGAGCGGCGGCCATGGACAGCCCGGTCACCATGTTCTTCGCGTTCTGGGGATTGAACGTCCTGCGCAAGCCGGCGAGTTCGAAAGGCAAGGACCTGCTGGCCAAGATGTTCGGCTTCATGATGCCCAAAGGTCCTGACAAGCTCAAACTGTCGAAAATGAACATGATGGGAATGGGCACCACCATGATGAAGCACGTCATGAAGAAGAAGAACGTGAAGCTGCTGCCCGAGCTGATCGCCAGCGCAAGGGAACAAGGCGTGCGGTTGGTGGCCTGTTCGATGTCCATGGACGTGATGGGCATCAGGCAGGAAGAACTGATCGACGGGGTCGAAGTGGGCGGGGTCGTCACCTTCCTCTCCGCCGCCGAGAAGTCCAACGCGACCATGGTGTTCTGAGGCGCTTTGCCTGGAAGGCAGATTCCACCGCTTCTCCCGCCGAACCCTGGTCCGGTGCCGCTGACTTAGCTGGCGGCAAGGCGATCGACGTCGTGCCGTGCTCTTTCACCGCCGGCTGCCCACCAGAACCGTGCCCGCGATGAGACCCACCGCCGCCAGCACCAGCAGCGCCCTCTTGGGCGGATTCTTGACCAGGCCGATGTCGGCCTCCAGCACCGCTACGCAGGTCCCTTCGGTGCCGACCAGGGCGCGCGCCACGTTGAACTCGTGTTCGGGCAGAAGCTCCGTCAGGTTGTAACCGGAGACCCGGTGGCGGATGTCCGTCCCAACACGCCGGCGGCCACCGTGGGCATCAAGGCGGGCGATGTCATCGTCGCGATCGACGGCAAGCCTCTGCTCGACAGCGGCGAGGTGCGCAACGCCATCGGGGAACAGGGACCGGGTACCAGGGTGACGGTCAGCGTCCTGCACGACGGGCGACCGCGCGACGTCAACGTCACGCTGCAGCCCCTGGAAGTGGCAGCCAACCCGCAGGATGCGCCTGCTCCGGGCTCCGGACAGGGCAAGCTGGGACTCGGTCTGGCTCCGATTCCCAACGGCGATCCCCACCAGGGCAAGATCAAGGGTGCTTATGTGGGACAAGTGCAGCCCGGCAGTCTGGCGGATGCCTCCGGCATCCAGCAGGGAGACATCATCACGGATCTCGGCCGCGCACCTGTTTCGAGCCCCGATCAGGCGGCACAATTGTTGAAGAACCGGCCGAAGGACAAGCCGCTGCTGGTTCGTGTCTGGCGCGGGGACAACGCCCTCTATCTCACCGTCGATTGAGGGCGCTTTCAGTGCCCCTTGAATGCGGCATCGTGGCAGACGGTGCGGGCCATTTCGTCATACGTGTCCGCGAGACGGAACAGCATGGCGCGACACTCCGGATCCTTCAGCGACTCGGCAATGATCCTGATCTCTTCGGCGCGGTTCAGATACGGATTGTCCCACTTGGGATACTTGTTCTTGCTCCTCATGCGAGTCCGCCAAGGCTGAACTGCGACGAAACCGGTAGTTCCTTTCGCCGGGCGATTTCCTCGGTTGTCGCGCAATCACGGCCAAAGTTGACCGTCAGTAACCGCAAAACTACACGCCCACGCTTGCCCGGTCGAGATGGCGGCCTCGAATTCAACGGCACGTGCCGCGCCATCGCGCCATCAATTGCTAGGAAAATGCCTCAGCGCACGCGGGCGGCGCGGCGTGCCACGACAATGATGGCGGCAACCACGGCGCCCGCCAGCACCGCGATCAACAGCTTGTCCTCGATCGACAGGCCGCTCAGCAGCGTGCTCGAGACCAGGTAGCCCGACAACACGAGGGCTGGCGCCCAGATCACGGCCGACAGGACGTTGGCGGTGTAGAACGGCAGCAGCGGCATCTCCATCATGCCGGCGACCAGCGGCACGATGGCGCGCAGCGGTCCGAAGAAGCGGCCGATGAAGACGCTGGCCCAGCCGAAGCGCTTGAAGAAGGCGAAACCGCTCTGGAGGCTCTCGGGGTGCCTGGAGAAGGGCCAGGCGCGCGCGATCACCGGTTCGAACTTGCGCCCGATCCAGAACGAGATGGCGTCGCCCACGATGGCGCCGACGGCGCCCGCCACGGCGGCGGAGACGGGATCGATGGCGCCCGTGCGCACCAAGGCGCCGGCGGCGATGAGGATCGTGGTGCCGGGAAACAGCAGGCTGAGAAAGGCGAAGGACTCGCCGAACGCGGTGCCGCCGATGATGAGCACTGCCAGGTCCGGATGGGCCTTGATCAGGTCGATGAGATGATGGGCGAAGTGTTCCATCGTCGTTCGGCGGCCCCCTCCGCCGACACTAGTGTCCCGATTGCGGAATTCGCCGCATCCTCATATCGGTCTCCAGCGAATTTCGGAATCGAAAGGACACTAGCAACATATTGAATCCTAGTGCTGTGGTTCCAAGTTCGCCAAGCGGCTGATATCGGTAATGCGACGAACTTTGAAACCACGACACTAGAACAAGTCGCCCGATCGTCAAACTGCCGCGCGGTTAGGTCAAGACCGCGAGCGTGGTCCCCAGGATGATGAAGGTACCGGCTGCAAAAATTATGGTGAGGACAAGGAGAACGGTCTTGTTGACGGTCCCGATTTCCAGGTCCGGCGGGCTTCCCAGGCAGCAGGCTTGCATGGCGTCCTCCTAGTTCTTGGGCTTGGTGGCGCGAATGAAGGCGCTGACGAACTTGCCGTCGACATAGGGCGCGACGGAGTCGAAATCGACGCCGAGTTCCTTGAACCACTCGCGGGCGTTCTCGGCCTGGTGCACGCGCGTAACCTCGATCTCGACGCCGGTGAAGCCGGCGGCTTCGAGCTTGCGCTTGTATTCGCCGTCCTGCAGGGCGCCGGCGACGCAGCCCGCCCACAACAGCACGTTCTTCAGGATGTGTTCGGGAACCTCGCCGCGCACCACGATGTCGGAAACGGCGAAACGCCCGCCCGGCTTGAGCACGCGGTAGGCCTCGCGAAACACCTTGTCCTTGTCGCCCGATAGGTTGATGACGCAGTTCGAGATGATGACGTCCACCGAGCGGTCGGGCAGGGGGATCGCCTCGATCTCGCCCTTGAGGAATTCGACGTTGGCGAGACCCGCCTTCTTCTGGTTGTCGCGGGCGAGCGCCAGCATCTCGTCGGTCATGTCGAGTCCGTAGGCCTTGCCCGTGGGACCCACGCGGCGCGCCGACAACAGCACGTCGATGCCGCCGCCCGAGCCGAGATCGAGCACGATCTCTCCCGCCTTCAGTTCGGCGAGTGCCGTGGGATTGCCGCAGCCCAGGGAAGCGAGCACCGCCTTCTCGGGCAGCGCGCCAATCTCGGCGTCCGCGTAGAGGTTCTTGCTGATGGCGTCGTCGACTTGCGTCTTCTTGCCCGAGCAGCAGCAGGACTTGTCCGAGTCGGCGGCGCGCCGTGCGGCTTCGGCATATTTCTGGCGGACGGTTTCCTTCACGTCGGTTGCGGACATCGTTTCCTCCGGTCAGCAGCAGGTGATTTTCTGGGGTTCGACGACTTTGTTGCGCGAGCAGCACTCGGCGTAGAGGAAGCCGAGCAGCTCCTGCAGCGCATCGTGGTTGGCGCTGTAGCGCAGGAAAGTCGATTCGCGGCGCACGCCCACCAGCCCTTCGCTCTTCAGCTTGTCGAGGTGGTGGGAAAGCGTGGAGAGGGGGATGGCCAGCTCGCCGGCGATCTCGCCCACCACCAGGCCGCCGGGGTGCGCGGCCAGCAGCAGGCGCATGATCCTCAGCCGCGGCTCGGCGCCCATCGCCGCCATCATGTCGGCGTAGCGGGTGACATCCTTGTCGGGCTCGGCGTCCATGCCTTGGCTTCTCTTGGTTTCTATATTTCCAGATATATCGAAATAACGCGGCTGTCCAGCCCAAACCCGTGAGCCATCCGGTCGCAGGCCGGGAAAGCCGTGGTCGCCTCATGACTGTTCCTCCCTTTAAAGGGGGGAGGTCGATCCGGCCCCCGGAGCGGGGCCGGATCGGGTGGGGGTCGGGCCACGAACCCACTCTCCTTCGCGCGCGAGCCGTGCGAACCCCTTCTCCTTTCGGGCGCAGGCGCGGCGCTTGTCTCGCCCCCCCGTCGCGGCGCTTGTTCCTTGCGCCCAATACCGTTAAGTGTGCGCGCCCTCCGGACCGGTAACTTCATGCCTCTCCTGCGATTTCTTCCCGAAGCCACCAAGATCGACTTCATCGGCGCGCGCTATTACGCCTTCGCGCTCGACGGCATCCTGCTTCTGATCTCGATCATCTCGATCGCCACCCACGGCTTCAACCTGGGCATCGACTTCACGGGCGGCGTGCAGATTCAGGCCAAGGCGGCTCAGGTGATCGACGTCGGGCGTGTGCGCTCCGAGGTGTCGGCGCTGGGCTTCAACGATTTCCAGATCCAGTCGATCGGCGGGGGCACCTGCGACAAGCCGGTGAATTCCTGCGTCCTCATCCGCGTGCAGCCCAAGGCCAACCAGGACGGCAATGCGGTCGCCAAGGTGATCAAGGACCGGCTCGGCAAGGGCTACGACTTCCTCAACACCCAGGTGATCGGACCCAAGGTTTCCGGCGAGCTGTTCCAGAGCGGCGTCAACGCCACGATTCTGGCCATCATCGCCATCGCCATCTGGGTGGCGTTCCGCTTCGAGTGGCAGTACGGCATCTCGGCGGCGATCTGCACCGGCCACGACGTGCTGGTGACCGCAGGCCTGTTCTCGGTGCTGCACTGGGACTTCACGCTGACTTCGATCGCGGCGCTGTTGACCCTGGCGGGCTATTCGATCAACGACACGGTGGTGGTGTTCGACCGCATCCGCGAGAACCGGCGCAAGTACAAGCGCATGGCGCTCACCGACCTGATCAACCTGTCGACCAACCAGATGCTGACGCGGACGATCCTGACCTCGGCCGCCACCGCCATCACCATCATTCCGCTGCTCTTGTTCGTCCCGGCGCTCAAGGAATTCACCGGCGCCATCCTGTTCGGCATCGTGATCGGCACGGCGTCGTCGACCTACGTGGCCGCCGCGCTGCTCCTCTATCTGCCCAAGCCCGCCGGCAGCATCGAGACGCCCGCCGCCGAAACCGGCGGCTGAGCGTCCACGCGCCCGCAAAGGGCGGGGCGCAGCCCGGTCCTACAGCGGGAACCAGTCGCGCCGGTCGGAGAACACGCGGTACTGCGCGTTGATGCCGGCGCGCCAGCCGACGCCTGTGCGCATCGGAGCCAGCGTCACGCCGCCCGAGCGCATGTACATCACGCTGATGCCGGCGACGACATAGATCGTCGCCTCGGCGCCGGGGAAGCGCTGATAGAGCCGCCGGTCGCTGCGCAGATTGTAGATCAGGGTGAACACCTTGGAGGCGTTGCCGCCGACGTCGAAGCCGACCGACGGCCCCTTCCAATAGATCTTGCGCGGATCGTGATTCTTGCGGATCAGCCAGCCGGAGCCGTAGGTCGCGCCGACCACGAAGGCGCCCGAGCCTTCGTCGCCCTTGATGTAGGCGTCGGGCTGGCCCTGGTCCTTGAACACGTGCTGCACCGCCTTGGCGGCGACTTCGGTGGTGACGCCGAAGAAGTCGGCGGCGGCGTGGGTGATCTCCTGCTCGGTGTAGGTGGCGTCGTCTTCGCGCTCGGCCCCGGCCGGCACCGCGAGGGCGGTGGCGAACGCGAAGGCGACGGCGGTGGCAAGCAGTTTTCGCCTCAACATCAAGCTTTACTCCTCTCGAATCAGACGGCCTTGCGGGGCGAATCATCGCTCAAATGCCCCGCCGGCGCGACATCCTATCCGGGCCGATCGTTCGCGCCGCATGAATTTTGCGCCACAGCTTGAGAACAAATATGGCAACTCCATGGTATCGCTGCGCGTTGGACGGGAAGAGGCCGAAGGATGACCGAGCGTCAAAGGGACAACCGCCTGGGGCCGGGGGGCTGGATCGCCATCGTGGTGCTGGTGGGTTTCCTGGGTGTGGCGATCGCTTACGCGGTGCACGCCTGGACGGCCCTGTCGGGGGTGCCGATGAGCGGGCTGGGCTGGCTGTTCCTGGCCCTGGGCATCCTGTTCACGATCGGCCTGGGCGGCGGCCTGATGTGGCTCGTCTTCTATTCCAGCCGGCATCACTACGATCAGTGAGGTGTTTCTTTCCTCCCCCGTTTACGGTTGAGGTGTCGAGCCCGCGCGGGCGGGACGGAGGGGGCCACTTCGCCATCTGATTTCCATCGCCGGCAATGCGCCGCAATCCCAACCCGTGATCCGCGAATGGATTATGATGGCGTCGCTGCGAGGAGGGGATATGGCATCCAGACGGGCCGTCGTGGTTGGCGGAGCGGCCTTCGCGGCGCTCGGCGCCTGGGGCCCAGAGCGCGCCGGGCTGCGCGCGGGGCAGCACACGGACACATCGAATCCTGCGCCATCGCCGCCGTCTCCCATTCTGACGTTCGCGCCCAGATACATCGCGGCCCGGGACGGCACGCGCCTGCGCACCGCCGTGTTCGAGGCGGCTTCGCCGCGTGGCGTCTGCGTGCTCTTGTCCGGCCAGGGCGAATTCATCGAGAAATATGTCGAGGTGATCGGCGAATTGAAGGCGCGCGGCTTCACGGTCGCCACCTTCGACTGGCGCGGCCAGGGTGGCAGCGCCCGGCCGCTGCCCGATCCTTTGAAGATCTATGTGCGCGATTTCGCCGAATACGACGACGATCTCGCGAGCTTCCTCGATCAGGTCGTGAAGCCCATCGCGCACCGCCCGCTTGTGCTGGCCCATTCGATGGGTGGGCACATCCTGCTGCGCCGGTTGCACGACAGGCCGGGCGACTTTCGCGCCGCCGCGCTGACGGCGCCGATGCTGGCGCTGCAGACCCGCGGCTATCCGCTGTGGATGGTGCGCACCGTGCCGGCGATCTACGGCGCCTTGGGCCAGGCTGACGATTTTGCCTGGGGCATGGATCGCGATCCCTTGACCGTCGATTTCGATCATCAGCTTTGCACCAGCGACCGCGCGCGCTACGCCCGCACCCGCAGGATCATCGCAGCCAGGCCGTCGCTGCGCGTGGCGGGGCCGACCTGGGCCTGGATCGCCGCCGCCTGGCGCTCCATGGCCGCGATCGCTGCGCCTGGCTATGCCGAGGCGATCAGGCTGCCGGCGCTGTACGCCGGCGCCGGCCGCGACCGCGTCGCCCGCGTCGAGGTCGGACGTCGCTTCGCGGCGCAGCTTCCCCACGCCGCTTATGTCGAACTGAAGGACGCGCAGCACGAGATCCTGATGGAGAAGGACTCCATCCGCGCCCGCTTCTGGACGGCCTTCGACGCCTTCACGGCGCGCCTCGCGTGATCCGAGATCATTCGTGCGGGTTGCCGGAACCCGGGCGGGCGTGAAAGTGGGGCGCGCCCGGAAATGCTCTATCCTGGGGGCATCGCGGCGGGCGGAGGCGGAAAACGTGAACAGATACGAACGGCGCATCCATCGCTTGTTTCGCATCAGCGTCTGGATCAAGGGCCTCTTCGCCCTGACGGAGGTCGCCGGCGGCATCGCCGCATTCTTTGCCACGCACCAGTTCCTCTTGGCCGTGGCGGCGCGGATCACCCAGGGCGAGCTGGCGGAGGACCCTCATGATGTGATCGCCAACGCCTTGCTGCAGGCCGCCCAGCGCCTGTCGCTCGGCACGCAGCATTTCCTCGCCGTCTATCTCCTGGGGCACGGCCTCATCAAGCTCTGGGTGATCGCGGGCCTGCTGCGCGAGCGGCTTTGGTATTATCCGGTATCGCTTGTCGTCTTCGGTCTGTTCATCGCCTACCAGCTCGACCGCTACGCCGGCACCCATTCGCCGTGGCTGCTGGTGGTGACGGCCCTTGACCTCGTCGTCATCGCCCTGACCTGGCACGAATACCGCTACCTCAAGCGGCAAATCCCCGCGAAGACCGGCTAGGCGCGTTGGCGCGCGCTAATAGGGGCGCCCGACGCGGATGTTCCACAACGTATCGAGCAGCCCGAACACCCGGAGCAGCCAGATGATCACGGCGATGACGATGACGGCGTTGACGATCGATCGGATGCGCGGATCCATCGGAATGAAGGTGTTGATCAGCCACAGCACGACGCCGACGACGATCAGGATGACGATAAGGCTCATCAGCGGCATGGGGTGCGTTCCCGCGGTCTGCGTTGGGAAACGCGCGGGCGGCGCCGGCCGTTCCGCCGGGTTCCACCCGCGCGGAACCCGCCCAAAATGCCTAAAACGGAAGAAGGAAACGGGGTCAGAGTCGATTTTAATTGCCAACCGCAAAATAATGCAAAATAAAATGGGGTCAGAATAAAATGAGAATAAAATGGGGTCAGAGTAGATTTAACTGCCGCTGGTCGCGCGCCTTGGCCGGCCGGCCCTTGGGCAGCGGCGCCGCCCGCCGCTTGGCGGCCTTGGCGATGGCGCGCTGGAACTGCTGGCCGCCGAGCGCCCAGCCGCCGTTGGTCGCCGCGCGAAGCTCGGCGAGGAACGTCTCGCCCAGCGCCTCGCGGAACAGGGCGCGATAGGCCTCCTGCCGCGCGGCAGCGCCGCGCCCCAGGGAGCGCAGCAGCGGATGGTCGCTGAGGAGCGCGTCGGGCTTGCCCAGCGCATGCGCGCGATAGCTCGACCACGGATAGGCGCGCGGCTGGCGCACCATGCCCGCGCGCACCGGGTTCAGTTCGATGTAGCGGCAGCAGGCGATGAAATGCGCCTCGCTGTCGATCGGCGCGGCGCGGTAGCGGCCCTCCCACAGCGTTCCCGTGCGCCCCCAGGCCCGGTTGACGAAGCGCACATAGCGCCGGCCGAGCGACTGCATCAGGCGCGGCAGGCTGTCCTTCTTCGCCGGCGTCACGAGCAGGTGGACGTGGTTGGTCATCAGCACATAGGCATGGATGGCGCAGCCGTATTCCGTCGCGGCTTCCGCCAGCCAATCGCGATAGCGTACGTAGTCGCCGTCGTCGAAGAAGATGGCCTGGCGGTTGTTGCCGCGCTGGATGACATGCAGCGGCTGATCCGCGACAAAGTAGCGTCCAAGGCGCGCCATGGCTGGTTCCCTCATCGAGGCGGGAGATACAATGGCGCGGGGAGATGAATAAATCTACTCTGACCCCTATTACCCCCTGACCCCTATTACCCCCAGAATGTACTGACCCGCTGCCCAAACCGACCGAGACCGTTGTCGTAACGGGCCATAAACCAAAGGACGACCCGCCACCACCTCCTGTTGCGCTGCCCAAACCGACCGAGACCGTTGTCGTAACGGGCCATAAACCAAAGGACGACCCGCCACCACCTCCTGTTGTCTCGGTAACTCCAAACCCACTCCAGTACGACACGGGAAGCAAGCCTCAGTTTTTCAGTTCTGCGAAACCTTGCAACGATGCGAAGTCCGATCCAACGAAGGATTTTGGCCAATGTCTAGAGCATTGCATCGACGAACAGTATGGGCTCACAGCTATTGGTTCACTCATAACGTTGTCGGGGCAACGGTTGCTCCCATATCCGGGGGCTGCTATTAGTGGCGGCACCGGTGGAACATCCGTTGCATCAACAGTATTGCGCCGAGTGGGTAGTTTTCTTGGTTCTAAAGTGGGCCGCGAAGCGCTTGGTCATGCCATAGGCAGAGTTGCAGGTCGCGCGGTCCCATACGTTGGATGGGGTCTTCTAGCGATTAAGAAACGGTAATTAAGAAACGGTAAGAAACGGGGTCAGAGTCGATTTTAATTGCCAACCGCTATCTGTCGCTTCAAGAACAAATCCGTGAGTCCTGGGCCGGCATCCAAGCAAGACAATCTCCACCGTCGACTCTATGCGCTCCCGTCAATCAGGTGCATTCCCGACAGCGCTCGCATCGTCGCATAGCCTTGAAACGCTTTGCGCCGCTTCCCATTTAGGCCGGGTCATGCGTCGGCGTGGCGGCGACAGGCGATGAGATGGCCATGGAGCTTCTTGCGGATTACACGAAAGAAACCCCAGGCGTTGGCCCAGTGATCCGCTCGCCATCGACGCGGCGCCGATCAGAGAGGGGGAGGGAGGGGGTCCCCCCAAAAACCGAATTCCGAACATCAAAGATCAAGGCGTTGTGGAATCGCACCAAAGCCCATCAAGGGATGGAGACGACATGCAGGAGAGTCTCAATCGCCCCGCCCAATCATCCGCGCCGAAGGACCGAGCGCTAAAGGCTTTTGCCGTCCAGGCCGCGCGCCACGAAATACGGGTTGGCGAACTTCTCGCCCACCTTGCCGTAGTTGAACGCCTTGCCGTCGAGCGTCGTCACCGTGCCGCCCGCCGCCGCCAGGATGGCGTGGCCCGCCGCAGTGTCCCACTCCATGGTGCGCCCGTGGCGGGGATAGAGGTCGGCCTCGCCCGAGGCGATCAGGCAGAATTTCAGCGACGAGCCCGAGACCACGAAATTCTTCACCCGGTAGGCCGCCAGATACTCCTCGGTCTTCTTGTCGTTGTGCGTGCGGCTGATGGCGACGACCAGCCCGTCGGACCCCGGCGCGCGCGCCTGGATCTGGCGGGCCTCGGCGAAATCGGGGGCACCGCCCGGCGGGGCGGGGCTCTCATAGGCGCCCGAGGTCACTTCGCCGAAGAACATGCGGTCCTTGGCGGGGGCATAGACGACGCCGCGCACCGGCTTGCCTTCGACGATCTCGGCGATGTTGATGGTGAACTCGCCGTTGCGGCTGACGAACTCCTTGGTGCCGTCCAGCGGATCGACCAGGAAGAAGCGGTGGCCGACCTTGGGGACGTGCCCGGCGGCGGTGTCTTCTTCGGCCACGATGGTAATGCCCGGCGCCAGTTGCGCCAGCCGCTTCAGGATGAAGCGCTCGGCCTGCACGTCGGCCTCGGTCACTGGCGACAGGTCTTCCTTGTGCGTCGCGGTGATCTCTTCGGTGTAATGCTCCAGCACGATCGCGCCGGCGTCATAGGCGATCGTGGCGAGCGCCCGCAGCATGGGCGAGGCGGCGTGGGCATGGGATTCGGTCATCGGTCCTCCGGATCCTCGACGGGCGTCAGGCCCGCCACGTCATCGCGGACCAGCTGCTTGCCCGCGTGCTCGAAATTGACGGTTACGCGGTGGCCGGTCACCGACTGCACCTGGCCCAGTCCCCAGTCGGGGGCGGTCTCCAGCACGACCCATTGTCCCGGCGCCAGCATCGAACCCATTAAGCTTTCCTTAAGCTGCAAATCAGACGATAACCAATTCCCGCCACGCTCGCATAGCCCGCAGGAGACCCATGAACGACCTCGACTTCTCGGCATTTCTCGTCAGCCGGGTCTGCCACGATCTTGTGGGGCCGCTGGGCGCCGTGGTCAACGGGCTGGAGGTCCTGGAGGACGAGCGTGACGCAGCGATGCGGGCCGATGCGCTCAAGATTGTCACGTCCAGCGCGGCCCAGGCGCTGGCCCGATTGCAGTTCATGCGGATCGCTTTCGGGGCGGCGGGTTCCGCCGGGGCGGAACTGGATTTGGGCGAAGTCTGCCGCCTGGTCAGCGGCTTGCTGAGCGGCGGCAAGGTCTCGCTGCAGTGGGAGGCACCGCACATCAACTGGCCGAAGGACTGGGCCAAGCTGATCATGAACACGGCGCTGATTGCGGCGGATTGTCTGCCGCGCGGCGGCAGCGTCCGGATCGAGACGAATCCGGAGCCGGGGGCGTTCGGGTTCAAGATCGTGGCCAGCGGCCAGGGCGCGCGCATCGTCGAAGACGTCCACCGCGGCCTGCAGGGCGGCGAGATGAACGGCCACGACGCGCGCGGCGTCCAGCCGGCACTGACGGCGCGTCTCGCCAAGGGCCTCAACGCCGGGCTGACGATGACGGCGCGCGAAGGCGAAGTCGAAATCGTGGCGGGCTGATACGACAATTTCAACCTGAGGCGGTAAAGCGGGCATTTACTTTCACCCGCTACCCTTTGGCGGCATCAAGCAGCGACCGGGCTGTTCATGAAAACGTGTCTCGTTGTCGACGACAGCCGCGTGATCCGCAAGATCACCTGCCGCATCCTCAAGGAACTCGCCTTCCACACCGTCGAAGCCGACAACGGCGAAGAGGCGCTCGTGCTGTGCCGGCGCAACATGCCCGACGTCATCCTGCTCGACTGGAATCTGCCGCATATGAGCGGCGTCGAATTCGTGCGCAGCGTGCGCGCCGAGAAGAACGGCTCGGTGCCCGTCGTGCTGTTCTGCACCACCGAGAACGACGTCTCCCACATCAGCGAGGCGCTGGGCGCCGGCGCCGACGAGTACATCATGAAGCCGTTCGACAAGAGCATCATCGAGGCGAAGTTCTCCGAAGTGGGGTTGATGTAAGTCGTGGGCTCTTCCGCGCCGCATCAGGACTTTGCCCATCTCGCCGCCATGATGCAGCGGCGGGCCGGCATCGTGCTGACCGAGAAGAAGAGTCACCTGGTCGAGAACCGGCTGGGGCCGGTGATGCGCCGCTTCGGCTTCAAGGACACCGCTTCGCTCCTCGCCGAGCTGCGCCACGGGCACGAAGCCCTGGTCCAGGCCGTCATCGAGGCCATGACCACCAACGACTCCGCCTTCTTCCGCGACCGCAAGACCTTCGACGAGTTCCGCGACATCGTGCTGCCGTCGCTCTTGGTGGCGCGCGCCTCCACCAAGCGCCTGTCGATCTGGTGCGCCGCCTGCGCGGCGGGGCAGGAAGCCTACTCGCTGGCGATGCTGCTCGACGACCGCAAGCTGCTGGCCGAGGGCTGGACCATCGATCTCTACGCCACCGACATCAACGGCCAGATGATCGCGCGGGGGGAAGAGGGGCTGTACTCCCAGTTCGAGGTGCAGCGCGGCCTTCCCATCCGCCGCCTGCTGACCTGCTTCACCCAGGAAGGCAACAGTTGGCGGATCACGCCGCATCTGCGCCGCATGGTGACGTTCCGCAAGTTCAATCTGCTTGATTCCTTCGGCTGGCTGCCCGACCTCGACGTCGTGTTCTGCCGCAACGTGCTGATGTACTTCGATCAGAAGACGCGCCTCTCCGTGATCGACCGCATCGCCGACATCCTGGCGCCCGACGGGGCGCTGCTGGTCGGGCCGGCGGAATCGGTGGCGGGCGTGGGCGTCGGCTTCACGCCGGTGGAGAACGCGCCCGGCCTCTTCTACAAGGCCAGGCCCGTTCAGCTCCTGCGGCGCGCCGGCTGATTTAGAGGCTCGTCCTCACCCCCGCATAGAACGCCCGCCCGGGGGTGCCGTATCCTGCCACAGGCTCGGCGCCGTCGTTCAGCACGTTTTCGATCCGGCCGAAGAGCTCGATCTCCTCCGTCACCTTGTACGAGGCGAACAGGTTGGCATGCGTGGCGGCCCTGAGCGGCGTGAAATGTCCGGCATCGTCGTAGCGCGTACCGATGTAATCGACCGAGAAGCCGAGTGTGGCGTCCGCCTCGGGCCGCCAGGTCAGCGTGACGTTGGCGGAGTCACGCGGGCGCCGCGCCAGCTGCAGCCCGGTCGCAAGGTCGATGTCCGTCAGGTTGGTGTAGTTGGCGCTCACCGTCAGAGCATCGGTGACCCGGGCCGCCAGCGTCGCTTCCGCGCCCGTCGCCCGCGACCGGTCGACATTGTAGTAGTAGCCGCCTTCCGCCGCGCGCAGGCTGCAGGCCGGCGATGTCACGCCGTAGCAGGAGAAGAAATCGATCTGGTCGTTGGTGCGCCGCTCGAAATAGGTGAGCGATGCCATGAGCCGGCCGTCGAGCAGGCCCTGGTCGATGCCGGCCTCCCAGCCGCGGGCCGTCTCGGGCTTGAGCGCCGCAACCGGATTGGAATACTGGGAGAACAGCTCGTACAGGCTGGGCGCCTTGAAGCCGTCGCCGTAGTTGGCGCGCAGCGTCGTCGCCTCGAGCACTTGCCACGCCGCGGCCAGCTTGACCGAGGTATGGCCCTTGAACTCCCGGTCGTCGTCGTAGCGGACGCCGCCGGTCACCGTCAGGCCGTTCGTCGGCGTGCTCTGCCACTGAGCGTAGAATCCGTTGATGCGGTCGCTGCCGGAGGTCGGTGCGCTGTCGTAGATGCTCTGGGTGACGAGGGTGGTGGTCTCGCTCTCCGCCCCGAAGGTCACCTCGTTGGCGCTGTCGGCCTCGAAGATGCCCTGGTATTCGAGCCGCGTGGCGCCGCCGCGGGCAAAGAAGGTCTCTTCGGGGCTGGACGAGGGATCGAAGGTCAGCCGGTCGGTGTCGGTGCGGGTGACGGCGAAGCGGCTGCGGAAGCGGTCGTCCAGCAGCGACAGGTTCACGCCGCCATAGGCGGCGACCAGCGTGTTGCGTCCGAATTCGTGGGTGTCCTGGAAGGTGTAGTTGGGCGGCGGATAGCCGTCGAAGCTGTCGCGCGCCCTGGTGTAGTAGATGCGCGCGTCCACGCTCACCGCGTCGCTGGCCAGCCAGCGCACGTTCCCCGTGAGCCCGAGATGGTGATAGCCGTCTGCTTCCCGGTTGCCGTTGCGGCTATCCGCGGCCGAGACGCTGTTGGTGCCGTAGTAGTCGGCCGCGGCGCCGTACTGCACCGACCCCACGGTCCCGTTGGCCGCGGCGTTCACATGATAGGTGTCGAACGAGCCGCCCTCGGCTTCGGCGCGGACGGCGTAAGGGCTGTCGCCGCCGCGGGTCGTCATGATGTTGATCACGCCGCCGATGGCGTCGCTGCCGTACAGCGTCGATTGCGGGCCGCGCAGCACCTCGATGCGGTCGATACCGTTGACCAGGACGTCGCCGAGCAGCGCGATGCCGCTGGTGGCGCTGGGATCATTGATGCGCACGCCGTCGATGACGACCAGGGTCTGCCCGGCTTCCGCGCCGCGCATCAGGACGTCCGCCGTCTGGCCGACGCCGCCGTTGCGCACCACGGTGACGCCGGGCAGTTCCGCCAGGGCATCCGTTGCCATGGAGATCTGCTGGGTCTGCAGATCCTGCGCGGTGACGATCGACAGGGAGGTCCCGGTCACCTCCAGCGGCTGGGAAGTGCGCGTCGCCGTGACCACGATGGTTTCCGGCGTTTCCGCGGCCAGCGCGCCTGTTGCCAGGGCGGTGGCAGCGAAGAGGGTGAATGACAGTTTTTGCATGACGTTCTCCTGGTCTTGGCCAAGAGCCGGCACACGGGACGCTATGCGCTGCGAAAGGATTGCGAACATCAGGACCCCGCGTCGACGACTCCACATTGTCGTCGCGACGGTTTCCCCCGCAGTCCCCGGCGCACCCCGACCGAAAACAGGACGACGGCGCAAGGCAGGTCTCCTGGCTTCCGGGTCTTGGTCTCTCGTCCGCCTTCCCGAAGCATCGCTTCAGTGGCATCGGGACGTGTTCTCGCCGGTCACAGTTGCGGGGGCAGCCGCGGTATCGCACCGCGTTCCCTAAACCTTACGCGCAGGCAGTCGTAGACCGCCGGCAGTGGGATCGTCAATCGCGACGTGGAGACAAGGCCACGGCGGCGTTGCGCCGCTGCATCACAGAGGTGAAGATGGGAATGAGAACGCTGGAGGTGCTTGTGGACGCAAAGCCTTGGCCGGCCATTTCGATCGCGCGGGCCCATGCCCTTCTCACGGCGGCGGGTTCTCCCTTTGAGATGGACGAGGTATTCATCCGCGGCGTGAAGACCCGCGTTTGGAAACACGCTCCGGCCACGCTGCGGGACCTGTTCCTGATTGCGCGCTCATATGGTGACCGCGAATTCGTCGTCCACGAAGGCGAGCGGGTCACCTACGAAGCGTTTGCCCGGGCGACGCTGGCGCTGGCGGCCGAGCTGCAGGCGCAGGGTCTCGAGCGCGGGGACCGTGTCGCTCTCGTCATGCGCAATCTTCCGGAGTGGCCGGTCGTGTTCTTCGCCGCGGCGCTGGCCGGCGCCATCGTGACGCCGCTGAATGCCTGGTGGAGCGGACAGGAGCTGGAATACGGGCTCAGGGATAGCGGCGCCAGGTTCGTTTTTGCCGACGCGGAGCGATTTGAGCGCATCGCCTCCATCGTCGATCGTTGTCCGGACTTGCGGCGCGTCTATGCAAGCCGCATCCCGGGCGCGGCGCCGCCTCCGGCGCGCGCGTTGGAGGATGTCGTCGGCAAGCCGTCCGGTTGGGGTTCGCTCCCGCAGGGAAGCATGCCGGACGTCGTGCTCTCCGGCGACGACGATGTGACGATTCTCTACACCTCGGGGACGACCGGCACCGCCAAAGGCGCGGTCGGCTCCCATCGCAACATGCTGTCGAACATCTTCGCCTACGCGATTTCTGGCCTGCGCAACTTCCTGCGCCGCGGCGAGCCGGTACCGCAGATCGATCCCAAGACGGCGCCGCAGCGCGTCGGGCTGCTCGCCATCCCGCTGTTCCACGCCACGGGCGCGTTTGCGGTGATGGGTCCGACCATGTTCACCGGCGGCAAGATCGTGATGATGCGCAAATGGGACGCCGAGCTCGCGATGCAGCTGATCGAGCGCGAGAAGGTCAATCATGCCGGCGGCGTGCCGACCATCGCCTGGCAGCTGGTGGAGCATCCGCAACGATCGAAATACGACCTTTCATCGCTCGAAACGCTGTCCTACGGCGGCGCGCCGTCGGCGCCCGAGCTGGTGCGCAAGATCCGCGAGACGTTTCCCCGGTCGCTTCCCGGCAACGGCTGGGGCATGACCGAGACCTCCGCCGTCTGCACGCATCACAGCGGCGAGGATTATCTCAACCGCCCCGATTCCTGCGGCCCGGCCGCGCCGGTTTGCGATCTGAAGATCATGAGCATCGACGGCGGGCGCGAGCTGCCGGCTGGCGAGATCGGCGAGCTGTGGGCGCGCGGCCCCAACGTCGTGCGCGGCTACTGGGACAAGCCGGCGGACACCGCGCGCACGTTCGTCGATGGCTGGGTGCGCACCGGCGATCTCGCGCGTCTGGACGCCGAGGGTTTCTGCACGATTGTCGATCGTGCCAAGGACATGCTCATCCGCGGCGGCGAGAACATCTACTGCATCGAAATCGAGAGCGCGCTGTGTGCGCATCCGGCCGTGATCGACGCGGCCGTCGTGCCGATGCCGCATCGCACGCTGGGCGAGGAACCCGCCGCGGTGGTTCATGTCAAACCCGGCATGCGCGTCACCGAAGAGGAGCTGCGGGCCCATGTGGCGGGCAGGCTCGCCGCCTTCAAGGTTCCCGTGAAGGTGCTGTTCTGGCCTGATCCGCTGCCTCGCAACGCCAACGGCAAGCTTATGAAGGTCGAGTTGCGCAAGATGTTCACGGTCTGACATTCACGTCCGAAAACGGCCAGACGCCGGTCGCGATTTGCGGCATAGTCGGGTCATGGAACTGCCTTGCGACGACGTCTGTTTTCGTGCCCTGTCGACCCGGGATTGCCGTTTTGACGGTCGCCTTTTTGTCGGCGTCTCGACGACGGGCATCTACTGCCGGCCGATCTGTCCGGCGCGCACGCCCAAGCGCGAGAACTGCCGCTTCTTTCCCAGCGCCGCCGCGGCGCAGGCGGCCGGATTCCGACCCTGCTTGCGGTGCCGTCCCGAAATCTCCCCCGATGCCGCCGCCTGGCGGGGCACCTCCAACACGGTGTCGCGCGCCCTGGCCTTCATCGCCGAAGGCGGGTGCGACAGTGATGCGGGCGTCGGCGCCCTTGCGGAGCGCGTCGGCGTTGGCGAGAGACAGCTGCGCCGGCTGTTCGACAGGCATCTCGGCGCGCCGCCGGTCGCCGTGGCGCAGACGCGCCGCATCCTGTTTGCCAAGCAGCTCATTCAGGACACCGACCTGGCGATGGCGGAAATCGCCGAGGCCTCGGGATTTGGCAGCGTCCGGCGCTTCAATGACGTGTTCCGCAAGCTCTATGGGCGCACGCCGCGCGAGCTGCGGGTCCGCAGATCGGCGCGCCATTCCGGAGTCACCGTCAAGCTGGGCTATCGGCCGCCCTACGATTGGGATGCCATGCTCGAATTTCTCGCCGCCCGCGCCATTGTCGGCGTCGAAGCGGTCGAGGCCGGACACTATGCTCGGACAATCGAGATCGACGGCGAGGCGGGAAGCGTCGCGGTATCGCCCGGGCGCGGCCATCTTGCTGCGACCATCCGCTTTCCGAACGTCCGCGCCTTTCTCGGCATCGTGGCGCGGCTGCGCCGCCTGTTCGATCTCGACGCGGATGTGCAGGCGATCGGCGCGCACCTGTCGATCGATACGGCGTTGGCGCCGCTGGTCGCCAAGCGCCCCGGCTTGCGCGCGCCCGGCGGTTGGGACGGATTCGAGCTGGCGGTGCGCGCCATCCTCGGCCAGCAGGTGAGCGTGGCGGCGGCGCGCAAGCTCGCCGGTCATCTGGTGAACCGCACGACCCCGTCGCTCTCCGCGGCGGTCACCGGCGATGAGCGTCTCACCGCTTTGTTTCCCACGCCACAGCGCTTGGCCGCGGCGGATCTGGCGACGTTCGGCATGCCGCGCGCGCGCCGCGCCTCGCTGCTGGCGCTGGCCCATGCCGTCGTGGATGAGCCGGGGCTTCTCGAAATGGCCGGATCGTTCGAAGAGACGATCCTGCGGCTTCTGGCGCTGCCCGGTTTCGGGCCATGGACCGCGCAATACTGGGCGCTGCGTTTCTTGCGGGACAGCGATGCCTTTCCGGCCGCGGATGTTGCGTTGCTGCGCAGTCCGGCGGTGGCACGGCGGGGCCAACGCCCGACACCGAAAGCGCTGCTGGCGCGGGCCGAGGCCTGGCGGCCCTGGCGGGCCTATGCCGCGCAGCATTTGTGGACGCATGACATGGAGCGTGCCCGTGGCTGACATTGCCAGGCTCCTGTTCGACTCCATCTCCACGCCGATCGGCGTCGCGCAGATCGTCTGCGACGACAGGGGAAATGTCCGCAGCTTCGGATGGTACGATTGCGAAGAACGCTGGCGTCGGCACATCCGCGCGCATTACGGCGACGCGCCCCTCGTCGGGCATCGCGATCCCTTCGGCGTCACTTCGACGATTGCGGCGTACATGGCCGGAGAGGTCGGGATCATCGACAGTCTCGCGGTTGCCTTCGGGGGAACGCCGTTTCAGACGAAGGTCTGGCATGCGTTGCGCACAATCCCGGCCGGTTCGACGCTCAGCTATGGTGGCTTGGCGCGGCAGATCGGCGAAGCGAAAGCCGTCCGCGCCGTCGGGCTCGCCAACGGCGCCAATCCGGTGGCGCTCATTGTTCCCTGCCACCGCGTCATCGGCAGCGACGGTTCGCTGACCGGCTATGGCGGCGGTCTTGAGCGCAAGAGGTGGCTGTTGGCGCACGAAGCCCGCCACGCCGGAACGGGACTGTTTGCACGGGAGGCATCGGCATGAGCGGCATGGACAAGGTCTTCCGGAATCTTCATGCGGGGCCGGATCTCTTGATCCTTCCCAATGCCTGGGATGCGGGCAGCGCGCGCGTGGTCGAGGCGGCCGGCGCCAGGGCCATCGCCACCTCGAGCGCGGCGGTCGCCTGGAGCCACGGTTATGCCGACGGGCAGTTCGTCCCCTTCGCCAAGGTAGTCGCCACGATCGAAGAGATCGCGCGGCTGGTCCGCGTGCCGGTCTCGGCCGACATCGAGTCGGGGTACGCCGCCACGGCCGCCGAGATTGAAGAGCCGATTGCCCGCGTCGTGAGCGCCGGTGCCGTGGGCGTCAATCTTGAAGACGGCACGGCGTCGCCCGAAATCCTGGGCGCCAAGATCGAGCGGGCCAAGCTGGCTGCGCGGCGCGCGGGCATCGATCTATGGGTCAACGCCCGGATCGACGTCTACATCCGCAAGCTCCAGGAAGGCGAGGCGGCTTTTGCCGAGACGATCCGGCGAGCCGCGCTGTACAAGGCGGCGGGGGCGGATTCCGTCTTCGTGCCGGCTTTGGTGGATAGCGCAACCATCGGCCGGATGGTCCCCGAAGTCGGACTGCCGTTCAACGCGCTCGCCTGGACCGGCCTTCCGGGTGCGGAGCAACTGAAGGCGCTGGGGGTGCGCCGGCTTTCCGCCGGGGGCGGGCTTGCCCGCATGGCCTTTGACCGGACCTACGCGGCGGCGCAGGCATTCCTCCGTGACGGAAGGGTGGAAACCCCCTTGACCCCGGCCATAACCGTACCGAACATGAACGAATTGATGAACCGCGACTGAGCCGACCGTCGCAGAACGTCACAAAACCGCGCATAAGATGTCCGGATGCGAATCGGGCAAGAGCGCGCGATGGTGGACCAGCCGAATCAGGCTTTCCGCAAGGCCCTATGGGCCGGCGCCGCGGCGATCGTCGCCGGCAGCGCGCTCGTGCTGCGTTTCGGCATCAGCGGTTTCTGGGCCGCCATGGGCACGGCGCTCGTGGTTCTCGTGATCGCGGGTGCCCTGGGCAAGAGGCCGCGTCCGGCCATCCCGAAGTCGGCCGCCAACGACCCCGATCCCATCCTGTCGCCCATGGCCCGCGACGTACTCGAGCGCCTGCCCGACGCCCTCATGCTGGTCGATGCCGGAGGGCGCGTGCTCTATGCCAATCCGGCGATGCGCGAAGTGGTCGGGGTGGGGCTGGAACGCAAGCACGTGTCCTCGCTGCTGCGCACGCCGACCGTGCTGGAGGCCTTGGCGCGGACCTCCGCGACAGGCGAGGCCGTCTCGGTGGAAGTGGTCTTGCGCGTGCCCGTTGAACGCCATTACCAGGCCTATACCGCGCGCGTGGCGGCCGACCAGGCGGTGACGACGCTGTTGATGCACGACCTCACCGCGGTCAAGCGCGCCGAACAGATGCGCGCCGACTTCGTCGCCAATGCCAGCCATGAATTGCGCACGCCGCTGGCGGCCGTCAGCGGCTTCATCGAGACCCTGAAGGGTCCCGCCCGCGACGACGCGGAAGCTCGCGACAAGTTCCTGGGAATCATGGGCGTCGAGGCCGATCGCATGCGGCGGCTCATCGAGGATCTGCTGTCGCTGACCCGCATCGAGTTGAACGAGCATGTGCCGCCGCAGGGCGAGGCCTCGGTCGAGGCGATCGTGCGCGAAGTGGTGGCCGCGCTGTCGCCTCTGGCCAAGGCCGATGACATCACCATCTGCGTCGATGCGGCCGAGGGGCTGCCGAAGGTGGTCGGCGAACGCGACGAGCTGGTGCAGGTCTTCCAGAACCTCATCCACAACGCCATCAAGTACGGCCGCGACAAGGGCCGGGTGGAGATCGTCCTGCGCCAGACCTCGGCGACGGGCCGGCGCGGGCTGGACGCCATGGTGACCGCAAGCATCCGCGACGACGGCGAAGGCATCCCCCCCGAAGCCATCCCCAGGCTCACCGAGCGCTTCTACCGTGTCGACGTGAAGCGCAGCCGCGAACGCGGTGGCACGGGGCTGGGGCTGGCCATCGTGAAGCACATCGTCAACCGTCATAATGGCCGGCTGCATATCGAAAGCAGGGTGGGCGAGGGCAGCACGTTTACCATCCACCTTCCGGCCGTCCGCAAGCCGGCGGCTGCGTCTGTCACGGAAGTGTTATAAAACTGTCGCATAGCCATGCGGGTTCGCGCCTATGCAGAGGCGGGACCTGCGAGCGACGGAACCCGAGCGATGACCGATCATACGGTAAGGGCCTTCACCGACCAGCTGGAGGCGTTGTCCTCTGCGGTTGCCCAGATGGGAGGGCTTGCCGAGGCGCAGCTGGCCGACGCCATCGATGCCATTGCGCGCCGCGATACCGGGCGGGCCGAGGCCGTGGTCGCCGGCGACAAGCGCGTCGACGAACTGCAGCTGAAGGTCGAGGAACAGGCGCTGAAGGTGCTTGCCCTGCGCCAGCCGATGGCGGTCGATCTGCGCGAAACCCTGGCGGCGATCAAGTGCGCCAGCGAGCTCGAGCGCATCGGCGATCTGGCCAAGAACATCGCCAAGCGCGCCATCGTCCTCAACCGCGAGCCGCCGATCCGCCTGACGCAAAGCTTGGCGCGCATGGGCGGGCAGTCGCTGGCGCAGCTCAAGCTCGTGCTCGACGCCTATTCCGATCGCGATGCCGGCTCCGCCGAGATGGTGTGGCGCCAGGACGGCGACATCGACGAGATGTACAACAGCCTGTTCCGCGAGCTGCTCACCTACATGATGGAGGATCCGCGCACGATCGGTCTGTGCACGCATCTGTTGTTCATCGCCAAGAACATCGAGCGCGCCGGCGACCACGCGACCAACATCGCCGAAGTGGTCTATCACATGGTGACCGGCGGGATGCTCTCCAGCGAGCGGCCGAAGGCCGACACCACCAGCCAGACGAGTGTTCGATTCGAGGAGAAGGGCTGACGCATGAAACCCTCCGTTCTTGTTGCGGAAGACGAAGGCGCGCTGGTCACCCTGCTTCGCTACAACCTCGAACGCGAAGGCTACCGCGTGCTCGAGGCCCAGGACGGCGAGGAAGCCTTGCTCGTCGCCGCCGAAGAGAAGCCCGATCTCGTGCTTCTGGACTGGATGCTGCCGCAGCTTTCCGGCATCGAGGTCTGCCGGCGCCTGCGCGGGCGCCAGGAGACGCGCAACGTCCCCATCATCATGCTGACGGCCCGCGGCGAGGAGAGCGACCGCATCCGCGGCCTCGATACCGGCGCCGACGACTACCTGACCAAGCCGTTCTCCATGATGGAGCTGCTGGCGCGGCTGCGCGCCGTCATGCGGCGCATCCGGCCGAGCCTGGCCGAAGACGTCGTCGTGGTCGGCGATATCGAGATGGACAGGGCCGCCCACAGGGTGCGCCGCTCCGGCCGGGAAGTGCATTTGGGCCCGACGGAATACAAGCTTCTCGATCACCTCATCCAGCATCCCGGACGCGTGTTCTCGCGCGAACAGCTTCTCGACGCCGTCTGGGGATCGGATGTCTATGTCGAGGCCCGCACGGTCGACGTCCATGTCGGACGCCTGCGCAAGGCCCTCAACATTGCCGGAGCGCAGGATCCCATCCGCACGGTTCGCTCCGCCGGTTACGCCCTCGAGGACAGCGTCGTCACAGCAGTGTCCTGATCGGCGCCTCCAGGGCGTCCGGCTTGGTGGCGGGCGCGTAGCGGGCCGCGACCGCGCCGCTGCGGTCGACCAGGAACTTGGTGAAATTCCATTTGACGCGGCCGGTTCCGAAAATGCCGCGTCTTTGCGCCTTCAGGTGCCGGTAGAGCGGGTGCGCGTTCGCCCCGTTGACCTCGATCTTCGCAAACAGTGGGAAATCCACGGCGTAGGTGGCGGCGCAGAAGCGGCCGATATCGGCGTCGCTGCCGGGCTCCTGGGTGCCGAACTGGTTGCAGGGAAAGGCGAGCACGCTGAAGCCCTGCACCTGGAGCGCATGATGCAGCTTTTGCAGGCCTTCGTATTGAGGCGTGAATCCGCAGCGGCTGGCCGTGTTGACGATCAACAGGACCTGGCCGCGGAACATGCCCAGCGATACTTCCGACCCGGCCGACGTCTTCGCGGAGAAGTCGTAGACCGTGGCCATCCGTTCAGCGGTACTGCGTCCGCTGCTGTTCGCAGGCCCTCTGCGCGTAGGTATCGCGCAACAAGGTCAGCAGGGGATCGTGCGGGTCGGCGGGCGCCCGGATCACGGGCGCCTTGCCGTTGCGCTCCACTCCGCTCTTGGCCTGCGGGAGTCTCGCCTTCGGTTTTTCTGCGCGCTCTGTCATGCGCAAACCTAGCACAAGGCTTTGCGCGCCGTCGATCAGCTCGCCATCTTGTCGCGGCGCTGTTGCTGGGGTTGATAGGCCTTGCGCGCATGCGCTTCGCAGTAGGGCGAGCCGGACTTCGGCTTGCGGCCGCAGAAATGAAACTCGTTTTCCGACGGATCGCCGATCGGCCAGCGGCACATGCGGTCGTTGATGGTCAGTACGGTGGCAAAGTTCCCGTCTTCCAGCGTCAGCGGATCTTCCTCGATCACCGGCGGCGGCGGGACGTGCGAGCGGATCGACACGCGCGGTGCGCTCGGCAGCCTGGGACGTTCGACGCGCGAAGGGCTCGCCCGGCCGGCCAGTCCCAGCCGATGAACTTTGCCGATCACGGCATTGCGGGTCACGCCACCGAGCACGCGCGCGATCTGGCTGGCCGAAAGGCCTTCGGTCCAGAGGCTCTTGAGCTGCTCGACTCGGTCATCGGTCCAATTCGCCTGGGTCATGAAGTGCTCCCCTTTCACCCGTCCAGCGGGCACTACATAGAGTAGCCGCTGCATTAGGACGCACAAGGCCTGCAGGGTGGCCACATTCCTTCGTCCACAGAAACCGACTCACGCGGACGGCGCTTCTCGTCGCGATCCATTTTTCGCGGGATTCCAACGCACTGGCCTGTGCATGACGGCCGATCGGGGCGTTCGCTTGTGCCGTGAGGACAGAAAGCGGATAAAGCCCGGCCCGCGAACGCGGGTTATCCACAATTCCTAGACTCGGGAGGTCAAAGTGTTTCCGTCGGTGCTGCCAACCTACAATCGGGCGGATGTCGCATTCGTCCGCGGCGAAGGTCCTTACCTTTTCGCCGAGGACGGCCGCCGATACCTGGATTTCGGAGCCGGAATCGCTGTCAACGCCTTCGGCCACGCCCATCCCAAGTTGGTCGCCGCCTTGACCGAGCAGGCCGGCAAGCTGTGGCACACCTCGAATCTCTATCGGGTTCCCGGCCAGGAATCGCTGTCAAAGCGGCTCGCGGAACTGACCTTCGCCGACACGGCGTTCTTCACCAATTCCGGCGTCGAGGCCTGCGAGTGCGCCTTCAAGATGGCGCGCCGCTACCAGTTCGTCAGCGGCCATCCGGAAAAGTTCCGCATCCTCTGTTTCGAAGGCGCCTTCCACGGCCGCACCCTGGCGGCCATCGCGGCGGGCGGCAATGCGAAATACCTCGAGGGTTTCGGCCCGCGGATGGAGGGGTTCGACACCATTGCGGCGGGCGATCTGAAAGCCGTCGAAGCCGCGGTCACGCCCCAAACCGCCGCCATCATGGTGGAACCGATCCAGGGCGAAGGCGGCATCCGCGTCATGGCGCCGGACTTCTTGCGCGGGCTGCGCGCGATCTGCGACCGGCGCGGCCTCATCTTGATCTTCGACGAGGTGGCGACGGGCGTCGGGCGCACCGGCAAGCTCTTCGCCTATGAATGGCTCGGCGTCGCGCCCGACATCATGCCGATCGCCAAGGCCATCGGCGGCGGCTATCCCATCGGCGCCTGCCTGGCGACGGCTGAGGCCGCCAAAGGCATGACGCCCGGCACGCACGGCTCGACCTATGGCGGCAACCCGCTGGGCATGGCGGTCGCAAATGCCGTGCTCGATCTCGTTCAGGCGCCGGAGTTCCTGCCGCATGTGCAGGCCATCGCCAATTACCTGGGCCAGCAGCTCGGCCGCCTTCTCGCCGATCATCCCACGGTGTTCGAGGAGGCGCGCGGCCAGGGCCTGATGCTTGGCCTCAAGCTACGCGTACCCAACACCGAGTTCGTCGCCGCCGCCCGCAAAGAGGGGCTGCTCGTCGTCGGTGCGGGGGACAACGTGGTGCGGCTCCTGCCGCCGCTCATCATCGAAGAAGCTGAGGTCCGCGAAGCGATGGCCATGTTGTCGGCCGCCGCCAAATCGTTCGAAGCCAAGAAGAAGATTGAAGCAGCATGAATTCCCCCGCGAACCTGGTCGGGACGGTCAGGCATTTCCTCGACATCACCGACGTCGATGGCACGACCCTGGCCAAGCTCATCGCCGAGGCCCGCCGCCGCAAGGCGGCCCGCAAGGGTCTCGCCCACGGCGTTCCCGATGCGGACAAGCCGCTCGAAGGCCGCGTCCTGGCGATGATCTTCGACAAGCAGTCGACGCGCACGCGCATCTCCTTCGACGTGGGCATGCGCCAGCTCGGCGGCACCACCATCATGCTGACCGGCAGCGAGATGCAGCTGGCGCGCGAAGAGACGATCGCCGACACGGCGCGCGTCCTGTCTCGCTATGTCGATGCCGTGATGATCCGCCTGCTCGACCACGAGATGGTGCAGGATTTGGCGGCCAATGCCGGCATCCCGGTGATCAACGGTCTCACCAAGCTGTCGCATCCCTGCCAGGTCCTGGCCGATCTGATGACATTCGAGGAGCGCAAGGGTCCCATCAAGGGCCGCGTCGTGGCCTGGAGCGGCGATTCCAACAACGTCTGCGCCTCTTGGATCCAGGCGGCGGTGCAGATGGGCTTCACGCTGCGCGTCGCCTCGCCGCCCGAGCTGTCGGCGCGGCCGGTGCTGCGCCATTGGGTGAAGGCCAACGGCGGAGATGTCCATTTCGGGACCGACCCCGAGAAGGCCGTGGCGGGCGCGGAGTGCGTGGTGTCGGATGCCTGGGTGTCGATGGGCGACGAGGACTCCACCAAGCGCCACAACCTGCTGAAGGCCTATCAGGTCAATGCTCGTCTGATGTCGCGCGCCGCCGAAGGTGCGATCTTCATGCACTGCCTGCCGGCCCATCGCGGCGAAGAGGTGACCGACGACGTCATCGACGGTTCGCAGTCCGCGGTGTGGGACGAGGCGGAAAACCGCCTGCACGCCCAGAAGGCCATTCTGATGTGGTGCCTGGGCAAGCTGTGAAGCGGGCCGCCTGGCGAATCCCCTGCTTCTCGGGAGGCACAGAGTCGTCTTCGCCCTTTGCGGAGCCGCTCGCGGCGCCATCGGTGACGGAAAATCATGGGGTTAGCAGTTCGCCTGCAGGACTGCTGAAGCCGGAAGAAGCGTGCCCGGTTGGCCTGTTAAGTCTTCGGACGAGAAAGCACCCCGACTCGCGCCCGGCTCTATTGTCGCAGCCTTGAACATGCGGTCTATTACCAGTCGCAGCCTCGGGGGAGGATTCGCATGCCACCTCGGCTCGGAGAATCGATCTACTACTGCTGTTGCATTGCCGCGATCACATGGGGCCTCGCCAGCGCCGCCACCTTGGCCGTTTCGGCGGACACGCTGGCCGGGCGGACCTATCTCCTCGTTGATGCCTTGTTTGTGTTGGCGCCGGCGGCGCTCGTCTGGCTGGCCGGCCTCGCTGCGTCTCATTTTCTGGCGGAGCGGTAGCGGATCGCGTTCAAGCACGCGTGCCGGCCGGTACGACGCGCCGCGACCGCGGACTTCGTCACGGACGATGCTCCTAAGTGTCGTCCGGCGTCAGAAGGTCATCATAATCACCTCGTTCATAGGCTCTCATGATGAACCAAATTCGTACGTAATTGAGCACGTACAGGCCGATGCACGTCGCAACCACTCCGATTGCGACAAGCACCCACCCGCTATGTACATGGGGCATCTGCAGAAGTGTTGCTGGCTCCGTAAGTCCCAACACCCTTAGCCACTGAGACAGATGTGCTTTGGCGACACTTGGAGAAACGCTGATGGCGACTACGATGATTGCCCAAAATGCCGTCCAGGCTGTCCATATGGCGCGCCATAAAAAAGTCAGTAGCCCCATAAGCCCCTCCCACGTCTGTGGCGACATTACATCAACAGTTAGCCTGCTTCGCCTCCGCTATCGCCGCTCTAACAGCCCCTCCTGTTCCGTAATCAGTCCTGCATGCAGCACGGCAGAGACCCGGCGCTAGATCGGTGGACGATGGCAAAAATTTTCCGCTCCACCTGCGACTGCGTCTGAAGGGAAATCGGGAAATCCGTCCGCTTCGATCGCGTAGAGGCTTGAAGAGGCAGGGCAATCTTCGCCTCGCGCGCCCCGGAAAAATATTTTCGCCGACCCCTTGAAGCGGTCCGCTGCCATCCCCATTTCCACTACATCCCGACAATTGGGTTCACGACCGGCGGTCCGCATTGATCTGTCGCCGTCCGCGCTTATATGGCTGGATCATGGACAGTTCCTCATACACCTTGGCCCCGGCGGGCGACTTCGTTTTGCCCTTCGACGTGGTGGGCGCGGGCGTCCGCGGCCGCCTGGTCCGGCTGGATGCCTCTTCCGCGCGCGCGCTCAGCGCCCATGCCTTGGCCGAGCCGGCCGCCCAGGTGGCGGGCGAAGTGCTGGCTTTGGCGACGCTCTTGGGCACCGCCTTGAAGCTCGACGGCCGCCTGACGGCCCAGACCAAGTCCGACGGCCCGCTCGACCTGATCGCGGCCGACTATTACGGCGCCGGCGACGGCAAGCCGAAAGGTGTCCGCGGTTATGCCCGCCTCGACGACGCCCGTTTCGCCCAATCGGGCGATAGGCCGTCTTTCGCGCTTCTGACCGGCCAAGGTTCGCTGGCGATCACCATCGAGCCCAGGCGCGGCGGCCAGACCTATCAGGGCATCGTGGAGCTGTCGCCCAACGGCATCGCGGCGTCGGCCGAGACTTATTTCGAGCAGTCCGAGCAGTTGCCTACGCTGCTGCGTCTGGCGGCGGCGCCCGTTTACACCAAAGGTTCGTCCGGGCCGGCTTGGCGGGCGGCGGGACTGATGCTGCAGGCGACGCCCGAAGCGCGGCGGCACGAAGACGATTGGGACCGCCTGGCGATGCTCGCCCGCACGGTCGAGGATCTGGAGCTGGTGGACACCTCGCTCGCCGCGGAAACGCTGCTGTGGCGGCTGTTCAATCAGGAGGAAGTGCGCGTCCTGCCGGCGGAGCCCATCGCCTTTCGCTGCGACTGCGATGCCCGGCGGATCGCGGCGGTGCTGCGGACCTATACGGACGAGGAACGCGCGGGCCTCGCCGACCCCGACGGGGTCCTGCGCGCCCGCTGCGAGTTCTGCGGCACGGTGCACGAAATCGATCAGACGCGGATCGGTCGGGGATAGAGCGCAGGAATCCCCTCGCCCCTTGCGGGAGAGGCAATGCCGGAGCTGCGTCGCCCATCAAGGCGTCTCGATCACGATGATCTTTCGGCGAAGCAAGTGGAATTCTGATTAAAGCTCTGTCACTCCCGGCAAGCCGCGACGCGGCTCGCGTTCGCCGGGAATGACGCGGTTCTGTGAACGTCCCGTGTTCTACCCGTCGACGCTCGACGAGGGATTGCCGATCACGCTGAGGAATTCCCGCCTGGTGAGCGGGTTCTTGCGGAATTCGCCCGACATGGTCGATGTGACCATCGTCACGCCCGGCTTGTGGACGCCGCGCGTCGTCATGCACTGATGGGTCGCTTCAATGACGACCGCCACGCCTTTGGGATCGAGCACGTGCTGGATGCAGTGGGCGATCTGGGCATTCATCGTTTCCTGCACCTGGAGGCGCCGCGCGAACACGTCCACCACGCGCGCCAGCTTGGAGATGCCGACCACCTTGTTGTTCGGCAGGTAGCCGATGTGGACCTTGCCGATGATCGGCGCCAGATGATGCTCGCAATGGGATTCGAAGCGGATGTCCTTGAGCACGACCATGTCGTCGTAGCCCTGGACCTCCTCGAAGGTGCGGCCGAGAAATTCTTCGGGATCCTCGCTGTAGCCCGAGAACCAGTCTTCATAGGCTCTGGCGACGCGCTGCGGCGTGTCGCGCAGGCCTTCGCGGGAAGGGTCGTCACCCGCCCAGCGCAACAGCGTGCGGACGGCCTCTTCGGCCTCCTCGCGTGACGGCCGCTGGCAGTTGATCTTTCGGGTGCAGGTAGCGGATACGTCGTTCATGGGCGCCTTTCCCTGGGATGCCGCCAGTGTTGCGCCGATGCTGACGGGCATCAACCGGGGAAATCTCTCGGCAGGCCTGCGTTCAGTGAAGCTGACGACGCTCGTAGGGGCTTTCCAGGATGAAGGCCGGAATTTCCGCTTCGAAAGCTTCCCCTGAGGCGGCGCGCATCTGATAGCGGCCGGTCATATGCCCGCTCGCCGTGGTGAGGGGGCAGCCGCTCGTGTACTGAAACATCTCGCCGGGTGCCAGCACCGGTTGGGCGCCGACCACGCCCGGGCCGCGCACTTCCTGCACGTGGCCCTCGCCATCCGTGATGTGCCAGTAACGCGACACCAGCTGCACGGTTTCCGTGCCCTTGTTTTCGATGGTCACCGTGTACGACCAGAAGAACTGCCCGTCGTCGGGATCGGACTCCTCGTCCCGGTAGGCAGGTTTCACAGCCACTCGGATGCCGCGTGTGACTCGTTCATACATGTCACAATTATTTCGGCGGTGTTCCCGGCCCGCAAGTACGTGTTTTGAGAGGGGGTTAACGCGCGCAGTTAACGGGCATGGCGGGCGCCGCTCCGCGCCAGGGCCTGTGCGAGGTCTTCGCAGAGGTCGGCCGGGTCTTCGAGACCCACGGAAATCCGCAGCATTCCGTCGCTGACGCCCAGCTCGGCGCGTGCTTCCGGGCTGAGCCGCTGGTGCGTCGTCGTCGCCGGATGCGTCATGAGCGACTTCGTGTCGCCGAGATTGTTCGAGACGTCGATCAGCTTCACCGCGTTTTCCACGGAAAACGCGCCCTCCTTGCCGCCTTCGACTTCGAAGGTGACGACGCCGCCGCCGCCGTCCATCTGGGAACGGGCCAGTGCGTGCTGCGGGTGGTCGTCACGGAAAGGATAGAGCACGCGCCGGACGTTTTTCTGGGACGCCAGGAAGTCGGCGATGATCTCGGCGTTCTCGCAATGCGCCCGCATGCGCAGCGCCAGGGTCTCGAGGCTCTTCATGTGCAGCCAGGCCGTGAAGGGGCTGATCGAAGGCCCGGTATTGCGCAGATAGATCTGCAGATGGTCCCTGAGGAAGTCGTCGTGGCACAGGATGACGCCGCCCATCGCCCGGCCTTGCCCGTCGATGTACTTGGTCGAGGAGTGCACGACGATGTGGGCGCCGAATTCCATCGGCCGTTGCAGGGCGGGGGAGGCGAAGGCGTTGTCGACGATCAGGCGGGCTCCGCAGCCCTCGGCGACGGCCGCGACGGCCTTCAGGTCGCAGATCGCCAGCGTCGGATTAGCCGGGGTCTCGAGGAAGAACATCTTCGTCGTCGGCTGGACGGCGCGCTGCCAGGCCTCGACGTCGGTGCCGTCCACCAGGGTGCTGCTGATGCCGAAACGCCCCAGGATATCCTCGATGACATATCGGCAGGCGCCGAACATCGCCTTGCCGGCCACCACATGATCGCCCTGTCGCAGCGCTGCAAGGAAGACAGAGCTGACGGCCGCCATTCCGGTCGCGGTCGCCCTTGCGCAGGGCGCTCCTTCCAGGGCCGCCATGCGCTGTTCGAACATGGCGACCGTCGGATTGCCGTATCGGGTGTAGGTGAAGCCTTCGGCTTCGCCCTTGAAGCGCGCTTCCGGCTCCTCCGGCGACTCATAGGCGTAGCCGGAGGTCATGAACAGCGCCTCGGCCGTTTCCTGGAAGGGCGTGCGCATCTGACCGCCGCGCACCGCTTGGGTGCGAGGCCGCCAATTGCCCGGTTTCTTGTGCGTCGCCATGCCCCCTTGTGGCTCGCCTTGCCGCGGTGCGTCAAGTTTCTTAAGATTCCTGTCCGCAGCCGCTGGCCATGCTTCCAAGATGAACACCATCAGTTATCACGCCGCGCTCGTTTATGTCATGGTTGTCGTCTCGGCGGCCGACGGCTCGATGAGCGAGAAGGAGCTGCAGGCCATCGGCGAGCTGACGCGCCGCCTGCCGGTCTTCAACGACTTCGACCGCGACCGTCTCTTGGCCCTGGCCCGCGATTGCAGCGCCATCCTCCAGGAAGGCGACGGCCTGGCGACGGTGCTCGCTCTGGTCCGCGACGCTCTGCCGGACCATCTGCGGGAGACGGCCTATTGGCTGGCGTTGGAGGTCGCATTGACCGACAGCAAGGTCGCCATGGAGGAGATCCGCGTCATCGAGACCCTGCGCCATGCGTTGGACATCGACCGCCTGGTTGCCGCAGCCCTCGAGCGCGGGGCGCGCGCGCGGTATCAGACGGCGTGAGGCGGCTCCTCCTCCTGCGCCATGCCAAGGCGAGCCCCGACGAACCCTGGGTCGACGACGCCCAGCGGCCCTTGACTCAGAAAGGCCGGGCTGACGCGGTGCGCATGGGCCGATTTCTGCGCCGGCATGCGCCCGACCAGATCTATTGCTCGTCGGCGCTGCGCACGCGCCAGACGCTGGAGTTGCTGCTGCCGGAGTTGGAGGCGCCGCCCGGGGTCGAGTACCGTGACGAGCTTTATCTTGCCAAGTCCTCGACGATCATCGAGGTGATCCGGGCGGCACCGGACGTGGGCTCACTGATGATCGTCGGCCACAATCCGGGCCTCGAAGAATGCGCTCACCAGCTCGCCCGCAGGCCGAGTGACCGCAAGATGCGCAAGCTCTACGACGCGATGAACGACAAGTATCCGACGGGTGCCCTGGCCGTGATGGATTTCGCCTCGCCGACCTGGGCTGGTATCGACGCCCAGGAAGGCGAGCTCGACATTTTCGTGCGCCCGAAAGACTTGAAGGAAGAGACCTAGCGGGACACGGGGCTGCGCTCGGCCACCGCCAGGGTTTTCCACCCGAATGCCGTTTCAGGCACCAGCTCGCCCATGAGCTGCGCCTGGCGCTCGGCGATCAGTCTGCCGCCCATCGCTTCGTAGAAAAAGCGTGCATTGTTGCGGGCGTGCGCCCAGATCACGCAGGAGGTCATGCCCTTCTTGCGCAGCGCCTGGAAGGCGCCCTTGAGCAGGGCGCGTCCGGCGCCGCGCCCGTAGAAGGCCGGGTCGACGTAGAGCGTGTACACTTCGCCGTCGAAGCCGAGGCCCGCGTCGCGTGCCGGGCCGGCGCTGGCCATACCCACGACGCCGTAGCGGGAATTCTCGGCGACGAGCACGCTTTCGCGGCCTTGGGCCCGGATCGCGGCTTCCCAGCGCGTCGTCTGTCCCTTCGGCGTCATTGCGCGCAGCAGTTGGGTGGGCAGAACGCCGGGGTAGGTATCGTGCCAGGACGCAATGTAGACCTGCGCGATGTCGGCGGCATCATCCTGCCGGGCCTGCCTGACATGGAGCACGAGGTCGCTCATGGCGTGAAGCTTTGCGCGAAGAAGAACGCCCTGCAAGATGTCTGCGGAACCAATTTCCAGAAAACGCCGCAAAAGAGCGGCGCAGTGTGACAACATCGCACGATGCGACACGGACCCGTTCATGCGCTGCGTCCGACGCAACATGACAGGCGGAACCTGCCCCCGTGGAAGCCGAGTTGCCTTTCCGCGCGGTCATGAAGCTCACGACGTGGCCGCGCGTTGTCATCGTATGCTGCCGCGCGGCAATCGTGGCCTTTGTGTGACGCGACACTCGCAATGTGGAGCCATGCTCTTTGGATTGCAGGCAAATCAGCGTAGAGTTTCTCGCGTCGGTCAGGCCGAATCCGTTGCGCGCGGCACCTGCGACATGACATGGGAAGATGCATCCAGGAACGGCCGCCGGCGCCTGCGCGCACGCGGAGCACGGAATCTTTGGGGAAAATCGTTGAAAACTGCCGGGTGGTTAACCCTTGGTTCAAGAGAGGAATGAGAGAATAATCGTTACGCGATAAGGTGATCCGTCTTGTCACGCTGACTGTGGCACACGATATGAGGATCGTGAGGGCGTGCGGACGCAACGGAGAGTTGGTCTCGATGGGTACGCTCGATGTCTTCGACATCTTTGCTCGCGACTATGCGAGGGAACGTTTTGAACAAATGTCGCTGCGGGATTGGCTGCTCGCCGCGCGCGACGACAAGATGCTCTACGCGACACCGGCCGAGCGCATGGTGGCCGCGATCGGCGAAGCGGAACTGATCGACACGTCGCAGGACCCCCGTCTCGGACGGATGTTTTTCAACCGTACCATCAAGGTGTATCGCGCCTTCGACGGCTTCTTCGGCATGGAGGACACGATCGAGAGGATCGTGGGCTACTTCAAGCACGCGGCACAGGGCCTCGAGGAGAAGCGGCAGATCCTCTACCTGCTCGGCCCGGTGGGCGGCGGCAAGTCTTCGCTCGCCGAGCGGCTCAAGGACATGATGGAGAAGCATCCGATCTATGTCCTCAAGGCGGGAGAGGATATCAGTCCGGTTTTCGAATCCCCTCTGGGGCTGTTCCGGTCGCCGGAGCTGTCCAATCTCCTGGAGGAAAAATACGGCATCGAGAAGCATCGCCTCGGTGGCGTGATGAGCCCGTGGGCCGTCAAGCGTCTGGACGAGTTCGGCGGCGACATCTCGAAATTCGAGGTTGTGCGCGTCTTCCCCTCGAAGTTGCGCCAGATCGCGATCGCCAAGACGGAGCCGGGCGACGAGAACAACCAGGACATCTCCTCGCTCGCCGGCAAGGTCGACATCCGCAAACTCGAGCATTACAGCCAGAACGATCCTGACGCCTATTCGTTCTCGGGCGGATTGTGCCGGGCCAACCAGGGCCTGCTCGAGTTCGTCGAAATGTTCAAGGCGCCGATCAAGGTCCTGCACCCGCTGCTGACGGCGACGCAGGAGGGCAACTATATCGGCACCGAGACGCTCGGTCCCATCCCCTTCGCCGGCGTCATCCTTGCCCATTCGAACGAGGCCGAATGGACGGTCTTCAAGGCCAACCGCAACAACGAAGCCTTCCTCGACCGCATCTGCGTCATCACGGTTCCCTATTGCCTGCGGGTGACCGAGGAAGCCCAGATCTACCGCAAGCTCCTGAAGGCCAGCGAGCTCGACGGCGCGCCGTGCGCCCCGGAGACGCTCGAGATGCTGGCGAAGTTCTGCGTCATGACCCGCCTCAAGGAGCACGAGAACTCCAATCTCACCTCCAAGATGCGCGTCTATGACGGCGAGAAGCTGAAGGACACCGACCCCAAGGCCAAGACGCTGCAGGAATACAAGGATCAGGCCGGCATCGACGAAGGCATGACGGGCATCTCGACGCGCTTCGCCTACAAGACGATGTCGGAGACGTTCAACTACGACGTCAGCGAGGTCGCGGCCGATCCGGTGCACCTGATGTACGTCCTGGAGCAGTCCATCAAGCGCGAACAGTACGCCGACGACGTCGAGAAGAAGTATCTCGAGTTCATCAAGGCCGAGATCGCGCCGCGCTACGCCGAGTTCATAGGCAAGGAGATCCAGAAGGCCTATCTGGAATCCTATGGCGAGTACGGGCAGAACCTGTTCGACCGCTACATCTCCTACGCCGATGCCTGGATCGAGGACCAGGACTTCAAGGACGCCGACACCGGTCAGCTGCTCGATCGCAACGCGCTCGACAACGAGTTGTCGAAGATCGAAAAGCCGGCGGGCATCGCCAATCCGAAGGACTTCCGCAATGAGGTCGTGAAGTTCGCGCTGCGCTACCGCGCCCAGCACGACGGCAAGAACCCCGCCTGGACCGCCTATGAAAAGATCCGTTCCGTGATCGAGAAGCGGATGTTCACCCAGGTCGAGGATCTTCTGCCGGTGATCAGTTTCGAGTCGAAGAAGGACTCGGACACCCAGACCAAGCACAACGAATTCGTCAAACGCATGCTGGCGCGCGGTTACACCTCGCGCCAGGTCCGCCGCCTGGTCGAGTGGTACATGCGCGTCAACAAGGCGGGATAGCTGGATGTGGTTCGGGGTTTCCCTCGCCAAGCTCGGGTCGCACCTCGCCATGACACACATCCGCACTCATCCTGAGGAGCGCGCGCAGCGAGCCCCGAAGGAAGGGCCATGACTCATTTCATCGACCGGCGTTTGAACCCGAAAGGCAAGAGCCTGGCGAACCGCCAGCGTTTCCTGCGGCGGGCGCGCAACCAGATTCGCGAAGCCGTGCAGAAGTCGCTCAAGGATTCCGCCGTGGCGGACATCGCCAAGGAGCGCAAGATCAAGATCTCGACCAAGGGCACGAAGGAGCCGCGTTTCCGCCTCGATCCCAAGGCGGCAGGCGAGCGGGATTTCGTGCTGCCGGGCAACAAGGAGTTTATGCCGGGTGACGAGATCAAGAAGCCGCGCTCCGGCGAAGGCGGCGGTCGCGGCAAGGATGCTGCCGATTACGCCGAAGGCGAGGACGATTTCGAGTTCGTCATGAGCCAGGACGAGGTGCTCGACATCTTCTTTGAGGACCTCGAGTTGCCCAACCTGGTGCGCACCACGCTGAAGGAGACGCCGAACAAGACCTGGAAGCGCTCCGGCATCACCACCGCCGGATCTCCGACCCAGATCAACCTGATCCGCACCATGCGCAACGCCCAGGGTCGCCGGCTGGCCATGCGCCGCCCCAAGCTCAAGGACGTCCAGGAACTGCAGAACCAACTCGATCTCCTCGAGCGCGAGCAGCCGCAGAGCGACGATACGCGGGAAAGGATCTGCGCCCTGAAGGCCGAATTGGCCAAGGCGATCGCGCGCCGCAAATGGGTGGGGTTCATCGATCCCGTCGACGTCCGCTACAACGCCTTCACCGAGCAGCCCGTGCCCACCAGCCAGGCCGTGATGTTCTGCCTGATGGACGTCTCCGGTTCCATGGGAGAGCGCGAGAAGGACCTCGCCAAGCGCTTCTATATGCTGCTCCACCTCTTCCTGAAGCGGCGCTACGAGAAGGTCGACATCGTCTTCATCCGCCACACCCATGATGCGCAGGAGGTGGACGAACAGGAATTCTTCTACTCGCGCCAGTCCGGCGGCACGATCGTCTCCACGGCGCTCGACAAGATGCTCGAGATCCAGCGCGAGCGTTACACCACCTCGGACTGGAACATCTACGCGGCCCAGGCTTCCGACGGCTACACCCAGTCGGGCGACGCGCGGCGTTGCGTGGAGATGCTGAACGCCGAGATCATGCCGCTGTGCCAGTACTACGCCTATATCGAGATTCTCGACGAGCGCGAGATGGAGGTCTTTGCCTCCGAGGATTCCGGCGCCGAGCTGTGGCGCGCCTATCGCACCGTGGCGGACGTATGGCCCAACTTCGCCACCAAGCGCATTTCCAAGCCGGCCGACATATTCCCCGTCTTCCGCGAACTGTTCAAAAAGGCGGAGGCGTAGATGATGAACCGCGGTTCCTGCCTCCCCCTCGTGAGGAGGTCGGCGAACGAAGTGAGCCGGGTGGGGACAACGCTTCGTCCATTCCCCCCCACCCGACACATCTTCGCTTCACTCGCTGTGTCGACCCCACAAGGGGAAGCAGAGAAGAAGTAGGATGACCGATCTCCTTTTCTCCGAAGCTGAATGGGATTTTGCCACGCTCGACCGCACCTACAAGGCGATCGAGGAGATCGCCCTGAACGATCTCAAGCTCGACGTCTATCCCAACCAGATCGAAGTGATCTCCTCCGAGCAGATGCTGGACGCCTATTCCTCGCTCGGCATGCCGCTGATGTACAACCACTGGAGCTTCGGCAAGCTCTTCGCCCGCGAGGACACGCTTTACCGCGCCGGTTATTCGGCGCTCGCCTATGAGATCGTGATCAATTCGAGCCCTTGCATCTCGTATCTCCTGGAAGAGAACACGATGACGATGCAGGCGCTGGTCATGGCGCACGCCGCCTTCGGTCACAACCACTTCTTCAAGAACAACTACCTCTTCCGCCAGTGGACCAACGCCGAGGGCATCCTCGATTACCTCGCCTTCGCCAAACGCTATATCTCGGCCTGCGAGGAGCGCCACGGCCGCGATGAGGTGGAAGCCGTGCTGGACGCCGCCCATGCGCTGATGGATCAGGGCGTGTTCCGCTATCGCCGGCCGCCGAAACCGTCGCGCGAACGGATCCTCGAAAAGCGCCGGCGCCGTGCCGAGTACGAGGAGGAGGCCTACAACGAGCTGTGGCGCACGCTGCCGGCCGGCGTCGATCCGCCGGCCTCGCCGCCCACGCTCGACGCCGAAGACGACTTCGGCGAAGAGATGAAGCTGCCGGAGGAGAATCTGCTCTACTTCCTGGAGAAGAATTCACCGACGCTGAAGGCGTGGCAGCGCGAGACTCTGCGCATCGTGCGCAATCTGGCGCAATATTTCTATCCACAGCGCCAGACCAAGGTCATGAACGAGGGCTGCGCCACTTTCGTCCACCACACGATCATGAATCTGATGTTCGACCGCGGCCTGATCAGCGACGGCTCGCTGCTGGAATTCCTCCACAGCCACACCTCGGTGGTGTTCCAGCCGGAGTTCTCCGATCCACGCTACAACGGTCTCAATCCCTATGCGCTCGGTTACGCGATGATGAGCGACATCCGGCGTATCGCCGAACATCCCACCGAGGAGGATCGCGAGTGGTTCCCAAGCTTCGCGGGTTCGGGCGACTGGGTCGGGGCGCTCAAGGATGCCTGGGCGAATTACCGCGACGAGAGTTTCATCGAGCAGTTCCTGTCGCCGAAGGTGATGCGCGACTTCCGGCTCTTCGCGCTGTTCGACAAGGCCGAAGATTCGACGTTTCGCGTTTCGGCGATTCACAACGAGCAGGGCTACCGCCGGGTACGCTCCCTGCTGGCGCGCCAGTACGACGCCGGGACGGCCGATCCCAACATCCAGGTTGTGGACGCTAATCTGAAGGGTGATCGCACGCTATTCCTGGAACACCACATGCACCGCGGCGTGCCCCTTCATCACACCACCAAGGATCTCGTGACCAGCCACATCGAGACTCTGTGGGGCCACGATGTCGTGCTTGAGGAAGTCGCCGACTGACGCGTTTACGAGGGCTTCCGCTCGCCGGTAACCGTTACCTTTTCGGGCGCCTGTTGCGGGCTGGTGTGCACGGCCGCAAACTCGTCCGCCCGGTGCGTGGCGGGCGTGACGAACAAAGCGGTGTAGGCGTAGTAGCCGAGGCCACCAAGCACGATCAGGGTCAGAACACCTGCGCCAATGGATTTCAGGCACGCAGATACCGTCTCCATGATGCTCTCCATGTGAGGCTGGTCCGCGGCTCGGAACGACACGCGTTTACCAGCCACTTAGGCGCGAAGGATAAGCCTGCCACATTTACGCCACAATGCTTTTCCGCAAGGAACCCCGACATTACCGGCATGCAATCCGCACATGAGACGTGACATTGTCTGGAGCGCTGAACTGTTCCGAGGTTCTTGGGGGTGAGGCGGGCCTAGGATGCCCGCCTCGTGCCAACCACCGTCACGACTTCCATGGGCTGCGCGTCCGCCGTGTGCTGGACTGCGGCGTTTTCGTAGGACTGCGGGGCCGGGGCGGTCTTAAGTGAACTCGCCATCACGACGGCGCTGGCCAACAGCACGGCGATCGTCAGGACGCCTGCTTTCAAAGTGTTCGACATGTGCCTCTCCATTTGTTTGCGCTGGTCTTCGGTCGGTTACCGCCGTCAATCAGCGACGCGCCTGAGATAGGCATCGATGGGGAGGTGACAATAGTTTTGATGCTGCACTGCAGCAGATGCTGGGTATGCAGCGTAAGCATGGTGTCAGGCCTTGAAATCTCGGATCAGCGCCCTAGTGATAACTTCACAGTAGTGCTAACCATTCTCAACGCATTGGGGCGCACGGCTTTGGTCTGCCGCACGTGGATCAACCGCCGCGGTAGCGGCGCACCTTCGCCCGGTTGCCGCAATCGCGCATGTCGCACCAGCGCCGCGAACGGTTCTTGCTGAGATCGAGAAAGTACCAGCCGCAGGTATCGCTGGCGCATTCGGCGAGACGGTTCATCTTGTCCGAGGTCAGAAGATTTCCCGCGTCGCGCGCGACAGCCCACAGAGGTGCATCGAGCGAGTCTGGCGGCTCCCAATCCCAGTCGTAGTGCGCACCGTCCCGCGACAGGCGCAGGTGGGGCAGCGCATTGCGGATTTCCGCGTGGAGGGTTTCAAGCGCACCTCTGGGCGGCGGACGTTGCGCCAACGCCGTGGCAAACACCGCGTGCAGGGCCTCGCGGAACTCCTTCGCCCGCCGCAGCACGCGCAATGCCGTGTCGGGATGGGCGTGCGCCAGGCCCAGCAATTTGTCGCCAGCCTGCCTGTCGAGTGTTTCCGCCAGCACAGCCCAGCGCACGAGATCGTCATAGCTCTCGAGCTTGTCCTTGCAGGCGCCGCTGCGGATGCCGCCGACGGTGTTCACGAAATCCAGGCAGGGCGCCCCGGCGACAAAATCGTCCGCTTCAACCATGGTCATATCGTAACCGGTGAAATGTCACTTGACAAGTTACATGGATCCAAACGACAAGGACACCGTCAAAAAAGCATTTTGGAGGTGTCATGAACCGGAAGCTCTTCATGGAATCGATGGGTCTGGGCGCCGTGGCTCTGTATGCGGCGACCAACGGGGCCTTGGCGAAGGCGCAGGACATTCGTCCGTTCCGCATCCAGGTCGGGGACGATGCTCTGTCCGATCTCGCCATCCGCCTGCGCAAGACCCGCTGGATCGACGCTCTCAAGGATGCCGAATGGGCCTACGGCGCCGATCTCCGATTCATGCGGGATCTGGTGGCTTACTGGCGCGACCGCTTCGATTGGCGCGCTGAGGAGGAACGGCTCAACGCCTTTCCCCAGTTCATCGCCGATGTCGAGGGCCACGACATCCATTTCATCCATGTGAAAGGCAATGGTCCCGATCCTCTGCCGCTGCTGCTCACCCACGGCTGGCCGTCGAGCGTGGCGGAATTCGCCAAGATCATACCGCTTTTGACCGACCCCGCGGCCCATGGCGGCCGGGCCGAGGATGCCTTCGACATCGTGGCGCCGTCCCTGCCGGGCTATGGCTTCTCCGCGCGCCCGGCGCAGTCCGGCATGACCAGCGAGCGGATCACCGCGCTGTTGGCCGCGCTTATGGACATGCTGGGTTATCGCCGCTTTGCCGCACACGGCGGCGACATCGGCGGCGGCATCACCAACCGTCTCGGCCGGCGGTGCTCCGATCGTGTCGTGGCCATCCACTCCATGCAGCCGGCCCTTGTCGCCGACAGGACGGCGCCCGATCTGTCGGATGCCGAGCGCGCCTGGCTCGATCTCGTCGATCGCTGGGAACTGGACGAGGGCGCCTACGGGCACCAGCAGCGGACACGGCCGCAGACACTCGCCTTCGGGCTGAACGATTCTCCTGCGGGTCTGGCCGCCTGGATTATCGAGAAATGGCGTGCCTGGAGCGATTGCGGCGGCGATGTGTTGTCGCGCTTCACGGTGGATGAGCTGCTCACCAACGTATCGATCTACTGGTTCACGCAGACGATCGGCTCATCCATGCGGCTGTATTACGAGTCGGCGCATTGCCGGGAAGCCGACGCCAAGGACAGGATCGAAGTTCCCGCGCGGCTCTTCTTGACGCGCGAAGCGGTCGAACTCTGTCCGCCGGAATACGCCGCGCGCGGCTATGCCGACCTGTCCTATGGAACGGCGGCGAAGGGCGGCCACTTCCTCGCCGCCGAGCAGCCGGAACTCCTGGCCGAAGACATCGGCGAATACTTTCGCAGATTTCGCACGCCTGGGGTCCGATAACATCCTGTTTGATGTCCACGAAGGAGAGTGAACCCATTCAAGCATGTGCCGCCTTTTGGACACGACATCAAAGCTTTTAGACACGACATCAAAGTTAGACCTTTATGGTCAGGTCAATACGGCGTTGTTCGGAATGATTTCAGACAGTGCATGTTGCCATTACCAGCGGAACGCGTGTTACTACTGCGAATTGAAAACTCTTTCCGTTGGCGCGAGAGTGTCGGGGGGCAGACATTGGGGGATCGTGAATGGTGCGGAGGGGCTGGAGCGCGCCACTGCGTGTCCTAAACCGCCGTGACGTAAGCGGCGAGGAGACACCGCTTACGGAAGTCACCGATATCGATCCTGGCGAAGACACGGGCACCAAAACCGGCGAGGTCGGGAACAAGAATCTTTTGGAACGAGAACTCACTTTCGCCGCGTTGGACCATGTTTGGAAGGATCTCACATATCACGGCGCTCAGCGTGTAATTCATCTGCGCTTCTTCTTGCTTGTGATCGGCGCGCTCATGGCCGGCTTCGGCGAGGCCTATGCCGTTGGCCAGCCCCTGTTTGCGTTGATCGCGTCAGCAGCAGGATGTCTGCTGGCTTTACTCTTCTTTTGGATGGACGTTAGGGACACAAAAGCCAGTGATTTCGATTATGACGCCTTAGTAAGGCTCCAGAGCGTAATCTCAGACTGGCTGAAAATGCCTGAGTTTCGTATAGCCGCGAAGGGCCGAACCTGGAGCTGGAAGATCGCGCGCGCTTTCGGTCTGCGGTTTCTTTTTGCGCCGATCCGTTTTCTAATTCTCATAGGTTTCGCACTTTCGCTCCTGGCTACTTTCGTGAGTGCCTTCGGTATTCACGAGAAGGTCTGCATTGAGGACCATCAGGAACATCTCAATCCCGTATTCTGTCCTTACACACAGGGCAAACATGGAGTGCAGGAAATACTGAAGGTCATCGCTCCTATTCGTCAGGGAGAACAGGGGGGCGCTGCGCAGTCCAAGCACGATCGTTCGGGGTCTTGAGAGTCGCGTTATTCGGTTGGTAGAACTCAGCCCACCACCGGCTTTTCCTGCAGTCGGGTGAAGAATTTCTGCGACTGCTCGCTACCTTGCAGGTAGGGCCGCGCGTTCGAGAAGTCGGCGATCTTCGCCCAGTTGGCGGCGACGTCGTCGGCGGTGGCCTTGTGCCCCAGATGAACGCCCTCGGTCTCTTCGATCCGCGCTGCGGCGAAGGCGCCCGCCGCCGCCGTGAGGATCGCCCCTGTCGGCGCCTCCTCGCTCGCCAGGAACACGACGCCCGGCGTGACATATTCCGGCTTCAGCATCTCCAGCATCGGCGGGGGCATGATGGCTTCGGTCATGCGCGTCGCGGCTACCGGGCAGACGGCGTTGACCTTGATGTTGTCCTTGGCGCCTTCGAGCTTCAGCGAGTTCATGAAGCCGACGAGCGACAGCTTTGCGGCGCCGTAGTTCGTCTGTCCGAAATTGCCGTACAGCCCGGTCGACGACGTGGTGACGACGATGCGGCCGTATTGCTGGTCGCGCATGATCTGCCAGATCGCCTTGCAGGGTTTCACCGTGCCCATCAGATGCACGGCCATCACGGCCTCGAAATCCTTGAGGTCCATCTTGCCGAAGCTCTTGTCGCGCAGGATGCCGGCGTTGGCGATGAGGATGTCGATGCGTCCGAAAGCGTCCATGGTCTGCTTGACGAGATGAGCGACGCCTGCGTCGTCGGTCACCGAGGCGCCGTTGGCGATCGCCGTGCCGCCCTTGGACTTGATCTCGGCGACTACGGCTTCCGCGGCAGCGCTGCTGCCGCCGGTGCCGTCAACGGCGCCGCCAAGATCGTTGACCACCACTTTGGCGCCGCGGGACGCGAATTCGAGTGCATGCGCGCGCCCCAGGCCGCCGCCGGCGCCGGTGACGATCGTGACTTTGCCGTCGAAGCGAATGGCCATGGTCATCTCCTCGTGGATATTTTCGGCAAGAGAATGCCTTGCGTGGCGGATGCGTCAAGCTCTGTTCGCTTTCCGCTGGGCAAACATCCGGCGCAGGAATTTGTTGACCGGATGCTCGATGTAGATGGCGAGCAGCGCCCCCCAGACCGTGCAAACGAGAACCAAGAGGAAGGGCTCAAGCCACCACATCACGTCGCCGAAGCGCAGGCCCAGGATCATCGTGTCGTTCGAAGGATAATGGCGTTGCTCGAAATAGCGCACGAGCTGGAGCCAGAACGTCTGACCCATGTAGATGGCGTAGGACCACTCGCCGAGCTTCATGGGAACGCGCGAGGAGAAAGCCCGTGCCAGGAACCCACGGTCGAAGGCGAGCGTGAAGATCAGCCCGTCGAGGGCCAGGACGGTCCACATGTCGCGCGGCGAGTGCGACCAGCCGGTTCGGTAGGTGGCCCACAGGAAGAACGCGAGGAGCCCGGCTTGTCCGGCGGAATGAACCCATTCGGGCAAACGATCCGCGCCGGCGGCTTTTGCCGCGCGGAACAGCATGGCGAGGCCGACTCCGGTCGCGAAACCGGCCATGCCGCGGAAAATGCCGTTGTGAAAGGTGATGTCGAGGCCGTGCTGCGAGGTCTCGGCCATGAACGTGAGGCCTGCCAATCCGGCGCCGAGCATCGCCAGGCCGCGCCAGGGGCCGCCGCGCGACAGCAGCACATAGATCGGAAACAGCAGACACAGGAGGAATTCGACGCTGACGAACCACGAGGCGCCGTTCCAGGTCAGCCATGGAAACAGGTTCCAGGCCTGCACCAGGAAGAGGTTCGCCACGAAGCTCGGCCAAGTGTTTATGGGATGCCAGGGCTGATGGTAGATGGACGTGTAGTGGCCGAGGTCCGCCAGCCAGTTCAGCATCACCATCAGGTAAAGCATGGACAGCAGGGTGAAGAGCTGCAGGGGATAGAGGCGCGCCAGGCGCGCTTCCAGGAACGGTCGGTATGCCTTGCCGCGCCAGAACTGCCAGGCGCGATCGCCGTAGACGTGGATCAATATGAAACCAGACAGGGCGAAGAAGAACTCCACCCACAGATAGCCGTGGCCCACCGGCTGATCGAACCAGGCGGCACCGCGATAGCCGTGGCCCTCGCAGAAGTGAAAAAGGACCAGGATCAGCGGCGGAATGGAGCGGGCCCCCGCCAGCGCCTTGATTTCGGCGGGGCGGTTTTGGGATCGCATGGCGCGTCCTTCGAATCAGCGTAAGAGTCTAACCCGGGGGCAATCAGTGGGGCCAGCGTGGGGCGGACTTTGCCATACCTGACAGGCGTTTGGGCGCATTTTCATCCGCAATCCCTGCTTGGGATCATCGCCATCCTCCTGGTGGCCTGGCTGTTGTCGGAAAACCGGCGCGCCTTCCCGCTGCGCACGGTCGTCGCGGGCCTCGCCGTGCAGGTCGCGCTGGCGCTGCTGCTGCTCAGGGTACCGGCCGCGCGCGACGGACTGTTCGCCCTCAACGGCGTGGTGACGGCCCTCACGGAAGCGACCAAGGCCGGTACCTCCTTCGTCTTTGGGTTCACCGGTGGTGGCGAGCCGCCGTTCACCGTGACGAACCCGAGAGGCATGGTGAGTTTTGCGTTCGGTGTTCTGCCGCTCGTCATCGTCATCTCGGCGCTTTCGGCGCTCTTCTGGCACTGGCGGATCCTGTCGGTGATTGTGAAGGCGATCGCCTTCGCGCTGCGCAAGCTGCTCGGCGTCGGCGGCGCTATAGGACTCGGCGGTGCCGCGACGGTTTTCCTCGGCAACGTCGAAGGTTTGCTCGTCATCCGCCCGTATCTCGGTAAGCTCAATCGCGCAGAGCTGTTCGTCATGTTCACGGTGGGCATGTCGGTTGTGGCCGGCACGGTCTTCGTTCTCTATGCGACGATCCTCAGCCCCGTGCTGCCGGGAGCCTTGGGCCACATTCTCATCGCCTCGATGATGTCGTTGTTCGCCGCCATCGTCGTGGCGCGGATCATGGTCCCGGGCGATGCCGCGACTGACACCGCCGAGGAAAGCGAGCTCAAATACCATTCCAGCATGGACGCGATCTCTCACGGTACCGAGGTCGGGCTGAAGATCTACTGGCAGATCATCGCCATGCTGGTGGTGGTCGTGGCCATTGTGGCGCTCGCCAACATGATTCTGGCGCACCTGCCGGCAGTATGGGGCGCTCCCGTCACGCTGCAGCGGATGCTTGGCTGGGTCTTCGCGCCGGTCGTGTGGCTTTACGGTGTGCCATGGAGCGAGGCCGGCGTCGCCGGCAGCCTGCTTGGGACCAAGACGATCCTGAACGAACTGATTGCTTACATCAACTTGTCCGCCCTGCCGGCGGGGACACTCGATCCGCGCTCCATGCTGATCATCGTCTACGCGATGTGCGGTTTCGCCAACTTTTCGTCGGCGGGAATTGTCATCGCCGGCATGAGCGCGCTCGAGCCGGCGCGCAGGGATTTGGTGGTGCCCCTTGTCATGAAAGCCATCCTCTCGGGGACAATGGCCAGCGGCCTGACGGCCTCGATGATCGGGCTGCTGCCCGTAACGTGAGAAGAATGGCGCCTGCTTGCCGCCTTAGGCGGTTTTCGTAACTTTGCCTTAACCGTCCGCGCGCAAGTCTCAGTATTGGACGTGCGATTTTGCTACGGGAACGATGTCGACCGACGACCACATGGCCCGGCCGATGCTCTCCGCGGAGGCACAGGCCAATCTCAGTACCCTGGTGCCGCTCGAAGAAGTCGACAACCCTGTCCTCCTCCAGGGATTGCAGTACTGGCGTCAGCTCGCTGGCGACCGCAAAATCCCATCGCGCTCGGACGTTACGCCCCGTGGGCTGGGTACTTTGTTGCGCAACACGACCTTGTTGCGCGTGATCGACAACGGCGCCGACTATGAATACCGCATCGTGGGCGATGCCTATGTCATGGCCCACGGCATATCATTCCAGGGCAGGCGGTGGAGCGAGACGTCCAAGCTCTCGCCGGGTTACAGCGCGATGATCAAGTCGACCTACGATCGCGTTGTGCGCGAGGCCGCGGCTCTGGCGACCAAGGGGTGGATCGAGCGCGGCGGCGGGCGTTTGGAATACATCTATAGCGAATACGTGTTTCTGCCGCTCGGCGGCGAAGCCGGCGGCGTGGATCATATCCTGGTGTTCGCCGTCTACCACCCCCGCGAGAAGACAGGCTGGACGGAGCCTTCGGGTCATCACGAGGCTTGACGCGGGAGCGCTCCGCCCGCAATTACCGCCGCATGGATCCACTAGCCGCGCTGTTGCGCGATATCCGGGCGTGCCGCATCTGCGAAGCGCACCTGCCGCATGGCGTGCGGCCCATCATCCGCGCCAGCGCCAAAGCGAAGATATGCATCGTGGCCCAGGCGCCGGGCATCCGCGTCCACGAGACAGGTTTGTCGTTCAACGATCCATCGGGCGACCGTCTGCGCGAGTGGATGGGTATCGACCGCGACGTGTTCTACGACGAGAGCCGCGTGGCGATCCTTGGCATGGGATTCTGCTTTCCCGGCTATGACGTGCATGGCGGAGACCTGCCGCCCCGCAAGGAGTGCGCTCCGGCCTGGCAAGACAAGCTGTTCGCCACTTTGCCGCCGTTCAAACTGACCCTCTTGGTCGGTACCTATTCGTTCAAGTGGCATCTTCGCGGCCGCGCCAAGGGCAACGTCACCGACACCGTCAAAGCGTGGCGCGAATACAGGCCGCAAATCATCCCGCTGCCCCATCCGTCGTGGCGCAACAACGTCTGGCTCAAGAAGAATCCATGGTTCGCCGACGAACTCTTGCCCTATCTGCGTCGGCGCGTGAAGGCGGCGCTGCGCTAGATGAGTGCTAACCGCGGCGGCGCAAGCCGCGATGTCGCGGCTTGCGTGTGTGTTTACCTTCCGTCGGTTGACCCTGAGTGATCGGCAGCTCGAACGGCACCGCCGGCAGATCGGCTGTGTTGTAGACATTACAGATCGGGCTGTCGCTCCAGCAATAGCGCACCAGCGTGGCGTCGACGGCTGAGGACGCGTCTATCTCGATGCTGTCTCCATTCTGTCGGGCGTCGGCGTATTGGCAGTGGTCGGCCATGGCGCAGAGCTGGAATCCCATTGGGCGGTTGGATTCATAGACGACGAGACCTTGACCGCGATTGGCATAGTGGACGGTGATGGTCTTGCCGTTGCGCACCGCGTCGATCGGCGTCGGCCCCGTCGCAACGATGTCCTGACCGTACACCAGCTTGCGTGCCAGCAGAGCCAATCTGAGCCCGATATCCTGCTTGTCAGTCGGGTGGATCGTGTTGCGGGCCCCGACATCGATGGTGACCGCCAGTGCCGTGTTCGGCGTGCTGTCGACGACGTTGCGCTGAGCTTCGCGCAACTCTGCCCAGTCCGAGTGCTTGATCGTCGTTGTGGGTATCCCGTATCCCGGTAGCTGCACGACGAAGAACGGGACGTCGGCACCGAATTGCTGGCGCCAGTCAGCGATCAGGGCTGGTAGAAGGCGCGCATATTCCTTGGGCTTGGCGGCATCGGATTCGCCCTGATACCAGATGATCCCGCGCAAGGCCGTGGGTCCCAAGGGCAGGAGCATGCCGTTGTACAGCATCGACAACCCGCTTTCGTTGAGCCAGGGTGCATGCTGCATCGTGCCGGTCTGGGTCAGCGGCGCCGATATCTTGTAGCGCCACGGCGTATCGAGCTTGACGATGCTGCCGTCGGCGCAGGTGATGGTCTTGGCCTCGGCCGGTCCCCAGATGCCACCGCCGGCACCGGTGTCGAGCACGCCGACGGCGATCGTGTTGACGCCTTCGTGCAGCACACCCGCCGGGACGGTGTAGACGCGGGGTCTGTCCCAGCCTTCCTCGCCGCCGACCTGCACGCCGTTGACCCAGGTCGTGTCGATGTCGTCGGCCGGGCCGATAGACAGCACCGCGGCTCCCTTCGCCTGGGCGGTCGTCAGGGTCACGGTCTTGCGCATCCAGACGATGCCGTCGAATGCGCTCAGCGCCGGAACGCCCCAGCCTTCCCAGTCGCCTGCGGCGATATGCTGGGCCCAGGCGGAGTCGTCATATGCGGGGTCGCTCCACGCAGGGTTCGCTATCGTGCCCGGATCGTGCGCCTTCCACCAGGTATTCGTGTAGTCCATCCATTCCTTCTTCGAGCCGGCGGGGTCGCGCACATACTGGTCCATCACGGCGAGTTCATGCTCGTAACCGCCGATGGCGCGGATTTTGTCGCTGGCGAGCCAGGTGAGGATGACCGAACCGCCCCATGAATCTTCGATCAGGCCGATCGGCACGTTCACGGCGGGCTGCAGATCGCGCCCGAAAAAGTAGCACGCCGCCGAGAACTCCTTGGCCGTTTCCGGGGTCGTGATGCTCCATGTCGCGGAAGCGCCAAAATGGGTCTTCGGGAGGGCGCTGGCAAATCGCTCGACATGGAAGAGGCGGATGTTGGGATTGGTCGCGCCCTTGAGATCGGCGTCGTAGTCCGAGGCCAGACGCAGCGGATACTCCATGTTGGATTGGCCAGAACACAGGTAGACATCGCCGACCAGGATGTCGCTGCGTGTCGCCTTCTCGCCGCTCGTGCTCTTCGCGGAGAGCACGTACGGGCCGCCCGCCGGCATGGCGTGCAGGATGGTCTGCCATCCTCCGGTAGCGTCGGCTGTGGCGGTTTTCTGTTCACCCGCAAACGCGACGGTTACGGTCGCGCCGGGTTTGGTCGTGCCCCAGACATGGATCGGTTTGTCGCGCTGCAGAACCGCATGATCCTGAAACGTCAGGCTCAGGAGGCCCGGCTTGGGGGCCATGACGACCGGCTTGAGAGGGGACAGTTCCGGCCTGGAGGCGCAGCCGCAGAGCCCGAACACAAGCAATCCCACGGCGGCCATCCAGCAAGGCTTGCCCATTCCCGTTTCCCCTATATTCTTTCTGTGCCTGTTCCTCTGATACCGCTATCACGATCTCATTTCCAGAACCTGCCGCCGGACGAGGATGAAAAGAGCGACAATTTTCTTGTGCCTGGCGGCACTGGCGTGGTCGCTCTGCGCCTGCGCCCCCGTGGTTGCGGAACGGGGCCTCGCGAACGATGCGCCCGTGCTGGAATCTGACTATTTCCTCACCCGCGATGGTCTGCGTCTGCCGTTGCGGCATTGGGATGCCGCCCATCCTCGCGCCATCGTCGTCGCGCTGCACGGCATGAGCGACTACTCCAATGCCTTCGACATGCCGGCATCCTGGTGGGGAGAGCACGGCATCACGACCTATGCCTACGATCAGCGCAGCTTCGGTCGGTCCCCCGATCCCGGCATCTGGCCGGGGGGTGACGCGTTGCGCCAGGACCTGGACGACTGCGTCGATGCGGTGCGCAAGCAGCATCCGGGCCTGCCGGTCTTCGCCCTCGGCGAAAGCATGGGCGGAGCCGTGGTTCTGTCGGCGTTGGCCGCCCCGTCGCCGCCTCGCGTCGACGGCGTGATCCTTGTGGCGCCGGCGGTGTGGGCGCGGGAAGACATGCCCGTGTCCTATCGCTTAGCGCTCTGGCTGACGGCCCACACCGTGCCGTGGCTGCGGCTCACGGGGAGAGGGCTCAATATCTGGCCGTCCGACAACATCGAGATGCTGAAGAAATTATCGCGCGATCCGCTCTTCCAAAAGGAGACCCGGGCCGACGCCGTCTGGGGACTCGTCGATCTGATGGACGCGGCGCGCAAGGCGCCTGGGCGATTGCCACCTGATCCGCCGCCGATCCTGCTCGACTACGGCGCGCATGACCAGATCATCCCGCGCGCGCCGACGGAAGCGGTCATCCGGGCGTTGGGCCCGCGCGTCGAGGCGCACGAATATCCCAAGGGCTACCACATGCTATTGCGCGATCTGGACGGACCGTCCGTCTGGAAGGACATCCAGACCTGGATCGACCAGCACATTAGGGCCTGATCGTGCTCTCGGTCACGTGCACTACGGCCGCGGCCGCTTTGTCCGCGAACGAGCCGCCGATGGTCACGCGATAGTCGCCGTCCTCCACCCGCCAGAGATTGGCATCGGAATCGAACAGAGCCAGCAGTCGCGGGTCGGCGGTGACCGTCGCGTGCTTGGTTTCGCCAGGTCCCAGGTCCACCTTGCTCCAGCCGATGAGCCGCGATGCGCCCACCGGCGGCTTCACATAGACCTGGGCTGTCGCCTTGCCGGCCCGGTCGCCGAGATTGTGGATGTCGAAACTGGCCGAGATCGTCCGGCCGCCCGTGATCTTCAATCCGTCGTAAGCGAACGTCGTGTAGGAAAGACCGAAGCCGAACGGGAACAGCGGCTCGGTTCTCTGCTGCTCGAACCATTTGTACCCGACGTTGGGGCCCTCGCTGTAGATCACGTCGTAGGCGGTGGGCGTCCCGTAGGTTGCAATGGTTCGCCCGATCGGATTCTGGCCGGTGATGATCGGGCGCGGCAGTTGGCTCTCGGCCGCCGGAAACGTGACAGGCAGCCGCCCGGAGGGATTGACGGCGCCGAACAGAATGCGGGCGATGGCATTTGCGCCGCGATTTCCCGGATACCAGGCCTCGAGCACGGCCGAGACCTTGTCGAGCCACGGCATCACGACGGGGCCGCCGGTCTCCAGGATCACGATGGTGTTGGGGTTCGTTTCCGCAACCGCCTCGATCAGGTCGTTCTGGTTGCCGAACAGCAAGAGGTCGCTGGCGTCGATCCCTTCGCGCATCCACTGCCTCGCGAAGACGATGGCGACGTCCGACTTCTTCGCCAGGTCGACGGCGCTGGCGATGTCGTCACCATCGTCGTAGCGCACCCTGGCGTTGCCCGATTCCTCGCGGATGGCATCCAGAGGTGCCGGCGGGTCGAGCACGATCGTCTGCTTCGGTATCTGCCAGGGTTGCCCTTGGATCACCGTAACCGCGCCGCCCATGAGGATTTCACTCGACTGGCTGTCGCCGATAGGGATCACCTGCGAGGAGCCGCCGCCCGAAAAGACGCCCGTGTCGGCGCGCCCGCCGATCAAGGCGATGGTCTGTCGGTGCTTAGGCTTCACCGGAAGCGGTAGGAGGTTGTTGGCATTCTTGAGGAGCACGATGCCTTCTTCCGCAGCGCGCTGCGCCACCATCAGGTCGGAATCGAGGTCGATCGGGCGCTTGCCCGGCGGGTGATCGACCAGCCCTTTGGCGAACATACTGCGCAGAATGCGATGCACCATGTCGTGCAGCCGCGTTGGTGTCACGGCGCCGAGCGCCACGGCCTGTTTCAGCGGTTCACCGAAGAAATCCTGGCTGTCGAAGCCGTTGGCGGATTCCTGGTCGAGGCCGTGATTTGCGGAGTCCACCGTGGAATGTACCGCGCCCCAGTCAGAAAGAACGAAACCTCTGTAGGCCCAGTCCTGCTTGAGTACCTCGTTCAGGAGATAGTTGTTTTCGCAGGCATAGACACGGTTGAGGCGGTTGTAGGAGCACATCACGGCCCCTGGGTCGCCGTGCTCGATGGCGATCTCGAAGGCGAGGAGGTCGCTTTCCCGCGCGTCGGCATCGGCGATGTCCGAGCTCATCACGGTTCGCGCCGTCTCCTGATCGTTCAAGGCAAAATGCTTGATCGTCGAGATGATGTGCTGGTCCTGGATGCCTCGGATCGACGCGCCCACCAGGACGCCGGCCAGGAGGGGATCCTCGCCCGAATACTCGAAGGTGCGTCCGTTGCGCGGCTCGCGCATCAGATTGATGCCGCCGGCGAGCAGCACGTTGAAGCCTTTGTTGCGGGCTTCCGAGCCGATCATGGCGCCGCCCGCATAGGCGACGTCTGTATTCCAGCTCGCGGCCGTCAGGATCGAAGAAGGCAGCGCGACGGCCGTATCGCCCGGTCTCATGTGATTGCCGTTGGCCACACCGAGGCTGGCGTCGGATTCGTTGAGCGGCGGAATGCCGAGGCGCGGGATACCCGGCACAAATCCGGCGGACCCGGGCAGATAGGGACGGATCCAGTTGGGGATGTTTCCTCGGAATCCCGGCGCGAAGGCCGTGCCGAGGAAGCCGTGGACCAGCGTCAGCTCTTCGTCGCGGGTCATCTGCGCCTGGACGAGGTCGGCGCGCGCGTCAGCCGTCAGCGCGGTGTTCATCCAGGGCTGACCGGCCGGCGGCTGGGCCACGGCCATGCCGGCTGCCGCGCAAAATATTGCTACGGCGAGACTCTTGCCGTCCATACGGCTCCCCCTCTGCAAATCAGAGAATAATTTGTCGTAACGCCGCTGTCTAAGGCTCCGTCCGCGACAGAACCGGCCCGGTGCGGTGAGATGGCGGCGGTCACGCCCGTCGGAAAATTCCGCTTCGGAACCTATGGCACCGCCGGTGGTTACTCGTACAGAGGGTGGATCAAAGGTGAGAGTGAACACATGGCTGCTCCACGAATTCAGCAAGACCCGGCGGAAGGCTCTGAAGAGGTCATTAACCGTCAACTGCAGCGTGAATCTGAGAAGGGGAAACGGTTCAATTCGGCCGCCGCATCAGCTTCAGATCTGCGTCGTCTCCTCGGAGACATCGCGTCCGCCAAGGTGCAGGCCATTCTGGCGATCAAGCCGACGCTCGCCGATGTGGAAGAAGCGCGGGCGTGGTCCGAAGGCGACGGCGACCTTCTGTCCAAGACTGGCCATCCGCTGACCGGCAAGGCGGCGATGATTTACGACGTTCTGTCTGCCGGACAGGAGGATGATCGCGCCCACTGACGGGCTCAATCCGCGTGCTTGCAGGGCTTGTCGGTGAGGCAGCCGCAGCGGCCCGCATATTTTGCTTCGATACGGCCCATATAGTCTTGCACCGCGTGACGCAGGACCGTCTGGCGCGACAGGTTCTGTTTGACGGCGATGATGCCGAGTCGTTCGTACTCCGACGCCGTCAATTTCAACGCGTAGCGCTTGCTGGGGGCCGCCTTCTCTGGCTTCGCCGATGGGCCGGGGGGATATGCGTCCTTGTGATCGGCGTCCAGTTGAACCCGTATGGGTTCGGCGAAGGTGGCCGGCTGCCAGGGTTTGGCGTCGCCCTTGCGAGCCAGAAGCTCGGAGGTGATGGACGCAAACCGGCTCACTTGCGTTCCCCGGTGTCATCGACCAAGCGCGGATAGGCGGCGGTCGCGCGCCGCCCGAAGGCGACCGTGCGGCGCTCCGGGCCGCTGTAGCGCGTGCCCGGCGGATTAATTCGTCGCTCGGGCCCCGTGTGGGGCGACACCAGCGGCGGCGGCTCGACGACCAGTTGCGGGATGGTTTCCTCGGGCAGCTCCGCTTCGCCCGTATCCCCCTCTTCATCTTCGATGAGCAGCGAACTGACCGGGAAGGTCTCCGGCTGGAACTCCGGGATCAGCGAGGGATCGCGCATCAACCGCGAGAGCTTGCCCTGGACGTAGAGCCAAAGCTGTGTGATTTCGCGCGCCGACGATGAATTCGGCACGACCTCGCCGACCGTTCGTCCGTCGATCATGCTGGCCGCGAAATCGACCCTGTGATGGATGGTCACCGGCGAGACGGTGCCGTGCTGGGACAGCGCGACGGCTGACTCGCCGGTGATGCGCGCCCGCGCAGTGGCACCGTTGAGCACGAAGATAACCGGCTTTTCGTGCCGCTCTGCGATGTCGACCGTCGCGCCGACCGCGCGCAGATCATGAGGGCTCGGTCGCGTTGGGATGATGACGAGGTCGGCAAAGCCGACGACATGCGAGATGGACGCGGTGATTGCCGGTGGCGTGTCGATCACCGCCAGGCGGAAACCGGCCTTTCTCAGATGCGTCAGCGCCTCGCCGAGATCGAGCAGACCGACCTTCACGAAATGCGGAGTGGGCTGGGCGCGCGCGTTCCACCACTGCGCCAGGCTTCCCTGCGGGTCCGTGTCGATGAGTGCGACGGGGCCGGCACCGGCCCTGTCCGCCTCCACGGCGAGATGGCCGGACAGTGTCGTCTTGCCGGATCCACCCTTCTGCGATGCTGTAACGATTGTATACACCGTGGAACCGCGCGGCGAATTGCGCTTCCAGTGTCGCCCCAAGCACCTTTTGCCACTGTGAAAGCCGGCGTGAGCAATTGATTAGAATTAGGCTCGAACTTGCGGGAGGAGCGATGGCAGTCCCGTCCCTCGCGTCGTTCATGCCGCGTGCAGCCTGCGCGTTGCGGGCTGGGCCAGTCCGCCCACCGAGAAGAAGCCGACAAGTTGCGATAAGGATTCGGTCTCGGCCGCCAGATTGCGCGCTGCCGCCGTGCTCTGCTCGACCATGGCCGCGTTCTGTTGCGTAACATGGTCCATCTCGTTGACAGCGACGTTGACCTGCGCGATGCCGCTGGCCTGTTGTTCCGCGGCCTGGGCCATCTCGCCGATGATCGCACTGATCCGCATCACCTGGTCGATGATGCGCTTCAGCGCCTCGCCCGACTCGCCGACGGATTTGACGCCCGCCCCCACGTGGTCGCCGGACACCTTGATGAGTGACTTGATCTCGCGAGCCGCCTCGCTCGAACGCTGGGCAAGAGCCCGCACCTCGCTTGCCACGACAGCGAAGCCGCGACCGGAGTCGCCGGCCCGCGCCGCCTCAACACCCGCGTTGAGCGCCAGCAGGTTGGTCTGGAAGGCGATCTCTTCGACCACGGCAATGATATCGGTGATCCGCCTGGATGACTGTTCGATCTGCCCCATGGCGGCCGCGGCACTTTCGACGACGTGTCCGCCGTCCTCGGCCGCGGTCCTGGCTGTCGCCACGCTCGAACTGACTTGTCTCGCGTTGGCGGCTGTCTTCGTGACCGTTGTGGTGATCTCCTCCAGAGCCGCAGCAGTTTCCTCCAGACTCGCGGCTTGCTGCTCGGTCCTGCGCGAAAGATCGTCGGCAGCCTGCGAGATTTCGCCGGCACCGGTCGTGATGCCGCTCGTCGCCTGCAGTACGACCTTATCGTCTCGTGGAGACGAGACATGGCCGTGTTGATGTCGCTCTTCAGCTTGGCGAATGGGCCTCGGAGGTCGGCGGTCACCCGATGGGTCAAGTCGCCTTTCGCCAGCGAATCGAGGCCGGCCCCGATGCTGTCGACGATGGTCTGGGTTTGTTGTGCCTTCGATCGATGGCGACGCGGACCGGCGCGGGCGAACGACATTCAGCGAGCGAAATCCGATATTTCGACGCCTCGCACACGAAAGTTGTCACGGCGGATCTCTAGCCGACGCGCGTCACGCGCGGAGAACGAGCCTTGAGCAGGTGATCGAAGCGAATGACTGTCATTTGCCGAACCACTACAGCTTCGTATCGGCCAAAGGGCCCACCTCTTGTCGAGGCGCACCGCTCGCGGCGTCAGGGGTAACTGTAAGCGGATAGGCCCCGGCGGTTCTCGTCGATCTTCAGCCGGTAGTTCCGTGATGGCATGGCGCGCTCCGGGCAATTGGTGCGTTCGCAGATCCGGCAGCTGACGCCGATCGGTGTGATGATCTTTGGATCGTCGAGATTGAGCCCGTCCGCATAGACGATGTCGCGCGCGAGGGACAGAGGACAGCCGAGCCCGATCGCCAGGCGGGTGATCCGGCCGCCGTAGGGATGAAACCGGGTTTGCCGTCCGATCGGGCTGATTGCCTTGGCGACGCAGAAATACGTGGAGCCGTCCGGGGTTTGACTCACTTGCACGCGAAGCATTCCGGGCGTGGCAAAGGCATCGTAGACGTTCCAGCGCGGGCAGGCGGCCCCGAAGCGGGCGATGTGGATTCCCGAACCGCTGAAGCGCTTGGAGATGTTGCCGGCCACATCGACGCGGATGAGGTGGAAGGGTATGCCCTCGGAATTCGGCCGGCGCAGCGTCGTCAGCCTGTGGCAGACCTGCTCGAAGCTGGCGCCGAAGCGATGCTGCAGCACGTCGAGGTCGTGGCGCGTGTTTTGCGCCGCCTCCAGGAACCGTGCGTAGGGCATCATCACGGCTGCAGCGAAGTAATTGGCGAGCGCCGTCCTGGCGAGCGGGTCCGACTCGCCGGTCGTAAACTTGCCGCGCGCCGCCAAAGCTGTGAGTTCATCGCCCCAACCAAGAAGTGAAATCTGACACGCCAGCTGGAAGACGCGGCTGGAAAGGGGAAGCATCTCGGAGATGCGCAGTTGGCGCTGCAACGGGCGGTACTCCCGCAGCGTGTCCCCCATCACGTCGGCGGGCAGCAGCGCGACGTCCACCGCGAATCGGGTCGCCAGCGTCCGCACCAAGCCTTCGTACAGGTGTTCCAGGGAAAGTTCGTGGTCCTTCCACAAGGCTTCGGCGGCAAGCTCGAGGCTGTGGAAGTAGTTGTTGTTGGCCTGGACGAAATCGGAAACCTCTTCCGACGGCATTCCGGCCGCGATGGTGCTCAAGTCATTCGTCGTATCGATGTTGCGGGGGCCTGTCTGTTCTTCAGGACGAGCGTGGGCGCCCCGAGCGGCGTGATAGAGGGTCAGGATGGCACGCCCGATCGCTGGCGATACGGTGATCATATCCTTCACTTCCGCAGCCTTGATGCCGTGCACGTCGAACAAGGGATCGGAGAGGGCCTCCATCACATCGGACAACAGCCGCGGTTCGTCGTCCTGATTGAACAGGGAAATGTCGACGGCAAATCGCTGCGCCAGTTTGAGCAGCACCGATGCCGTCACCGGACGCTGGTTGTGTTCCAGCAGATTGAGATAGGTGGGGCTGATCTCCAGCCGCTGCGCCATCTGCGCTTGCGTGAGCTTCTGCTCGACGCGCAGCCGGCGGAGCTTGGCTCCAAGGCGGGTCTGCACCATGCGGTACCTGTCTAGTTTACACACTTACAACTTTACAAGTTTGCGATGTGATGTAAATCACAAATTCTCATTTGAAAAACAATCACTTATTGTGAGTTTGGGGAAAATCTAGATACTCGTTCGCAATCGCAATTGCAATTGCATGGAGCGCACGATGAATGTCCAGATCCCCGTGAGAGGCCGTTTCGCAGGCATTCGGCGCAACTACACGACGGCAGATGTCGAGAAGCTGCGGGGCTCGGTGCGGGTCGCTCATACGCTCGCCGAACGCGGCGCCGCCCGGCTGCGGCGGGCGCTCCAGGCGAAACCGTTCCTGCGGGCGCTGGGGGCCTCCACCGGCAACCAGGCCATGCAGATGGCCAAGGCGGGGCTTGAGGCGATCTATGTCTCGGGCTGGCAGGTCGCCGCCGACGCCAACAACGCCGGCGAGATGTATCCCGACCAAAGCCTGTACCCGAGTTCGAGCGTTCCCGAGGTGGTCCGCCGCATCAATCGCACGCTTCAGCGCGCCGATCAGATCGAGCACCTGGAGGGCCGGCATGACATCGACTGGTTCGTGCCGATCATCGCCGATGCCGAAGCGGGATTTGGCGGACCGCTCAACGCCTTCGAACTCATGAAGGCGATGATCGAAGCCGGCGCAGCGGCCGTGCACTACGAGGATCAGTTGGCTTCGGAGAAGAAGTGCGGCCATTTGGGCGGCAAGGTGCTCGTGCCCACCGAAAACTTCATCCGCACGCTCAACGCCGCCCGCCTTGCAGCCGATGTGCTGGGCGTGGAGACCGTTCTCATCGCCCGAACCGACGCGGAATCCGCTCAGCTCATCACCGGCGATTTCGATGAGCGCGATGTGGAATTCTTGGCCGGAGAGCGCACTCCGGAAGGCTTCTTCCGCTTGAAGGAGCGGTCGGGGCTGGCCCATGCCATCAAGCGCGGGCTCGCCTATGCGCCTTATGCCGACCTGTTATGGTGGGAAACGTCCCATCCCGATTTGGGCGAGGCGCGCGAATTCGCCGAGGAGATTCACCGCCACTTCCCGGACAAGATGCTGGCCTACAACTGCTCGCCCTCCTTCAATTGGCGTGCAAGGCTCGATGAGAAGTCGATCGCCGGCTTCCAGGAACGGCTGGGCGAAATGGGATACAAGTTCCAATTCGTCACGCTGGCGGGTTTCCATAGTCTCAACCTGGCAACCTTCCGTCTGGCGCGCGACTATGGAAAGACGGGAATGGCGGCATACGCGGAATTGCAGCAGGCGGAGTTTGCCGCCGAGCGTCACGGCTATACGGCGACGCGCCACCAGCGCGAGGTGGGCACGGGATATTTCGACGCCGTATCCGTAGCAATCTCGAACGGCGCTTCGAGCACCACGGCGATGGCCCGGTCGACGGAAGCGGCCCAGTTTGTTGCAGCGCCGAGAGAGGTCGCCTGAATGACCCGTCTCGTCCAGGAGCAAGTCGGCGCGACGGGGGGGAACTCCAAGGCTAATGATGTCGTCCGGTCGTACTTGCTCCGGGCTTCGCATCACGGGAGAAGTTGATGGATACCTCGATCATAGGCACGCCACGCATCCGTCGGCGCAGGCTGCAGGTTTCGAAGGCGCTGCATGATTTCGTCAACGACGAAGTCATTCCGGGGACCGGCGTGCCCGAGCTGGATTTTTGGGCCGCCTTCGACGCCATCCTGCACAAGCTGGCGCCCGAGAATGCCGCCTTGCTGGCGCGGCGCCAGCGGCTCCAATCGCAGATCGACGATTGGCACCGCGACCGCGGCTCCGAACCGTTCGATGTCGCCGCATACGGGGATTTCCTGAAGGGCATTGGCTATCTCGAGGCCGAAGGCCCGGACTTTTCGATCGCCACCGAAGGCCTCGATCCGGAGATGTCGACGATTGCGGGGCCCCAGCTCGTCGTGCCGCTGACCAACGCCAGATATGCCTTGAATGCGGCCAACGCGCGCTGGGGCAGCCTCTACGACGCCGTCTACGGTACCGACATGCTGCCCGGACTGCGGCCCGGTCGGGGGTACGATCCGGCTCGGGGTGCCGAGGTCATCGCTTTCGTCCGCGACTTTCTCGACCGGGCCGCGCCGCTTGCAGCCGGTTCCTGGCGCGACGCGGCTTGGTTCGCCATCAAGAACGGTTTGCTCGCAATCGGCCTGTCCGGCGAGCGAATCTCCGCACTCGCCGATGCCGCGCAGTTCGCGGGCCACACCGGACGGCAGGAGGCGCCCGACACCGTGCTGCTCGCGCACCACGGCCTGCATATCGAAATCCGGCTCGACCGCAACCATCCGGTCGGTGCCACGGATCCCGCAGGCGTCAGCGACGTCATTCTCGAAGCGGCGACGACGGTGATCATGGATCTGGAGGATTCCGTCGCCACCGTGGATGCGGAAGACAAAGTTGCCGCTTATCGGAACTGGCTCGGTCTGATGACCGGCACCTTGACCGCGCAATTCGAAAAAGGCGGCCGCTTGTTGACCCGCGTCCTGAACGGGGATCGCCCGTACACGGCGCCCGACGGATCGACGCTTTCTCTGCCTGGCACGGCGCTGCTCCTGGTGCGCAATGTGGGGCATTTGCTGCAGACCGATGCCGTCCTTCTGGACGACGGCAGTCCCGCGCCGGAGGGCATCGTCGATGCGATGATCACGGCCGCCATCGGGATTCACGGGTTGCGGCGGCGCGCCGGCGCTGGGCGGAATTCTGCGGCCGGCTCGATCTACATCGTGAAGCCGAAGATGCACGGCCCGGAAGAAGTGGGTTTTGCCGACCGGCTGTTTGACTGCGTGGAGGAGGCGCTCGGACTTCCCTGCCGCACCATCAAGATGGGGCTCATGGACGAGGAGCGGCGAACCTCGGCCAATCTCAAGGAGTGCATCCGGGCCGCGCGCCATCGCATGGCGTTCATCAATACGGGCTTTCTGGACCGCACGGGCGACGAAATCCACACGTCGTTCGAGGCCGGCGCGATGATCCCCAAGAACGACATGAAGGGCACGCGCTGGATCAAGGCCTACGAGGCGCGCAACGTCGCCGTCGGACTGCGCTGCGGCTTCGAGGGCCGCGCCCAGATCGGCAAGGGCATGTGGGCCAAGCCGGACCGCATGGCCGAGCTCTATGAGGAGAAGATCGCGCACGCCAGATCCGGCGCGAGCACGGCGTGGGTTCCGTCCCCTACGGCGGCCGTCCTGCATGCGCTGCATTATCACGACGTGGATGTCTCGGCGGTCCAGTCGGCGATGCACAAGGCTCCGTGCCCGCCGGTCGAGGAGCTTCTCGACATTCCGCTCATGCGCGGCGCCGGCCCCGCAGCAGGCGAAATCCAAGACGAGCTGGAGAACAATCTGCAGGGCATCCTCGGTTACGTGGTGCGCTGGATCGACCAGGGCATTGGCTGCTCGAAGGTCCCCGACATCAACGACGTGGGATTGATGGAGGACCGAGCGACGCTGCGCATCTCCAGCCAGCATGTGGCCAACTGGCTGCGCCATGGCATTTGCGACCGCGAGCTGGTGATGGCGACGCTCAGGCGGATGGCGAAGGTCGTGGACGAACAGAATTCGGCCGACGGCAATTATCGCCCCATGGCGGGCGCGTGGGACGGCCTCGCGTTCCAGGCCGCCGCAGCCTTGGTTTTTGAAGGCGCCAGGCAGCCCAACGGCTACACCGAACTGCTCCTCCACCACTATCGGGCGTTGGCCAAACAGCGCGACAGGGAGGAGCGCGAACCGGTCCGGCAAGCTCGCGCCGGCGCGTGAGAACCTGTTGGCCGCATTCACGACTCTTGGCTGGCGCAATCGGGCCGCGGCAACAGAGTGGTTCTCTCAGAGCGAGCAGATCGAATTGTGACGTTGCGCGGCTGTCCCACAGGAAAGGCGCGCGATGATGTCGGGCCAGCTGTCGAAGGCAGTGGTGGGCGCGATAGGGATTGAACCTATGACCCCACCCGTGTGAAGGGTGTGCTCTCCCGCTGAGCTACGCGCCCGTGCCCTGGGGGAGAGAGCCTATAAAGCCCGTCGCCCGTCCGCGCAAGGCGGGCATCACGGCCTTTGCAGCAGCTTGGCCACCGCCGCCGGGATGTCCCCGAAGGCATCCACCACCGCGTCTGCCCCGAGACTATGGGCCGGTTCGGGCGTATAGCCGTATGACACCAGGATGACCGGGGCGCCGGCGCCGCGGGCCGTCTCCACGTCAGTGATGCTGTCGCCGATCATCACCGCGCCGCGCCCCGGCCCGCCCAGGTCGTGCACCACGTCGGCGAACAGGCGCGGGTCGGGCTTGAGGTACGTTTTCCGCCCCTGGCCGTAGATGGCCCGGAACAGCGGAGACAGCCCCAGGGCTTCCAGAAGCCTGATGCTCATCTCATGCGGCTTGTTGGTAAGCACACCCAGGCGAACGCCCTGTGCGTTGAGTGCCGTCAGCGTCTCGACCACGCCCGGAAAGGGCCGGCTGCGGTCTGCCACATGCTCTTCGTAATACGCCAGAAAGCACGCCAGCATGCGGGCCTGGGCATCCGGGTTGGCGGGTCCGACCACCATCTTGAAGGCTTCCGAGATCAGGACTCTCGCGCCCCGGCCGACCAGCCGGCGCAAATCCCCGGGATCGACCGGAGGGCGGCCTTCTGCCTCAAGCGCCGTGTTGAGGGCCGCAAGAAGGTCGGGGGCCGTATCCACAAGCGTCCCGTCCAGGTCGAACACGAGGGCGGGCGTGGTCATCGGTTAGGAGGTCCTGAACCCTGGCAACATAACGTCGCAAATCGTCACTTTACCCTTACGGCATAAGGGATTATCGAACAAGCATGGCACGAGCGGGAATCATCCTGGCGGCAGGCCAGGGCACGCGGATGAAATCCGCGACGCCGAAGGTCATGCACCTGGTCGCGGGGCTGCCCATCTTGGGGCATGTCATCGCGGCGATGCGTGCGGCCGGCGTCGAGCGGATTGTGGTCGTCACCCACCGGGAAGGCGACGCTGTGCGCGCCTACGCGGCGAAGCAAGGCGCCGAGAGCGCCATCCAGGAACCACAGCTCGGTACCGGACACGCCGCGGCCTGTGCTGCGCCGTCGCTGGCGGGTTTTTCCGGCGCCGTGATCGTCACCTATGGCGACATGCCGCTGATGCGCCCTGAGACCTTCAAGGCCTCGTTTGCCGCGCAGGAGCGGACTGGTATGGCGATGGTGGGCTTTCGCCCGGCCGATCCCGCCTCGTATGGCCGCATGATCCTCGACGAGAAGGGGCTTCTCGACCGCATCGTCGAATTCAAGGATGCCGACACCGCCCAGCGCGCCGTCACCTTGTGCAACGCGGGCATCCTCGCCGCCGATGCGCGGAGCTTCTTCGGTTGGGCCTGCCGGCTCGAAAACAACAATGCCCAGAAGGAATACTATCTGACCGACGTGCCGCAGCTCGCCAAGGCCAACGGCGTGCGCTGCGCGGTGGTGGAAGCCGACGAAGTCTCGATGATGGGCGTCAACAGCCGCGCCGAGTTGGCGCGTGCCGAGGCAGCGATGCAGGCGCGTCTGCGCGCCGACGCGCTGGCCAATGCGGTCGGCCTGACGGCGCCTGAAACAGTGTTCCTTGCCTATGACACCGTGCTGGAGCCGGATTGCCAGATCGAGCCTTATGTCGTGTTCGGACCGGGTGTTACCATCCGTTCGGGCGCGCAGATCCGCGCCTTTTCGCACCTGGAAGGCGCCGAGGTGGGCCCTGGAGCCATCGTCGGTCCCTATGCCCGCCTGCGTCCCGGCGCGGTGCTCGAAGGCAACGTCCATGTCGGCAATTTCGTTGAAGTGAAGAACGGCCGCCTGGAGAAGGGCGCCAAGGCCAACCACCTGACCTATCTGGGCGACGTCCGCGTGGGCGCGGGGGCCAACATCGGCGCTGGCACTATCACCTGCAACTATGACGGCTTCGGCAAGTACCGGACTGATATCGGCGCGGGCGCCTTCATCGGTTCCGACACCGCACTGGTGGCGCCGGTCAAGGTGGGTGATGGCGCGATTACCGGTGCGGGATCGGTGATCACGAAGGACGTTCCGGCCAACGCTCTGGCGCTGACGCGGGCGCCGCAGGTGGAGAAGCCCGGCTGGGCGGAAGAATTCCGTACACGGAAGAAGGCGGAGAAGTCCGCGAAGAAGGACAAATAGCATGTGCGGCATCGTGGGCATCGCAGGTACCAGGGATTGCGCACCGGCGATCCTGGATGCGTTGAGGCGACTCGAATACCGCGGTTATGACTCGGCGGGCATCGCCACCCTGGTGGGCGGCAAGATCGAGCGCCGCCGCGCGCCGGGCAAGCTCGCCCAGCTTGGCGCGGTCCTGCACGACCATCCGCTGCCGGGGCACACCGGCATCGGGCACACGCGCTGGGCCACGCACGGCAAGCCGTCGGAAGGCAACGCCCATCCGCACGCCACCGACAAGGTCGCCATCGTCCACAATGGCATCATCGAGAATTTCCGCGAGCTGCGCGCCGAGCTCGCCGCCCACGGTCACAAGTTCGAATCCGAGACCGACAGCGAAGTCTGCGCCCATCTCGTCAGCTATTACCTCGATCAGGGCATGACTCCCGAGAAGGCCGCCTTGGTGGCGGTGCGGCGCCTGACCGGTGCCTATTCCCTGGCCATGATCTTCAAGGGCGAGGAAGGGCTTCTGATCGGCGCGCGCATGGGCAGTCCGCTCGCCGTGGGCTATGGCGACAAGGAGGCCTATCTGGGTTCCGACGCCTTCGCACTGGCGCCCTTCACCAACCGCGTCGCCTATCTCGACGACGGCGATGTGGCCGTGGTGCGCGGCTCCGACGTCACGATCTACGATTTCGCCGGCCGGCCGGCAAACCGCGAAGTGACGATCACGACTGCCAACGCCGGCTTGGTCGACAAGGGCGGCTACCGCCACTTCATGTCGAAGGAGATCCACGAACAGCCCGATGTCGTGGGCCACACGCTGGCGCACTACATCGATCCGGTCGGACCCATCGTGCGGCTGGGCGATCCCAAGCTCGACAAGGCATTCGCCCAAGCCGCGCGGCTCACCATCTCGGCCTGTGGCACCGCCTATTACGCGGGCCTGGTGGGCAAGTACTGGTTCGAGAAGCTGGCCCGGTTGCCGGTCGAGATCGATGTCGCCTCCGAGCTGCGCTATCGCGAGCCGGTATACCCGCGCAACGGCTTGGCGCTCTTCATCTCGCAGTCCGGCGAGACGGCCGACACGTTGGCGGCGCTGCGCGACGCCAAGGCCCAGGGCCAGACGACGCTGGCCGTCGTCAATGTTCCCGAAAGCTCGATCGCACGCGAAGCCGACGTCGTGCTGCCCACCTTCGCTGGTCCCGAGATCGGCGTGGCCTCGACCAAGGCCTTCACCTGCCAGCTTTCGGCGCTGGCCGCGATTGCGATTGCCGCCGGCCGGGCCCGCGGAACGCTGTCGGCGGAGGACGAGAAGAAGCATTGTGCCGCTCTTCTCGAGCTGCCGCGCCACATCGTCGATTTCCTCAAGCAGGAGCCGAAGCTCGAGCACCTCGGCGTGGAGGTCTCCAAGGCGCGCGACGTGCTTTATCTCGGCCGCGGTGCCAACTTCCCGCTGGCGCTCGAAGGCGCGCTGAAGCTCAAGGAAATCTCCTACATCCACGCCGAAGGTTATGCGGCCGGAGAGATGAAGCACGGACCGATCGCCCTGATCGACGAGAACGTGCCCGTCATCGTCATCGCTCCGCACGACGCGCTCTACGAGAAGACCGTCTCCAACATGCAGGAAGTGATGGCGCGCGGCGGCAAGGTGCTGCTGATCTCCGACGCCGAGGGCATCGCAGCGGCCGGCACGCAGGCCTGGGCGACCGTGGAAGTGCCGCGCATCGACGCATTCGCCTCGCCGCTGCTCTACGCCATTCCGGTGCAGCTGCTCGCCTATTACGCGGCCGTGGCCAAGGGCACCGACGTCGATCAGCCGCGCAATCTGGCGAAGAGCGTGACGGTGGAATAACCGTCGAATTCGCGGGCCGTGCCGTCGCGCTGCGACCGGATGTCTCTTGACCCTTGATGTAACCTATAGGTATCATGTCACCTATAGGTTATATGGAGGCCGGCATGAGCCAAGTCGGGCTCGAGAGACAGGTCCGAAGAGCATTGCGGCAGCGCTGGTGGCTGATGCTGGCCTATGTGGTGGGCTGGTTCGTCTGGCAGATCCTTGCCATCGAGCCGGTGGCGCGATGGGCGGTGTCGACGGGGGTTCCCGTCCTGGCAGTCCAGGGTGTCGGCTTCGGCGCCTGGTTCCTGTCGCTGCTCCTGACGTTCCGCTTTATCGCCGTGATGCGCCGCAACCGAGCGATCGCGGGCATTCTCAACGACGAATTGGCTGTCGCCAACCGCCGGCGCTGCTGGACGCTCGGCTATTTCGCGTTTCTCTTGGCGCTCGTCCCCGCCGTGGTTGCGGCCGCCTTCCAGGTGGTCGATGCGCTCGCGGTGACGCAGATGCTGATGATGGTCGCGGTCAGCGTGCCGATGCTGGCCTTCGTTTGGTTCGAACGCGACACGACCGGCTGAATGATATGAGCGAAGTGGTTCTTATCAACCGCATGAAGGAGGTGCGTGCCGAACTCGGCTTGACCCAGGCCGAGCTGGCCGCCCGGATCGGCGTTTCCCGCAAGACCATCAACACCGTCGAGAATGGCGTTTTCGTGCCCTCCACGATCCTGGCGCTCAAACTGGCTGCAGCCTTGGGCAGCAAGGTGGAAGACCTGTTCGCGCTGCCGGGGTGAGGCTGGACCTCGTGGCCTGGATCGGCTTCATTGCCGCCATGACCGATTCCAACGCCCTCAAACGAGCCGCGGGCCTGCGCGCCTTGGATTTCATCGAGTCCGGCATGAAAGTGGGGCTTGGGTCGGGCACGACGTCGGAAATATTCCTCGAACTGCTCGGGACGCGCGTGCGAGGCGGTTTGAAGATCATCGGCGTGCCGACTTCCGAGCGCATCGCCCGGCTGGCAACAGGTTATGGAATCGCGCTGAGCGAACTGGACGCTGCGGCGCCGCTCGACATCGATGTCGACGGCGCCGACGAGGCCGATCCCGATCTCAATCTCATCAAGGGCGGGGGCGGCGCGCTGCTGCGCGAGAAGATCGTCGCCACGTCCTCGAAACGGATGCTGGTGATCGCCGACGGCAGCAAGTATGTCGACCGCCTCGGCCGCTTCCCGTTGCCGGTGGAAGTGCTCGCTTTCGGCCACGGCACGACCTCGGCGCGCCTTGCGGCTGCCGCCGCAACACTCGGCTACCCCGCCCTGGCGCCCGTCCTGCGCCACAAGGGCGACGCCGTGTTCAAGACCGACAGCGGCAACGTGATCTACGACTGCTCCTTCGGGGCCATCACCGATGTCCCCAGGCTCGCCGCGACGCTGTCGCAAATCGCGGGCGTGGTGGATCACGGGCTCTATGTCGGCATTGCCTCCCTGCTGATCATCGCGCGCGAATGCGGCGTCGAGGTGATCCAGGGCAGGAAATAGCGTCCGTTCCGCCTACCGCAGGAACGGGATCAGCGGCATCACGGCATGCAGGATGCGCGTCACGAGGCGCGGCTCGCGCGTCGTCGCCACCGACAGCGCCCCGTTGCCGCAGCCTGTCGTCGCGCCGCAGGTGAGCGTCGGTTTCCAGCCCTCCCATGGCTTCATCCGGTCCGCCGTCGGCACTCCGTCGAGCACCATCGTCATGTCGGCGATGGTCTCGTAGGACATCGCGAAATAGCTGTGGTCGAGGAGATCGGCTGGCGGCTGCGAGGATTCGATCACGTCGATGACATGATCCTTGTCATCGCCGCGGAACGAAAGATCCGCCGTCGTGCCGGCGCGCGGCACGCCGCCATGGGCGTATTGTGATGCCAGCAGCACGCCGTCGAGGTGCGAAACGTAAATGGTGATCCGCTTGGCGTAGGGTGAGGCGTCGGCCAGCAGATGCGCGAAATCGTCATCGCCCTTCTCGGCGCCCACGTCGGGCGCCGCCAACACGAGTTCGTCAATGAAGCTGCCGCGCACGGGAAATCGGCTGTGGGCGAACCCCGACAGCGACGCCAGCAGCATCCGCGCCCCGGAGCTGTGGCCGAGGATCGTGACGCGCAAACCGGAGTCGGCCAGCTCCCGCAGCAGCTCGGAGAGCATCGGCACGGCGTAGGAGCTGTGCTCGATGTCGGCGGCATAGCGGTCGAGCGACACTTCGCTCGACCAGCTGAACGAGAGGACGGCGCAGTTCGTCTGGGTGTCGTGCGAGACCTGCGCGGCGCGCAGCACGGAGCCGTCGAAGCCGGTATGGAAGCCGTGCACGAAGAGGAACACCGTGTTGCAGTGGTGTTCCTTCGCTTGGGCCTCGACGAGCGCGACCGCGCCCGAATAGGGCAGGGACCCCCGGCAGGCGGTCGGCGTGGTCTTGGCGATATATCCCCAAAGCGGCTTCTCGCCCGGCGCCAGCGCTGCGGGAACTACCGTCTCGGCCGTGCCGCACGAATCCTTGTCGGCCCAGCGGTGGCCAAAACCGCCCGCTGCAGCTGCGTCCGGCTCGCGATCCGTGACATAGACGACGTTCGTATAGGTCGGTTTGCCGCTTTCCGGGCGCCAGACCGAGCGCACGGGGCCGGAATCGTCGGCGCAGCCGGCCGCCGCCACGGCCAGCACAATGGCAAGCGATTTCGCGAATTTGATCAATTCATGGCTCTTCGCCAAAGTGCCCCCTCGGCGTTGATGCCCCATCAAAGCTCGGTTAAGCGATGGCTGGCAAGTCCGAGGCGAAATGATGGCCGGGTATGACTACGATCTCTTTGTAATCGGCGGCGGTTCTGGCGGCGTCCGCGCCGCCCGCCTGGCCGCGGCTCTGGGCCTCAAAGTGGGGCTGGCCGAGGAATCCCGCATGGGGGGGACCTGCGTCATCCGCGGCTGCATCCCCAAGAAGCTCTTCGTCTATGCCAGTCGTTTCGCCGACGAGTTCGAGCTGGCACCCAGTTTCGGCTGGACCCTCGGCCCGGCCACCTTCGATTGGAAGACGCTTGTCGCCAACAAGGACATGGAAATCTCTCGCCTTGAGGGCGTCTACCTCAAGGCGGTCGAGAACGCCGGCGGCACGGTTCTCTATGAACGCGCCGAGTTTGTCGACGCCCACAGGTTGCGCACCTCGCGCGGGCGCACCATCACCGCCGACACGATCCTGATCGCGACCGGCGCGCGCCCGACCCGCGATCTGCTCGGCGGCACGGGCGTCGAGCATTGCTGCACCTCCGACGAGGCGTTCGACTGGAAAGAGCTGCCGCGGCGCCTCGCCATCGCCGGAGGCGGCTACATCGCCGTGGAATTCGCCCACATCTTCAACGAGCTCGGCGTCGACACGACGCTGATTTTCCGCAAGCCCAAGGTCCTGCGCGGCTTCGACGAGGATCTGCGCGACGCCCTGCATGAATCCATGGGCCGGCGCGGCATCAAGGTGATGCCCGATCGCCAGATCGCCGAAGTGTCCAAGAAAGGCAAGCACCTCAACATCCGCACCGCCTCAGGCGACGAGATCGCGGCCGACAAGTTTATGCTGGCCTGGGGGCGCACGCCCAACACCGAAGGCCTCGGATTGGAACGCGCCGGCATCGAGACGGCGGCCAACGGGAAGGTCGTGGTGGACGAGTATTCGCGCACCAGCGTACCCAATATCTACGCCGTCGGCGACGTCACCGATCGCCTGGCGCTCACGCCTGTCGCCATCCACGAGGCGACCTGCTTCGTAAAGACGGCGTTCGGCGGCGAACCGACTAGGCCCGACCACGCGCTGGTGCCCACCGCCGTGTTCTCGACGCCCGAGATCGGCACCGTCGGCCTCGCCGAAGCCAGGGCGCTCGAGCTCGGTCATGCCGTCGACGTCTACAAGTCGACCTTCCGCCCCCTCAAGCAGACCTTGGCGCAACGGGGCGACCGCATCATGATGAAGCTGGTCGTCGAGCAGAATACCGACCGCGTGCTGGGGTGCCATGTCTTCGGGGATGACGCCTCTGAGATGATCCAGCTCGCGGCCGTCGCCATGAAGATGGGCGCCACCAAGAAGCAGTTCGACTCCACCATTGCCCTGCATCCTTCGGCCGCCGAAGAGCTCGTCACCATGCGGGTAAAGAGCTACTCGAAATCGCTATGATCCAGGCGCGCGCCGCGGCGCCGTAAGCTTTTCGCCGGGAATCCGCTGCCAAGGCTTGTTTAGGTTAACGCTTTGGAAGGGGGCGATGGGCAATTGTTGCCGGTCGAAATGGCCGGAAACCGTTCCATGGTCAGGATTCTGCTGATTGCGATCTATGCGCTGTCGAGCACCACGATCGGCATTCTCGCCGGCATGGTCGAAGGTTTGTCGACCGGGCTGTTCTGCGGCTCCATCCTCTTCCTCATGGCGCTGCAGATCGACGCCGCCCTGGTGCGTCGGCGCGACCGCAGGCTCCACCGCTCCGAGATCGCGACATTGAAGCGCAATGGTGTCGCCATCCAGAAGGCGCTTGACGAGACCCGCGGCCGCATCGACGAGGTGACCAAGGCCGTCGAAGCCCGCGCCAACGCCCAGAGCAGGAAGATCGTTTCCGAACTGCAGATGCTGGAAAGCCTGATGCGCGAATTCGCCGGGCGCATCTCGGAGAAGTCCAAGCGGCCGGCCGCGCCGGCCGCCGTGCCGCACGTGCCGATGCCCGGCTACGTCAGCGGCCTTGGCGAACCAGAGCTGCTCGAGACCATTCGCGCGTCCCTCGAGGAGAACCGTGTCGACCTCTATCTTCAGCCGATCGTCAGCCTGCCGCAGCGCAAGCTGCGCTTCTACGAGGCGCTGTCGCGGCTGAGGGCCGTCGACGGCTCGGTGATCATGCCGGCGCAGTACATCAAGATCGCGGCACCCGCGGGCCTGATGTCGGTCGTCGACAATCTGCTGCTGTTCCGTTGCGTGCAGATCGTCCGCAAGCTGTCACCCAAGAACAAGGGCGTCGGCGTGTTCTGCAACATTTCCGGCGACACGCTGCGCGACGCCGAATTCTTTCCGCAGTTCCTCGAATACATGCACCACAACCGCGATCTGGCGGGGCAGATCGTGTTCGAGTTCGCGCAGGACGCGGTCTTGAAGGCCGGCGCCGACGGCGAGGCGAATCTCTCCTATCTTGCAGGCCTGGGTTTCGCCCTGTCGATGGATCACATCGCGACGCTGGCGCTCGATTTCGGCAAGCTGAAGACCATAGGCTTCCGATATCTGAAGGTGAGGGCGGAAACACTGACCAAGGGCATGGGCACGGCCCAGGCCGCGGTTGCCGCCGAGGACTTCAAGGCGCTGTTGGAGCGACATGGCCTCAATCTCATCGCCGAACGCGTCGAGGAGGAGCAGACGGTCCTGCAACTCCTGGATTACGCCGTCGATTACGCCCAGGGCTACCTGTTCGGCGAGCCGCGGGCGGTGCGCGATGAGCGCAAACCTGCCGAAAATGCCGACAAGCCCGCTGCACCGGCACCCGTCATTCCGTTGCGTCGCGCGGGCTGAGGCGGGCCTTGACCGCGCCCGTCCGGGCCTCTAACCGCTAGACCATGTCCGAGCTTCCGCGGATCATTGCCGGCCTTCGCGAGATCGCCGGCCCGTACGATGCGCTGGTGTGTGACGTGTGGGGCGTCGTGCACGACGGGGTGACGCCGTTCTGGCCCGCGATCGAAGCGCTGCGGCGATTTCGCGAACAGCAGGGGCCTGTGGTGCTGCTGACGAACGCGCCGCGCCCGGCGGCCGAGATCGTCGCCTCCTTCGCCCGCATCGGTGTGCCGCCCGATTGCTATGACCACGTTGTGACTTCGGGCGGAGCCGCGCGCGCCGATCTCGCGTCGCGTGCCGGGCACGGCCGCGTTGCCATGTTCCATCTCGGCCCCGAGCGCGACCAGGCTCTCTACCAAGGACTGGACGTATCGCTCGTGGGGCCGGACGCGGCCGACGTCGTCTTGTGCACAGGTCTGTTCGATGACGAAACGGAAACTCCCGAACACTACCGCGAGGTGCTTGCGGCGCTGCGGGCCCGCGGACTGCCGATGATCTGCGCCAACCCCGACGTCCTGGTGCCGCGCGGCGGCCGCCTGCTGTACTGCGCCGGCGGACTGGCGCGCGCCTACGAGCAGCTTGGTGGGGAAGTTGCGTATTACGGCAAGCCGCATCTGCCCATATATAAGGTGGCGCTGGAAGCTGCCGGCGCCCCCCGGCAGCCGCTGGTCGTCGGCGACGGCCTCGAGACCGACATCCGCGGCGCCAACCGCGCGGGTTTTGATGCGTTGTTCGTCGTGCATGGCGTCCATGCGGGAGAAGTGGATGGATTGACGCCCGAAGCGTTGGCGGCATTGTTCGCCGGCAGGGGGGTCTCGGCGCGGGCCGCGATGCGCGCATTGGCATGGTAGAAAAGCGACGAAGGACTTCCGGATGACCTATTACATCGACGAACTGAAGCCGGGCATGTCCGAAAGCTTCGCGCGCACGGTTAGCGAGCGCGACATCGAGCAGTTCGGCGAGGTCTCCGGCGACACCAACCCCATGCACTTCGACGAGACCTTCGCCAAGTCCACGGTATTCAACGGCCGCATCGCCCACGGCGTGCTCTCCGCCAGCTACATCTCGACCGTGTTCGGCATGAAGATGCCGGGACCCGGCACTATCTTCCTCAGCCTGGTCACGCGCTTCAAGGCGCCGGTGCGCATCGGTGACACGGTCACCGCCACCTGTACGGTGCGCGAAGTCATCGTCCCGAAGCGGCGCGTCGTCTTCGATTGCGTCTGCAAGGTCAAGGACACCGTTGTCGTGGAAGGCGAAGCGACCGTGATGGCGCCGCCGCGTCCCGCCGCCTAAGTTCCATGAAGATTTTCCGCCACATCGCCGACGTGCCGGAATCCTTCAAGGGAGCCGTCGTCGCGATCGGCAATTTCGACGGTGTCCATCGCGGCCATCGCGCCCTGATCGAAGAGGCGCGCCGCAACGCCGTCGAACGCGGCGCTCCGCTCGCTGTCCTCGTTTTCGAACCCTGTCCCAAGGAATTCTTCCGGCCCGGCGCCGAGCCGTTCCGTCTGACGCCCTTCCGCGCCAAGGCGCGGCTGATCGCCTCGCTCGACGCCGATGCTCTCTTCGCGCTGCCTTTCGATGACGCCATGGCCCATCGCAGCGCGCAGGAGTTCGTGCTGGAGGTGCTGGTGGGCGGTCTCGACGTCGGCTGCGTCGTGGTCGGCTCGGATTTCCGCTTCGGGCACGGCCGCGCCGGCAACGCCTCGGTGCTGTCGTATATGGGCGAGATGGAAGGCTTCGGGGTGGTGATCCTGCCGACCGTGCCCGGCACATCGGGTGACAAGATCTCCTCTACTGCGATCCGCACCGCGCTCAAGGAGGGCCGCCCGGAAGAGGCCGCGCGTCAGCTCGGTCATCCTTTTACCATCGAAGGCCATGTCGAACACGGCGACCGGCGCGGCCACACGCTGGGCTTCCCGACCGCCAACATGCAGATCGACGGCTATATCCGGCCGGCGCTTGGCATCTATGCCGTGCGCGCCTCGATCCTCGAGAACGAGAAGGTCGTCTCGACCTATGACGGCGTCGCCAATCTCGGCATCCGCCCGATGTTCGAAAGCCCGGTGCCGCTGATCGAAGCCCACCTGTTCGATTTCTCGGGCGATCTCTACGGCAAGCACATGGCCGTCGAGCTCCACGCCTATATCCGCCCTGAAGCGAAATTCGCCAGCATCGACGAGCTCAAGGCCCAGATGAGCAAGGACGCCGCCACCGCGCGGGAGATTCTGGCGCGGCACCCCTAGGGTCCGCTTTGCCCACCCCCTTTGAAACGGAAGCCGGCACGCTCGCGCCCCTCTCTCGAAGAGGCGGCCGAAGCGGAAGGGTTGCTGCGCCCCGCCCTAGGCGCGGCCCCCGCCCGCTGGACCCTGTCCCCCTCGGCTGTTAGAAGGACTCCGCTGTGTGGGCCGGAATCATGCAGGTTTTGGGCGGAGTTGTGCGCCTCGACCCCGCAGGCGGGTGCGTCATGCCCGCGGCGCCCCGGCACCCGATTTTCCGTTTGTTGCAAGGCCTGATTGAATGTCCAGCAAGTCTGACGAGCCCGCTAAGGATTATCGCGCCACCCTGTTCCTGCCCCAGACCGACTTCCCCATGAAGGCCGGCCTGCCGGAGGCGGAACCCAAATGGCTGTCGCGCTGGGACTCGATGGGACTCTACGGGCGCATCCGCGCCGCGGCCAAAGGCCGCCCTTTGTTCGTGCTTCACGACGGTCCGCCCTACGCCAATGGCGAGATTCATTCCGGCACCGGCCTCAACAAGATCCTCAAGGATTTCGTCGTCCGCTCCCAGGGCATGCTGGGCAAGGACGCGCCTTATGTGCCCGGTTGGGATTGCCACGGCCTGCCGATCGAATGGAAGATCGAGGAGAAGTACCGCGCCGAAGGCAAGTCGAAGGACGATGTGCCGATCGACCAGCTGCGCCGGGATTGCCGCGACTTCGCGCTCAAATGGATCGATGTGCAGCGCGACCAGTTCAAGCGCCTGGGCTGCATGGGCGAATGGGAGCATCCCTACACCACGATGAACCACCGCGCCGAGGCGACGATCGCTTCCGAGCTGCACAAGTTCGTCGCCAATGGGCTGCTCTACCGCGGCTTCCGCCCCGTGATGTGGTCGCCGGTCGAGAAGACGGCGCTGGCCGAGGCCGAGATCGAATACCACGAGAAAACGAGCCCGACGATCTACGTGAAGTTTCGGGTTGCGAAGGGCGATCAGCGCGGCGTGTCCGTTGTCATCTGGACGACGACGCCATGGACGATTCCGGGCAACCGCGCCATCGCCTACTCGGAGACGTTGGACTATGGCCTTTACGAGGTCACGGTTGCGCACGACGGCGCACTCGCCGCGCTTGGCGACAAAATAGCCTTGGCGGACGTGCTCGCGGAGCAGACGGCCAAGCACGCCAAGGTTACGCTGAACCGTCTGGGGCCATTCGATCCCAAGGGCCTGGTCTGCGCCCATCCCTTCCACGGGCAGGATTTCGATTTTGAGGTTCCGCTCTTGCCGGGCGAGCACGTCACGGCCGACACCGGCACAGGTTTCGTCCACACGGCCCCCGGTCATGGCGAGGACGACTTCGAGATCGTGCTGGAAAAACTCGGCAGGGACTACCCCGTCAAGCATCCTGACGCGTTCAACGTCATCACGCCGGACGGCGCCTTCGCGCCGCACGTGCCGCTGTTCGCCGGCAAATATATTCTGTCGCGCGACGGCAAGAAGGACGGCGACGCCAACGGCGCCGTCATCAAGGAGCTGATCGCGGCGAACGCGCTTCTGGCGAAGGGCACGCTGCGCCACCAGTACCCGCATTCCTGGCGTTCCAAGGCGCCGGTGATCTTCCGCGCCACGCCGCAATGGTTTGCGGCCATGGATAAGCCTGTGCGCAACGGCGACACGCTGCGCCAGCTCGCCATGCAGGCCATTGCCGACACCAGATGGTTTCCGCCGCAGGGTGCCAACCGCATCGGCTCGATGGTGGAAGGCCGTCCCGACTGGGTCTTGTCGCGCCAGCGCGCCTGGGGCGTGCCGCTGGCCATCTTCGTCGAGAAGAAGACCGGAGAGATCCTCAACGACGTCGAAGTCAACGCCCGCATCGTCGAGGCCTTCGAGCGGGAAGGCGCCGACGCATGGTTCAAGTCCGGCTCGGCCGCGCGCTTCCTGGGCGCGGGCCGTGATCCCGATGATTACGAGCAGGTGAAGGACATCCTCGACGTCTGGTTCGATTCAGGCTCGACCCACGTCTTCACAGTCGAGAAGCCCATCGAGCCGAGCTGGCCGCAGAAGGCGCACGCCGATCTCTACCTGGAAGGCTCCGACCAGCACCGGGGCTGGTTCCAGTCTTCGCTGCTGGAAAGCTGCGCCACGCGCGGCCGCGCGCCTTATGATGCCGTCCTGACTCACGGCTTCGTGCTCGACGAGCAGGGCTACAAGATGTCGAAATCGCTCGGCAACACGGTCCTGCCGCAGACCATCGCCGAGAAGAACGGCGCCGACATCCTGCGCCTGTGGGTGGCGTCGTCCGACTTTACCGAGGACCTGCGCCTTGGCCCCGACATCATCAAGGCCAATGTCGACGCCTACCGCCGGCTGCGCAACACCATCCGCTTCATGCTGGCGAACCTTTCGGGCTTCTCGGAGAAGGAGCGCATCGCCGCCACCGAGATGCCCGAGCTGGAGCGCTACGTCCTGGCCAAGCTCGCCGAGCTCGACGCCATGGTGCGCCACGGCTACGCCGAGTACGACTTCAACCGCGTGTTCGCCGCTCTGTTCAACTTCTGCACCAACGAACTGTCGGCGTTCTACTTCGACATCCGCAAGGACGTGCTCTACTGCGACCGGGCAACGTCGCCGCGCAGGCGCGCCGCGCGCACGGTGATCGACGAGCTGTTCCGTCGCGTGGTGACGTGGCTGGCGCCGATCCTCTGCTTCACCATGGAGGAGGCCTGGACCCTGCGCTTCCCCGGCGAGGGCGAAAGCGTCCACCTCCAGCTCTTCCCCGAGGTGCCGGCGGGGTGGCATGCCCCGGGGCTGGTCGAAAAGTGGAATCGCGTGCGCACGCTGCGCCGTGTGGTCACCGGAGCCCTCGAAGTGGTCCGCCGCGACAAGGTGATCGGCGCCAGCCTCGAAGCCGCGCCCGTCCTCTACGTGACCGAGGCATCGGACGATGCCATTCTCAGGAGCATCGACCTGGCGGAGATCGCCATCACGTCCGCCGCTCACGTCTCGACCCGGGAGCCGCCGGCCGAGGCCTTCCGTCTGGCGGATGTTGCGGGTGTTGCCGCTGTCTTCCATCATGCGGAGGGCGAGAAATGCGCGCGTTGCTGGATGGTCCTGCCCGAGGTGGGGAAGAACCCGAGCCGGCCCGATCTCTGTGATCGCTGCGCCGAAGCGGTGGAGGGGGCATGAATTCCCGCGAATTCGGACTGGCTGTCGCGGGTGCGACCTTCCTGGCCGATCAGCTGAGCAAGATGGGCCTGCTGTACGGGCTGGGCCTCGCCAATATGCCTCCCGGCCAGGGCGTGTCCGTGTTGCCCTTTTTTAATCTTGTGATGGTCTGGAATCCGGGCATCAGCTACGGCCTTTTCCCGGCCACCGGGCCGGAAGGCACGGTCTTTCTGGCCACTTTCCAGCTCCTGGCCATTTGCGTCCTGGGCTGGTGGTTGTGGTTCGTGAAGAGCCGGACGCTGGCCATAGGCCTGGGTCTGGTGATCGGCGGGGCGCTGGGCAATCTCATCGACCGCCTCGTTTACGGTAAGGTCGCGGACTTTTTCCACTTTTACGGCCTCGGCTACGACTGGTATGTGTTCAATGTCGCAGATGCCGCCATCACTTTGGGCGTCTTCGCTCTGGTATATGATGCGTTGTTGAAGCCCGACCCGCCGCGCGAGTCCGGCAAGGAGTAATCGATGAACCTTCGCACCTCTCGCGTAATTCTGGGCGTGGCTGTCATGGGCACCGCTATGGCGCTGTCGGGCTGCTCGACCCTTCGCGAGGCCGCCGGCATGGAAAAGGAACCGCCCGACGAGTTCGCCGTGCTGACGAAGGCGCCGTTGGTGATCCCGCCCGACTACAACCTGCGCCCGCCGCGTCCCGGCGCGGCGCCGACCAACCAGGTCGAGCCGACGCAGGCGGCCGAACAGACCCTGTTCGGCAACGACCCGGCGACGGTCGCCGCGAGCATGAGCGGCAATTACAGCCCGGGCGAAAAGATGCTGCTGGCCAGCGCCGGCATCCAGAACAGCGATCCCGACATCCGCCAGCACCTGCAGTCCGATCGCGCATCGATGATGGGCGCCGACGACGATTTCACCAACGAGATCCTGTTCTGGAAGGGCCCGAAGCCCGACACCGGCACGCCCGTCAACGCCGACGCGGAAGCCCAGCGGCTCGACCAGCAGAAGGCCGGCATCGCGTCGCCGGACTCCGCGCCGAAGCCCGACACCGCCCAGCCGGATGCGCAGAAGCCCGAGCAGAAGGACGACAGCGGCTGGTTCGGCGGACTGTTCGACTGGCTCTAGAGCCCCGGCCCAGCGCATAGGGGCGGCCGGCAGAGGGATCATTGGGGCACGGGGTGATGTTGAAACGATACCCCTTGATGGTCGTGGCGTTCTTCTTCGCTGCGGTCCTCACGGCGCCGTCCCGCGCGCAGCCGCCGAAGGCCTTCCAGTTCGTGCTGCAGAACGGCTTGCAGGTCGTGGTGGTCCCCGATCACCGCGCGCCGGTCGTCACCCAGATGCTGGTCTACAAGGTCGGCGCCGTGGACGACCCGCCCGGCACCTCGGGGCTGGCGCATTTCTTCGAGCACATGATGTTCCGCGGCACGAAATCCGTGCCGGGAGAGGGCTTTTCGCAGACCATCGCCCGGAACGGCGGCGACGACAACGCCTTCACCACGCGCGACTACACCGTTTTCCACGAACAAGTTTCCAGGGACAAGCTGCGCCTCGTCATGCATCTGGAAGCCGACCGCATGGCCAACCTCGACCTTTCCGACTCGGCGGTGGCGACCGAGCGCGACGTCGTGCTCGAGGAGCGGCGCCTGCGCGTCGACATCGATCCCGCAGCGCTGACCGAAGAACAGGCCGACGCGGCGCTCTATCTGTCCCATCCTTACGGGCGGCCCATCGTGGGCTGGCCCGACGAGATCCGCCATATCGGCCGCAGCGAAGCCGACGACTTCTACAAGCACCATTACGCGCCCAACAACGCCATCCTGATCGAGGTGGGCGACGTCACCGTCGACGACGTGAGAGCCGTGGCGGAATCGGAATTCGGAACGCTGCCCGCCCGCGAATTGCAGCCTCGCGCCGATTACGCGCAGCCGCCGCGGTTGGGCGAGACGCGCCTCGCCATCATCCGGCCCGACGCGAAGGTGCCCATGCTGCTGCGCATCTACCGCGTGCCGAGCTACGGCGATGCGGCGCCGGGCCGGGCCGAGGCGCTGGAGGTGCTGGCGCGGCTGCTGGGCGGCGACGCCACCTCGGTGCTATACCGCAAGCTGGTGGTCGAGCGGCACATGGCCACCGACGTCTCGGTGACCTATGACGGTTACCGGCGCGATGCCGGCGCCTTCAGCATCTCCGTCCAGCCGCGCCCGGGCGCTTCCCTCGACGCGGTGGAGCGCGCCATGGACGATGCACTGGCGCCGTACCTCAAACGCGCGCCGAACAAGGCGGAGCTGGCACGCGCCAAAGCGCTGCTGATCGCCGGCGCCACCTTCCGGCGCGACAGCCCCTTCGACATGGCGCAAGCCTATGCCGGCGCTCTGGGGGTGGGGCTTACGCCCTACGACGTGCAGCAATGGCCTTCGCGCATTCAGGCCGTGGCGCCGAAGGACGTTCTCGCCGCGGCATCCGCCGATCTCGTCCGCCCGGAATCGGTGACGGCCACACTGACGCCCGCGAAATGATGCGCCTCGCCGCGATCCTGGCCACCGTCGTCGCGCTTGCCTGCGGCGCACAGGCGGCCGTCAGGACGCTCGACGCCGTCAAAGGCGCCCAGGTCTGGTACGCGGAGGATCACACCGTTCCCGTGGTGGCGTTGACCGCCTCGTTCCCGGCGGGTTCGATCTATGATCCCTACGGCAAGGCGGGCACCGCCACCTACGCCGCCGGACTGCTCGATGAAGGCGCGGGTAATCTCGATTTCCTCGCCTTCCAGGCGGCGCTGGCGGACCACGGCATAGAGCTTTCCGTTACGCCGGGCCGCGATTCGATGACCATCACGCTCATCACCTTGTCGTCGAACGTCAGGGAAGCTTTCCGCCTTTTGGGCTTGGCATTGGCGCACCCGCGCTTCGATCCCGACGCCATGGCGCGGGTGCGCGTGGAGATGCTGCAGGACATCGAGCAGGACCGCGGCGATCCCGAGGCGGTAGCCGAGAAAGCCTATTACAGCCTGTTTTTCGGGCCCTACAGCTACGGCCGTCCGATTGACGGCGACCCCGCGAGCCTGGTCGCCGTCAGCCAGCAGGACCTGCGGGCCTTCGTGCGCAGTCATTGGGTGCGCGGCGGCCTCAAGATCGCGCTCACCGGCGACATCGATCCTCTCGCGGCGGCGGCGGTGCTGCGCGCCGCCTTCGGATCGTTGCCGCCCGATGCTCCGCCGGAGCCGGCAGCCCCGCCGCGCATAGGGGCGCCCGGCCTGCACGTCTTCCCGATGCTGGTATCCCAGCCGGCGGTGCTGTTCGGCCTGCCGGGCCTGAAGCGCGGCAATCCCGACTACCTCGCCGCCATGATCGCCAACTACATCCTGGGCGGCGGCGAGAACGCGCGCCTTGGCGCCGAATTGCGCGAGAAGCGCGGCCTCACCTACGACGTCTCGACGGATCTCGTGCCCTATCGCGGTGTCGGCATGCTCCTCGGCGAGACGTCTTCGCGTCGCGAGGCCGTGCGCCAGGCGATCGCCGCGATCCGCGACACCATGCGCCGCTTCGCGACCGATGGTCCGACCGACGACGAGATTGCCGACGCCAAGGCCTATCTCAACGGATCGTTCCCGCGGGCCTTTACCACCAACGCCGGACTTTCCGCCCAGCTCAATGAACTGCAGCAGGAAGGGCTGCCGCTCGATTATCTCGAAAAGCGCAGCCGGCTCATCGATGCCGTCAGCGCCGATGACGTGCGCCGCGCGGCGCGGCGCTATTTCGATCCCGCGAAGTTGACGGTGGTGGTGGCCGGGTCCATCCCCCAGGAGCGGCGGCCTTATTCAGAGCCTTGAGCGGCGGCCGGGCGAATCCGCTACACTTGCGCCATGAAGATCCGCCGGCTTTCCGAAGGAACCGTCAACCGCATCGCCGCGGGCGAGGTGGTGGAACGCCCCGCCAGCGCCGTCAAGGAGCTCGTGGAAAACGCCCTTGACGCCGGCGCGCGGCGCATCGACGTCGCCGCTTCCGGCGGCGGCTGCGGTCTCGTGCTGGTCGAGGATGACGGCGAAGGCATGGAAGCCGACGATCTGGCGCTGGCGGTGGAACGCCACGCCACCTCCAAGCTGACCGACGATCTTTCGCACATCACCACCATGGGCTTCCGGGGCGAGGCTCTGCCCTCGATCGGCGCCGTGGCGCGGCTTTCCATCGTCAGTCGCACGGCGCAGGGGGAGGCCCATGAAGTGCGCGTCCAAGCCGGCCGTATCGATGGCCCGATGCCGGCGGGCTTCCGCGCTGCCGGCCAGTCGGGCACGCGCGTGGAAGTGCGCGAGCTGTTCTTTGCCACTCCAGCTCGCCTCAAGTTCCTCAAATCCGTTCGCTCCGAAGATCTCGCCACCCTCGACACGGTGAAGCGCCTGGCCATGGCGCGTCCCGATGTGGCCTTTGCGCTCACGCTCGACGGCCGCCGCATTCTCGATCTTGCCGCCGAGGCCGATCTCTTCGAAGGCCGCCTGCAGCGCCTGGCGCGCCTGATGGGCCGCGAATTCTCCGACAACGCCGTGCCGGTCGACGCCTTGCGCGAAGGGGTTCGATTGCGCGGCTTCGCCGGCGTGCCGACCTACAACCGCGCCAACGCCCAGATGCAGTTTCTCTTCGTCAACGGCCGGCCGGTGCGCGACAAGCTGCTGGTGGGCGCGGTGCGCGGCGCCTACGCGGATTTCCTGGCGCGCGACCGCCATCCGGCGCTGGCGCTGTTCCTCGACTGCGATCCGGCCTTCGTGGACGTCAACGTGCATCCGGCCAAGACCGAGGTGCGCTTCCGCGATCCGGGCCTGGTGCGCGGCCTCATCGTCTTCGCACTGAAGCAGGCGCTGCACGCCGCGGGCCACAAAGCCTCGACGACGGTGGCTGGCGATGCTCTCGAGGCCCTGCGGCCGCACGCGGGATTCACTCCCTCCCCTGAATGGGGAGGGCCGAACGCGCGCAGCACGTTCGGGGAGGGGTCAGGCTACCCTGCCGCCTTCGAAGCCGCGCGCGATTTCCAGGCGCCACTGCTTACCGGCCACCCGCTGGCCGCGCGCGTGGAGGTGGCCGATACCGCATCTTCCAGCCCGTTGGGGGCGGCGCGTGCCCAGCTGCACGAGACCTACATCGTCGCCCAGACGGCCGACGGCATCGTCATCGTCGATCAGCATGCGGCGCACGAGCGGCTGACCTATGAGCGCATGAAGAAGGCGATGGCGGAAGGTGGCATCGCGCGCCAGCCGCTCTTGGTGCCCGAGGTCGTCGATCTTGATCCGGCCGAAGTGGAGCGCATCGTCGCGCGGTCGGGCGAGCTCGCCGAACTCGGCCTCGTGGTGGAGGCGTTCGGTCACGACGCCGTCCTGGTACGGGAAACCCCGGCCATGCTGGGGCAGATGGATCTCAAGGGTCTGTTGCGCGACCTGGCCGACGACATCGCGGAGAGCGGCGCGGCATTGTCGCTTAAGGAGCGGCTGGAAGAGGTCGCAGGCACGTTGGCCTGCCACACCTCGGTGCGCGCCGGCCGCCGTCTCACCGCCGATGAGATGAACGCGCTGCTCCGCGAGATGGAAGCCACGCCCCATTCCGGCCAGTGCAATCACGGTCGCCCGACCTACGTCGAGCTCAAACTTTCAGACATCGAGAGGCTGTTCGGCCGGCGGTGAGGACTCGCCGCTTGTCAGTTTCTCCCCCTTCTTCAGGGGTCGGGTGGGGGGCATGTCACGAACGTTGTGTGCATTCGCCTTTTCACGGCCCGTCTTGCGATGCGCTACTTGGCCGCTGGCGGTTCGGCAAGCGTGAAATAGACCTTCTTGTCCTTGAACGAGAAGAAAAAGTGCAGCTTCTTGAGCAAATTGATGCCGAGCTGCAGATCGCCGCCGCCAAAACAGTAAGTACTTGCCTCGCCCCATTTCCAGTTATTGAGATCGCGGGTGCCACCGCAGCTCGTCTCGCCCTTTACGATATAGATTTCCGGATCCTGGACCGTCACGTTATGTCCGCCGGATAGCGACGTGAATGGAAAGCGATAGACCGCCTTCCCATCCGAAGCCCGAGCGCCGACCGGTACCAGGCGGTGGTCATTTTCTTCGATTCGAAACAACCTATGCGCCGCGTCGAACGGCATATAGGTCCGCCCCTCAGTTGTGTTGAACGTGACGATAAGCTGGGCACCGTCGAGATTCATGGGAGTGTACATGCCTCCGGTCGGAGCGGTCATGAAGTCGCCGCTGCCCCATTCGACGGCCGGCCAGAACGGCGCGAATGCGCAATTATCGCGCGGCAGATATAGGCCAAGCCGGTTGTGGGCTAAATCGAGTTCAATATCGAGACCGTAGAAAATATTTATCGCGGCAACGCCGTCAGCAGCGGGACCCCAGCCATTACGGTGAGCTCCGATCAGAACTTCCACGTCCTTCCGAGTAATAGGGCCAATTTCGAGTGTGGGAACGACGGCGATTTTGGTGAACCGTCCACCGCTGTCCTGAACATGCAATCCGTACGGCAACGATTTGGTGGGAAAATTCAAACTCACGGCGATCGCTTCATCCATTTTCGTGTAAGCGGCGCCCAGATCAAGCAGGAACTGTCGTGGCGTTCGGGCAACGCCCAGAGGCATGAGATAGCCATCTTCGGTCGGATTCAAACCGATGGCGAAGCCCTTGATCTTGGCGCAGTCATCGGATTCTGCCGCCGCCGATGCACTTACGAGCAACGCAACAGCGAGCGCCCAAACGAGTCCACGCATTCCCATCCCCCCTCCGACGCTCGAGAATATCACCGGACGCAAGAATCCGCCATTTGGTCACTCGCGCGCTTGAGGTGTTCCACCGTCCGGCGTTAACGTCATCGCCGTCGCGCAACGCGATGGTACGAGAGGAGGGAAACCGCCATGAACAGATGTCAGCCGCTCGCCTTGGGCGTCGCCATCGGCGTCTTGTGGGCTCTTTATATCGGAGGCATGGCGATCATGGCCATGTTCGGGTGGGGAACCCCGCTCATTCCGCTGCTCGCGGCCCTCTATATCGGATACGCCGCCACGATTGCCGGGGCCGTGATCGGCGCGCTGTGGGCCTTCCTCGATGGATTGGTCGCCGGTGTCGTGATCGCGTGGATCTATAATCTCATCGCAAGGCAACAGAAAGCTGCTTCCTGACCGGCGGGGCGCAGTCCCGGCTACGGCGTCGTGAGATTGAAGGAATCCAGGAAATCGAGCGCAGCTTTGCTGTTCTCGGTGCCGGGAACGCCGATCGCCACCACCTGATAAAGGCGGTCGCCGACCAGAAAGGCGCGCACGCGCGCGGCGCCTTTGGGCTCGCCAATGTCGATGATCGTTTCGCGTCCGGTGATGCTGCCGAGCGCGAAATCTGTGCTGTTGCGGATGGTGCCCTTGACGCCTTCGGCGAAGCCGTTGACGCCGCCGGAATAGACGGAATTCACGTTGGCTTCCGTCACGCTGCCCGAGGGATAATCGTTGATGGCGACGATGAACGCCGCATTGCCGTCGTCGGCGTCGCAGACGTACTGCGTGACGGCGATCTTGCCGGCTGCGGTATCGACGGTCTGGGTCGAAATTTGCGACTGGCAGGGGAAGGTGGCGCTGAACTTCCAGGCAGGTGCGCTGACCGCCTCCGCATAAGCGGTGCCGGCAATGAGAACGCAGACGAGTGCGACAAGAGCCGCGCGGATCGACCACATGAATATCCTCTCTGTCCCCCGGGGCAATGCGATCCCAACTTTTCCAAAATCGATGCTCGAGGTTCAACCGTCCAGGAGTTTGAACGAGTCCAGGAAGTCGAGACAGTCCTTGCTGGTTTCGATCCCCGGAGCGCCGACGACTATGACCTGGTACATGCGGTCGCCGATGATGAAGAGGCGGGTCCGAGCGACGAGCTTCTTGTCGGGAATGTCGATGATCGCCTCACGGCCCGTGATCTTGCCGAGCGTGATGGGCATCACATTGCGGATCGTGCCGCCCATCGCCGTCGCACCGCCGCTTACCCCACCGGCGTAGACGGAATCGATGTTGTCCGGCTTTATGGACCCCAAAGGATAGTCGCTGATGGCGACGGCAAAGTAGTTGTCGACATCCTTCGTGGCGCAGCCGTATGTCGTGATCGCGATCTTCCCGATGTCGGTGTCGGTCGAATCGCCCGACAGCTCGGATTGGCAAGGGAATGTGGCGCTGAATTTCCACTGCGGGGCGTTCAGGGCCTCCGCATGGGCACCGACCGCGATCGACGCAGCGATGAAGAGCGCGCCCAGCGCGCGACCGATTGAAAGCATGAATATCCCCCACGGCCCGACCGATGCCGGCATGCTATGATGGTTTCACCGTTACGGCAACCAAGCCGGCAGCGTTGCTCTTGCTTCCCCGTGTCTGCCTGGCAATACGCGGGCGAGGCAGCTGTGCAGACAAACCTAGGCGATGAGAGCAACCCCCGACAGAAGGGTTCGCATGCGAATTCGGGTCACCGGGGCATGCCCGCGGCGTCGCTAGTGCCTTGCTCGCGGTCGAACGAGGTCCAGCGGAAGCGGCGGTCGTATTGAATCAACCACAGTAGGAACGTGACCGATTGATACGAAACCTTCGAAGCGATACGGACATGAACCGCCGGCTGCGGCAAATTCTTGCTGGCCGCAGCAAGTCGGACTTCAAATGCATCTGCTGCAACCTCGATGCCGTTCCAAGTCGTACGGCCGTTGTTCCCGAGTCCGATTACAATCACCGGCCGGTCCGGAGCCCATGGCCCCATTGGTTGGATGCACATGATGGGTGCATCCATCTTCACCGTGGGCTCGTCGGGAACGGACCGGTAGTGGAAGCTTTCGAACCAGAGCGCACGCACGCCATGGTCGCGCATCACGTGCAATACGGGCAGCACGGAAGAGAACGGCATCCGCCTGTCGGTCTTGAAAATGCAAATGAACGGCTGTGGATCGGAATCCGCGGCGGCGTCGGCCAGGGTGACCTGCTCGGTCATGTTCAACGGCTTGTCGTCTCGATAAACGCGGCCGTCGGGTTCGATCTCAAGTTGGATTGCAGGCGGTAACGGGTCCCCCAGCGATCGCTGCTTGTCGCATTCTATGGCGCTTGCTGCACTGGGACTGGAGCAGGTAACAAGCGCAATGATCGCGACACGCACAAACCGCGCAGATCGCACGGGCGATATCCGGACGAGTGGCCCCCCCGTTACGTCTCGATCTTCACCGAGCCGAGGAAGTCCGTGACCGGTTTGGCGTTCTCCGCCTTTTCGGGCGCCAGCACCATCACCTGGTATTGCCGGTCGCCGACGAAGAACACGCGCATGTGCACGGTCATCTTGTCCGACGACACGTCGATGACCGCGTCGCGGCCGGGCGCCTTGCCGAGATCGAACGGATGGTTGGAGCGCACGTGGCCCTTGACGTTGTCGGAGGCGCCCGTGATGGCGTCCTGCAGCGAGGCCGCGATGGTGCGCTTGGCGATGTAGCTCTTCGGGTAATCGCTGATCGCCACGTAATAGGCGTAATCGCCGGCGCTGCAGCGATAGGTGGTCACCGGGATGTTGCCGATCGGAGTCTTGACCGGCTGCTTGGCCTGCTTGGTCTGACACGGGAACGAGGCCTGAAGCCCCATCGCCTTCAACGGCTCCGCCTGTGCGCTACACGCCAACGCGACGGCGGCCGCGATGCCGGCTGCCAGCTTGATCATCGACATGCTTGCTTCCCCAAGGGTGACCCGCGAACAATAAGGCTTGCCGGCTAGGCCGCAAGCGAGGGGAGAAAGCGACGCAGAAGCGCATCGCCATTTTGTGGCGCGCGCGAGCCCAAAATAACATCTTCCTCCGGGCTGCCGCGCCCTTGGCAGGGTCGTCAACCATGCTTAAGTCCATTCGGTCATGGCGGCGCGGGAGGGGCTAAGAGAAAAGAGTGGAGGGGGCCCCCTCCCACCCAGGTGCGGATTCCGTACATCAAAGATCAAGGGATGGTAGAATCGGGTGTGGACGCTTCAATATCCGAGAAAGAAGACCCGCGTGTCGCCATAGACCCGTTTGTCGAGGACCTCGAGTCCTTCCGTCTGCGGACGAGTCTCATCTTCGGCGGTTTCGACGACGAGCACGGCTCTTTCGGCCAGCCAGCCGCTCTGGCGCAAGCCGGCGAGTGCCGGCGGGATGAGGCTCTTGCGGTAGGGCGGGTCGAGGATGACAAGCCCGAACGGCCCCCCGGCGCCGGGCGACATGGCACCGAGCCGGGTCGCATCACGCCGCCAGATCTTGCTGGCGCCGGTGAGGCCCAGGGCCTCGATGTTCTGGCGGATAAGGGCGCGGCTTTCGGCTGTGTCGTCCACGAAGAGACAGAACGCCGCGCCGTGGCTCAGGGCTTCGACCCCCATGGCACCCGTGCCGGCGAACAGGTCGACGGCGCGCACGCCCTCCAGGGTGAATGCGCGGCCGAAGTCGTTGTGGAGGAGGATGTTGAACACCGCCTGGCGCACCTTGTCGGAGGTCGGCCGCACCCGGTCGTCGCGCGGTGTCGCCAGGGTCCGCCCGCCGAAAATGCCGCCCGTGATGCGCATGCAGGGTCCCCGAATCCGGGGGGACCGTAGCCCATGGCGTCACAGCTGCGCGAGGGCCGCTGGCGGAGCCGCGGCAACAGCGCTATGAGCGGTTCCATGGGCCGACGGATTCTCCTTATTCTCAGTGTAGTTATCGCCATGCTCGTCCCGGCCGTGGCGCAGATCGACCAGCAGCCAAAAGTCCATGCGCGGCTGATCTCGGACCGCGACGCCGTCCGTCCCGGCGGGACGTTCGCAGTGGCCCTGGAAGAGAATATCAGGCCCGGCTGGCATACCTACTGGCTCAACCCGGGCGACGCCGGTGCGCCAACCGAGGTCAAGTGGTCTTTGCCCAGCGGCTGGACGGCAGGCCCCATCCAATGGCCCTACCCGCAGCGCGAGCCAGTCGGCCCACTGATGGACTACGGGTACGAGAACACTGTGTGGCTGCTGATGGACCTGCATGCGCCGGTTGGCGCTGCTGCAGGGCCGGTGAACCTCAGGGCGGACGTCACTTGGCTGGTGTGCGCGGAAGTCTGCGTGCCCGAAGAAGCCGCGCTGAACCTTACGGTTTTCATCGACCCCAAGGCCGGGGCCCCCGACCGCATCACAGCCGAGCGATTCGCCGCCGCTCGTGCCAGGCTCCCGGTGGCCTCTCCCTGGCCGATGACCTTTGCGCGGTCGAACGGACTGAACCTCTACATAAGATCGCCGGCCCTGGCGGGTGCCGCAAAACCCGTTGATGCCCAGTTCTTTCCGGCGCGCGCTGGCGAGATCGCCGACCCGAAGCCGCAGGCGTTCGGCTTCGCCAAGGACGGCCTCGTGCTGCGTCTGCCCCCGGGGACCAAGGCGGCAGGCCTGTCGGGTCTTGACGGTATCGTGGTTCTCACCTCGGCCGACAAGTCGGTTCAGGCGATTGAAGTCCATGCGGCGCCCGGCATCGTGCCTCCCGCGGATTTCAACGGCGTCGGCGAACTCTCGCTGCTGCTGGCGCTGCTGTTTGCCTTCCTCGGCGGATTGATTCTCAACATCATGCCATGCGTGCTGCCCGTGTTGGCGATGAAGGCTCTGGCGCTTGCAGGTCATGCCGGTGCCGACAAGGCCCATGCCCGCGCGGAATCATTCTCGTACAGCCTCGGTGCCATACTCAGCTTCGTAGTATTCGGATTGTTGATCGTCGCTCTACGTGCCGGCGGCGCCTCTATTGGCTGGGGATTCCAACTCCAGGAGCCGGTCGTCGTCGTGGCGCTGGCGCTGGTGATGTTTGCGGTGGGGCTCAACCTCTCGGGAGTCTACGAGGTGGGAGCCGTGACAGCCGGCGAGAGTCTGACCCGCAAGAGAGGGATGGCGGGCGCGTTCTTCACCGGCGTATTGGCGGTCGCCGTGGCTGCGCCGTGCACGGCGCCTTTCATGGCTGCAGCCATCGGCTACGGCTTCACGCAGGCCACACCGGTCGTGCTAGCTATATTTCTTGCGCTGGGCTTGGGCTTCGCGCTGCCCTTCCTGCTCCTGGGCTTCTGGCCGTCAATGCACCGCATACTGCCAAAACCGGGACCCTGGATGCTGTGGCTGAAGCGGATTCTCGCCATCCCGATGTACGGCGCCGCGGCGTGGTTGCTGTGGGTTCTGGGACAGCAGGTAGACCGCGCCGGCCTGATTGCCGCGCTGGCTGCGGTCGCCGCGCTTGGCGCGGCGCTTGCGGTGTGGGGTTTCACCCGCGCTGCCAGCAGCTCGATCCGAGGGGCAGGGGCCTTTGCGGCGCTGCTGGTTTTTCTCGGGGCGCTGTATGCGGTAGGTCTAGTCGCCACCGCGAAGTCTGCCGCGCCCGCCGCAATCGTCCATTACGCGGGCATGAAGGTCATGCCCTATTCGGTGGCCAAGCTGACGGACTTGCGCCGGGAACATCGCGCGATTTTCATCGACGCGACGGCCTCTTGGTGCATCACCTGCCTGGTCAACGAAGAGGCCGCACTGTCGCATCCTGCGGTGCGCGACGCCTTCGAAAAGCACCACGTCGCCTTCCTGGTTGCCGATTGGACCAATCGCGACCCGCAAGTCACCGCCCTGTTGCAGGCGCACGGTCGTCCAGGTGTGCCGCTCTACCTCTACTATGCGCCGGGCGCCGACGAGCCGCGTGTCCTGCCCCAGATTTTGACGGAGGGCGAAGTGATCAGGGCGGTGGCGCCCTAGGCGACGGCGTGACTGCCGGCACGGTAGGCGTGGGTGCCGCGCCAGACGATCCGATCTTCCGGCAGCACGTCTCCAGGGCGGTGGACGGGTCCCTCCGCCAGCCGGGCATAGATCGCGGCAAAATCCTTGTAGGTCTCGGCAAACAATTCTTCGAACGACGAGATGACGAAGTAAGATTCCTGGAAGTCATCGATGCGGTAGTCCGTGCGCATCACGCGCTCCAGATCGAAGCCGATCCGATTGGGCGACTTGCTCTCCAAGGCATAGATGGATTCCGCGCGACTCGACACGATTCCCGAGCCGTAGATCCGCAATCCCTCAGACGATGCGATGAGACCGAATTCGACCGTGTACCAATACAACCGCGCGAGGTTCTTCAACGCGCCGAACTCCTTGAGTGCGCGCTGGCCGCCCTTTCCGTAGGCCTGCATGTAATCCGCAAACACGGGGTGCGCCAGCATCGGCACATGCCCGAACACGTCGTGGAAGACGTCGGGCTCCTCGATGTAGTCGAGCTGTTCAGGACGGCGGATGAACTGTCCTGCCGGGAAGCGGCGGTTGGCGAGGTGGTCGAAAAAGACGTCGTCCGGCACGAGGGACGGCACGGCGACGACCCGCCACCCCGTCAGGCGCGAGAGCTGCTCGGACAGCTGCTCGAAATTCGGTATGGCATCCGAATTCAATGTCAGCTTGGTGAGACCTTCGAGGAACTCCGGGCACGCGCGCCCGCTCAGCACCTCCGCCTGTCGCGTGAAAAGCGTGCGCCAAATTCCGTGTTCCGACGCCCGATAATCGTTCCAGCGTTGCGGGATCGTGAAGTCCGCCGCGATTTCCGGATGGGTTGTGCGCAGTTCGTCAAGTGTGGACATGCAGCAATTAGAGCGGCGGTTGCATGGAACTGTAAAGGCCGAGAAAGTTGCGAAATACGGCGGCTGCTCGCAGTGGTCTTGCGCAACAGTCAGGCGACCGACCGGCACCATGTCCGGGCCGGTGGCGCCGATTGAGCTAGACGCCCGGGTTGACCAACGGCGCACTAATGGGACCGTCCCGGAAGCCCCCAGGAAAATAACACCTTAGGGAACCTGGACGCCGTCTAATCATTAGAACGATACATTCGCGCAAAAGCACGCAATAGTGCGAATGGCCTAGATGCAGCCGGGGAAATCCACATTGCCCCCCAGCCCCGTTCTCCGGCTGCATCTTCTTGGGCCGACCTTTCCTGTGACATACCTGTGATGATTATCCGCAATCGGATCATCCGTGTGCGATGTTTCCCTCCGCAAGTTCAAGAGATGGTTGCCGATTGAAATTGCCGGGACGCACACCGTCACAGATTGGCCAAGTTGGTGAACGGCTTGTTTGGTTTGCGTTCACCTTGCTGAACACAGGATCGTGTAGCGGTCGGGGGCGTCACGTTGGAGAAGGATATGCTGAACCTGACGCACACTCTGAAACTCTCCGTATTCAGTGGACTCCTGACCTTGGTCACTATGGGTGCAAGTGCGCCTCCGGCATTGGCGGCCAGCGATGGTCGCCTCTATTGCGACAATGACGGTGACCATTGCTATCGCGTCGAGCGTTACGATCGAGGCGGTTACTACGACAGCGACTATTCCGACCGTAACCATTATCGGTTCTATCAGGATTTCGACAATGACCGCGGCACCTATCGGGTTTGTGACTCGGATGGTGATCGCTGCTATCTGTCGCGCGAGCCGTACTGGAACTACCGCGAATACTACCGTCGGCATGGCTATCACTGGGATGATTGACGTCGGCAAGCTTTGAGGAGAACACAGATGACGAAGTTGGACCACCTCCTGGGTGTGGGCGTCTTTTCGGCCCTAGTGGCCACAAGCTCGATGGTCGCGGTTTCCTATCCAGCCGTCGCTGGCGAGATAGCCACGCGCTGCACCGAGTACGGATGCGTTCACATCGAATGCAACCGGACCGGCGATCAGTGCCATCGCTTCTACGATGGAGACCGCTCCCGCGAGGAATACCATCACCATTATCTGCGGCACTATGAACAGAGTTGGGACGACCGCTCATACGACGTGCGGCCTGCCTTCTACGGCGACGACGAGGCTTACAGCCGGTGGCATTACGACTGTGATCATGACGCGGACGACTGCTATATGCGTCACGAAGGTTATCGAGAATGGTGACGGTGATCCGGGAGGGGTAGCTTTGGGGAGTGACCCATGCATATCTTGAGATCGATCGTGGTCTTCCTGATCGGCGTCGGTTTTGCCGCCGGCGCCTATATGAGTGGCTTCGCCCAGCAGCTACCCTCATACCTGGACGACATACGGCACCTTCGCTTCACGGATGACGGGACATTATCATTTGGGCTGAACGCGCGGCGCTCGGCCCATCCTGTCGTGCTGCGTGTGTCATCCTACGCACCAATGGGTGGACCGTCGGGGTGTGCGCCGGTCTATCGGGTTTCGAACGAGACCGACGTGCCGGTATACTTTGCGTGGTCGGCTGCCAACGATTCGGATCAGGCGGAAAGCGACGCGTCGCGAGAGACCATCAAGGTTCCGCCAGGATCAACCATGGTTCCGAGCGATCCCCGAGCGGGCTTCGAGCAGATCGACGAGCACCGTGCTGCGCAGTTGCAGAACTGTCGTGGTCGCGTCGAAGTAATCGAACTCGGCGACCGGTGAATGCGACCGTTACAGAACCCGCTGCACGCCGGCTCCCTTGTTTTTCACAACCTTATCACAAGCCATTGTGCACTGCATTGATAGCTTATCGGCCTCGATTTCCTGATTGATCCGACCGCGCAGGCGTTTCTCCCATCCGGCGATGAAACAGTGCTGCCAGATGATGGGATGGACCGTGGAAGTGCAACGACGACGTCCGTCTTTATGGCGCGCGACAATGGGAGCCCTGCGATGAGAGGTGAACAGGCGCCGGAATTCATGTCGGGCGGCAGGTTTGAGACGGCACTTCCGGCTTACGTATTTGCATCATGGCGCGCGCGATCATTTCTTAGCGAGGGTGGTCGATGAGCGCGATTCGTGCTGCTGGCACCACTCAATTTCGGTGCGACAGCGTGTCCGCGTCGCCGGCACACGACCGCTGGTACGTCGTCCACACCCAACCGCACGCCGAGAATCGTGCGTTTCAGCGTCTGCAGGCCCAGGGGTATTACGCTTTTTGCCCCCGGCTACGCAAAGTCGTGCGCCATGCGCGTCGGGTTTCGATCGCACATACCGCGTTCTTCCCGCGATACATCTTTGTAAGACTCGACATTTCGCGCCAGCAGTGGCGAAGCATTAACGGCACAAGTGGTGTCGTGCGCCTCATCATGCAGGGCGACGGGCCGGTGCCGGTCCCGCGTGGCGTCGTTGAGGCGCTGGTTGAGAGGACAGTGCAGGCAGGGAATATCGCACAACCAATTTGCATCGGTCAGAAAATTCATATTGCGGAAGGTCCTTTCGCGGGTCTGACGGCGACGCTCGAACGCCTGGACGAGCGCGGTCGCGTACATGTTCTTCTCCAGTTGTTGGGGCGGTCGGTGTCCGTGACGCTGAACGACGAGGTGGTTTCGCTCGCCCAATAGTACGGGGCAAGAGAAATGCGATTGGACGGGTGGACGCGATTCACCCGAAGGGCGGCAGCTTGGAAGACTGCAATGACGGCGACGGGGCGGCCATACGCGGAGGTGTATCATCGTGCCCGATTTACAGCTCGGCGATGTCGGATCGGCATCTGGAAAGGCTGCATCCGTGCGAGCCTGCCGCGCGGCTTTGATAGACGGTTTGCCGATCAGCCTGGCGAGCCGCGATGAGATTCTCGCCGAAATGGATCGTGCCATTGGAGCCGGAGAGATCGGCCATTACATCGCCATTACTAACACAGAATCGATGTACCACGGCCTGCGCGACAAGACACACGGTCGCTACATCTCGGCTGCGGACTTTTCCGTGTGCGATGGCGTCGGCGTCAGCGTTGCCGCCTGCGCCTGGGGGCACCGTATTCACCGGTTGCCGGGACCGACATTGCAGTTGGAGTGTTCGCGCCATGGTGTTGAGCGCGGCTGGCGCCATTTCCTTTATGGGGGGAAACCCGGTGTGGCGGACGCGATGTCAGCCAGGCTGTGCGCGAAGTTTCCCGGCATGAACATCTGCGGCTGCTATTGCCCGCCGTTTCGCCCACTGACGGCCGAAGAGGATGACGCCATTATTGACCTAATCAACGCGACCGAACCGGATATCGTGTGGGTGGGGCTTGGTCTTTTGAAGCAGGAGCGGTGGGTTACGGCGCACCTTGGCCGTGTGAAGGCACCATGGATGATCGGTGTCGGCGCGGCGTTCGATTTTCATTCAGGAGCAGTACCGTGGGCGCCGGCGCCACTTCGCAAACTGGGCTTGGAGTGGATATTCCAATTGGCGCTACAACCGCGACAGCGGATTAAGCGCTATCTCCGATCGGCGATCTATGTCGCGCAGACCCTTTCCAGAGGGGTCGTGACTGCACAATTCCTTCGTCCCCCTCGCATAGGTGCGTCTCCGAGTATCACTTGGAGAAGGCAGGAGGGGCCAAAGCCCAATTTTCAGAACACAAGGAGTTGATGTGTTACGAATTGCAGTGATCGGTCTTGGCAAGATGGGGCTTTCCCACTACGCCATTGTGAACACGCATCCGAACGTCAAACTTGTGGCGGTCTGCGATGCCTCTGAATACGTGCTGAGCGTGCTCGCAAAGCACGCGGGCGTATCGACCTTCGTCGACTATCGCAAGCTTCTTGCATCTGAAGAGCTCGACGCGGTGGTCGTCGCGACGCCGTCGAGCACGCATGTCGAGATTGTGCGGGCTGCGCTCGAGGCCGGGCTCCATGTCTTCTGCGAGAAGCCGTTTTGCCTTGGCGCCGAGGTCGGCTTTCAGCTGGCGGACCAGGCGGAGGCTGCGAAGCGTGTCAATCAAGTGGGCTACCACTACCGCTTCATCGGCGTGTTTCATGAATTGAAGCGGCTGCTTGACTGCAAAACCATCGGAAAGGTACATCACGTCAGGGCGGAGGCCTTCGGCCCCGTGGTCCTGCGGCCCAAGATCATCACATGGCGCTCCAAGAAGATCGAGGGAGGAGGTTGCCTCCACGACTATGCAAGTCACGCCATCGATTTGTTAAACTACCTGCTTGGACCCCCGCAATCCGTGCGTGGCACACTGTTCGGGCGCCTGTACTCCCAGGACGTCGAAGATGAAGTGTATGCCACATTCAACTATGGCAACGGCGCGACGGGCACGCTTGCGGCGAACTGGAGCGATGAGAGCACACGCAAGATGTCGATGAAGATCAGTTTGTGGGGGGCAAACGGACGGGTCGTCGCCGATCGACAGGAGCTATTCGTCTATCTCCGCCGCACGGAAGGCCTGCCAACGAACTTCAGGAAGGGCTGGAACGTTATCCGGACAATGGACGTCACGTCACCGGTGTGGTTCTACCTCCGTGGGGAGGAATACTCGGCGCAGATCGGCCACTTCGTCGACGCGATTACCTCTGGACACGCCATCACGCGCAGCACGTTCCGCTCCGCTGCCGAAACACAGGTCGTCATCGACTCGATGATCCGCGACGCCGAAAGTGCGGTAGCGAGGGAGCTTGGGTGGGCAGCAAGATCGCAACCGCAAGAAGCCGGATTGCGGTCGCTCGCCAGCCCGTGTCCGCGGCCCGAAAGCCCGGCGGCCGTTCGTTGAGCCTCTGTTCGAATTCCGGGAAGAAGATGAAAATCCTGTTTGGAGACAACCAGTTCTTCGGCGTGAATCACATGTCCGAAGACAAGGCGAGGGCGCAGGCCATCAAATTCCAGGACCTCGAAGCGGTCATGGAGATGCTGGATGTGGCGTATGGCGATGGCATCAGGGCGTTCATGTGCACGACGCACGAGAGGCTCAAAGACATCTGCGACTACGTTCGCGCCCAGCCGCGACGCTACGGCGAACTGGAATTCCTGCCCTGCATGCCTTACGCGCACAAATACGCCAATGCGGTGACCGAGCTCGGATTGCTGGGCGCGCTGAAGTCTTTTCTGCCGGAGGATGGCGCTGTGGGCGCCGCCATGCGGGGCGGTCTTGCCTTTGCCCGCAAGGACATCGAAAGCCTCGCCGGCCTCCTGATCGATGCGGAAATGAAGGTATTTCACGGATTAAACACGCCCATCATCTTCCTGCAAAACGTGATGACGGATCTGCTTCTGGGCATGGGCATGAAAGACGTGTTCCGCATGTTCGCCGATCACGTACAGAAGCGCTACGGCGCCGAGCCGGGTTTCATCACGATGAACCTTCCAAGACTATTAGATGCGCTGGAGGGTTGCGGCATAGACAACCCGATCATATGCAGCAGCATCAACAAGGCGGGTTTTCGCATGTGCGGAGGGATTGCCGCGTACGAGGAAGCCATCGCCGACCGGCGGTTTCGCCCGATCGCCATGTCGGTACTGGCCTCTGGCGCCATCCCACCGGCTGAGGCCATCGCCTATGTATGTTCGCAGCCCCGTATAGAATCGATCGTATTTGGAGCGTCCACCCCGGCCAATCTACGGGAAGTAAAGGCTCTAATCGAACAAGGCACAGCGTGAAGTCCTCGGTGCAACGACAGGCATGAGCATTTCCGACTTTGTTGGACTGGCGGTGACGACCGTGATCACCGCGGCTTTCATCCGCGGCCTGCGACCGGGCATGAGCGCATTGATTGTGTTGCGTCCGGCCTGTGATCGAATCTTCGAGGCCGGCCGTTTCCATGTCGCAAGCCATGACTTCAGCTTCGGTGCGGTCCTAAACGCCATTGTGATCGGCACGCTGATCCTGAACCTCCCTAGGGTGAGGGAGCGGGTACCGCCCAAGCTCGCTGTGATGTGGCCGCCGTTCCTGCTGATGACCCTTCTGGCGACTGTCTATTCGCCTGTTCCAGGGGATGCCTTTCGCAAATTCCTCACCTATGTGACTTGCGGGTCAATATTCTTGCTCGCCTTTGTACTCATACGAACCCGCGCCGATTTGCGGCACTATCTGAAAATGATTTTGCTGTCGTCATTGATACCGGTGCTCTACGGCGCCTACGAACTCGTCAGCCGCACCGACATCTACCCCGGAGGACGCATCCAATCCACGTTCTCACACCCGAATATCTTTGCGTTCTATCTTCTGCTCAACATCGGCATAGTCCTATTTCTCCACGCGTCGCGCACGATACGGGCGCGCCGGTCGTACCTCGCGATCGCCGCCGTGTATCTGGTTCCTCTCTTCCTTATGCTGGTGATGACCAAGACGAGGAGCGCCTGGGTTGCCTGCCTGCTACTGCTGCTGAGCTATGGGATTGTCTATGACAGACGTGTGCTCGTTTTCGCCCTTGGTTTGCCGCCCATACTCGCGCTGGCGATACCGGAGATCCGTTCGCGTATCATGGACCTGGAAACGGGCAACAACTACGTGGGCTGGGTGCAGCAGGTGAACGCTTACGCCTGGCGCAATCTCCTGTGGCATGATGCGTTCCCGTGGATACTCAAGAAGCCGCTCCAGGGCTGGGGTCTGTACTCATTTCCCTACTATTCTCCGCAATTTTTTCCGCTCGAGCGAGCGCATGGCGTGGACGCCCATAATGTTTTTGTGCAGCTTGCCTTTGAAACCGGATTTGTCGGCCTCCTGTGCTATCTTTGGATCTACGTCAGGGGATTGTCCTGGATTGCGCTCTATTCGAGGTACGACCGGCAAGCCGTCGCAATGGTGGTTGCCATCGTTGTGGGATACCTCGTGGTGTGCTGGTCCGACAATCTTCTCGAATACATCTCCTTCAACTGGGCGTTTTGGTTCAGTGTGGGGCTGATGTTTGCGTACATGTCCGCCTATCGATCCCACCTGCGCATGTTGCAGCAAACCAGGGGCCAGAGGTCCTATCTCGCGTTGGATGTGGAGGCGGTGATGGGTGTGAGGCAGACGCGGCCCAGCGTGGCAGAATGAACTGGCCCCGAGCGATACTCGAGCTTTTGCCGAGAAGGAGTTTCATTGTTCGATTCGAGCATGTCGCCCTGGCAAGCGCAGCGGCCGCGTGCTGTCACGTCCGCGTAGAACAGGGTCCCTGAACGCAGACTGACCGCACCGTCGTCGAACTCTGCAGTCCCGGCACCGTAACCTGCTTGCGTCCGTTGTGGAGGCGTTGCAGCGGAGGTTCTGTGTCGGTCATCACTGGAAAGGTCATGGAAACTGCAAGGGACCTGCCGGACAGCACAGCGGAAGTCTCTGTCACGAAGCAGATTTCGGAGATACATGTCCTGGGAACCTCGAGACCGGCGACACTGCGGGACAACCAAAGTCCCCTGGTCTCTGTCTACATGCCGACCAGAAACCGTGAGTATCTTCTCGCGCGAGCAGTAGAGTCCGTGCTGCAGCAAACCTATGGCAACATCGAGCTGATCGTTGTCGACGACGCATCGTCTGACAGTACCGAATCCTACTTGCGCTCCGTCGCCAGCGCTGATCCGCGGTTGCATTACGTCAGCAATCCCGCCCCCCGAGGCGCGCCAGCGTCGCGCAACATCGCAATTCGAGGCGCAAAGGGTGAATTTCTCACAGGGTTGGATGACGACGACGCATTCGACCGCGAGCGAATAGGTGCCTTCGTTGACTACTGGCGTCTTCTGCAATCGCGCAACAAGAGCCCGGCTTGTCTTTATTCACAGGATATTCTCGTTAATGACAGCGGCGCGCACTTATGGGTATCACAGAAAAAGAGTGCGGTTACGGCAAATGAACTCTTTCGGGGCAACTACATCGGCAACCAGATATTCGCTCCCCGTAGCCGCTTCATCGAGGCGGGTCTATTCGATGAAGAGCTTCCCGCCTGGCAGGACCTGGAGCTGTTCATTCGCGTGCTGGGGCGGTTTGGCGAAGCGCGTCTTCTTGATATGCCAACCTATTATCACAGCGCCACTTTGCGGGCTGACAGAATATCTGCCCAGGAAAAAAATATTCGGCTCGCGTTTGAAATCGTGGCGCGTAAGCACGCAGGTGGCGACGCGCGCCGGGAGCGGGCGCTCTTTCTTCAGATGTTCAACGATTATTACAACATCAAGCCCACGCTTCATGATTGGTTGCGTCTCTTAAAATGGGGTGGGCGGCCAAAGGGCCTTTTTCGGCTCCTGAGGTTCACCGTCGGGATTCGTCAAGCCGCCTATCTTCCTGCAAAGGCGGCGGCTGTTTCGACTCCGTTGGAGAATAGGCTGCAATCGAAGCATGGCAACATTTGACGTCATCCTGCCCGTGAAGAATGGCGGCGCATATCTCGTCGATGCTGTCCGGAGCATTCAAGAGCAATCTTTCAAGGATTGGCGCCTGCTCATATTGGACCATGGATCGGATGACGGCTCTGATCGACTCGCTCACATATTCGCGGAAGGCGATAAACGGATCGAAGTGCATTCCATGCCTCACGCCGGCGGCCTAGCCGAACTTCTGAACGCTGGCCTTGCTCTGTGCGATTGTCGTTACGTAATGCGCCAAGACGCGGATGATGTTTCGCTGGGTGGACGCATGGAAACCGTGTTGCGGGTGTTCACCAATAGCCCCCGCTTGCTTGTTGTTGGAGGCGAGGCCACAGCGATCGATTCGCGGGGCCGTCAAATCGGATATCTGCGTAAGCCAAGCAGTCCAACCGCCATTACCGCGGCGAGTTTTTTCTACAACCCAATTCTTCATCCCGCGGCGACCATGAATTTCGAGGCACTCAATCGGGTGGGAGGGGTTTACGGCAAGGACATTTTGCACCTTCTGCCCGCCAACGACAGTATTGTCGTTCCGGGCCTGGCGGAGGACTACGTCCTGTTTGGGCAGATGGCGCTGTTGGGACCTTGCGCCAATCTGCGGGCTCCGCTCATCAAATACCGCCTGCATGAGGCCAGCGTGAGCAAATCAAGCATCGCTGAGCAGATTAATCTGTCACTACGTATCTCGCGCTTCCTGGCGCGGTCATTCTGCCTCAGGAACGGGGACAAGCTAGCCTTCGATCCCGCGCCGTTCTGCAACCACGCTGATTATGTCTTTGACTTTCGCGCCGATGACTATTCTGGTGATTTTCGCGTGATGGCTCAGGCTATGCGCAAAGGGCTGGGTCCGTCTCCAGATTTGGAGCGAGAACTCGCCTTTCGCTGGGTATTGGCCAATCGCCGGCATGCACCCATGATCCGACGCTATGTCGATTTTGAAATGCGCTATGGAGCCACACCCGCTGAGAGACGCACTGTACGCAACTGGCTACTGCGCGGGGTGCGCCGCGGCAAATATGTTTATCGAGACGACGAGGTGACGCCGGGAGGCGGCGTTCATAGCGATGTCCCGACTCTGCAGTAGGCGAACCATATGGTTTGTGATGGTCCTCATCGTGGTGCTGTCACCCGCCGCGCGAGCGGCGGGCCCTTATCCCCATTTTGCGCAGAACAGCTTCTGGTACGTCCCCGTACCGCGAAGCGCGTTGTTGGATCCGAAATCACCCGCCTATGTCGATGATTTCCTTCGCCAGTTGGCGCGACATGACGGCAACGTCGGCATCAACACCTTTGCTTACTCGAGTCCCATCTATGTTGTCGGCCCCCGGGTGGCGACAGTTCGGGTAACGCAGTGGGATTGCCACTCGGGACATTTTGACCGCGGGCTCGCGGAGCAGTGGGCGTCGGTGCCCGTTCCTACTTACGCAAGCTCGGCCGATGGTACGGACGCCGAAATGACGATCTACCAGCCGTCAACTGACCGGATGTGGGAATTCTGGCGGGCGCGTCATGAGAGCGGTGCCTGGCAGGCCTGCTGGGGCGGGCGGATGGACAACGTGTCGACCAGCGACGGTATTTGGCCTCCGCATTACGGCGCTACCGCGACGGGACTACCATTTGCTGGCGGCGAGATCAATGTGCCGGAGCTGCGTGGAGGCGCTATCCATCACGTAATCGGTATCTCGCTTGTTGAATTGGAGCACTGGCGCACATACTCCTGGCCTGCCAACCGCTCCGACGGCTGGAATCCCAAGAATGATCCAAATCGGATACCAGAAGGCACGCGCTTCCGTCTCGATCCTTCCATAAACCTTAATTCTCTGTCCCTGCACCCGGTGGCGAGGATCATTGGCAAGGCTGCGCAAACCTACGGCTTCGTTGTCTGGGACAAAGCGGGAGGTATTTCGCTTCGAGCGGAGAATCCAAAGGCTTTCATCCTGCTCGGTGAACCCAATCCCTACGACGCGCTTTGGAACGGAACACCGTCGTACCGCATTCTCGCGGGTTTTCCGTGGAACAGACTGCAGTTCCTCCCCAAGGACTATGGACATTCATGACCGGATGCTGAAGGACCTGCAATTCCGCACTTTTGACCGCAAGACGGCGCCCGCATTGCCGCGAGTATGCCCGGCCCGCAAGCGAGGGCGGTTGGCCTATCTGACAAGCCAATACCCCAAGGTCAGTCATACATTCATCCGACGCGAAATTCAGGCGATGGAACGGCAGGGCTGGGACATCGTTCGCCTTGCCGTCCGCGGCTGGGACGCGGAACTCGTCGACCCCGAGGACAAGGCGGAGCTACCCCGCACGATCTTTGCGCTGAAAGGAGGGGCCGGTTCGTTGTTACTGGGGGTTATGCAGGCGTTGAAACGGCAGCCCATACGCTTCTTTGCGACGCTGCGCCTTGCACTGCTGGCCATCCGTTGTTCCGACAAGCCGATGGCTTGGCATGTTGCCTACTTCGCGGAGGCGTGCTGGTTCGCAAACACGCTGACGAATCAGAATGTGTCTCACCTGCACGTCCATTTTGGCAGCAACCCCGCAGAAGTCGCGATGCTGATCAGCGCACTCACCGGCATCAGCTATAGCATCACCATCCACGGTCCCGAGGAGTTCGACCGCGCACGCGCGATCCGCCTGCGCGAAAAGGTCGGCCGTGCGGCCTTTGTCGTCGCTATTTCCTTCTATTGCCGCAGTCAGTTGTTGCGAAACGCGGACATGGAGGACTGGCCCAAGATTAGTGTGATCCGATGCGGCCTGCCGCGGGACTATGTAGAAGCCGGACCGGTGATACCCTCCGCACAAGCGCGCCTCGTTTGCATCGGCCGGCTTTGCGAGCAGAAGGGGCAGCTGCTACTTGCGCAGGCTGCTGCTGCGCTGGCGGCTGAAGGTCGCGAATTCAAGCTTGTAATCGTCGGCGACGGAGATGACAGGCCAGTCATCGAGCAGCAGATCGCCAAGTACTCTCTAGGCAATATTATCGAAATCACCGGTTGGGCGCACGAGGCTCGTGTCCGGAGCGAGATTCTAGCGGCTCGCGCTCTTGTGCTACCCAGCTTGGCCGAGGGACTGCCCATCGCTCTGATGGAAGCAATGCGCCTCGGTCGACCCGTTCTGACGACCTACGTAGCTGGAATCCCGGAACTCGTTACGCCCGAGACAGGTTGGCTATTCCCTGCCGGATCTACGGACGATCTCGTTAACGCCATGCGCGCTTGTCTCGATTCCACGCCCGAGCATCTCCTGGCGATGGGGATGCGCGCGCGGGAACGTGTGCAACTGCTTCACGACCTTGACGCCCAGGCGCGATCTTTATCCGCGCTGTTCGAAGCCATCCTCGAGGGGACCGAATGATCATTCCCTTCGTCGTGCTTCTCACAGTGGGGATATTGCTCGCACTGCCGGTAATCGTTCTTGTTACCCAGATCACCGCTGCGTGCTGTTCGGTGCGGCGAAAGCTGGTTGTTTCGGTACCGCGGCCTTCCATGGCGGTCGTTATCCCGGCACATGACGAAGAGAGGACGATCGGAAACACAGTTCTTTCGATTGCTCCCCAAATGGCGAGTGAAGATCGATTGGTTGTTGTGGCCGACAATTGCAGCGATGATACAGCGGTCGTGGCGCGTCGTGTGGGAGCCGAGGTGACCGAGCGTTTCGACGATGCGTGTCGGGGGAAGGGTTACGCGCTGGCACATGGGTTGCGTCATCTTGAGGACAGCACGTGTCCCGACGTCGTTGTTTTTGTGGATGCCGACTGCCGTGCGATGCCGGGATGCATCGACTGCTTGGCACGAGCAGCCATGCAGTTGAACTGTCCTGTGCAGGCAGCCTATGTCATGGAACCGCCTCGTTCTGGAAAAACGGCTGCTCTCGTCTCTTTCGCCTGGAAGGTAAAGGATTTCGTGCGACCGCTGGGTTGGCACCACCTCAATCTACCATGCCAGCTTGCCGGCAGCGGCATGGCGTTTCCCCGTAGCGTGATCAATCTCGTCGATCTGGCAAGCGATCATCTCGCGGAAGACATCAAACTCGGGATTGATCTGGCCATGCTCGGGAAGTTCCCGCGCTTCTGCCCGGACGCAGTTGTTACCAGCAAGGTCTTCACGGGTGCGGGGCCCAGCAAATCGCAGCGTACGCGCTGGGAGCATGGGGCACTGCACCTCCTCACGACCTATCCGCCGCGGCTTGTCGTCCGGTGGCTGCAGTTACCAAGTCTCAGCCTGGCTGCCGTTACGCTCGATATCACCGTACCGCCGTTGGCGCTGTTGGCTTTGGCGTTAGGCATCTACACCACCTTGGCGACCTTGTTCGCTGCGACGACCGGTTTGTTGGCGCCGCTCATTGCGGCCCTCTGCCTCAGCGCTCTGTTCGTCAGTGCGATATTTCTTGCATGGCTGGGGCACGGGCGCGATCTCCTGCCTCTCAGTGCACTTCTCATGGCGCCGTTATACGCTCTTTCGAAACTGCCGCTCTATTTGAAGTTCGTTGTCGCGCGTCAACGACGCTGGGTGCGCGGAGAACGGGAGCTCCCGGGCTAGCCATGCGCAACGTGCTCGTTTATCGGTCATTGCTTCTCCCGTACTCCGAAGTTTTCATTCGAGACCAAGCACAAGCCTGTCGATCCTGGCGACCGATCCTGGTGGGCCGACAGAAGCTCGATGAGGTGCCGTTGGAACCCGTAGCGGTGCGTATACTAGGGCCGCGACCAACGGCTGTTCGCGATCGCATTGCAGTAAAGCTACGAAATGCCCTTGGGCACCCGGAGGGGATCGCGCTCCTGCGGAGGGACATTCCCTCCCTTCTTCACGCCCACTTCGGACCGGATGCCATAGAAGCGGCAGTCATCGCAAGCGCTCTAGGCATTCCGATGATTGTGACTCTGCACGGCTTTGACATCATGACGGATCGGCGTTGGTGGGAGGACGGGCGGAGCGGGCCGTCGATGCGCAACTACCCTGCCGCGTTGCTTCGATTGGCGAGTCAATCAAACGTGCATTTTGTTGCCGTCTCTGAAGCGGTCAGACACGCTGCACTCGAGTTCGGAATTCCATCGGGCAAAATCAGCGTCCACTACATCGGGATCGATCCGGATGCGTTCCGTCCGGGTCCCACGCCGATTACACAACGATCCCGTCGCATACTCTTCGTGGGTCGTCTGGTGGAGAAGAAGGGTTGCGAGCTTATGCTGCGGGCAATGCCGAAGGTTCTTCACAAGGTACCGGACGCCCAGGCCGTAATTATCGGTGACGGTCCGCTGCGTTTGAATCTCGAGCTGTTGGCTCGAAGTTGTGGCGGCCGTGTCCAGTTTCTCGGAGCGCAGAACCACGATAGGGTCAAGGAGGAGCTGGCGCGGGCCCGCGTATTTTGCCTTCCCAGCATTCGAGCGTCCAATGGAGATGCAGAAGGCTTCGGTCTTGTCCTGCTCGAGTCACAAGCCTGTGGCGTTCCCGTCGTCAGTTCCGCCCTGGGTGGCAGCGACGAGGGGCTGTTGGACGGCAAGACGGGATTTCGTGTTCCGGAGAACAACGTTGAGACACTCGCAAACGGCCTCGCGGAGATTCTCCTAAACGATCAATTGGCGACACAAATGGCCGCCGAGGGGCCGCGCTTTGTGCGAGCTCGCTTCGACCTTGCGCGATGCACGTCAGAACTGGAATGGCTTTACGATTGCATGGCAGTGCCAGCGAAAACGAAATCGGGCGCCGACGCGTTCACGTTCAGCAGGAGCAAACAACATGTTCAATGAACGCGCAGACAAGACAATTTCGGGTCCTCTTATCGGTGTGGGCAAGAGCGTGTTGCGTCGGCTCTTCGGCTCGCCAGAACCGGCGGCTTTCCGCAATTCACCTCAATACTGGGAGGACCGTTACAAAGGCGGTGGCAATTCTGGCGCCGGTTCCTATGGACGCTTATCGCGCTTCAAGGCCGACGTCATAAACGACTTCGTAGGCGAACATCATGTCCAGACCGTCCTTGAATTCGGCTGCGGCGATGGCGCCCAACTCGCACTGGCGAAATACCCGCGTTACCTCGGAATAGATGTCTCTCATGAGGCACTGAGGCTCTGTCGTAATAGGTTCGGTACCGACCCCGCTAAGCGTTTCATGCACGTGACAGAATACGATCAGAACGCGGAATTGGCCGAACTCGTTCTTTCACTCGACGTCGTGTACCACTTGATAGAAGACAGCACTTTCTGTGAGTACATGGCACGTCTGATCGGCGCCGCCGAGAGAGGCATCTGCATATATTCAAGCGACTTCGATGGTCCGGGCCCTGCTCGGCATGTACGCCATCGCCACATCACGAAATGGATGGCGGATCACGCCTCCGCATGGCACTTGATGCGGCACATTCCCAACGCTTATCCGCCCGATGCGGCCTGTCCGGACCAGACGTCCTGGTCGGATTTCTTCTTCTATTCTCGATAGGGCGAAATGGAGCTGCCACCCAACTGTGAAGTATCTGTGATCGGTTCGTTCGAGCGACGGCGGATTCCCGATGGTCTGCGGGCGATGGTGAAGGACGGCGTCCCCGTGGATCCTCGCAACGGCACCCCGATGGAGATGGACGCCTACAGCGTGTATATGGCGCTGAAGGCGCTTGAGATCGCGTACGGTGTTGATTTTGCAGCCGAGAAAGAGGTGCTCGCTCAATCTGTCGTGCGGCGCATGACTGCACCGGCGTGGAGCCACGGCGCGTGGACGGGATCCCCGCACGAGATTCATATGCGATTCATCGCTGCAGGCATCCGTCTCATGGTCGAGGCCCATGGCGACGGGTTACTTCGCGATGCCGGCGTCATTTTGCGTGCCGTCGAACGCCTGCTCGCCTACTCCGAGCCGTTGGAGCGGGGACGTTGGTACCTGCACGATTCCCTGGAAATGCCAAAGATCGAGTTGCCGCATCCGCACAAACGGCTTCCAAATAGAGCGTGGGGCTCGAGCGAAGCCAATTGCCTTGTCCTCAACACACACCTCGACACGCTCTCTACCGTCATACACGTGCTCCGACGGATACCGTTGTCGACCGAGATCAAGTACTCGCTGATCCTGCGAGTGGAGGAGGGACTTGCCGCCCTGGAACTTGTCCTGTCCCACAATGAGTCGCCCTTATGGCGGAGATTTTCCCGAGTCGACGTGGAGGTGCGAAAACGGCTGTTTCATACCTACGGCCATCGCCCCCAGTGGAGTCTGGGGGCGCGCCTTCTGCGTCGGGGCATTCGCGACGGCTATTTCCCGGTGCGTCAGCACATCCGCTCCGCGGCGCCGGGTTTCGTCCATCCGGACGGATATCTGGAGCGCGACATCAGCTTGCGCGGTCGAGGTTTCGAGTACCACGTGGTGAACGCCTTCGATCTCATAAGGCTTGTCCTAGAAGCCGAGGCAGAGCTGATACTGTCGTCGTCGCTCAAGGCCCGTTGCGAGGCTCTGGTTGACGCTGCCATCAACCACGCGATCGACAGCCCATACGCCAATTATCTCTATGCAAGTATGCGGGACTCCACCCGTCCGATTCTGTTGTGCGAAACGATCCTCGCGCGGCTCGGATCGATGCCCGACCCGTCGCTGCCGCAGAGATGGATACGAGCCTACTGCAGGATACGGCAACGGCTTCCGCCCTCGGCCGCTATCCTCGGCTACGACCCGTTCATCGTCGGCCGGTGCGGTAGCCCGTCACGGAAGCTGTACGACATTGTCACCCTGCGTAATGGGCGGATTCTGGAGATTGATCTGACTTCAGGGACGGCGGTGATCCTACCGCGCGCCCACGTCGAGCGTTTTCCGATGAAAGTTCCGGCAAGGCTGTGAACCTGCGCGACCAAGTCCTGCGCGGGCTGTCGTGGAGTTTTCTCTCCCGTTTCGGCAGCCAGGTCAGCCAGCTAGTCATTGGCATTATTCTGGCGCGCATGTTGTCGCCGAACGAATTCGGCATCATCGGCATGCTCCTGGTTTTCACCGGCTTCGCGCAGACATTCGTCGACGGCGGCCTTGGTTCGGCTCTGATTTATCACCGCGATATCGGGGAGGTTCACCGTTCCTCCGTGTTCTGGCTCCAGCTCGGGGCTGGAATCATCCTGTTCTGGGCACTATTCTTTGCTGCCCCGCTCGTTGCGGATTTCTACGCGGAGCCGGTTCTTGCGCCGCTCTCGCGCTTGGTGGCGGCGGTCTTCATTCTCCAGGCCCTGACCCTGACGCAGAACGCGCTGCTGAGCCGCGAATTTCGCTTCAAGACCTTGGGCATATCGAGCCTTGCGGCAACGCTTGGCTCGGGCGTGATCGCCGTCGTGATGGCGCACCTGGGCCTGGGCGTTTGGGCGCTGGCATGGCAGCCGGTGTTGAGCGCTGCTATTCAGGCATTGGTGCTTTGGCGCCTGTCCCCTTGGCGACCACATTTGACGTTCGACCGCAAGAGTGCCGCCGAACTCGGGCGGTACGGACTGTATCTGGCAGGTCATAACACGCTCAACTACTGGCAGCGCAACGGGGACAACCTGCTGATCGGCAAGATTCTGGGCGCTCATCCCCTGGGCATCTATGCGCGCGCCTATTCGCTGATGCTCCTGCCTTTGACGAATATCGGTGCGGTGTTTGGGCAGGTGATGTTTCCTGCCTTGTCGCAGCTGCAGGCTGACATCCCTCGCTTTCGCCAGCACTACCTCTCCGCGACGCAGGCCATCGCATTCTTTGCATTTCCCCTCATGGCCGGGGTCGCCATACTGTCACGCCCGCTGATCCTGCTGCTGCTGGGGCCCAAGTGGATCGAGGTCGTTCCCGTCCTCCAGATCCTCAGTTTGGTCGGCCTGTTTCAATCGATCATCTTCCCCGTCGGCTGGGTCTATACGGCATTGGGAAGGACGAGAGACCAATTCCATCTCAGCCTTTTTTTGTGCTTCGCCTTCGCAGCGACGATGGTGGCCGGCATCCGTTTCGGGCTGCTTGGCGTCACATACGCCTACGCGACGTGGAGCGCGCTGTCGGGCTATTTGAATCTGCGACTTGTCAGCCGCTACATGGAATCGTCGATCGTCACCATTCTCCTGAGCGTGGCATCTCTGGCCGGCCTCTCTGCGCTCATGGCCGTCGCTCTCTGGGGTTTTGACCACTTGGTCGCCTGGAACTGGCCCCTGATTGTGCGCCTTCTGGTCGACGGCATCGTCGGCGTCGGTTTCTACGGCGCTGCTTGTACCGCGACCGATAATGAAACCTTCGCCTCGATCTGCCGCATCGCAGGCAAGGGGATTTCGTCCGCACTGTTGAGGTCGCCTGCGAAAGGCGCCTGATGCTGCTGGCGCGGAAAGGACAGTCGCCTCCAACGCCGTCCTCGCTGCCTTCAGCGCTCGTAATAGGACGCGAGCGCCGGCGCCCCGGTATAGCCATAGGCATAGTATTGGTATTGGTCAGCGTTGGCTCGCGCCAAAGCCGAACCGAGAAGTTGTACGCCTAGGGAGCGCAGCGACTTGATGGTCATCAGAACGGCCTCGCGCGGAGTCGACTGCCATCGCACGACAATGAATACGCCGTCGCAAACCTTGGCCAAGACCTTCGCGTCATGAACTGCCAGCACGGGGGCGGAATCGAAGATGATGTAATCGGCCTCTTGCCGAAGCTTTTCCGCAAGCTGCGCCATGCCTTGCGAACCCACGATGCGCGCCGGATCGGTGGCTGGCGCTGCCACGAGAGCCATCAGCGGACTGCAAGGATCAGGTACCAGCGCGTCCTCCACCGTGCATCGCTTCGCCAAGCAATCCGTGATGAGCCTCTTAGGCTGACGCACACCCAGTGCGTTTGCGACCCGAGGTCGCCGCAAGTCCGCATCGACGATGACGGTCTTGTGGCCTGCCAGCGCTAGCCTTCGCGCGAGATTGACCGCAATAGTAGTCTTGCCCTCGCCGGGCAGCGCCGAGGTGACCAAGACGATCTTGCTTCCCGAGCTGGGCTCGTCGTGTGGGAACAATCCGATCTCAAGTCCCCGGATTGATTCCGAGAACTGGGAATGCGGTCGCGCCACGACCTCCATCGAAACGTCGCGCAGCGAAGTGCCCTCTGCCGCCACCTCGGGCACTGTAGCCAGCACAGGAAGTCCGGAGGCAACCTCGAGTTCGTTCACAGAGCGGAAACCATTGCACATCCTGTCGAGCACCAGGGCCACCAGCAACCCGAACAACAAGCCAGCCGGAATCGACGCTCCGATGATCAGAATCTTCTTCGGAAACGAGGGCGACAGCGGCACGGTGGCGGCGGACGCAATGTGCACGGCGGGGATGTCGAAGTTCGCCGACTGCTGCGTCTGCATGTAGCGATCCAGATAGGCCTGGTACAGCGCGTGGGCCGCGGTGGCGTTGGCCTGCAGTTCGCCCAATTTGACGCGCACCTCGTTCTGCACATTGGTCGTTGACGAGAGCTTCGCCATGTCCGACTTCAACGCCGATACACGTGCGCTGGCGACCGAGACGTCATTCGAGACTGTTCCGGCGATGCGATTCACCTCCTCGGAGATTTTTCCCTTCAGCTCGGAGAGTTGGGCGTTGACGTCCTGCATCTTGGGATGCAAGGGCCCGTACCGAGATGACAGGTCTGCACGCTGCTGTATCAGCTGCGATTCCTGTCCGCGCAGCTGCGTGATCAGCGGAGAGTCGATCACTTCGGTGACGTCCGCGCTGTGGCCAGATGCGATCAGCTGCAGGACATGTGCATTCTTTGCCTCGGCCTCTGCAAGATTGCCTTCCGCGGTGACAAGCTGGCTCGTAAGGTCGCTCAGCTGCTGATCGGTCAACGGCGTTCCGGTCGACGTATCCACGAGGCCATGTTCCATCTTGTATTGCAGAACCGCGGCGTCGGCGGCGCTTGTCTGGTGGGCCAATTGGCTCACTCGAGTCGCAAGCCATTTCGAGGCTCCCTCTGAGGCGTCGGTCTTGGCCTTGGATTGGTCGTTGACGAAAGTGCTCGCGAAGGTGTTGGCGATCTGGGCCGACTTAGTGGGGGAGGAAGACTTGAAGGTCACTTGGATGACGGTCGAAAGTCCGACCGACTGAACGTCGAGCCTGCGAAGAACAGTATTGATGACATGCTGGCGCATTCTGTCAGTGGGCGAGATTTCTGCTGCCTGCGGCTGCGACGGCGAGAACAGACTTACGATGCTGTCAGCCACATTCCCGATGGCGTCCGTCAGCCAAGTGATTGGGTCGGTTTGAGAGCCATTGAACTCCGGATCCTCCTTGAGCTTCAGCTTGTCGACGATCTGGCCCGCCAGTGCCTGCGATTGGAGGACCTGAACTTGGCTGGCGATCGAGCTAGGATCAGACGGTATGTCCGACAGGACCGATGGATCCGCATGATTGTCGAGGACATGAGCCTGCTGTTCGTCCACCATGACCAAGGCGGTAGCCGTGTACAGCGGCGTAAGAAGCGACGCTACCAACATTGCAAGCGCAGCTATCACACCCGTGACGGTGAGGATGGTGCGCCAATGCACCTTGACGACGCGAATGAGGCCGGAGAACGTGATCCAGTCCTGTTCATCGGTCACCTGGTCGAACATCAAGGCTTCATCGTACCGGCCGTACTGCCGCCCGACAGGTTCCACCATGGGGGTTAGATGGTTCATGCTGCTACCCTTGCTTCGCTAATAGGCATTCGGTTGATGGAAGATCTCGAACAGCGTCCGAGCCATAATTTGTAGGTCGAGCAGAAGGCTGCAATGGCGGACGTACCAAATGTCGTGTTCGATTCGCTTGCGCATGTCGTCAACTCTTGACGTGCCGCCCCGCCAGCCGTTGACCTGGGCCCAGCCTGTGATGCCCGGCAACACGTGTTGTCTGAGCGAGTAATTGACGATCTCACGCTCATACAGGACGTCGTGGGCCACAGCGTGCGGCCTCGGTCCCACGAGCGACATGTCGCCCTTCAAGACATTGAATAGTTGCGGCAGCTCATCGATGCTTGACCTTCTCAGCCAGGCGCCGAATTTCGTCACGCGACGATCGTTACGACTTGCCTGGGGCACAACCGGGCCATCCTCAAGAACTGTCATGGTGCGGAACTTCAGGATTCTGAACACGCGCCCGCGATAACCGGTACGCGTTTGACAGAACAGAGCCGGCCCCGGTGAATCGAGCTTGACGGCGATCGCGACCGTAATCAGCAGCGGCGACAGGAAAAGGATCGCAGCCGCGGATGCCGCGATGTCGATAGCCCGCTTGATCCCACGCTGAGCGGCATTCAGCGGTTCGCGCTGCACCTCGATTGCCACGTTTTTGCCGATTAGGGAAATCTTCTGACGAAGACAGCTGGCGGTGAACTGGTCCGGCACCAAACAGACTGAACGCGGAATTTCAGCAAGGCCTTCGAGCAGCGCAGACAGCCTTTCGCGTGACAGGCGGCCGCCAACGACCAGAAATCGCCTGGACGGGCGCTGTGCGCCACCTTTAGGGCTCGGCGAAGCACGTCCGCTACAACGCCGCTCCACGCGCCGGCCGCACACGAATCATCAAAAGGAACCACATATGGGGTTTCACACAGCGTCCTCTGCAGCGCCCACACGACCATTGCCAACGCCGGATCATTCTGCGGGCCGACGACGATGATGTCACGGTTCGCCAAGGCGTTCCGGTCGGCAAGCTGTGCCACGAGGCCAGGACCGTTCGCGCGAGTGAGCGCGACCGACAATAATCCGCCCAGAAAGAACAGAAGCGTGGCGCCGCGCGACAGGGTTGCACCAGCCTTCAACGCGAATGCCAGAAAGAGAAACAGGACAAATGCGTCGATCCATGCGGAAAGTCCGAGCCTCGCGCGCTCGTAAGCCAGGGAGGTGCCGACTGGCAGGCTCGCTCCTTTGAGCATCGCGATGACGAAGAACAATATCGCAACGATCAGGCCGTTGCGCATATAGGGCAGCAGTGGCGGCACCTTGTGGAGGATGACAACGTCGTATGCGACGCCGCTAACAATGCTCATCGCGATGATCGCAGCCGCATCAATAAGAAGGACGTGGACCGCATACGCCTGACCGTTCAGAATGCTGTCGGTTGGCTCTGCTCCGGCTCTGCGGTCACTGCCGGTAAGGGCCCGGAGGAACGGCAGAGCTAGCACGCTCCCCGGCACGGAGCCCTGCCGCCACGCACCGTGTCCACTTTCCGTGCACCGTTGCGCGACGCGACCAACATTTATCAAGTCACTCCTTTGACGGCGGTCTGACTGATCGTCGAGCATTCTAACTTCGCTTTCCGTACGGTGGTCGGGACCGCACAGGTCGAACCGTGCGAACCGCTCTTGGCGCGCTCCACCGTGGCTGCGAACGAATTGCGGGCGTACCCGCAATCATCAGTTGGAATGCGCGAAGGAAACGATAGAGAAGCCTTTTGCTCCGCACAATTACCCCATATGCATTCACTCAATTTTGTCCCAAACGATTTGCGGTGCGCGAAATCTGCACGTCGCTGCAGCACTTTTTGGTCACGACGCCGAAGTTGAAAGCGAAACGCATGAAGATGATCGTCGTTCGATCAGATGCACTTTCGGCAAGATCCTTCACGCTCCGAAGCCGACATCACGGCCGGAATGCCGCCCGAAATTTGTCACGGGCGCCGGAGCGTGTTGCACTTTAAGTCGGTAAGTCGGTCGAAGCGTCTGATGGAACCGTTGCAGGGGAATTTGGTGGCGAGACCTGGCACCGACGTTAGCTTCTTCGTCTCGGTCAAGTCCGGTTTTTGGGGGTACGGGTGGGTAGGTCGTTGTTCGCAGGTCCGCTGCACGTTGAAGGAGCGTTTCGCATGAACCGCATGGTCCTGTTCTGCAGAACAATCTGGTTGGCGTTATCGCTGAGCCTGGTTCTAACGACTGCTACGGCTTGGTCGCAGACCACTGCGAGTGTCGCCCCGCCCTCGGCGCCGACGGCATCACCGGTTACCGACGCGAGCTACGTATTGGGCGTGGGAGACAAGCTTCATGTCACCATTTTCGGCGAGCCTGATCTCACCGGCGATTTCGACGTTGGAGATGGCGGCTATCTGAGGCTGCCGCTGATCAAGCAGATCAAGGCGGCAGGGCTCACGATCGGGCAATTGGAAACACAGATCAGTGCGCAGCTCTCCAAAGGTTACCTCAAGGATCCGCGCGTCAGCATCGAGGTTACGAATTACCGGCCCTTCTACATCATCGGCGAGGTGAACAAGCCGGGCGAGTACGCGTATGTCAACGGCATGAACGTGCTGACGGCGGTCGCCTTGGCGGGGGGATACACATATCGCGCCGATGACTCGGACGTTTACATCCGCCGCAAAGGCGGGACGAAGGAGCAGTCGGCGCCTGCGGATCAGACGACCAAGATCGAACCGGGAGACATCATCCGGGTCGGAGAAAGGTTCTTTTAGGGAGATCGGCGCAAGCCGGCCCTTTTCGTAGAGGGGATGACGAATGTTTGCGAGAATATATCTCGGGCGCAGCATGGTGCTGCTTGCCTGTCTATCCTGTGCGGGCATGGCTGCTTGGGCGCAAACCCCGACGGACAATCCTGCCGATCAGACTCTGTTCGAGGCCAAGGGACTTCCCCTTGGCGGCTTCAGGCTGTTTCCGACGCTGGACGTGGGTGCCAATTATGACGACAACGTCCTGCGCACCGACGTAGGCCAGATCAACGATTGGTACTTTTCGATCAAGCCAGCTTTTCTGCTGACCTCGGAATGGTCGCGGCACATGCTGCGCCTGCGCGCTGTGTACGACGAGTATCTTTACAACCGATTGCCGGACGAAAGCCACGGCGACCTGGATGTCGCGGCCGACGGCAGACTCGACCTGTGGAATGGAATGAACCTCAGCGCCACGTCATCCTACGAGATTCTCCATGAGGCGAGAACGTCGGCCGACCTGCCCGCCAACGCCGTAAAGGAGACGCGGTACTCCGATTTTCACGCCGGGTTGGACATCGATCATTCCCTGGGTGCGCTCGGCATACGAGGCGGCGCGACCTTCGACCAGTATAATTACAGTCCCACGCTGCTGTCGGGCGGCGCCACGCTGGACAATCGGGACCGCAACCGCGACGAGTACCAAGTCTACGCCAAGGCTGATTACGAATTCTCGCTGGGCTACGCCGCATTCGTGCGCGCCGCATACAACGACCGCAGCTATGAACTCGCGGTCGATGCCAGCGGGGTCAACCGAAACTCCACGGGTGTGCGAATCGACGGCGGCCTCGATCTCGAGATTACGCGGCTGTTGGAGGGAAGCGTCTACGCCGGCTATCTTCAGCAGAACTACAAGCTGCCGCTCAAGAACGTCAGCGGCGCCGATTATGGCACCAGCCTCACCTGGTACCCGACGCCGCTGGTCACGGTGAAGCTGGAAGCGCAGCACCGCATCGCTGAGACCACGCTGTCGAACACCGCGGCGGCGAATGAACAAGACGTCAAGCTGACCGCCGACTATTCATTTCGTCATGATATCACGCTCGACGGCGGCGTTGGCTATGTGGAGGACCGTTTTTCCGGTGCAGGCAGGACGGACCAGATCGTCTCGCTCAATGTCGGCGTGAAGTACTTCATGAACGAATACATCTACTGGCGCGCCGGCTATCAATACAGCACGCGCAGTTCAACCATCACGATCTTTGGGTTCCACGACTCGACCGCGATGATCAATCTCGGCCTGCAACTTTGAACAGGCCCCGCCGCTCGGCGATGAACGCTCCCTGAACGGTTGGAGCCGAAGCCCGGCCATGCCCGGCTTCGGCTCCCTCAGGGCTGGGGTGCAAACCCAAGCGACGCGCCCGGACCCTTCGCAGCCTTCAGTGGGGCCGAACGCGAACAGACAATGGCATGCAGCAATGCGATAGGCATGTGACAAGGTTGGGGCATGCCGGACTTGGATCAAGCCTTCGCTTTGAGATCGACAATGATCTCGAAACCGCCGCCGATCCGATTGCGCGCCGTCACGGTTCCGCCCAGGCCCTCCACGTTGCGCTTGACGATCCACAATCCGAGACCCTGATGGAATTCGCCAGCCGACGCTGCGGTTGAATCCCCGCTGCTGTCCGACAAGTTCAAGCGGTACGTCATGTAACGATCGAAGATATGCGGCAGCTTGTCGGGGGGCACACCCGGTCCGCGGTCGGCGACATGAATACGCGCGAAATCGCCCTTCCGCTCGAGGATAACCTCCACTGTGCCGGTCCTGGGTGTGAAGCTGGCTGCATTCTCGAGGATGTTCTCGATAACAGGTTCAAGCAGATCCTCGTTCGCATAAGCGGTCACGCCATGCGCTATCGACGCGGCCAGACGCTTCTCCTGCGCGACGAGGGTGATATCGTAGTCGCTGAGCATCTGTGTGAGGAACGCGGACAAGTCCATCGGCCGGCGTACGGGATAGACGACTTCGGCCGCCGCCTGCTCGAGATCTCGCGACGACGATACCAGAGAGTCGAGCTTGGCGACCGAGCGCTCGATCAGCTGGAGACTACGCTGTGCGGACGGGTCGCTCTGCGGGATGGCGCGCCGAATCGGTTCGATCGATTGGGCAATTACCGCCAACGGAGCCTTCAGGGCGTGGGAGTTCTCCTCGGCCGTCTCTTTGATGAAGGCCTGCGAATCGGTCAGCGCCATGACCAGGGCGTCGAAGTCTTCGGCAACACGATTGAGTTCGGGGATGGAATTCAGTTCCCGAAAGGAGACAGCGCCCGCGCCGCGCAAGCGAATGCGCCGCGCGGCACCGCGGAAACGCGCCACGTTGCGCCACATATGCGCCAGAAGCCAGACGACGAGCAGGGCGCCCAGCCCATATATCACCGCCGCCGCCGCATTGGCCGGAATGGTCCAGAACGACAGGTTCAGTGGCGCCGGCGCCAGCGCTGCTGCATTCTGTGACGTGATGATGATCCAGCAATCCCCGCCGACGTGAACTGGCGTCATCGATGTCAGCACCTCCTGCTTGCCCGCAGGATTGACGAACCTGACCTCAAAATCAGTTTTGCGATCGCAGGTCGGCGCAAGTCGTTGAAAAACGCCCGAGCGCATCAGATCGTCGCGTTCGCGTTTCAGGTAATCCGCCGGCAGCGGGGGCGCCGCGGCGATGTAGAGGAAGTCATCGGGGCTCGAGCCCTTCAGTCGGACCAGAACCTTGACGTTGGTATCATCAATGGACGCGCCGGCCAGGGCAGTGCGCAGCTCGGAAGGAGACTCGGTTCGAAAGCGATCGAGATGAGGCCTGATCATCGCCGCAATGAGCCGTCCGGTCTGATCGGCAGCGTTACGCAAGAGCATCGATTGCTGCTGTTCGGCCCGGTCGAACTGCCAGTAGAGAATCAGGGGAACGATGAGAAGGATGAGAGCCAGCAGCAGAAGCTTGAACGAGAAAGAATGCAGCAGCGGAAACGATCGCGTTCGCCGCCTAGTGGTCGCTTCCATCCCGCCACCTGTAACCGAAGCCCGGGTAGTTCTTAATTTGGCCGAATTCGGGATCGATGTCGCGGAATTTCTGCCGGATGCGCTTGATGAAGGCCCGGACGTTGGTGCGATAACCGATCTCGCCGTCCCCCGCCACGAAACCCTCTCCATGAACGATGTCGTAGATCTCGCGATAGCTGACGTCCCTGTCCGAATGTTCGGTCAGATAAGCGACAATGTTGAATTCGGTCAGCGTCAGGCCCACGTTTTGTTGTTTCCAAATGGCACGCCGAGAGTCGTAGCGCAGGATCATGTCACCGTAACGGACGGTGCTCTGCGCCTCCGACTCCGATTGCTGCGTATTCTTCGCTTTGCTGCCGCTGAGGATGAGCTCGATACGACGAAGAAGGATCGAGAAACTTCTTGATTTCTCGACAAAGTCGACGGCCCCGCCCAGCAGGCCCGCCTCCTCGTAAATCTGGTCGTTAAGCACTGTCAGGAAGATGACGGGAATATCGATCTTCTCCAGGCGCAGGCGCTGCAGCACCTCGATTCCCGTCATACCCGGCATCTTCCAGTCCAGCAGCACGATATCCGCATTCGGTCCTGACGTGAGGTAGCGCACGGCGGTGTGGCCATCGGCGAAGGCGTTGGTCGAATAGCCGGCGTCTACCAAGTTGGTGCTGACCGACTCGCGGAAGAGATCGTCGTCGTCGACAACGAGAATATGGCCGCGCGGTGTCTGACGGTTATCCTGGTCCATTGTTCTTCGCCATCAAGATCGACCGAATGCAGGTTTGTACATCTTCGTTGGCATTCCTTCCTTCTGTGCTATTGAACTTGAGCGCGTGGAACGAAGTTGTCTTGATGTCGGGATAAAAGACGATTTGAAACGAGCAATTTGGCCCGACATAGGTCCATACCAGGGACGGGTCGCCTTTGGCGACGTTGGCAGGCACGCCAAGCAAATGCTGAACGCCGCTCGGCTCCAGGCCCAAGAGGCTGTTGGGGTCGATGCTCGCGATCTTTTCGGGCTCCCTCGCTTCATGGACCTCTCTAATTTGACGTCTCGGCCTTGACGGCACCGGCTGAACTACCGGTGCCGCTATCGGGGGCTGCGTCGCCGCGGTCTGCGTTGCGGGGTGCTTGTCCTTCGAGGAAAGCCAGTCCCTCGCAGTCGCACATCCGCCGACGCAGACGCACAAAGCCACCGCTGCAATGTGCCAAATCTGTGGCATTGTCGAAGCATCTCTTGCGCTACCCTTGGTAGGGCATCCATTTTTCAGTGCACGCCACTGTACAGCAATCTGCACGGGTTCTGCCCGCCTCTCGTCGACGTTCGCTGGTCGTTTCCTGTGGCCGGAGTTCACTGCGCCCACGTGGCCGGGGCACTTGTGCTCGGGCTGCGTTGCACCTTGACCACTCAAACGATAACACGCGCCCAAAGGCGCACATAGCAAACAAAATTGTCAAATGCCGTAAGGGAATTCCTCGCGAGCGGTGCCTTAGCGATTTGCGTGAGATGCACTCGCGAGAGCCAAGACCGGCCCTGGTTCCGGCTCGCCATACAGGGCAATGATTCCCGCAATGTCACCGGGCTGGAGTGCGACGTGTGCCGCGCTGCTGTACTCGAATGACATGATCTCGCCTCTCGGGCTCGGGTGGTCGAGGCCGAGGACATGCCCGATCTCGTGGGCGAGGACATACTCCAGGCGATAGCTACCGGCGGACGATTGCACCGATGCAGTCCAAGTCACGGTTGGATTCAAACAAATGATGGCCCTCCTGAGAGGCAAGATGGCGCCACCGTCGGAAACAGCCGGTGCCACGTCGGTATACGCGATGCCGTCGTCTTGAGCCTCTGCGGCGACCACGATGTCAGCCTTCTCCGGGTCGGTAGCCGCTCGGAAAGAGACATTTGCCTTGGCGCTCCACAGAGCGAATGCGGCTGAGAGCTGATTGCTGAATACCTGCGCCGCAACCTTGGACCGGGTCAGCAGGGTGTTCATGCCGCGGAGCGCACGGCAGTTGACGGTGCCTGCGACGGTCGTCTGCGAATCGACGACGGCGTAGGTGAGCGTTGCGCCTTGCCCGAGGCTGGGAGCGCCCCATTTCACATTATGCCCGTCGATTTCCAGGAAGCGGTAGCCAGGGTCTGCGTGCAGGCCGCAGCAGACGGAGAGAAGGGCGATAATCCCGGCTATGATACGACACATCGACAGCTTGTCGGGCCCACTCAGAAGGACACAGCAAAAGTTGCACGCCCAGTTTCAATAAAGCCTTACTGATACCGATTTTTGTCCCACATTAATCACATGCGTACAAGCGGGGTCAGGATACCCTCTTTTCGCGCAGTTGTGCGCAGATCACACGGGGTTGGGGAGAGGCCCGGAAATGGGGCCAAACCGGAGAGGAACAATGAACAGACTCCTTTCAACCTGCGTTGCCATTATTGCGGGAACCCTGATGTTGTCGGCGGCCGGAGCCCAGTCGAGCACCCCGGCGGGTTCTTCGACGGCTGCACCCGATCAGACCATGCCGCCTTCACAATCGACGCCGTCCCAGCCGACCACGACATCGCCGACAGATCAGCAGATGGCGCCCTCGAGCCCCAGTACGGGAGCTCAGTCCTCGGATTTGACGGGACAGACGATCTATAATTCGCGGGGAAGGAAGATCGGTACCGTCGCCTCGATGACTACGGATTCAAAGGGCCAGCAGGCGGCCGTCGTCAACGTCGAACGCCGCATGGGCATGGGCGGCAGGGAAGTGTTGATACCGGTAAGCGATCTGCAGCAGCGTACCAGCGGCAGTGGCTACTCGACGACGCTAACGACGCGCGAGCTTCGGAAGTTGCCGGCGTATTCGGGCAGCAGTGGAACAAGTCAGTGAGAACCAGGCTCAGGTGACCGACGTTACCAGGGCATGGATGGATAGACTTCGCAATTGGTGGGGTGGTGGTGTAGTCCGCGGCGGCTCTCCCCCACAGCCCCCTCGGTCGGCGCGATAGCGCCACCCCCCCACCAACCTTCCTGATATCCGTCCCAAACGGCCGGTAACCCGGCACATCGACAAATTGGAGCTTTGCGATGCACGGAGAAACCCTGCGACGTATCAATCTGCATTCACTGCGGCGATTATTGCCAACAGCCGTCGTTTTGACCTCGGTCCTTGCGCTCTCCGGATGCGGTACCGACCCGAGCGACCGCATGCTGTCCGGCGCGATGATAGGCGCGGCGGGCGGCGCGATCATCGGCGCGGCGACGGGCACTGCGGCGACGGGCGCGGCCATTGGCGCTGTCAGCGGCGCGGTCATCGGCGGCGTGACAGATCCCTGTCAGCTCGATCTTGGAGCGCCGTACTGGCGCCGCCACGGCGGCCGCGCGGCCTACCACCGGCGCTGCGGTCCTCGGGACGAGGACCGCTGAGAGCCCACGGCGAGATAGCGGAACCTTGCACGACAGCCGCCGCTTTGCGGAGCTGTCCAGCTTCAGGTTCCGCTCTTCTTTTCGTGAATCACCATCCAAGGCGTGCCGAAGCGGTCCGTCACCATCCCGAAGCGGCTGGCGAAGAACGTCGGCCCCATTGGCATGCCAGTCGCCCGGGCCCCATCAGCGAGTGCCGCGAAGATTCGCTCGGCATCTGCGTCGCTGTCGACGCGCAGGCAGATGCTGAAGCCGGCAGTCTCCTTGTGCTGATGCCCCGGTGGCGCATCTGACGCCATGACAATGGTGTCACCGATCTTCAGGCGGGCGTGGATGATCTTGTCGCGCCATTCCTCGGGTGTCTGGGCTTCTGCCGGCGTGCCGCGATGTGGCATCATCGCTTCGATCGTGCCGCCGGTGACCTTGGCGTAGTACCGAAGAGCCTCTTCGCAATCGCCATTGAACATCAGATAAGCATTGGCCTGCACTGGTTCCTCCTGCGTTGGGTTTGGCGGCTTGCTGCAGTTGGATTCTTCGCCAGGAACTTTTGTCGCGGGCATGCACCGTTGCCAATTACGTTGATATCAACGTATAGAGGCGCATGTCAACCGGGGATTCGGTTTCATTCGAATGCACGGCCCGCGTCCGCGATGCCTGCATGTGCCTGCTGGTCAATCGCGCGGCTCGGAAATTGTCGCGTCTGTTCGACGATGTGCTGGCGCCCGCCGGGCTGACCAACGGACAGTTCTCGCTCCTCATGTCGCTCAACCGGCCGACACCTCCCAGGATGGGCGAGGTTGCCGAGTTCCTCGCCATGGACCGCACCACCCTGACCGCCAATCTCAAGCCGCTGATGCGTCGCCGTCTGGCCAAGGTCGTGCCCGACCGGAGCGACAAGCGCGGCAGGCGCGTGAATCTCACGGCTGCGGGCCGCAAGGCCTTAGCGGCCGCGGTGCCCCTGTGGGAGACCGCGCATGGGGACCTCGAACAGATCTTTGATCGTTCCGCCACGGCCCTTCGCGCCGATCTGCAGCGAATTTGCCGATACCAGGATTTGTAAGCGCTATCGCAATTTCACCAGCACGGCGCTGTACGGGGGCACATCGACCGGCGCGAAGGGCGTCAGCGGCTTGGCGTCGGCCGTCTTTTCGCCGTGGTCACCCGCCCGGGCGCCGCCAAGGGTGGTGTGATCCGTGTCGTCGAGCGTCGGCGCCATCAGATACGTCGCCGAGCATGAAATCACTGCCATCTGCGGTACGACCGCGACGGGGATTCTCTGGTCGCTCTTGTTGATGAGGATGACGCTTAATTCACCTCTGCCGCGCACCGCAAAGGCGCTGATCGCATCACTTGGGCCGTCATCGAACCGCGCCTCAACCGTTTGCCCCGTGCCGGCGGCCTTGAACAACAACATCCCATAATAGAGCGGCCGGGCTTCATACCCGCGACCTGGCGATCCCGCGATGGGCGTGTACCAGCCATAACCTCCGCCGTGGAAATTGATGCCGATGCCGCCGGCCGAGCCGACCTTGCACATCAGTTCGACGCCCCACAGCGCCGAAGCGAACGTGTTGCTGACTCCGGTCTTGCCGCCGCCCCAGCAGGAGTTCGTCTCGGCCATACGGAACGGCAGTCCCGTTTCCTTCTTCAATTCGTCCAGAACGGTGAAGGTCTTCTCGAGTTTTTCGTCAGGCCCCAGAAGACGCTCGATCGTCATGGAAGGGTCCGTCGGCGGGCCGAGCGCATAGTAATGCTGGGTCAGGAACGCGATGTCGGTCCGGAAGGTCCGGGCGAAGGGTATCAGCCAGTCGTCGGCAGCCGTGTCGGGGCCTGCGAACACCGCCTGGGGCAGCCTGGCACGGACCGCCGCCAAGAACCGCCGCCACTCCTCTGAAAATTGCGGAAAGGCATAGCCCTGCGGCCGTACGCCGTTCTTGTGGAACAAATCCGGCTCGTTGCAGAACTGTAGCGCCAGGAGTTTCGATCCCACCGTGTCCACGACGGCGCTAGCCTCCGTCACGGCAGCCTCGGCGCTGCCGGTGCCCATGTTCAGGCCGTAGATCAGCGACCATCCCGTTGCGTCCAGGAAATCCCGCAGGTTGCGAATGGCGCGCGGCGTAATGGTCCGGAAAGGGGGAGCCTGCTGGCCGGTGTCGGGTCCCTGCACTTGGCTTGCATCAGCAGGGACATCGTTTTCATCCGTGGTCCACACCGTGCGCGCGCTGGTGTTGCCTCCGATCCGCAACACGCCGTTGGCGCCGAGGTTTCGTACGACATCGACAAGCTCTTGATTCGCGCCTGAGAAGAAGTCCGGAAAGTGCAATTGCGACGACTCGTAACTGAGGCCGGCGAAATCGTCCGCGATGGCGGGGCCAAGGCGGTCGGGGTGGATGGTCAGGCGCATCGGCACGGGATCCGCAAATGCCGCCCGGGCGCAAACGCCCGAGGCGCACAATTGAAGGAAGGCGCGGCGGTTCATGGGCTTATTCGACGTCAAGCAAGATGACCTGTCAAAAGCGACACACTGCGTTCGGCCGACCTGCCCCAAATCCGGCCCGACTGCGCCAAGCGCCAGTCGGGCCATATCCTACGGTCATCTTTTGGCCGCCCTGCCATTCGATTTTGCCCACAAGCGAAACGGAATTCCTGAGGTAATATGGCGCCTGCATCCGTTCCTGGCGGCATCGCCGCCTTCCCTCTCACCTTTCCGAGGCCGTACAGATGTCCATCCGCAACCTCGTGCTTCTCGTCCTGGCTTCCGCATCGCTCGTGGCGGGCGGAGCCCGCGCCGCGCAATATCAGGACCTGCAGGCGGTCCGAAACCTCCCCGCATCGGCCATGCAAGGCGGGTTCGATGTCGCCGAAGTGGTGCCGGGGTCCGGTTCGGGCGCGGGACACTTCCAATGGACCGACAACTGCCCGGTGAAGCCCGACGGATTTTTCGCCATCAGGCCGGCCTCGTATTCGGGCGACGGATGCGCCATGCGTCAGCCCGGCGCGCAATCGGTCTATGACGTCACCTGGTGGGGCGCCAACCCCGACGGCGGCACGACCGACAACTTCCAGGCCATCTCCAGCGCCATCGCATTCGTCAATTCGCTGCCGAACGGGGGCACGGTGTTTCTGCCGCAGACGCGATCCGGCAACGTCTACGGCATCGACACCTCGAAGCTCAACGCGGCGCCCTTCGCCCCGCGGCGCAACGTCTCCATCGCCTGCGGAAGCACGAACGTCACCTTGGAGCTGACCGGCTCCTACGGCTTCATCCATGATGTCATCCAGTTCTACGACCCGATGAACAACTATGTCCGCAACTGCCACATCGACGTCGCCGGGAAGAAAGGCACTGCCGTCATCCTCTTCAGCGGCAGGAACACCGCCACGGGACCGATGGGGCACTCCGGCGTCAGCGACGTGACCACGGAAAACGCCACGGTGACGGGCGACATCCGCATCGAAAACGCCGGCCAATGCGATTCCTGCCGGATCAGCGACATGACGATCGACCGCTTCCGCTGCCTGTCCGCGCCGGGCAACGACCCCAATCCGGCGATCGCCGGCGCCGAGGCCAACTGCATCCGCATCGAAGGGCAGCTGGTCCAGCCGGGAGGAAGCTCCAATATCAACGGCACGGTCGGTCACGTCACGATCAACGATCTCTATGCGGATCTGAAGTACAAGCGCAACGCCATCATGGCGTACTACGGCGTGACCGACGTCAGGGCAGTGAACCCGGTGGCGGAGAACGCCGGCGCGGGAGCGGCCACGGGCTTCATCACGGCCTACTCCTTTGCCTCCTATTCGAGCGCCCCGACGGCCACGCGCACCGCGATGGACGGCTTCACGCTCATCAACCCGACCTGCACCAATGCCTATGAAGGCTGCGCCTATTTCGCCGGCACCAAGCACAACCGCATCGTGGGCGGCCATTTCAGCGGGCAGTTCGGCACCAACGTAGCCGGCATCGAGGCGGCAGCGATCCACTGCAATTCCTGCCTCGACAGCTCCATCACCGGCATGAAACTCGCCGATAACTACAAGACCTTCCTCATCAATCCGGCCGCCGCCGGCACCACGGTGACCTTCGCCAACAATTCCATCCAGTCCTCGCGTCCCGGTGCGATCGCGATGCGGATCGCCGCGGCGCGTGACGCCCACGCCTCGACCACGATATTCCGCGACAACCACGCCACCATGACCGGTGAAGGCTCGGTCTGCTACGAGCTGAACTCCGGCAGCGCGTCTTCCGGCTATCCGGGGACCGTCGAGATCCACGGCGGTCAGTGCTCGGCCACGCGCAACGGGCTTTACGCGCACGATGGATCGCGGGGTTCGGGATACACCGGCGGGCCGGGCGCACGCGTCGTGATCGACAACGAGGCCTATTTCGGCGGACCGACGAAGAGCTACCTCCTGTCCTATCGCGGGAGCGACACGCCGCTGGTTGTTTCCTCCGCGACGTTCGACGGCGCCCAGGCCTCCAACGCGGTGGCCGTGGACAAGAGCAGCGCGCTGTCCATCACCAACGCGCATTTCCGCGGCTGGAGAGGAGGGCGCGCGCTGCAGGCCGAAGGCGCCTGCGGCGTGGTGCGCGGCGACGACGGATCAGACTTCGGCGTCGGGCGAGACGGCTGCCGCGGCCCCAGGGGAGAACAGTTCTAAGGTTAAGAGTGCAACGGCACTGGCGCCTGAAATGCTGGTGCCGGAGGTGAGAATCGAACTCACGACCTACCCCTTACCAAGGGGTTGCGCTACCACTACGCTACTCCGGCACGGTCTGGACGGACGCCAGCCCCAAAGGACGGCTGCTATAGCCCATGGCCGGCGGGAAGGGAAAGGCTCCTTGGTGGTGAAATCCGTCAAATCGGCAGGCCGGCAGGCGCGGCTGGCCGCCGCCCTGCGCGAGAACCTGAAACGCCGCAAAGCGGCCCGCCGCCCGGCCGGGCCTGATCCGGCGGAAGAGGGCGAACACGGCGGGGAGCAGGCCCCAAAGCCGCCCCGCCCGGCCCCCAAAGACGCCGGGAACCGCTCCTAACCTGAGTCACAGAAGCGGCTGTTGCGCCGCACCAAGCCGCGCTAAAACCGCCGGTCTCGATACGCGCGGCGCGCCCAACCGAGGGGCCATGTACAAGATCCGAATCCGAGGTGGACTCCGCCTCAAGGGCGAAATCCCCATCAGCGGCGCCAAGAACGCGGCTCTGCCGCTGATGGTGGCCAGCCTGCTCACCGATGCACCGCTCACCTTGACCAACGTGCCGAACCTGGCAGACGTGGCCTTCATGGCCGACCTGCTGCGCCATTTCGGCGTCGGCGTGGAATGGACGCCCGGCCACGCCGGCGACGGCGGCCGCTTCCGGCTCTGCGCCCGCGACCTGACCGGCACCACCGCCGACTACGACATCGTGCGCAAGATGCGGGCGAGCTTTTTCGCGCTCGGCCCGCTCCTAGCCAGGGCCGGCACCGCCAAGGTGTCGCTGCCGGGGGGCTGCGCCATCGGCGCCCGTCCGGTCGATCTGCACCTGAAGGCGCTTCAGGCTTTGGGCGCCACGGTCGACCTGGTGGAAGGCTATGTGGTCGCCAGCGCCCCAGAAGGCCTGAAGGGCGCCGAGGTCGCATTTCCCTCCGTCTCCGTCGGCGCCACCGAGAACGCCCTGATGGCCGCGACGCTGGCCGAAGGGCGCACCATCCTCCTCAATGCCGCACGCGAGCCCGAGATCGACGATCTCGGCCGCTGCCTGATCGCCATGGGGGCCGAAATCACGGGACTGGGCAGCTCCAAGATCACGGTCGATGGCGTCAAGAGCCTGCACGCCGCCGAACATGCCGTGCTGCCGGACCGCATCGAGACGGGCACCTACGCCATCGCCGCGGCCATCGCCGGCGGCGAAGTGGAGCTCACCGGCACGCGCGGCGAACTGATCGGCGCCTTGACGGGCCTGCTTGAAATCGCCGGCGCCGAGGTGCGCGAGACCGAACGGGGGATGTGCGTGGCGCGCAACGGGGCGCGCCCCATCTCGGTCTCCGCCGACACCGCGCCCTATCCCGGATTCCCCACGGACCTGCAGGCCCAGTTCATGGCGCTGATGGCGACTTCGGACGGCACCTCGCGCATCCGCGAGACCATCTTCGAAAACCGCTTCATGCATGTTCCCGAGTTGCTGCGCATGGGCGCCGACATCAAGATCGAAGGCGACACGGCCATCGTCACCGGCGTTGCCGGCCTCAAAGGCGCGCCGGTGATGGCCACCGACCTGCGGGCGTCCTCCAGCCTCGTCCTGGCGGGCCTGGCGGCCGAAGGCGAGACGATCGTCAACCGCGTCTATCATCTGGACCGCGGTTTCGAACGCATGGAAGAGAAGTTGCGGCGCGTCGGCGCGGAAATCGAGCGGTTGCCATCATGAATGTTCACGGTCCCGTCTTGGCGGCACAGGATGCCGAAGACTTGCAGGTCATATCAGCCCGGCTGCAGGACGCGGTCGCGCGCATCGGCGATCTCGTCTATCTGCCGAAAAGGCGCCGCTTCGCCGGGGTCTTCAACCGGTTCAAATGGGAGGACGGCAAGCGCGGCGACCTGCGGGTGCGCTCCGGCCTCCATTTCGACGGCGTGCTGTCGGTCAAGTCGCGCAACCTGAAGCGCGGGGCGCCCGACGCGATCATTTCGCTCCTGACCATCACCTTCACACCCAAGGCGGCCGACGACCCGGCCGGCTCGGTCGAGCTCGTGTTCGCGGGCGGCGGCGCCATCCAGATCGAGGTCGAATGCCTGGACGCCGGCCTGGCCGACGTCAGCAGCGATTGGGCGGCACGCGGCCGCCCAGTCCACGAGGATGAACACTGACATGGCACGCCGGCTCGATGCCCGCGCGAAGGATTTCGCGAGCGAATTCTCGACATTCCTCTCCGCCAAGCGGGAGACGGACGAGGACGTCTCCGCCGCGGTACGCGCGATCATCAGCGACGTGCGCCAGCATGGCGATGAGGCCCTCATCGATCTGAGCGCCAAATATGACCGCGTCCGGCTCACGTCCGACACGCTCAGCCTGACGGCCGAGGAAATCGCGGCGGCGCGGGCCGCCTGCTCGAAGGCGGCGCTGGCGGCGCTCGACGTCGCGGCCAAGCGCATCGAGGACTACCACCGCCGGCAGATTCCGACCGACATCATGTATACCGACGACGCCGGGGCGCGGCTCGGCTGGCGCTGGACGGCGCTCGACAGCGTCGGCCTCTACGTGCCCGGCGGGACCGCGAGCTATCCGAGCTCGGTCCTGATGAACGCCATCCCGGCGGTGGTCGCCGGCGTGCACCGCATCGTCATGGTCAGCCCCGCCACGGGCGGCAACATCAATCCCCTCTCCATCGAGGCGGCCCGCCGCGCCGGCGTCGGTGAAATCTACAAGATCGGCGGGGCGCAGGCCGTGGCGGCGCTCGCCTACGGCACCAAGACCATCGCGCCCGTCGACAAGATCGTGGGGCCCGGCAACGCCTATGTCGCCGCCGCCAAGCGCGAGGTATTCGGCCAGGTGGGCATCGATTCCGTCGCCGGACCGTCCGAAATCCTGGTGATCGCCGACGGCGCCAACGATCCGGAATGGATCGCCGCCGACCTGCTGTCGCAGGCCGAACACGACACCTCGGCGCAAAGCATCCTCATCACCGACGACGAAACCTTCGCCAGGAAGGTCGAGGCCGCACTCGAGCGCGCCCTGGCGCTCTTGCCGCGACGCGCCATCGCCGCGGCCAGCTGGAACAACAACGGCGCCATCATCCTGGTGGCCAAGCTCGACGACGCCGCGCCCCTGGTCGACCGCATGGCGCCGGAGCATCTCGAGATCGCCACCGCCCATCCCGAGGCGCTGGCCAAGAAGATCCACCACGCCGGCGCCATCTTTCTCGGCCGCCAGACCCCGGAAGCCATGGGCGACTACATCGCCGGTCCCAACCACGTGCTGCCCACGGCGCGCACGGCGCGATTCTCCTCCGGCCTGTCGGTGCTCGACTTCATGAAGCGCACGACGCTGCTGTCATGTACGGCCGACGCGATCGCCAAGCTCGGTCCCGACGCCATCACGCTCGCCGAAGCCGAAGGGCTCGATGCCCATGCGCGCTCCGTCGCCGCCCGGCTCAACCGGAAAGGCGGCTGAATGGACCAGTCGTTCCGGCTCAGTGAGATCAAGCTGGAGGAACGCGTCCCGCTCCGCCGCACCCGGGAGATCGAACACGAGCGCGAGATCGCCCTATACGACCTCCTCGAACTGAACACCTTCCATCCCATCGGCTCGCATGGCGGGCCGTACCAGCTCGTCCTGGGCGTGGAGGAGAACCGGCTCATCTTCGACATCCGTCTGGCGAGCGGCGAGGCGCACGGCAAGCTGATCCTGTCCTTGACCCCGTTCCGCCGGGTGATCCGGGACTATTTCACGGTCTGCGAGTCCTATTTCAAAGCCATCCCCAACCAGCCGTCGAACCGCATCGAGGCGCTCGACATGGGGCGCCGGGCGCTGCACGACGAGGGCGCCACGATCCTGATGGGCCGGCTGAAGGGCAAGGTCGACACCGATTTCGACACCGCCCGCCGGCTGTTCACGCTCATCTGCGTGCTGCACCTCAAGGGGTGAATTTCTCGCGTCCGCGGCATGACCCCTGGCCGGTCCGTCCTCGCGAAGGCTGAGGACGGATAGACCTCCCCGGACAACGGGGGCGAAAAGCAGAAGCGCCATCAACACCGAGTGCTTGTGATTCGACGCCCTACGGCCTTCTGCTACCCCGCAAACCCTTGCTTTTGACCGATTTCGGTGCATTCTCCCGGCCGAATTCCGGCATGGCCAAAGAGGACGGATGCCCAAGGAAGAACTACTCGAATTTGAAGGCGTGGTCAGCGAGCTCCTGCCCAACGCGACCTTTCGCGTGAAGCTGCAGAACGGGCACGAGATCATCGCCCACACCGCCGGCAAGATGCGCAAGAACCGCATCCGCGTGCTCACCGGCGACAAGGTCATGGTCGAGATGACACCCTATGACCTCTCCAAGGGGCGGATCACCTATCGCTTCAAGTGAACCATCGGGCCGGCTGGTGCTGGCGAGCGAAAGCCCGCGGCGCCTGGCGCTCCTGGCGCAGGCGGGCATCCGCCCCGATCGCGTTCGCGCCGCCGCCATCGACGAAAGCCCAGCGCCAGGCGAGCCGCCGCGCAGCCACGCATTGCGCCTCGCCGCCGAGAAGGCCCACACCGTCAGCGCCAAGCTGCGCGAAGAAGGTTTCGTGCTCGCCGCCGACACGGTGGTGGCGTGCGGCCGACGCATCCTGCCCAAGGCCGAAGATCCCGCCATGGTGCGCCGCTGCCTGCAACTGCTGTCGGGACGCCAACACTGCGTCATGACGGCAATCGCGCTCCTGCCGCCGGACGGCCGCCTGCGCACCCGCCTTGTCGAAACCCGCGTCGCCTTCCGCCGCCTGACCGCCGCCGAGATCGCCGCCTATGCCGACAGCCGGGAAGGCGAAGGCAAGGCCGGCGGCTACGCCATCCAGGGCCGCGCCGAAGTTTTCGTGCGCCGCATCAACGGCTCCTATTCCAATGTGGTCGGCCTGCCGCTGGCAGAGACCGTGCTGCTACTGCGCGGTTGCGGCTACGGGAACTGGTAAGTCGGGTCTTCTTTCCTGGTCGGGAGACCGGCAAACAGGGGTGCAAGCCCGCCCTGAGACGGGGTGGCTGTCGTCGGAATGCTTCTGTGGGGACATAGCCGAAATGGCTATCGGAACGTGCCGCTTCAAGGGGCGCGCGAAAATATTTTTCCGGCTGCTCGGGCACGGCAAAGCGCAAGCACAATCAATCATCAAGCGCGCCAGCCGCGAAGCGTTCGCGCGCTTCACGTGGTTCTCACCTGCAGGAAAATTCTTTCGACCTTCGCAGGCGGGGTAGGGGAAAACACTCGACGGGCTTTGCAGGCTTCCGCAGGGGCTTCGGGGCGTTTCCGGCAAAACCGGCGTGAGCCGTTCGGGTCCCGTTCATCTACCGACCGCGAGAATGCGTCTCACTGGATGGGCGAATTCTCTCGGAGTACGAGCAATGCAGATTTCCAAAGCCATGAAGACCGCTGCAGTGGTCGGCCTGTTGGGCGTGGGTGTGGCTGTGACGGCGGCGGCAGCGCTCGCCCATTACAGCTACTCGACGTGTGACAGCGACGGCGACCGTTGCACCCGCGTGGTGTGCGACGACGACGGCGACACCTGCAACAGCTACAGCAATGACAATCGCGGATACAGTTACGACCACAGCTGGAACCGCAGCTATAACTACGGCGACCGTTATCGCTACAACTACGATCGCAGCTACGGCGACAACGCTTACGGCAATGCCTATGGCGACCGCAGCTATGGCGACGGCGACCGCAGCTACCGCCGCGACGACGACAGCCGCTCATACGACCGCTCCGAAGACCAGTCGGACGACAGCTGGTAAAGGCTGTGCGCCCGCTCTTGCGCCACGAGGGCGGGCGACCGCACGTTTCCTGACTTTTTCCGGCGGCAGCGGGGCTCGCTGTGCGCAACCAAGTTCCATGTTTCCAGATTTCCTGCCTGCCGCCGCCGGTCGGCTCGCGTTTCCTGAACGAGCCGTTCGGCCGGCGTTCAGGTGGCGCCCCTGAAAATGCGTCTCACTGGAGGGCGAGAGGCATCTTCGGAATGGAGCGCAAGATGGGACTTAAGGCGTGGAAGACGGCGGCCCTGGCGGGCCTGTTCGGCGTGGGAGCGATGGTCGCAATGGCGACGTCGGCCTCCGCGCACTACAGCTATGTGCGTTGCGACAGCGACGGCGACACCTGCTGGCGCGTGGTCTGCGATGACGACGGCGACGACTGCAACCGCGTGAGGACGTTCCACCGCAGCGACTACGATCGCGGCGGGTACTGGAACGGCATCTATGGCGACGGCTTCAGTTTCGACTGGTCGAGCGGCGACCGCGACCAGTATTACCGCGGCCGTCACTGGACATGCGATTCCGACGGCGATCGCTGTCACTGGGCGGACGACGACGATTGAATAAGCGCCGCGCCCGCCCCCGCTTGAGGTACTGGTGCTCGGGGGCGGGCGCAGGTCGGCGGCGAGGTGGCTCGCCGCCGAAAGCTTACGACGAGGCTCCCGCGGCGATGGCGGTGACGGCGCGGCGGTTCTGCGCCCAGCAAGCCTCGGTCGATTCGCTGCAGATCGGGCGCTCTTTGCCGTAGGAGATGGTGTCGACGCGTCCCATCGAGACGCCGAGGCTCACCAGATATTCCTTCACCGAATTGGCGCGGCGTGCACCCAGCGCGAGGTTGTACTCGCGCGTGCCGCGTTCGTCGCAATTGCCCTGGACGGTGATGCGAACCGACGGATAGCGCTTCAGCCAGTCGGCCTGGCGCTGCAGGATGGCCTTGTCGGAGTCGCGCAAATCATACTTGTTGTAATCGAAGTGCACCGTGTCGCCGACGTTGACCTGGAAGTCACGTTCGCTTCCCGGCACGATCGAGGACTGCACTGCGGAAGAGGTCGACGCGGCCGCGCTGGACGGCGTGACGGGCGGCTTGGTGGTGCTGCAGCCGACAAGAAGCAAGACGGAACAGAGGGCGGCCGCGGTCTTTGCGAAGTGATGCATATTCCTATTCCCTTGCACGCAAGGAAGCGCGGTCGGGTGAAGGCCCATCCTCCACACGCAGATTGAGCTCGGTCGACGCTGACCTTGGTTAAAGTCCGGCGGCCTGGCTGCTCCGCAACCCCCTGAAGGTGCGTCGCATTAATTTGCTGGACCTTCGGGGGCCGCTCTGACAATAGTCAGATTCCGGCGGTTACTTTTCGGACAGACTTCCGGATTGGGCGGGACAGGGGTGAATGTCGGCGGCCAAGCAAAAGTTGCCGGAAATGCGCGCGCGCCTGTTTGACGGCCGCCGCGAGGCTTCGGCGCGCCTCGAAAACCTGCTGTCGCGCAAGCAGCAGGAAGCCTTCCGCAGCATCGCCACGGTGTTCGAATACCGCCGCGGCGGCACCGTTCTCTTTACCGAGGGCACGGATGCGAGCTTCGTGTATTCGGTCGCCGAGGGCATCGTGCGCGTCTGCCGGCACTCCGACGGCGGCCGGCGCCAGGTCCTGGCCTTCATGCTGCCCGGCGATCTTCTGGGCCTGCCCGATTCCGGAACCTATGCGAACACGGCCGAAGCGGCCTGTCCTTGTACGCTCTATCGCATGCCTTGGGCGCAGCTGCGCGAGCTCATGCAGCGCGAGCCGGCACTGCAGCTCAATCTACTGGAGAAGGTCGCCTACGACTTCCGCGAGGCGCAGCGGCGCATCATGGTCTTGGGGCAGCAGAACACCTATCAGCGACTGGCGTCGTTTCTCGCCGACTTCATCCAGCAGCCCGCCTTCTTCGACGCTGATACGGCGACGCTGACCTTGCCGCTCACGCGCTTCGACATCGCCGACTACCTGGGAACGGCGCCGGAAACGGTGGCGCGCGGCTTCCTGCGCCTGGAGCAAGAAGGATTGCTGCGGCGGGTCGGCCCGCGCGTCACCGAGATCCGCGACATCGAGGGATTGCGCAAGCTGCAGCATCGCAAACGCCGCGCGGCACGTTGAGGCCGGTGCGGCTGTGCCGCCTTGAACTTTGAGCCGGGAGCCGTCATCAAAGAGCGATGACGCAGGAAATCCTCATCAATGTCGGCGTCGCCGAGACCCGTGTTGCGGTCGTGGAGGAGGGCCGGCTGGAGGCATTGAGCGTCACCCGCCTGATCGGCACCGACGGCATGGGAGGCCATGGCGCGCGCAGCGCGGTGGGCGACATCGTGCTGGGGCGCGTGCTGCGCGTGTTGCCCGGCATCCAGGCGGCCTTCGTCGAGATCGGCCACGGCCGCGCCGGTTTCCTCGGCGCGCGCGAAGCACGCAGCCTCGGCGCCCTCGATACAGCCGTCGAACCGGCCATCTCGGAGCTGGTCGGCGAAGGCGACATTCTGCTGGTGCAGATCACAAAGGACCCGGTGGGCGAGAAGGGCGCGCGCCTCACCACGTCGGTGTCGCTGCCCGGACGGCTGTGTGTTCTGACGCCCTACCAGAAAGGCATCGCCGTTTCGCGCCGCATCGCCAGCGAGGCCGAGCGCGCAAGGCTGCAGGCGCTGGGCGAAGCGCTGCTCGCGGACGCCGAGCTGGTGCCGGAGGCGGGCTATATCTTCCGCACGGCGACGGTCGGCGCCGTTCTGGACGACCTGCGCCACGATGCGCTGGAGCTTGCCGAAGAATGGCGGAAGATCCTCGCGGCGCAACAGCGCGCCAGGGCGCCGGCCACGCTCTACCGCGATGTGGGTCCCATCGAGCGCGCCATGCGCGACATCGTGCGTGAGGATACCGAGCGCGTGCTGATCGACGATGCCGCGGCGGCACAGGCGGCCCGCGCCTATTGCGAACACGCCATGCCGGAGCTGGAAGACCGCATCGCGGTGTTCGAGGGACCCGGCGCGCTGTTCGATCTTTACGATCTCGAAACGGTCATCGATGCCCTGTCGCAGGCGCGCGTGGCCTTGCCATGCGGCGGCTGGATCACCATCGAGCACACCGAAGCGCTGACGGCGATCGACGTCAATTCCGGCAGCTTCGTCGAAGCGGGCTCTCCCGAAGACACGGGACTTGCCGTGAATCTCGAAGCCGCGGGCGAGATCGGCCGGCAGGTGCGGCTGCGCGGCATCGGGGGCATGATCGTGGTCGATTTCATCCACATCAAGGAACCTGGCCATAGGGAGCGCATCCTGCTGGCACTGGAGCAGAGCCTTGCCAAAGACGGAACCCCGGTGACGGTGACCGCCACCCAATCCGGCATGGCCGAGATCACCCGCAAGCGCGTGCGACGGCCGCTGGAAGCGCGATTGACGGAGAGCTGCGGGACCTGCGGCGGCAGCGGTGCGCTGCGCCGCCCCGATGCCATCGCCATGGATGTGCTGCGGCGCGTGGAAGCCACCGCCAGGGCGGCGCCCGGACAAACGATTCATGTGCATGCGGCACCGCCCGTGATCGCATGGCTGGAAGGGCTGGGCGAGGAGCTTGCCGCGGCCCTGGCGCGCAAAGGCATCTTCCAGGTCGAACTCACGGCTGATCCGACTGCGTCGCGGGAGAGGTTCGATGTCTCCACAGAACGATAAAGCGAAGGCATGCCCGATATGCGGTAGAGATTCAGTTGCAAAGTATCAGCCGTTCTGTTCGGCACGCTGCGCCGATCTCGATCTCGGCCGCTGGCTGCGCGGCTCCTATTCGATCCCGTCCGACGAACCGATCGCTGAGGATGAATCCGAGGATTCGCCCGGCCAATTGCCGCATGGGGGTAGGGGGCCCCGACCCGTTTGATATAGTTCCCTTAGGGAAACATTCGCGAGGGGAACGCCCATGCGCCGCGCGGCCGTGACGGTTCTGTTAACGTCGATTTTGCTCGCCAGTTCGGCCTATGCCACCGGCTATGCCTTGAGGGAGTTCAGCGCCAGCGCGCTGGCGACATCCTATGCCGGCGCCGCCGCCACGGGCCTGCATCCTTCCACCCTGGCCTTCAACCCTGCGCTCGCCGCCGACGTCAACGATTTCGACGTATCGGTTTCGGGCGTCGGGATTCTGCCTTCGACGCATGGCAATTTCACCGCCACTACGATCCTGGGCACGCCGATCCCCGGCGCCACTTTCGAGAGGAACATCGTGAACACGGCGCTGGTCGGATCTGTCTCGATCCGCAAGCGGCTGACCGACGATCTTTCGATCGGCATCGTCGCCACGACGCCGTGGGGGATGATCACCGACTACGACACCAACTGGGTCGGGCGCTATTACGCCACCATGAGCAACGTGAAGTCCTACAACATCACGCCGGTCGTGGCCTATCAGCTGACGCCGGAGCTTTCGGTGGGAGCCGGCGTGCAGATCCAGTACACCAAGGGTGCGCTGGGCAAGGCGATCGACTTCGGCACCATTGCGGCGATCTATCATATCCCGGGTGCGGTTCCGGCGGGCATGGACGGCGAGGTTCTGCTGAAGGCCGACAACTGGTCGGAAGGCTACGTCGTCGGCGTCAAGTGGAATCCGTGCCCCGACCTGGCGCTGGGACTCTCCTACCGTTCGCAGATCGACCACACGCTGCACGGCGGCGAAAGCTTCACGCTCGATCCCTACGGCATCGGCGCCTACCTTGCCGCCCATACCGGGATGTTCACGGGAGGCGCGGCGCAGGCGGCCTTCATGACCCCGGCCGTCGCCACCTTCGGCGCGCGGTGGACGGTCAACGACCGATGGACCGTGATGCTCGGGGCCGATTGGATGGGCTGGAGCTCGTTCCAGGACCTCATCATTCGTTCCGCCAATCCGCATCAGCCCGACGACGTCAACGTCATGAACTGGAAGAACAGCTGGTTCGGATCGCTTGGCGCGGAGTACAAGGCCGGCAACGACCTGACGCTGCGCCTGGGCGTCGCCATGGATCAGACGCCGACGCAGAACGGCTGGCGCACGCCGGGCATTCCCGACTCCAGCCGCCGCTGGCTGACTGCGGGCATCGGCTATCGCGCGAGCGATCATTGGGACCTCGATGTGACGGCCGCCCATCTGTGGAGCGGCAAGGCGGCCATCGACCTTGCGGCCACCGACACGGGCAATGCGCTGCGCGGCAACCTCGACGGCGCGGTGGAGATGGGCGTCACGCTGTTCGGCTTCGAGGTCACCTATCATTGACGCGAATGAGAAGCTCCTTGGTACGACCTGCCCGCCGGGCGACGCCCGGCGGGATTTCTTCGGGGGGAGTGGGTCGTTCGCGGCCCGCTGCCGAGCGCTGTGGCGGGACGGCGCTGGACAGGAGGTGCGCCGTTGCCTACAAAACCGGTCCCTCGGGGGCCAGCCCCGCGATGCCCAGGTAGCTCAGTTGGTAGAGCAGCGGACTGAAAATCCGCGTGTCGGTGGTTCAAATCCGCCCCTGGGCACCAGAAAATCAAATAAAATCCGCGGGTTATGATGTCCGATGGCGTCCAGGGCAACGCCTGTTCCGCCTTGGCGGCACAGCCCAGTCGGCGATGATTTCATCGGCGCGAAAATCGGCTGGCGGATCGAATGCCCGGCCTCGATCGACGGCGAAGCGTTCGGGCGATCGTGCCGCGTTCGGGAACAGTCCCGCGACCGACGAAAGATCGCAGCGTTGGCGCGCCGTCATTAAGTCGAAGAGCCACGTCGCGGCGAACGGCATCGATACGTTCAAAACGACGTGCCGATCGGCGAGGACGAAACGCAAAGCGCACCGGATGTTCCGCGACAGACGCGCACGCGTCGGATCGTCGTCTGGAAGCCATCGCTGAATGATGTAGATGCGCTGCATCTTTATCAATCGCCCGGGTTCGCCGGCCGCCGGCGGCCCGCGGCGCGACGGGAGGCGCATGTGTTTTGCTATCAATGTGAACAGACTCAATTCGACGACGGCAAGTTCGGCTGCTTCGGCTCCAGAGGTGACTGCGGCAAGGACGCCGCAACCTCCGATCTCCAAGACGTCCTGATCCACGTCTGCAAGGGCATCGGCCAGTACGCGGTGCGCGCCCGCGCGCTCGGCGCCGTCGATGTCGCAGCCGACCGCTTTCTGCAATTGGCCCTGTTCACGACCTTGACCAACGTCAATTTCGATCCGGCCAAGTTCGTCGCCTTGATCGGCGAAGCGGCAACGGTCCGGGACCGCGTCAAAGCCATCTACGAGAACGCCGCCCGCACCGCCGGCAAGACTCCCGAGCAACTCTGCGGTCCGGCCGCATTCTCGCCGGCGCACGACAGAGAGGGCCTGCTGGCACACGCCGGCGAGGCCGCCGTCAAGCACGGTGTCGAAAGACTGGGTGAAGATGCCATCGGCCTGCGCGCCCTGCTGCTTTACGGCCTCAAGGGCGTCGCCGCCTACGCCTATCATGCCGCCGCGCTCGGATGCGAACGCGAGGACGTCTACGCCGGCATGGAACGCGCGCTCGACCTCCTGGCAGGGGAGGAGGCGAATCTCGACACGCTGCTCGAGGCCGGCCTCGCGCTCGGCCGCCTGAATTTCACCGCGATGGAGGCGCTCGACGCCGCCAACACCGGCACATTCGGAACGCCTGAGCCTACAAGCGTCCGCATCGCGCCGGTTAAAGGCAAGGCGATCCTGGTGTCGGGCCACGACCTCAAGGATCTTCTGGAAATCCTGGAGGCGACGAAGAATACCGGCGTCAACGTCTATACCCATGGCGAGATGCTGCCTGCCCACGCTTATCCGCGGCTGCACGCCTATGCGCACCTCAAGGGAAATTTCGGCGGCGCCTGGCACGACCAGCAGTTCGAATTCGCCGACTTTCCCGGCCCCATCGTCCTGACCTCCAATTGCCTGATCAAGCCGCAACCGAAGTACCGCGGACGCCTCTACACGCTGGGCCCCGTGGGCTGGCCCGGAATCCCGCACATCGCCGACGGCAACTACGCGGCCGTCGTGGAACAGGCGAAAGCGCTGCCCGGATTCCTCGATGACGGGCCGGATGAGGCGATCACCGTCGGGTTCGGCCACAACGCGGTGTTGGGCGTGGCCGACAAGGTGATCGACGCCGTGAAGCGCGGGGCCGTGCGCCACTTCTTCCTGGTCGGCGGTTGCGACGGGGTCAAGGACGGGCGCAACTATTTCGCCGAATTCGCCGATCATGCCCCACGGGACACCATCATCCTGACGCTCGGCTGCGGCAAGTACCGCTTCAACAAGCACCATTTCGGCACCATCGGCGGCCTGCCGCGGCTGCTCGACATGGGGCAGTGCAACGACGCGTATTCCGCCATCGTCGTCGCCAGCAAGCTGGCCGAGGCGTTCGGCTGCGGCGTCAACGATCTGCCACTGTCGCTTGTCATATCCTGGTTCGAGCAAAAGGCGGCGGCAATTCTGCTGACCCTGCTGGCCCTGGGCGTGCGCAACATCCGCCTCGGCCCGACGCTTCCCGCCTTCCTGACGCCGGCGCTGGTCGGCGTGCTCGTGGAAAAATTCGGCATTGCGCCGACCGGAGACAGCAAGTCCGACATCGCGGCGTGTCTCGCCCGGGTGGCGTGAGCGAGCCGGGCGCCGCGGGCCTGGCGGCCGCGGCGCCCGCGCCCGGCATGACAATTTTCCCGGTGTTCCCGCTTGCGCGGCTGGGGCATGATCGAAGCGCACCGGCGGTCGATGCTGCCAAAGCAGGCGCCGGCCGGGATCGCACGGAATTGGTCCACCCGAAGGTCAAGCTGAGGAGAGACATCGCTCGTGGCTGAAGATGTTCGCGCGGCGGGCGGCATATTGGGCCTGGTCTTTGCTGGCGGCTCTTCGCGGCGTTTCGGATCGGACAAGGCGCTGGCCGTCCTTGGCGGCACGACGTTGATCGAGCGCGTCATCGCGCGCGCGACGCCGCAAGTCGATCTTCTGGCGCTGAACGGGCCGGCGCACCGCGCGGCTCGCGGACTTCTGGTGATACCGGACGAGGCGCCCGGCGAAGGACCGCTGGGCAGCATCCTTGCCGGCCTTCGCTGGGCCCGCAGCCACGGCTTCGACATGGTCGCGACGTTCCCCTGCGACGCGCCGTTCTTCCCGCACGATCTGGTCGCGCGGCTCCGGCAAGCGCGCGGCGACGGCGTCGACTGCACGATGGCGCGCCATGGCGGCGACACGCAATTCGCCTTCGCGCTTTTCGTCGTGACCTGCGCGGACCGTCTGACCGCCGCTTACGCCGTCGGCGAACGCAGCCTGAAGGCCATGCGGAACGTGCTTCGCTGCGGCTATGCCGACTTCAGCGACTGTGACGACGGACCGGGAGGAGACGCCTTTTTCAACATCAACCAGCCCGACGATCTGGCGGCCGCGGAGCGATGGCTGGACCGGAGCAGGCCGTAACCGTACGGCCTTTACCGCCGGCGCTGGTTTTTCCGGGGTGGGTTGGCGGGCAAGACGTCATCGATCCAGGTCATGGCGCGCACGGCCGTCGAAAGTCCGAGGGTCGGGATGGCCAACAAAGCGACATGACGGATTTCGGCCGCACCGATGTTCTCCTCCAGGGCGCGGCGCGCATGCGAGTGGACGGCGCCTTCCAATCCCGCACCCGCCGCCAGAGCGAGCTTGATCAGCCGGCGCGTCCGAGCATCGAGCGGTCCCGCCCCGGCGCAACGCTCGCCGAGTTCGGCAAAGCTTTCCCAGACGTCGGGATGACGGCGTGCCAGCGTGCTGGCGCCGGTCGGAAGTGCTTGTTTTTTGCGCACCATCGGTTGCCCTCCTTCGAATACGGGCCTGATGGTAGCACTGCCGAGACCGAGGACGATAATGAGGACGCGGGTGTCGCGCGGGTTTTGTGCCGGCCTTCGACGGTCTCACGCCGGCCGTTCACCATCTGCCATTGCATTGTCGCATTCAAACCCAAATGATCCCGCGTGATGCCGCTCAGAATCCTGCTCATCGATGCCGAGGACCGGCGCGCCGAGGCGCTGGAAGAGAAGCTTTCGGAAGACGGTTTCGCGCAGGTGCTGCGCGTGCCGGCAGGTTCCGATCTTGCGGCGGCGGTGGAGGACGCGAAGCCCGACGTCGTCATCATCGACATGGCGCTGCCCGATCGCGACGCCCTGGAGGACGTGCGCGCCATCTCCACCTCGCAGCCGATCGTCATGTTCTCCGATTCCGACGACCCGTCCTTTGTCGAGCAGGCGATCGGGGCAGGGGTCTGCTCCTACAATCTCTCCGGCGTCGCCCTCAAGGACATCAAGCCGATCATGGCGGCCGCCATCGCCCTGTTCCGCCGCTACCGGCGTGTCGAACGCGAACTGGCGGCGGCGCAGGCGCGGCTCGATGAGCGCCGTCTGGTGGAACGCGCCAAGGCGATCCTGATGCGGGATCGCAAGATGACCGAACCGCAGGCCTATCGCTGGCTCCAGCGCAAGGCGATGAACGAGAACCGCAGGCTTGCCCAGGTGGTGGCCGAATTCGTCAGCCAGGAGGACAGAGATGCCCGCAAAACATGAGATCGGCGCGAAAGAGGCGGTGGCATGAGCGCTTCCACGCATCGGTCGGGAATCGGCGGGGTGCCGGCGGCCAGATTGCGCATCGGCCTGTTGCGCCTCACGGACTCGGCGCCGGTCATCGTGGCCCACGAGTTCGGCTATTTCGGCGACGAGGCGGTGAACACGGAACTGTCGGTCGAACCGTCCTGGGCGAACATCGCCGACAAGCTTGCGTTCGGCTTCCTCGACGCAGCCGTGATCGTTCCGCCCCTGGCATTCGCCGTCGAGCTGGGGCTGCGGGGGACGGCGCAAAAGCTGATCATCCCCTGTGCAATCAGCCACGGCGGCAACACCATCACCGTGACCAAGGACCTGGCCGAGCGCACGCATACGCGCGCGCACCGCGAAGGGGCGGGTATCGCGCAGGCCTTCGCGCGGGAAATCCGCGAAACGCCTGCCACGCTGGGCATCGTGCATCCCTATTCGACCCACAATCTTCTGCTGCGTTATTGGCTGGCGACGGCGGGCGTCGTTCCGGAACAGGACGTCAAGCTGGTCGTCGTGCCGCCGGCGCGTACCGCCCAGGCGCTCGGCGAGGGGCGGATCGCAGGGTTCTGCGCCGGGGCGCCATGGGGTGAAATCGCGGTCAGAGCGGGGGCCGGAGCGACCATCGCCGCCTCCAAAGACATCTGGCAGGACGCGCCCGAAAAGGCGTTCGCCGTGCGAGCGCAATGGGCGGACGAGAATCCTGATGCCTTGCAAGGCGCCATTCGCGCCTTGCTGCGCGCGGCGCAGTTTTGCGACTTGCCCGAAAACGCCTCCTACGTGGCGGCGCTGCTCTCCCGGCGGCGATATCTCGACGTCGACAGTCATGCGATCATGGCCTCGCTGCCGGGCGGCTCCGTCGCGCCCAACCCTCTTTCGTGTTTTTTCCGCGGGGCCGCCACCTTCCCGTGGCGCTCCCACGCGCTGTGGTTCCTTCGCGAAATGGCGCGATGGAAGCTTATTTCGGATGCCCACGACCAGGGCGCGCTCGCAAACAAGGTCTACCGTCCCGACCTCTACCGCCTGGCGGCGTCATCGATGGACGTTTCTGCGCCGCTTACGGATTGGAAGACCGAGGGCGCCCATGCCGCCGGCTGGACGCTGGAAGCGGCGCCCTCCGAGCTCGCCATGGCCGCGGATGGGTTCTGCGATGGGGCCGTGTTCGATCCCCAGTCCGTCACGAGGCCGGCCGGTGCACTGCACAATTCCTGACCCGGGCTGCGCGACCGTTGGGCAGCAATGCGCGAGAATTGAGGGTGTTTTCAGGAAAAAGCGGGCATTCGCGCGATTTCTGCGCCGCACCATAACTGGCATGGAGTTTGCCTGAATATTTCCGTCGGTCGTGCCTGAGGCGAACGGCGGAAGGTCGTCCAAAGGCGGGCGCGCTTTCCTGAGCAGCAGGGATATCCCGCGGGCCAATGGCGGTTCGCATCCGGATTCGTCCGGCGGCGTCGTGTGCGCTGAGTTTGCGAGCCATGCCAAAGAACATGCTGTCTGATCCGCGCGAGCATCTCGTCGTCATCGGCAACGGCATGGCCGGCATGCGCACGGTCGAGGAGCTGCTGAAGCATGAGGCCGGACGGCGTTACCGCATCACGGTTTTCGGCGCCGAGCCGCATGTGAACTACAACCGGATCTTGCTGTCGTCGGTCCTGGCCGGTGACAAGGACCTCGACGACATCGTCATCAATCCAAGATCCTGGTACGGGGACAACGGCATCCGCCTGGTCACCGGCGATCCGGTCACAGCGATCGACCGTGACGCGAAGCTGGTGACGGCCGCCAGCGGTCTCAGCGTGCACTACGACCGGATTCTGATCGCCACCGGCTCGCGGCCGCTGGCGCCGCCGATTCCAGGACTGGCGCTGCCCGGCGTCTGCGCCTTCCGCGATATCGCCGACGTCGAGAAGATGCTGGAGGCCGCGCGCACGCAGAAGCGGGCGGTGGTGATCGGGGGCGGATTGCTCGGGCTGGAAGCGGCCTGGGGGCTGAAGCAGCGCGGCATGTCGGTGGCGCTCGTCCACCTGATGCCGACCCTGATGGAACGCCAGTTGGATGCCGCGGCCGGACAGCTTCTCCAACGCGACCTCGACCGCCGCGGCATCGCCTTCTTCACCAACGGGCAGACCGAGCAGATCGTCGGCAAGGAGCGCGTGGAAGGCGTGCAACTCGCCGACGGGCGCTTCATTCCGGCCGATCTCGTCGTGCTGGCAATCGGCATCCGGCCAAACATCGATCTGGCGAAGGCGGCCGGGCTCGAGGTCAATCGCGGCGTCGTCGTCTTCGACGACATGCGCACCAGCGACACGAGCATCTTCGCCGTCGGAGAATGCGTGGAGCATCGCGGGCAGGTGTTCGGACTGGTGGCACCGATCTGGGACCAGGCCAAGGTGTGTGCCGCACAGTTGGCCGGCGACGCGACGGCAATCTACGCGGCGCGCGCCCTCTCGACCAGGCTCAAGATCACCGGCGTCGACGTCTTCTCGGCGGGCGCCCTGATGGCCGCCGACGAAGCGGATGACGAGATCACCCTGCGCGACGAAAGCCGCGGCCTCTACAAGAAGATCGTCCTGCGCGACGGCAAGCTGGTGGGCGCGGTGCTGTACGGCGACGTCGCCGACGGAGCGTGGTACCTGCAGTTGATGCAGGACAAGGCGGACGTCAGCGCGCTGCGCGAGCGCCTGGTGTTCGGCCGTGCCATCGCCGAGATGGACGGCGCGAAAGCGCCAGGCCCGGATTTGGCGGCGATGCCGGACGACACCCAGATCTGCGGCTGCAACGGGGTGTCGAAAGGGACCATCGTCGCCGCGATCCGCGACAAGAACCTGACGTCGCTGACGGAGGTCCGAGCGCATACCAAGGCGTCCGCCTCGTGCGGCCAATGCACCGGCCAGGTCGAGAGCCTGCTGGCTTTTGCGGCAGGCGTCGATGCGAAGGCCGTCAAGAAGACGCTTTGCGAATGCACCGAGGCAGGTCACGACGAGATTCGAGCGGCGATCCCGGCACAGAACCTCAAGACCATGGCAGCCGTCCGCGCGGCATTCGGCTGGAAGAAGCCGGAGGGCTGCCACAAGTGCCGGCCGGCACTCAATTTCTACCTGCTCTGCGCCTGGCCTGACGAGTATGCCGACGATGCGCGCTCGCGCTTCGTCAACGAGCGGGTTCACGCCAACATCCAGAAGGACGGGACCTATTCCGTGGTGCCCCGGATGTGGGGCGGCATCACCACGCCGGCGGAGCTTCATGCCATCGCCTCGGTGGCCGAGAAGTATGCCATTCCGACGGTCAAGGTGACGGGCGGACAACGCATCGACCTGCTGGGCGTCAAGAAGGCCGACCTGCCGGCGGTGTGGGGCGACCTGAACAACGCCGGATTGATCTCGGGACACGCATACGGCAAAGCATTGCGCACGGTGAAGACCTGTGTCGGCAGCGAATGGTGCCGCTTCGGCACACAGGATTCGACGGGGCTCGGCGTCAAACTGGAGAAGATGTGCTGGGGCTCGTGGACGCCGCACAAGGTCAAGCTGGCGGTGTCGGGCTGTCCGCGCAATTGCGCCGAGGCGACGATCAAGGATCTGGGCGTGGTCTGCGTCAAAGCCGGCTACGACATCATGGTCGGGGGCAACGGGGGTGTCGACGTACGCGTCACCGACAAGCTGGTGCGTGTGCGTTCGGAGGATGAGGTCCTGGAGCATACCGGCGCCTTCCTCCAGCTCTATCGCGAGGAAGCACATTATCTGGAGCGGACCGCGCCGTGGGTCGCGCGCGTCGGCATCGCTTACGTCAAGAGGCGCGTGGTCGATGACGCGGAAGGCCGTCGCGCGCTGCACGGGCGCTTCATCCATGCCCAGAGTTTCGTCCAGCGTGATCCCTGGGCCGAGCGTGTCCATGGCGCCGAAGCGCACGAATTCTCCGAGCTCTCCGCGATGGTGGAGGCCTGAGCATGGACGTGATCTGGAAGAATGTCGGCTCTCTCGACAACATCCCGCGCTGCGGCGCGAGGCGGCTTTGCTTCGGCCATAACGGCCGTCCGATCGCCGTCTTCCGCACCGGCGACGATGCCGTCCACGCGGTGGTCGATCAGTGCCCGCACAGGGCTGGGCCGCTCTCGGAGGGAATCGTCTCCGGTCACTTGGTGACCTGCCCGCTGCACAACTGGGTCATCGACCTGTCGAGCGGCGACGCGGTGGCGCCCGACGAGGGACATGTCGAGACGCTGCCGGTCCGGATCGAAAACCGTGAGATTCACGTCGGAATTCCCCGCCGGCCGACGAGCGAGGAGGCTGCGTGAAGCCGCTGCGCACGACATGTCCCTATTGCGGCGTCGGCTGCGGCATTGCCGTTGTGGACGGCGTGCCCAAGGGCGACGGCGAACACCCGGCCAACCACGGCCGGCTCTGTTCCAAGGGCGCGGCGCTCAAGGATACGCTCGACTTGCCGGACAGGCTTCTGGTCCCGACGGTCTCCGGCCAGGAAGTGAGCTGGAGCGAAGCGCTCGACGCCATCGCCCGCGAGTTCACCTCCATCCGGAAGGCTCACGGGCCGGATGCCATCGCCTTCTATCTCTCCGGCCAATTCCTCACCGAGGACTACTACGTGGCCAACAAGCTGATGAAAGGGTTCATCGGCTCGGGGAACGTCGACACGAATTCGCGGCTCTGCATGGCATCTTCGGTCGCGGGGCATGTGCGCGCCTTCGGCGAGGACATCGTGCCCGGCTGCTACGAGGATCTCGAGGAGGCCGATCTCGTCGTACTGGTCGGCAGCAACATGGCGTGGTGCCATCCGGTCCTCTACCAGCGAATGATGGCGGCGCGCGAACGACGCGGCACCAGGATCGTCAACCTCGATCCGCGTCGCACCGCGACGGCGGAAACCTGCGACTTGCACCTGGCGACCGCACCGGGAAGCGATGTCCTGCTGTTCAACCGGCTTCTGGCACATCTGGACCGCGTCGGAGCGGCAGACCGCGACTGGGTGTCGAAGCACGTGTCGGGTTACGGCGCCGCGGTCGAGGCAGCGACGGCGTCGGCACCGTCCGCGGAGTTTGTCGCGGCGGCCGCCGGCGTCGATCCGACGGACCTGCGCCGCTTCTATGACTGGTTCGCCGGAACCGAGCGCGTCGTGACGCTGTATTCCCAAGGCGTGAACCAGTCCGTCCGCGGCACCGACAAGGTCAACGCCATCCTCAACTGTCATCTCGCCACGGGACGCATCGGGCGCGCCGGGATGGGCCCTTTCTCGCTCACCGGCCAGCCCAACGCGATGGGCGGACGCGAAGTGGGGGGGCTCGCCAACCAGCTCGCAGCGCATCTGGACTTCAGCGCGGATAACGTCGATCGCGTGCGCCGTTTCTGGAGTGCGCCGCACATCGCCTCACGACCCGGACTCAAGGCGGTCGATCTGTTTGATGCTGTCGAAGACGGGCGCATTCGCGCCGTCTGGATTGCGGCAACCAACCCGGCCGCCAGCATGCCGCGCGCCGGTCGCGTCCGCGAGGCCCTCAAGATGTGTCCGCTGGTCATCGTCGCGGACGCCTGGCCGACCGACACGACGCGCTGCGCCGATATCGTGCTGCCCGCGGCAAGCTGGGCCGAGAAGGACGGTACGGTGACCAATTCCGAGCGCCGCATCTCGCGCCAGCGGGCCTTTCGTGCGGCACCGGGGCAAGCGCGGCCGGACTGGTGGATGTTCGCGGAAGTGGGCCGCCGGATGGGTTGGGAGCAGGCCTTTGCCTACCCTGGGCCTGCTGACGTCTTCCGCGAGCATGCCGCGCTTTCGTGCTTCGAGAATGACGGCGCGCGCCTGTTCGATCTTGGCGCCTTCGCCGACTGTACGAGCGCCGACTACGATGCGCTGGCGCCCGTGCAATGGCCCTGCCCGAAGCCAGGGCGCCTATCGGCGGGTCCGCGCCTGTTCGCCCGCGGCGGATTTCCCACCGCGGACGGCCGTGCGCGCATGATCGCGCTTGACGTTACGGCGGAAGCGGCGCGCCCGGAACTGGCGCTGACGCTCAACACCGGACGCCTTCGCGACCAATGGCACACCATGACGCGAACGGGGCGCGTTCCGGGCCTGATGACGCACTGCGTCGGACCGTTCGTCGCCCTTCACCCACAAGACGCGGCCGCCCGCGGCGTCCAAGACGGCGAACTCGTGTGCCTGCAGAGCGAGAATGCCAGTTCCGTCCTGCGCGCCAAGGTCGACTCCTCGACGAGCCCAGGCCAGATCTTCGTGCCGATGCACTGGACGGATCAATTCACTTCATCAGGCCCGGTCGGCCGTCTCGTGCACGCACGGACCGATCCGGTCTCCGGGCAGCCGGACCTCAAAGGCACGCCGGCTGACGTGTTCCTGGTGAAGTCCGCCTGGCACGGCCTTCTGCTGACGCGCAGGGCTGAACCCGATCTGCCCAACGACATCTATTGGTCGAAGAGTCCGTTGGCGACCGGCTACGCATTCGACCTGGCCGGCTGGACTGAGCTGGACCGCGTGATCGACAGCGAGGCCAAACTGCGACGACTCCTGCGGATTCCACACAGCGCAGAACTCATCTCGTATTCCGATCCGAGAATGTCGATGTACCGCTACGCCGGCGTGGTTGCCGGAGAACTGGACGCTTGCGTGTTTTTCGCGCCGCCCGGCGTCTCGTTGCCGTCGCGCGACAGCGTCGCAAGCTTCGTCGGGTGCGCAATGTCGCCGAGCGCGCGTCTCATGCTGCTGTCCGGCGTCGCCTCGGAGGTCCTGCCGCAGCGAGGCCGCATGGTCTGTTCCTGCTTCTCGGTGGATGAGCGGCGCATCGCGGAGGCCATTCGTGCGAAGCGGCTGCGCACGGCGGCAGAGATCGGCGAACTCCTCGGCGCCGGCACCAATTGCGGGTCCTGCATTCCCGAACTGAAGAGCCTTCTGGCCGCGGGCCAGCCTGCGGTGGTGGCATGACGATCCTGATGACGCAACGCGAAGGGGATGGAATGAAGAAATGGCATCGTAGGTTCGGGATTGCGGGCGCCGTTATGTGCGCTGCTGTTACCGCCTTGCCGGCGGCACGGGCGTCGTGGGTCGAGGACATGCTAGGGCAGGGCAAGCCCCTGGTCGATGTCCGCCTCCGATACGAAGGCGTCAGCGACGACAATTGCGCCGCCTGCGCCGGCAAGGACGCCAGTGCCAAGACGCTGCGTGCGCGGCTCGGCTACCAGACGGCGAACTGGCGGGGTTTCTCGGCACTCTTCGAAATCGATCAGATCTTGTCGCTCGGGCCGCAGGATTACGACAGCAAATCGAACGGCCGCACCGCCTATCCGGTGGTTGCCGACCCGACGTTGACGGCGCTCGACCGGCTTCAGATTTCCTATGACGGCATCGACGGGACGACGGTTGCGGCGGGACGCCAACGCATCATCCTCGGCAACGCGCGATTCATCGGCAATGTCGGTTTCCGCCAGCACGAGCAGACCTTCGACGCCGTCTCTGTGGTCAACACTTCGCTGCCCGACACCAAATTGACCTATGCCTGGATCGGCGGCGTCAACCGGGTTTTCGGTCCCGAAAGCCGCAGCGGGGCCGCCATCGGCCACTACATCAGCGACAGCCATATCTTCAACGCCGTCTACACCGGTTTTCCCGCTGTGAAGCTCGAAGGCTACATCTATCTTCTTGACCTGAAGGAGGCGCCCGCGGCCTCGACGGCGAGTTACGGCGCGCGGGCTGAATGGCGACGCCTGCTGGGCGACGATATCGTCATGCATTTCGCAGGGGCCTTCGCCTATCAGACGGCCTACGCGGCGAACCCGAACGCGGTCAATCTCTATTACTGGGACCTGGAAGGGCAACTCGCCTATGCGGGCCTCGCCGGCGGAGCCGGCTACGAGGCGATGGGAGGAAACGGCACCGTCGGCTTTGCAACGCCGCTTGCCACGCTGCACGCCTTCGACGGTTGGGCCGATTTGTTCCTCGCAACGCCCAAGAACGGCATCGACGACCTCGATGCCCATCTTTCCTATTCGTTCAAGAACGCCTTCGCGATCGCGACCCTGACGCCGCAGCTCATCTATCACCGCTACACGACCGACCGCACCGGTGTCGGCATCGGGCACGAATGGGACCTCGCCCTGAATGCCGCATTCGGAAAGCACCTCGCCCTCGACGCGAGCTACGCGGCCTACAGCGGGGCAGGTGTCGGTGCGGGCGGGTTCAAGAACAAGCGCATCACCTGGCTGACCGCCAGCTTCACATATTGATGGCTCCAGATTTGCCGAACGAGGAGACAATGAAAACGCAGAAGGTGGAACAGCTCATCATCGCAACGGTGGGATTCTTCTGGTGCTTTCTGATGTGGTTTTCAACCGCGGCTTTCAGCCCCAGCATCGCCGCCCATTATCATCTCAGCATCAAGGCGCTCGGCCTGCTGGCAAGTTCTGCGATCTGGATGGCGCCGATCGGCCGCATCGTGGCAGGATGGGCGTCGGACCGCTTCGGCGCACCGCGCACCTTCGCCGCCGTCCTGGCGGTTTGCGGTCTGGTCTCGGTGGCTTCGGCCTACACGACGGACTACACGCTCCTGTTCGCGGAGCGCATCATAGTGGCCGTCGCAGGCGTTTCCTTCGTGGTGGGCATCCAGCACGTCGCGCAATGGTTCGAGGATCACGAGATCGGTACGGCCGAAGGCCTCTATGCCGGCACGGGCAATGTCGGCGCCGGGGCCGGCGCCCTGGTCCTTCCGCGCATCTTCGGTACCGACTACCACGCCGCCTTCCTGTGGTTGGGCGCGATCGCCGTGCTGTTGGCGGCCTGGTACCTGGTGCGGGGCCGCGCGGCCAAGACGGCGGCGCGGCGCGAAGTCGCCCGCTGCCGGAGCAATGTCCGCGGCACGGTGTTCGTCTGGAGCCGCTACATCGCCATCGCGCTGATGCTGGCCTATGCCATGTCTTTCGGGCTTGAGATCGCGATGAACGCCTGGCTGCCGGGATATTTCTCACGCGGCTTCCACGCGGCGATCCTGGCCCTGGGGTTCACAAGCGTGGCGGGACTGCAGATTGCGGCAGGTACCTTCGCCGCGGTTCAGTCGTTCACGGCGTCTCTCTTGCGCCCCTTTGCGGGGTTCATGTCGGACCTATTCCAGCGCAGGGGGTGGACGCCGCTGCCCTTCATCGCCAAAAGCCTGCCCTATGCTCCACGGCTTCACTGGCTGGGGATCGCGCTGATCCTGATCACCTTGGGGACGGCGGGCCTTGCCGCGGCGGGACTGTCGGGCTCGCTGCACCTCTCGGTGGCGGTGCTCGTGGCGTTGGGCGTTTTCATATCCTTCGGGACAGGCGGCACGTTTGCACTTGTGCCGCTGCTCTTTCCCGACCGGCCGGGAACGGCTGCGGGGTTCATAGGCGGCGTTTCGACGGCCGCCGGCATAATCTATCCGCTGTTTTTCGCGGGCGGCCCGAATATTCACACCGGTTACTTCACGGTGGCGGTGTACATGTTCCTGCCGTTCGTCCTCTTCTATTTCTGGGCTGCGCGCCACGAGCGCCATCCCGAAGAACACGGCTTGCTGCCGATTTCACTGGCGGCCGAAAACGCCTAGCGCAATCTCCCGAGGAACGAGGTCACCATGAAATCGATACCTGAAATGCCGCAACTGCATGAGCCCTGGTACAAATACGGGGTCGCCTTTCTCTGCTTCGAGATCCTGATCGCGGTTTCCGTCTGCGCCTACTCGCTCTTCATGACCTTTCACGGTCTGGGGGGGTTCCCCGGCAAGCACTGAGCATCAAGGTCGGTTGGCGGGGTCAGGCCGGGCAAATTGGATGGGCAGCCCCGCCTTCGTCCAGGCGTCGATTCCGCCGAGCAGCGGGCGGATCTTGCGAAAGCCGGCACGGCGGAGGTGGCGGGCCGCGGTGGCCGCGGAGGCCTCGTTCGGGCAGGCGCAATAAACGACGACTTCCGCGCCGTGCGCAAGGAGCGCCAAGACGCCCTCGAGGTCCTCAGGGTGCGCGCCGATGACACCGGGGATGATGCCGTCCCGCAGGCGCGCTTCCCCTGAGCGAACATCGAGGGTCACAGGGGTTGCGCCGCCGTCGATCATGGAGACCAGTTCGTCGACCGAGATGCGGTCCATGCGCAAGCGCCGAATGAATATCTGCCGCTCTATCCAGCGCACGGCCAGTTACAGAACAAGGGCCAGCGCAACGATTGCGACTCCGAATTCGCCAGGTTCGGTCAAGGTGGCAAGCACCGCCTCCAGGTGTCGGTCTTCGGGCGCTATTCGAGCCTCTATTACACGCCGGGCGCCAATGCGGGCGACCTGCTGTTCAGCGGGATCGACCAGACCGCCTACAAGCGCGACGAAGCCTACGGCGTGCAGGCCGAAGGCGCCTATCACCTCGGCGACAGACACACCCTGCGCGGCGGCGTCCTTTTTCAAGCGGACGACATCGTGAACAATACTTCGTCGCTGGTATTGCCGACAGCGCCAGGATCGGCGACAAGTGCGAACCAAAATCCCCTCTGCATCGCCCCTGCCAACACGTGCCAGGCCTCCGACGTGCCGGTAACGATCATCGACAACGGCACCAAGCACGCCTGGAGTTACAGTCTCTACATCCAGGACGAATGGCGGATACTGACGACGGTCACCATCAATTACGGCCTGCGCTACGACCAGTTCAGGGCCTTCGACGCGGAAGACCAGCTCAGCCCGCGCGCCAACGTGGTCTGGAAGCCCACCGACACCACCACCGTCCACGGCGGCTATGCGCGCTATTTCTCGCCGCCGCCCATCGAGAACGTCGCCACGACCGACATCGCCCTGTTCGACAACACTACGACCGCAGCCGATCACACGGACACCACGCCGAAGGCCGAACGCGCCGACTATTACGATCTCGGTGTCAGCCAGCAAGTGTCGGAAGCTTTGAGCGTCGGTCTCGACAGTTTCTTCAACGCCTCGCACGACCTCATCGATGAGGGGCAGTTCGGCGCGCCGATCATCCTAACGCCGTTCAACTACCGGACCGGAAGGCAGTACGGCATCGAATTTACCAGCACATACAATGTCGCCGGCTTTTCCGCCTATCTCAACGCGGCGTACGAGCGTGCCGACGGCCGCGACATCGTATCGAGCCAGTTCCAGTTCAACCCGAATGATCTGGCATACATCGCAACGCACTATATTCCGCTCGATCACCAGCAGATCGTCACGGCGTCGGCCGGCGCGTCCTACAAGTGGAAAGACACGACATTCAGCGCCGACATGCTCTTCGGGACCGGCCTGAGGGAAGACGGCGTCACGCCGAATGGCGGGCACCTGCCGGCCTATCTGCAGACCAATCTGGGCGTCACCCAGGCTTTCTCCATCGCGGGCAGCGACGGCTACACGGCGCGGTTTGATGTCATCAACGTGTTCGGTACCAAGTACGAAATCCGCAATGGCACGGGCGTGGGGGTCGGTGCCCCGCAGTTCGGTCCCAGGCGGGGATTCTTCATCGGATTTTCGAAGGCCTTGTAGCGGAGTGAGCGTTTCGGACGCCGGGTACGGCCCTTTCGAGCACGAAACCTCGCGCGTCGTTCCTGATGTCGACGAAGGTCGCGTTGAGGAGGGCCAAGCAGGCTTGCGCGTGAAGTCCTGACCAATCCGCACAATTCGTACAGCGCCTTCTTACAGGACCATAAGGAGCGCAATGCGCAGGTCATCGCCCTGCGCGGCGATGCGGACTACGACATCGATAACGGCTGGCTGAGCTATCCGAAGGCCGGCGTGCAGATCGCCAGCAGATGGTGCGCCATTCGGTCGACAATTTGAGCGCGGTCGCGACGGATCAACTGGCGGCCAGCCTTGCCACGGAACGGCGCCAGAGAATTTTGGCGGGCAGGTCGCGTTGTACGGGCATATTCATGTCGTAGCAGAGATTGAGAAGATGATGGAGCGCATTGGTGACGATGTCGCGCCACGGAATCATCACCGTGGTCAATGGGGGAACGGTGAAGGCCGATAGATCGATGCCGTCATATCCCATCACGGAAATCTCATCCGGAATCGCGACTCCGATCGCGCGAAGATGCGAAAGCGCACCGAGCGCCATTTCGTCGTTGGCGCAGAACAAGGCGCTGAACTTCGGCGTGGCGGCGATCAGTGCCTGGGCCGCGACGGCGCCACTCTCGGGCGAGAAATCCCCCTGCGCCCGCGGCAGCCCGGCGACATCGATTCCGTGCGCGGAAAGCTCCTCATAGAATCCGCGCAGGCGGAAAATATTGTCGTTTGAAGTCTCCGGGCCTTCGATCACGCCCAGATGCCGGTGGCCGGCCTCGTATAGCGCTTTGGCCGCCGCGGCTCCTGCCGCCTTGTGGTTGGGATTGAAGCAGCGATCGCGAAAGTCGGGCACGGTCCTATTGAGCAACACCAGCCGCGGCTGGACGCTCATCATCTTCTCGATATCTTTGGGTCGCAGCGCCGTGCCCATCATGATGAGGCCGTCGCAGCCACGGTCGGTCAGGAACTCCACGCCATCCAAGGCGTCCTGGCGTTCGCTTTCCAGGGTCTGACCGAAGTCCACCACCATCTGCCGATCGACCGCCCGCAGCGCCGTGTAGATCGCGTGCAGAATGGGCGTGTAAAACGAACCCTGGATCAGCGGCACGAACACGCCGATGGTGTTAGACTGACCCTTTTGCAGGACACGAGCCGCATGCGAGGGACGGAATTTCAGCTCGGCAACGGCCTTCCGCACGCGCTCGGCCGCCTGTTCAGACACCGGTCCGTTCCCCGCGATCACGCGGGATGCGGTGCCAAGTCCGACGCCGGCCCGTCTTGCGACATCCTTGATTGTCGGCATCCAATGCCTACCCGCTGATCCGATTGCAGTATTCGCATCCTGCGCCTTGACGCAAGCCTGCGGCCATCCCGGACCGGCCGCGGCGTGCGCCTCGCGTTCCCGATTACGACGCCGGCACCACGGTTGGCAGCGACGCCATCCGTGAGGAACGGAACCAACGGCGACTTGGTGCCAGGCCAATTTCCAACGGTGAAGGCAATCAGGGCCGCGAGCTGATTCTTGTCGCAGACCGCTTCGGCTTTCGGCGCATCACGTTGTATGTATAAGGATCATCAAATTCTGTTGGCAGTAATGAACGACCTATCGGAGCATCCAGGACCTGCGGTCCAGCGCTTGTCGGAAAAGAATCTGTTCCGCCTGGCACGAGACGTCGTTGTTCCCGATTACGATCGCAGCAAAGTGCGGATCGGTGTCGTCCATTTCGGGCCGGGAGCCTTTCATCGCGGCCATCAGGCCTGCTATCTCGATTCCATGCTGGCCAGCGACCCGCGCTGGGCAATCTGCGGCGTCGAACTGAAATCAGAGCGTTTCGCGACGGCGCTCGAGCCGCAGGATTGCCTCTATGTTGTTACTCAACTGGGCCGGGACATGCGATACCGCGTCGTGGGGGCTCTCAAGGAGTGCCTGACGGCGATGCGACAGCCGGACGCCATCTTCGCGCGACTGGTTCGGCCTGAGGTGAAACTCGTCACGATGACGGTGACCGAGAAGGCGTATTGCCTGGATGGCTCCGGTGCCCTGGATCTTGCACACCCTGACATTGCTCATGATATCCGGCGTCCCGCGGTGCCACGCAGCGCCGTCGGGTGGCTTGCCGAAGGTTTGGCGCGGCGCAAGGCGCTGCGTGTCCCACCATTTGCCGCCGTGTCTTGCGATAACATGGCGTCCAACGGCGAGAAACTGAAGAAGGCCCTTCTGTCCTTCGTCAGATCGAGCGGCCAGAAGGACCTGGCTGCCTGGATCGAGGATGAGGCGCGGTTTCCCTGCACGATGGTCGACAGCATCACGCCCGCCGCGGACGATGCGCTGAGGGCGAAGGTAACCGCCGCGACAGGGTTGTATGACGCGGCGCCTGTCCAGCGCGAGCAATATCAGCAGTGGGTCGTCGAAGACATACTCGGACCAGAACAGCCTGATCTGGCATCCGTCGGTGTCAACTTGACGAAGGACGTCGGTGCATTCGAAAAAGCCAAGCTTCGCCTGCTGAACGGCGCGCATTCCACGCTTGCTTATATCGGGTTGCTGTCGGGCTACACATCTGTTCTGGAGGCGATGGGGGATGTCGCTCTATCACACTTCGTCATACGGTTGATGCGCGAAGACGTTGCGCCCTCGTTGGCACCCGCAGTGGGGCTGGACCTGGACGCCTATATCGGGGTGATCGTGGCGCGCTTCCGCAATCCTGCACTGACGCACCTGCTATATCAGATCGCCTCGGACGGATCGCAGAAGTTACCGCATCGTATACTGGGAACGATCAAGGATGCGATCCAAGGCGGACGGCCGATCGCGCGCTTGGTCGTCCCGGTCGCGGCCTGGATGCGGTTTGTCGCTCGCGAAGCGAAGGAGGGAAGGGCGCTCGACGATCCTCTGGGCCGGATACTGGCCGGCATCGGCGGGGCGTGCACGGGACGAGCCATCGACGACCTGCCGCGCTTTCTCGAGCTCAGGAACGTCTTCGATTCCGAACTCGCCAGTGCCGCCCCTTTCGTCGCCGCACTCGGATCGGCCTATGACGACTTGACGCGATGCCTGACCGCCAATTGAACGGCATGCGGACTCCATAGCGTCCGCAATAGAGGTATTGCCAGGTATCCTCGTTCCGACACGACCTTCAAAGCGACGAAATCGACCCGGGCGAAGTGACGATGACCTTGGCGTGACCGGTCCTTTCCATCACTTGACGACCGTCAGTGTCGTCTTCTTAAGGTCGACGGAGTTCGGGCCGACCATGATGTCGAAATCACCGGGCTCGACCACACGTTTCATGGCGAGGTTCCAAAGGGAAAGATCGCGCGGCGTAAGAATGAAAGTGACCGTCCTGGTCTCACCTGGCGACAGGGTAACGCGCCTGAAGCCCCTGAGCTGCTTGAGCGGCGTGGTGGTGGAGCCGACACGTTGGTGGACGTAAAGCTGCACCACCTCGTCGCCGGCCCGTGGGCCGGTATTCGTCACAGCGACGTTGACGGCGACCGAGCCGTTCGCAGAGATGGCGGCCGTGGAAAGCTGCGGGGCGCTCATCGTGAACGTGGTGTAGCTGAGCCCCCAACCGAACGGATAGAGCGGGGACACTTCGCCGAACAGGTAGCCGCGCCGTGCGCTCGGCTTGTAGTCGTAGAACTGCGGGAGCTGCCCCACGGACCGCGGAATGGTGATCGGCAGCTTGCCGCCAGGATTGGTATCGCCAAACAGCACGTCGGCGACGGCGGTTCCACCCTCCTGTCCGAGGTACCAGCCTTCGATCAGCGCATTTGCCTTGGCGGCGACGTTGTCCACCGCAAGGGGGCGTCCGTTTTGCAGGATGACCACCACCGGCTTGCCGAGCGCGAAGATCGCGTTTGCCAGATCGTCCTGCTGGCCCAGCAACTGAAGGCTATCCCGATCGCCCAGGTGGTCCGCCGACCAGGCCTCGCGGCTGGTCTTTTCGTTGCCGCCGAGCACGAGGACGATCGCGTCGGCGCTTTGCGCTATCTTGACGGCCTCGGCGATGCGGCGGGCGTTGTCCCGCGGATCGCCGAGCTTGGCCTCGTCGGCCGCCCATACGGAATCGGTCGTGATCTCGACGCCTTTGGCGTAAACGACATTCACCTTGCCTGCGAGCCTGGCTTGGAGTCCCTTCAGGATGCTTACGGTGTGGCGCGGCTGACCCGAATAGCCTCCGAGATGCGCCTCGGCGGCGTCGGGACCAATGACCGCGAGTGTTTTCAGCTTCGCGGACTCGAAGGGCAGGGTCCCGTCGTTTTTCAGGAGCACCATGGCCTGTCGGGCGGCGTTTGCCGCCAGGGCTACAGCTTCGGCATTGTCCGTGATGACGTCCGCCCGCTCGGGGTCCACAAAGGGATGTTCGAACAGGCCTGCTTCGAATTTCATCATCAACACGCGCCGCAGCGCATCGTCGACAGCCTTGCGCGGCACGCGGCCCGAACGCACGAGTGTCGCGAGATTCCTGTACGCGGCGCCATCGGGCAGGTCCTCATCGACTCCTGCGTGCATGGCGGCGACAGCGGCATCGCCGTAATTCGCGGCGACGTGATGCAGATCGGCAAGCTGCTCGATCCCGTCATAGTCGCTGACGACGGCACCCTGGAAGCCCCATTCACCGCGCAGCACATCGTGCAATAGCCAGTAATTCTCGTGCGACGGCACGCCATCGATCTCGTTGTATGATGCCATGAGGTTTCGCACCTTCGTGCGCCGCACTGCTTCCTCGAAGGGCGGAAAGAAGACCTCGCGCAACGTGCGTTCGCCGATGTTCGCCGGGCCCACATTGATCCCGTTCTCCGGCCAGCCGTGGCCCGTGAAGTGTTTGAGAGTCGCGAGTACCTTGCCGGGAGCCAGCGGCAACTGATCGCCCTGAAAGCCGCGGATGGCCGCGACGCTCAATTCACTGACAAGATACGGATCTTCTCCAAACGTCTCTTCCGTACGGCCCCACCGCGGGTCCCGTACGACGTCGACGACCGGCGCGAGGACCTGCGACACGCCGCGCGCGGCCATCTCGCGCGCTGCGACGGAATCGATCTGGGTGATGAGGTCCGGATTCCAAGTAGAGGCCTCCGCGATCGCTTGCGGAAAACTGGTGGCATCGGGTGCGACGTAGCCGTGTAGGCCTTCCTCGTGGAAGAGGACCGGAATGCCAAGCCGCGTGTGTTCGATGGCCCAATGCTGGATGGCGTTTACCAATATTGCGGTGTCGCGCGCGCTTCGGCCAAGTGCGACTCCTTCGCCTTTGAGATCGGACGGCCGTGCAAATTCGCCGAAGCCGTCGGGGAAGGCCGCCGAGGCCTTGGCGGGATCGAATCGGTAATCGGCGTCGAACAGACGGACCTTCAGGTCCCACACGCAGAGCAGCTGATTGACCTTCTCTTCCATCGTCATGCGCTTGAGCAGATCGGTCGCGCGCGCGTCGATCGGTGCGGCTGGATTTCTGTAGAGCGGCGCACTCACCGTGCTCGCCTTGGCGGGATGGTGGATGGGGCCCCGCGGCGCCTGCCCCGCCGCCGGGCCGGTGATACTCAGCACCACACCGGCCGCGACTGCCGCGACGGCCTTGCTTGTCGTCTTGCAGCGAATCCACTTCATGATGGCGCCCCGTTCTGCTGTGTGCAGCATGTGCCAGCTGTGACTGAATATGGTAGCGATAACAGTCACTAGGGTACAAGCAATTTGTGAAACAGGGTCGGTGCTCGGGTCGAAACTGAGGGAATGATATCAGGCCCGGAATCGGTTCGTTGGGCGCTCCGCCACGAAGGCCGCGCCAAACCTTCGATGTCAAGGCAGGGCGCTCCGATTCGGGCATCGGCCGTCAGTCGACGTATCGTCCAGCCCGGCGACCTGGCGCGCGAGGTGCTGCGCGCGTCGGTGCGCTAGGCCGCTCGTTCCCTGTCGCTCGCGAAGGTTCCGCAGAACTGTTCGTGTATCGTGCGTTCCTTGGCCATCGTGTAGAGCGCGGACAAGTCGGCGAGGAAGGCCTCGAGATCGCCGCCACGGCATGCGGCACCTTCCGAGAGGCTCTGAAACGTGTCAGCGCACTCGCGGAGTACCGCCCCGATCTCGGTTTTGAATTCCAGGTGGCGCTGCGAGTGTTCCAGCTGCTGCAGGATTTCGTCGCTCATCCGTACGAAGTCTGCGACCTCGCGCTCCGTGTTGTCTCCGGCTTCACGGATGCGCTCGATCACTTCTCCGAGCATCGTTGCCGCTTTGGCGGCCTGATCGTCCTCGTCCGTCGCGGTGGCCGACTCCGCCAATCCGGCGATTGCGGCCATCGCAGCGGCCGCCCCTGCGTCGAGATCGGCACAGTGCAGGTGCAGCTCCTGGGCGATCACCGCCAGCGGTTGTCCGACGTCGCCAAGCCGTTTGGATTTGAGGCTGGCATTGAGGGCCAGGTATTGAGTTTCCTTCTTGATGGTGCGGATCGCATTGACGCCGCTGTTCATGGCCTTCGCAGTGTCCGCGCTCTCTCTCCTGGCTTCGATGGCGGTGTGGTCCGCCGCCTCGATTTCGCCGACAAGGGACTGGGCGTTCGCAACTTGGCGCGCCAACCGGTTGAGAAAGCCGCCGTCATCGATTTTGTCGCGGCCATAAGCCGCGTCGCGCAAGCCCGACAGAGCCCGGGCGTGCTTGTTCAGGGCCTCCATGCTGAGCGCGATTTTGGTGAGTTCGCGGTGGAAATCATCCGCGGTATCCTGGATCTGCGCGGCAAGTAGGGCGTGAACATGCGCGGCCTGGGAAGGCGCCAGCGTGCTCTGGTCGAGCCTCGCCACGGCGGCCTGGATGTGCTCGATCCGCTGACGCGTCGCGTCGCCGATCTGAAGTCCAACCAGAATCTGGCCGACGCTCCTGCGTATCTCGATGGCGACTTTCTTGGCATCGCACCCCACCGTGGAGATTCGCCGGTAATGTTCGTCGACGACTGTGGCGCTGGCCCGCAACATATCCGGAACTGCAGGGAAGTGTTCGGCGATACGCTCCGCGAGAGCCTCGGTGACACTTTCGGCAGCTCGCAAACTGCGTTGCAGATCGCTCAGTCCGGCCTCGAGCGCCGCGACCTCGCGGCAGCCGTGGCCGATGCACTCCATGATTTCGCCGGCAAAGACGCTGAACTCCTTGTCGGCTGCGGCGATGCCGCCCGCGGTGACGCGGATGTACATGGCAAAGGCACGCATGTAGGCCAGGGATCCGGCAAGGTCCTTGAGATGACCACAGATCACCGCCTGCCTGGCCGCCAGCTCCGCGATATGCCGCTGGCGGCGATGGTTGCGCGCCGGCAGCGCGGCGAGCGCATCGATGGCTGACTGGAGATCGGCGGTCGTCCGGCTGACGGCGCCGATGTCGAGGGCGGAGACTAGTCGTTCGAGTGACGCGATCAGGGACGCTATCCCGGCATCCGCTGCGGCGACGTCACGCGCGGCGGTGACGAAGCGGTCGTCAATGACCTGATGGGCAGCCTCCAGGCGGGCCGCAAGATCGGTGCCGCGACGGGCTGCAGCATGGGCGGTAGCGGTATCGGTCATCGAACCTGCCGGCGAAAATCACCAAAACGTCGCACAGCGAATGGCAACAGCAGGTTAAGGAACGCCGGGACCCCTCCGAAACTTCGACAGGCCAGCGAGCGGTCATGCAAGAAGGGTGACTGGCAGTCCGTCGACCGTCGCGTCTTGTGAAGGCTCGATGGATTTCATGGATGGGTAGAAAGCAGCCGGAAACGCCCTGTACCGCCCAACTGCCGGCGAGACGCTGTGAGCGCATGGCATGGGATGTTGGCACTCATCCGGGCTCCGGGGGCAGCGGTCGCGTAGTGACGATCCGTTAACGGAGGCGGTCATCGGCCTTGTCGGCCGGGGAGAGCCGCGGTGTGCCAAGTCAACGAAGCGGAACAAAATTGAGCGCATCAGGATCGCCCGAAGGCTCCGCCGCCGGGAGTTTCGATGACGATCGCATCGCCGGCGTCGAGGTCCACCTGTGCAACACCGGACAGTGTCTCGACACATCCGTCGGCGCGTTCCACCCATTGATGCCCCGTCGCGCCGTTGCCGCCGCCCGCCAGTCCGAACGGCGCCACCTTGCGCCGCGACGACACAAGGGACGCAGTAACGGGCTCGCGAAACCGCAGCTTGCGTACCGCGCCGTCACCACCGCGCTGCTTTCCGCTTCCACCCGAACCGCGGCGGACGGCGAAGCATTCAAGACGCACGGGATAGCGCAGCTCCAGGATCTCCGGATCGGTAATTCGCGTGTTGGTCATCTGCGTGTGGACAGCCGAAGCGCCGGCGAAATTCGGCCCCGCGCCGGCACCGCCGCAGATCGTTTCGTAATATTGGTGCTCGGCGTTGCCGAACAGGAAATTGTTCATCGTCGCCTGGGACGAGGCGCAGGCGCCCAGAGCGCCGAACAGGGCGTTGCAGACCGCCTGACCGACCTCGGTGTTGCCGGCCACCACAGCGCGCCCGGGCCTCGGCGACAGGAAGCTCTCCGGAGGCACCACGATCTTGAGCGGCTTCAGGCAACCTTCGTTGAGCGGGATGTCGTCATCTACAAGGCAGCGGAAGACGAACAGCGCCACGGCGCGCGTCACGGCGGGCGGGGCGTTGAAGTTGCCCCTATGCTCGCCGGTCGTGCCTGTGAAATCGATAACCGCCTCGCGCCGGGCGTGATCGACCTTCACCGTGACTTTGAGCCGCCCGCCATCGTCCATTTGGTAGTCGAAACTGCCGTCGCCGATCCGGTCGATCACGCGGCGGACGCTCTCTTCGGCGTTGGCCATCACGTGACGCATATATGCCTGCACCACGGTCCAGCCGTAGCGCGCCACCAGAGCGCTGAGCTCGCCTATGCCGGCCTGGTTCGCCGCCACCTGCGCTTTGATGTCGGAGACGTTGGTGTCGGGGCTTCGCGCCGGGTAGCGCGCTCTGGCCAGCAGCGCCCTGAATTCTCCTTCGCGGAACGTGCCGCCGTCCAACAGCAGGAAGTCGTCGATGACGACGCCTTCTTCCTCCAGAGTGGTCGAATCCGGCGGCGTTGATCCGGGCGTTGCGCCGCCGATATCGGCGTGATGACCGCGGTTGCCGACGAAAAAGCGGATATCGCGCCCGCCGTCGTCGAACACCGGCGCGATTACCGTGATGTCGGGGAGGTGCGTGCCGCCATTGAATGGATTGTTGAGTGCAATCATGTCGCCGGGCTTGAGCGCTTTGCGCCGTGCCCTGAGCACGGTACGGACACTTTCACCCATGGCACCGAGATGCACCGGCACGTGCGGGGCATTCGCCACCAGATTGCCGTCGGCGTCGAACAGAGCGCACGAGAAATCCAGCCGCTCCTTGATGTTCACGCTTGTCGAGGTGTTGCGCAGCACGACGCCCATGCGTTCGGCGGTCGCCATGAAGAGGTTGTTGAACAGCTCCAGGAGTACTGGATCCGGCGCCCCGGCGTCGGCGACGGAGTTGTGCGGTCGCGGCGTCGTTCGACGCAACACCAACTCGCCGGCAGGGCCCATTTCAGCTGTCCAGTCCGGCTCAACCACGGTGGTAGCGATGGCCTCCCGGATCAGGGCGGGGCCCGTGATGCGGTCGCCGGCGCGCAGGGTATCGCGGTCGAAGATGCCAACAGCGTGCGCTCGCCCGCCGCTCCACAGCGACGCCTGGTCAACAGGGGCAGGGGGTAAGCCGTCGCTTTTTGACCGCACCGGAAGCGCCACGTGCTCCCCCGGATGTATGATCTCGGCCGTCACGTTTTCGAGAATGACGTCGCGCTCGGGAGTGGCGAATCCAAACCGTTGCTTGTGCGCTGCGTTGAATGCGGCACGCATCGCCGCCACGGGTCCAAACGGTACAGTGAGGCCAGCATCCGTTCCGGCGTAGCGAAGGTCCGCCGTCCGTGTCACCGTGGCTTCGCGGTCTGCATCCGTAGTCAGACGTTCCAGAACCCTGGCTGCTTCGTTGCCTGCCACGTCGTCGAGGGGCCGTTCGATCGCCTGTTGACGGATGAGGCTCTGATCGGCCAGTCCCATGCCATAAGCTGACAACACTCCAGCATAGGGATGAATGAGCACGGTCGTCATACCCAGCTCGTCAGCCACCAGACAGGCATGCTGTCCCGCCGCGCCACCGAAGCATTGCAGCGTGAAGTCCGCCGTGTCGTGACCCTTTTCCAGCGAAATCTGCTTGATCGCCTGTGCCATGTTGGAGACGGCGATCCGCAGGAAGCCCTCGGCAACGGCTCGCACCTCCTGCGGCCGGCCAGTCGCTGCTTCGACCTTCTGCGCCAGCGCCGCGAACTTTTTCGCCACGACCGCCGCGTCCAGCGGCTGGTCGCCGCCGGGCCCGAATATCGCCGGAAAGTGACGCGGCTGGATCTTGCCGAGCAGCACGTTCGCATCTGTGACCGTCAGCGGACCCTCGCGCCTGTAGCAGGCGGGACCTGGATTGGCCCCGGCACTGTCGGGTCCAACGCGAAAGCGCGCTCCGTCGAAATGCAGGATCGAGCCGCCACCCGCCGCCACCGTGTTGATCGCCATCATCGGCACGCGCAATTCGACGCCGGCGATCTCGGTGTCGAGCGCCCGCTCGAACTGGCCGGCATAGAGCGACACGTCGGTGGAAGTGCCGCCCATGTCGAATCCGATGATCTTGCGGAAGCCTGCCGCCTCTGCCGTGCGTGCCGCGCCGACCACGCCACCTGCCGGCCCCGACAGAATGGCATCCTTTCCCTGGAAGCGGGCGGCATCCGCCAACCCGCCATTGGACTGCATGAAGTAGAGCCGTGTACCGCCGAGGGCGTCGGTCAATCGGTCGACGTAGCGGCGCAGGATGGGCGACAGATAGGCGTCGGTCACGGTCGTGCGGCCGCGGGCCACCAGCCCGACCAGCGGGCTCACGACATGACTCACCGACACCTGCTGGAATCCGGCCTCCTGTGCCAATGCCGCGAGCCGGATTTCCATGTCGGGAAACTGCCAGGCGTGGATCAAGGCGATCGCGCAGGATTCGAAGCCTTCGGCGATCCGGCGGCGCATCACGGCCAACGTCGCAGCCTCGTCGAGCGGCGCGAGAATTTGTCCCGAGGCATCAACGCGCCCCCGCACTTCCTCGACCGCCTCATAGACCATCGTAGGTTTCCGGATCGCCAGATCGAACAGCTTGGGCCGGGTCTGGTGGCCGATCTCCAGCAGATCGGCGAAGCCTTCGTTGACCACCAGCAATGTGCGTGCGCCCTTGCGCTCGAGCAGCGCGTTCGTCGCCACGGTCGTGCCCATCTTGATGGCATCGATCCGCTCCTGCGGCACCGGCGCCGTTACCGGCAACCCCAGCGCCGTCAGGATGCCGGCCACCGCCGCGTCGCCATAGCGTTCCGAATTCTCGCTCAGAACCTTGGCAATGGCGAACGTGCCGTCGGGCCGCCGCGCCACGACGTCGGTGAACGTGCCGCCGCGGTCGATCCAGAATTGCCAGCGTCCGACCATGTGTGGTCCTTGTAACCGCGCCAGAATTGCATACGCTGCTCACAACGCCAACCGGGGCGGTGCGGAGTCGGGCATGTGGGTTCTGTCGGGAATCGGCGTTGTCGTCTTTGGCTTCGCCCTGCGCTTCAATCCACTGCTCGTCGTGGTCGTAGCCGGCATCGCCACGGGGCTCGCCGCCGGCTTCGCGCCGGCCGCCGTCGTTTCCATGCTGGGCAAGGCCTTCGCCGACAACCGTTTCATCGCCGTCGCATGGCTGGTACTGCCGGTGATCGGGCTGCTCGAACGCGGCGGCATTCGCGAGCGGGCACGCACTTTGATCAGCCGGCTGCGGGGCGCCACCGCGGGACGCGTGCTCACGAGCTATCTCCTGCTGCGCCAGACCACGGCGGCGCTCGGGCTGGTCTCGCTCGGCGGGCACGTGCAGATGGTGCGTCCGCTGATCGCGCCGATGGCCGAGGCGGCGGCCGAGCGAGACGGCGCGCTCGACGATGAGACGCGCAACCGCATCCGGGCCAATGCCGCCGCGGTTGACAACATCGGCGCCTTCTTCGGCGAGGACGTCTTCATAGCCATAGGATCGATTCTGCTCATTCGCGGTTTTCTCGGCCAGTACGGCATTTCGGTGACGCCCATGCATCTCGCGCTTTGGGCAATCCCGACCGCGATTCTGGCCTTTGCCATCCACGCATCCCGCCTCTGGCTGCTCGACCGCCGACTGGCGCGGCGAAAGCCCCCCGCATGATCGGGCTGGAAGTCATCTACGTCCTCGCCGGCGCCATGTTTGCCGCCTTCGCCATAAGCCATGCGTTTGATCGCGCCAACGCACGGCGCTGGCGCAGCGCGCTGTTCTGGGGCTGCTTTGCGGCCGTCATGCTCGCCGGTTCGTGGCTGCCGCACCTTGTCAGCGGCATCCTGGTGATCGTCATGGCGCTGCTGGCAACCATGGGTCTCAAGCCTGGGCGGGATGCGACCACGGACGCGGCGGCGCGCGAAGTTTCGGCAGGAATTCTGCGCAATAAGCTTTTTATTCCGGCACTGGCCATCCCCGCCGTGACGGTTGCCGGTACGCTGTTGCTGCCGCATTGGCGGATCGGCGGCGTCCCCGTGGTCGATCCCAAACAGGTGACACTCGTGTCGCTGGCGGCAGGGGCCCTGATCGGCCTCGGCCTGGCCTTGCACTTCCTGCGCGCCGGCCTGACGACAGCGGCGCATGAAGGCCGCCGTCTGGTCGATGCGATGAGCTGGGCCGCGGTATTGCCACAGGCGCTGGCGGCGCTTGGCGGCATCTTCGCTGCCGCCGGCGTCGGCAAGATCGTGGCGTCGCTGGCGACCGACTACATCCCGATGACGCATCCCCTCATCGCCGTGGTGGTTTTTACGACCGGGATGGCGATGTTCACGGTCATCATGGGCAACGCTTTTGCCGCCTTTCCGGTGATGGCCGCGGGTATCGGGCTGCCGCTGATCGTCGGCAAGTTCGGCGGCGACCCCGTCGTCATGTCGGCGCTCGGCATGCTGTCGGGTTTCTGCGGTACGCTGTTGACGCCGATGGCCGCCAATTTCAACATCGTGCCGGTCGCCATCCTCGAGCTGCCCGACCGTCATGCCGTGATCAAGGTACAGGCTCCGACCGCCTTCCTGCTCCTGTTGTGCAATACCGTTATGATGGCCCTCTTCGTGTTCCACCGGTGAGTCCTTATGCCCGACAGTCGCTTGACCGCATTGGCCGATCACTATGCAACCATCGCCCTTGGGCACGTCACCCGCGAATTTCCCAACAAGCTCGATCACGTGCTGAACGAAGCCGCGGACGCGCGCGCGCCGCGCGACCTGCACGCCATCTTCTACGGCAGCTTCGACTGGCACAGCTGCGTGCATTCCTACTGGATGCTGGCGCGGCTCCGCCGCCTGTTTCCCGATGCAGCGTCGGCCGCCGCCATCGCGCGGCGTTTCGACGACGCATTCACGCCTGCCAACGTGGCGGGCGAGGTTGCCTACCTTTCCCGGCCCCTCAGCGCGGGTTTCGAGCGTCCCTATGGCTGGGCCTGGCTCCTGATGCTCGCGGCGGAGTTGCGGCGCGACGCGGCGGGCGAACGCTGGTCGCGGGTGGTGCGGCCCCTCGAGGAAGCGTTCGTCGCCCGCCTCAAAGCGTTCCTGCCCAAGCTGACCTACCCCGTGCGCGCCGGCACGCATGCCAACACCGCGTTCGCTCTGGCGCTGGCCGCCGAGTATGCCGAAGTCGCCCAGGACATCGCGCTGCTCGATCTGCTGGCCGATCGCGCCGAGGCCTGGTTCGGGCTCGACCAGGAGGCGCCCGCCTGGGAGCCGAGCGGCGACGATTTTCTCTCCCCCACGCTGATCGAGGCGGAGTGCATGCACCGGCTGATGCCGCCCGGCGCCTTCAGCGACTGGTTTGCCGGCTACTTGCCGAGCCTGGTGCACCAGATTCCCCGGACGCTGTTCCAGCCCGCCGTGGTCAGCGACCGCAGCGACGGCAAGATCGCCCATCTCGACGGCCTCAACCTCAGCAGGGCCTGGTGCATGCGTGCGCTGGCCCGATCGGTAGCCGACGATCCTCGCGAGCCGATCTTGCGCGACGGGGCAGAGGCCCATCTGGCCGTCGCGCTGCCGCACGTGGCCGGCGACTACATGGGTGAGCATTGGTTGTCCACCTACGCCGTTCTGGCGCTGTCGTGACATCGGCCATCTGAGAGAGCTCCTCACGCTGCGCTTCGGGAGGTCGCCATGGCGCGGCTTCGGGACTTCAGCCTTTGAATTTCCGGGCGAGGGCGCGCCCGCCCATGGACAAGAGAGAGATGTCGGACCCCACCGCCACGAACTGGCAGCCCAGATCCAGGTAGCGGCGGGCGGCCGTTTCCTCGACGGCGAGGATGCCCGCCGGCTTGCCGGCTCTGCGGATGCGGGCGATGGCGTCGGCGATCGTCGCCTGGACGTCGGGATGGCTGGAGTCGCCGCGGTGGCCCATCGAGGCGGAAAGATCGGACGGACCGATGAACACGCCGTCCACGCCGTCGGTTGCGGCGATCGCGTCCAGGTTCTCGATCGCCGTGCGGGTTTCCGCCTGAACCAGCAGGCAGACCTGGGCATCGGCCTCGTCGAGATAACCGGGGATGCTGTTCCACTGCGAGGCGCGGATGATGTAGGGAGCCACGCCGCGTTTTCCCCGCGGCGGATAGCGGACGGAGCGGACCATGTCGGCGGCGTGCTCGGCGGTATCGACCATCGGGATGAGGAGCGTGGGAAAGCCGAGGTCGAGGTATTGCTTGACGAGCCGCGTATCGCCGACCGGCAGGCGCGCCACCGGATGCACGGAATGATGCGACACGGCCTGCAGCTGCGCCAGCATCGTCGGCACGTCGTTGGGGCCGTGTTCGCCATCGAACAGCAGCCAATCGAAGCCGAGGCCGGCACAGATCTCCGCCGACACGGGGCTGGCCAGGCCCTGCCACAGGCCGATCTGGATTTTGCCTTCGTGCAGCGAGCGCTTGAAGGTGTTCACCGGAATCGTCATGGGGCGAGCGTACGGAATTGCCGCCGGCAGTTCCATACGGGAAACGATCCGGATCGTGGACCTGGCGGGCCAGGGCCTCCCACTCCTTCGGCGCGCCGTGCACGATGCGCCTGATCCTGTCGCGCACGATGCGGCCATCGCGGATCACGGTGACGCGCACGACGTGGATGACGGTGGGGCGCGGCATGGCCGCGACGATGGCGTCGACCAGGGCGATCGCGGCGCGGGCGCGGCGTTGGAAGTCGTGCACCCGGCGCTGGTAATCGATCAGTTCGGCGGGCGTATCGCGCGCAGCGTTGCGATTGCCGCGCGGCGCGCCGGCGCCTTTGCGATTGCGTCCCCAGTTCGGCGAAGCAAGATAATTGTCCGCTTCGGCAGCGGGAGGGCCCCCCTGCCGTTCCGATCGGCCGATGTGCGAAGCAGGCGCACGCCGCGACAAAGCTCGCGTGCGCATCGGCAATGCCTTGCGCGCGGCAAAGCGGAGTCCGAAGCCGACTGGCGCAGCATTGGCCATCAATCACCACCTCCGCGACGCCAACCGGACGACCCTGCGGCGAATGCTGTCCTGCATGTAGGAATGTAATCCAGAGACGTCAAGAGGTGTATCGGAAAGACTTGCGTGCGTTTCGGACGCAGTTTCATCGCTGCGAAGCGCATTGGGGGCATTCGCGGCGCGGCGGAGGTCCGCAGCGCGCTTGATCGGCCGGGCCTTGGGTCCATCATGAAGCGGCAATCGAACGATGGGGATACCTATGGTGTCGATGCCGGATTCCATGGAAGCGCTGAAGGTGATGACCGACTACCTGGACAAGGCGGCGGAGCAGGACGGCGCGGGCGACCGCGCCGACTATTTCGGCCACGCGGCGATCTGCTCGGGCCTGATGGCCATCGTGTACGAACTGCGCAGAATGCGGGCGGAGATCGAGAAGAAGGGATGACGGTCCCGGCGTCGCAGAGAACGGTTCTGCCGACGGCGATTGGATTCGCGTGACGGCATTCGGCGGCGCCATAACGATCCCGTGAACCGGAAAACAAAACCGCACGGATTCCCTTCCCCTCGCGCTCGCGTGGCTCGCGCTCGGCCGGGAATTACAGGGTATCGGTTGCACCGGGCCGGGAATGACAGGCGCATCGTCGAGCGTCCGATGCTCTAAGAGGCCGTTTGGAAATTCACGATTAGGGATTCCAGGGGACGGCCGATTGTGATTCAAGCTTGGGATGTGGACCGAGCAAAGCCGTGGCCGGATGGCCAAGATCGCCAAGAAGACCAAGCGTTACCCCTCCGACCTGACGGACGAGG
>JAGWNK010000006.1 GCA_028871345.1 Alphaproteobacteria bacterium | reverse complement strand
ATCCCTGACGCTGCCGGAACCGGGCTCTGCCGCGCACCCGGACCGACCCGCCTGAAATAGGACTATCGTCTCTGGTTTCAAGGGGCGCCACGAATTAATTCGCGCGAGTGCGGGGCAGGTTCATGGGCGAAAGCCGGCGGCGCGTCGCGACCGTGTCGGACAAAAGCGTCAGGTCACGGCAGGCCAAGGCATCGGGTCAACCGGCAGAGTCATCGTCCGTGCAAGGACGATCGGCAGCGCTGCAAAGCCGATGAACGCCATCGGGAGTATCCGAGAGACCGCCGCCTCGGGATTCTCCAGGGTGATGCGCCCGAGTTCCCGTCGATGCAGCGAGCAGCAAGTTGCCGGCGCCTTCACGGGATAACCTGTGATGCGCCGGCGAGCGGCAATTTCATTTTTGAAATTTCCCCGACGTACGCGCCTCTAACAATTGTGCAAGAGACGATAGCGTTATCGACGCTCTTTCGATTCCGCGCGAGCGCGCGAGAACAGGGACGTAGCTTCAATGTGAACGACAGTCGCCAAAACGATCGATATTGTATAGCATGGCGGTGGGGCATTCCCTTGCGGGGAGAAAACTGCATTGGGTACTCCATGACCGGCATGGCAACAAACAACGGCAAGCGCCGCGCGCAGCAGCGATCGATCGCCCTTGATTGGGACGGCCCCGAGCGTTCGCTGAGAGACACGGGGATCAGCGTGGTAGGCCGAATCCCGTGGGGCACGCACCTCTGCATGTTCTATGAGACCAGACAGGATGCGATCGACGCGGTCGTCTCCTACATGACGCCTGCGGCGCAAGCCAACGAGTACTGCATCTGGGTCGTGCCGGATTCACTCGGCACGAAGCACGCGGAAGACGCCGCGCGCCGTTGGCTTCCCGATTTCGCAAGCCGCCAGCCCAAGGGGCTCGAAATCGTGGCGGCGAAGGACTGGTACCTCGAGAACGGTTGCTTCGATTGGCACAAATCTCTCGACAACTGCTATCGCTGCATCGACCGAGCCCTGGCGAAAGGATTCGACGGCGTGAGGGCGTGCGGCAAGCCGCTGCTGCGGCAGATGCAGGGCTGGCGCGAGATCGCGGAATACGAGCGCAGGTTGGAAGCTTCGATGGCGGGCCATCCGATCGTCCTGCTGTGCATGTATTCGACGAAGGAATGCTCGCCCGAGGACGTGCTCGACGTGGCGCGCGCCCATCAATGCGTCATCGCCAGGCGCGACGGCGAATGGCAGTTCCTGGAAGCGCCCGGCAACCTCGAGGCGAAGCGGGAAATCGAGCTCCTGAACGGCGACCGCGGGGTTCTGCCGCCCGATATCGCAGCCGGCGGAATCTTCACCGAACGCGAACGCCTGGTGCTGGCGCAGATCGCCAAAGGCGCCTCCAGCAAGGAAGCGGCGCGCGTGCTCGGCATCAGTCCGCGCACGGTGGATTTCCATCGCGCCAACATGATGCAGAAGGCCGGAGCGAAAAATACCGCCGACCTCATGCGCAAGGTCCTGGGCACCCGTTGAGGCCCCGGAAGGCCGGCGCGACGTAACGGAACACGATCAAGTGCCGCGAGTCGCGCGTCCCGGTAATTCCATCAGGATTGTGCGTTTTCCCCCCAGACCCAAGATACGGGTTGAGGTTCTTCGCAAAGGAACGTTCCGGCGACCATCGCCAGCATGCTGGGGCTTCGGCTGCGCTGCGTTTCCGGCCCGCAGATGCATGGCCATCAAAGTCCTCGTCATCGACCTCGACAGCAACGTGCTGGCGGGCGCCCAGCGATCGCTGGCAAGCAGCCGATATGACGTCGCCGTCGCCCGCCACGGGGTGGAAGGAATGCGCAGCTTCCACGAATGGGCACCCGCCGTCACGCTGATCGAAGTGTTCATGCCCGACAAGGACGGCATCGAATGCCTGCTGGAGATCAAGCGGGCCGCCTCTGAAGCCAAAGTGATCGCCATGACCGGCGGCGGCGCCCTGAAGCAGGAATATGTCCTCAACCTCGCCACCAAGCTGGGCGCCGACGGCGTCCTGGCCAAGCCTTTCACGCCCCAGGAACTGCGATCGGCGATCCGCAGCGTCCTCTTGCCGCCGTCCGAACGGGACTGAAAGGCCTGCGGAACCGAAGCCGCGTGACGGACGGCGTCCGCCATGGCAACATGAGGGGATGAAGACACGTTCCTTCGCGCCCGCGCTGGCGTTGATCCTGGCGGCCTGTGCCCAGGATGCCAGGCCGGCGCACGGAATGGTCATGGCGACCACGATCGTCATCACCAACAGCGGCGGCACCAATCTCATCGGCTATCGCGTGCTGATCACGCCCGAGGGCAAGGCCAGCTATGTCAGCGGCGAAGGCTCGGGTGAGGCTGTGCTGCCCGCCGCGATGCGCGATCGGCTGATGCGCGATATCGCCGCCGCCAAGCCGCTGGCGCAGCTGCCAGGAGGCAGAAGTTGCATGAAACCGGTCTCGTTCGGCACGTCGACCTATATCGCCGTCGGCGGCGACCGCTCGCCCGATCTTTCCTGTCCCGGAAACGATGCGACGCAGGCGCTGGAGAACGACGTCGCGGCGATCACCGCCACCCTGCACGTGCGCAACGTGCCGCGCAGCCAGGGCCACGAGCTGCCGCCCGTGAACTACTGAGGTCCGGCGCAGCGCCGGACGGTTCCGCATCCTGATCGAGAGGATCATCCCCGATGACCGCGGCGGGCTCACCATTGTGCGCGTGCGGGATGAGCGCGGGGCGGGGTTTCTAGCGCGGCAAGGCCATCAGGCCCGTCCAGCCGGTGTAGATGATCTGGATGCCGATGCAGACCAGAATGAAGGCCGACAGCCGCACCACCACGTTGGTGCCGCCGGCGCCGAGCCGCGCCACCGTGGCTTCGGCGAAGCGGTAGCACAGATAGATGGTGGCCGAGATCGCCACGAGGCCCACGAGCGCAGCGCCGGCGAGCAGCGCCAGATGCGGCAGATCGACGATGACCGGCCTCTGGCTGCCCAGTGCGATCGCCACCGAGATCGAGCCCGGGCCCACGGTCAGCGGCATGGTGAAGGGATAGAAGGTGTCGAGCGGTTTGGGCTTGGGGCCCGCCGCCGTGGCGTCGCTGTCGGCGCTGACGCCGGAATTGAGCAGGCGCCAGCCGAAGGCGGTGACGACGAGGCCGCCGCCGATGCGCACCACCGGCAGGCTGATGCCGAAGAATTCGAGCACGTGCGATCCCACGAGCAGCGAGCCCAGCAGGAGGAAAAAGCTGTTGACGGCAACGCGGCGCGCCAGCGTGTTGCGCTCCTCGCGGCTGCGCCCGCGCGTCAGGCTGAGCAGGATCGGCGCGTTGCCGATCGGATTGATAATAGGAAACAGCGTGGCGTAGGTGAGGAGAAGGGCGTTGGCGAAGGCGTTCATCGTGGCACCCGAATCGCTGTTTCCAGGCTATCCCCCGCCGACGGGACTGGCGAGGCGCCGCGGGGCGGTGCCCGGCCGGGTCGCGCCTGCGGCCGAAAACCGTGTATCCTGACGGCGCACTCCTGGGCAGCGGCATGACCGACAACTTCGAGACCCCGCACGGGCAGATTCCGCACCCGCCCTCGGCGGAGACGATCTTCGTGCGCCGCGTGCTGATCGCGGCGGTCATCGTCGGAATCCTGCTGGCGCTGTGGCAGGTGTCGCTCGTCCTCATCATCCTGTTCGGCGGCGTCGTCATGGCGGTGGCGCTGCGCAACATCTCGGCGCCGGTCGGCAAGTATCTGCGCATCTCCGATCGCCTGGCCCTGTTCATTACCGTGGCCAACCTCAGCGCCGTGGTCTTCGGCTTCTTCGACCTGTTCGGGACGATGGGGGCGCAGCAGTTCTCCGCCCTGGTCACCAAGTTCCCCGGCACCATCGATGCGGCCCGCGCCTGGCTCGGCGAATCCATCCTGGGACGCGACGTGCTGGCGGCGCTGCAAAGCTCGGCCGGCACCACCGAACGCCTGTTCGACGCGCTGCCGCTCGCCGGCGGCATCCTGGGCGGGCTTGGCGAAGCGCTCCTGATGATCGTGGTCGGCATCTATCTGGCCGCCGATCCGCAGATCTATGCACACGGGGTGCTGCGCCTGGTACCGCCCAACCAGCGCGTGCGGGCGCACGAGATTCTCGACGCCATGGGATCGGCGCTGCAGAAATGGCTGCTCGGCATGACCATCGACATGCTGCTGCTCGGGCTCATCACCTTCGTTGGCCTGTGGGCGATCGGCGTGCCCCTGCCCTTCGCCTTGGCGGTGCTGCTCGGCGTCTCGGTGTTCGTGCCTTATATCGGCCCCTTGATCGCCACCATTCCAGGCCTGCTGCTGGCCTTGAGCGTCAAACCCACGCTGGCGCTCTATGCGGCGGGCGTCTATCTCGTGGTGCTGACCATCGAGGCCTATTTCAACCAGCCGCTCCTGCAGCGCTGGACGGTGTCGCTGCCGCCGATCTTCAACCTGCTCGCGATCCTGGTGTTCGCCCCGCTGTTCGGCATCTGGGGCGCGGTGCTGGCGACGCCGCTGGCCGTCGTGCTGTGGGTCCTGATTCAGATGCTGTACATCGAGGACGTGCTCGAAGACCGGCTGCGCTGATCAGAAGAATTCCGGAAATTTCGCCTCCAGATACTTCTCTTTCTTGCCGATGCCGTCGACGACGAGCATGTCACCGGCCCCGGGAAGCGCACGGGCAAGGTCGTAACAAAGCCATTCTTCGACTGGCTCGAACGAACGACCGAACACGTCACCAAGGTCTTTGTAGAAACCGCCGACATAAGGATTGCCGCGGATTGCCTTGGCTATTTCCGTTGCAGCGCCGTCGAGATTCCCATGTTGCAGCATGGTGTCGCCGTTCCACAAGTCGATCATGTAGGCGTTGGAGAGGCCATCGCGAGGCACACTGCCGCGCTTTTCAATGGCGGCTTTGGGATCCCGCTGTTCCAGACCAAAGGCCTCAATCAGCACCATCGTCGATGGATCCGTCTTCCATTTCGCAACGATGTCCTGCTGCTGCGAACAATCGTCATGGCGGGGATTGCCGTTGAGACAGGCCATCGATCCGAGGCCGTATTGCAGCTGAAATTCATTGTCCAAGAGGAAATGCTGCAGGATATGACCGTCCGCGAATGCCTTGGCCAGCGCGGCGCGATAATCCGCGATGCTGCGAGGCCCGCCATTATATCGGCTTGCGACAGCCTCCATCATGGTGGGCAACAAGCTGCGCAGAGGTTCTGCCAGCGGATTGACGTCATCGATGATCACCGGTGTGTCATCAGGCGAAAGCGGGAACGATGCGCTGAGCCGTTCCGCAGAGACCAGATGCCATGTCTGCGCCTTGCGGTCACTGAAATGCCCTACCAGCAGCGAGATTTCTGACGGAATTTTCCCGCCAGCCGCGATTGCAGAAACGAGAAGGGGATGCAGGGTCGCGTTCTCACGCAGGAAATGAGTAAAGCCTTGCATCTCGACCGGTGACAGCGATTGCGCCGATGGCTCGAAGCGGCCGCCATTGAGTCCATCGACAGTGAACTGAACCCCGCCGCCCGGTGTCGCCTTGCGATCCGCCGATACCGAAGCATCTTCGGGGCTGACGATGCCCAGTTCCTGTTGATCCCAATAAGGGCTACTGATATCGGTCCCGGACTTGCCGAGTCCTGCGGCGCCCAGCATGCCGCGCAAGCCTCGACGATTGAAGGACTCCACGTATCGGAAATCCACCATCGCGTAGAGTGACCGGTTCACGAAGGTGTGGTGCGCTTCGTCGATGCTGATGACGCGACGCAGGCGATAATCATAGAGGTCTGTTTGCGGAGGCTTGCTGCCGCCAAACACGCGCCGGACAAAAACATAATCCGGGCCAATATCCGCGGAGATTTGCGAAGGTATGTCCTTTGCGACGGGTGTGATGTCATAGACCACGCGCACGACCGCTGCCGTGGTGCGCCCCGCCACCACATCAGCCGCCGGGGCCATCGGCGCCGACGCTTGTCGGGCAAATCCGGCCGAAGCCGCCAACAAGACAACAGCCGCTACGACGGCCGCAACGACTGATCTACCCACGATTACCCCCGCTACCCTCGATGAAAGGACTTTGGGCCGCGCCAGATGGTCTGTCCATCAGGTTGCGCCTGAGGCTCCCATCCGCTACAAGCCTGCCCTTTGCGGCCGCGCAGCCCCTGGGCTCGTCGCGTATGGCAGGAAATTCAAGGATTTACCAAAATGCGTCAGATCCAGGAGCTCAGCGTCACGCAGCGTGCGGCAACCGGCAAAGGCCCGTCCTACCAGACCCGGCGCCAGGGACAGATCCCCGCCATCATCTATGGCGGCCAAGGATCGCCCGAACCGATCTCGGTCGATGCCACAGTGCTGGGGCGCCATATCGAGCGCGGCGCCTTCCTCACCACGCTCTTCAACCTCAATCTCGACGGCAAGAAGACCCGCGTCATCCCGCGCGCCGTGCAGGTGGACCCGGTGACGGACCGCGCCGTGCATGTCGATTTCATGCGCCTGGCCGAAGGCGCCACGGTGCGCCTCGCCATCCCCGTCCGCTTCAAGGGCCAGGAAACCTCGCCCGGCATCAAGCGCGGCGGCGTGCTCAACATCGTGCGCCATGAGGTGGAGCTGATCTGCCCGGCCGACAACATCCCCGATTACATCGAAGGCGACCTGTCGGAGCTCGAAATCCGCGACTCGCTGCACATCTCGGCCTTCAAGATGCCGGAAGGCGCCAGGCCCGTGATCTCGCGCAACTTCACCGTGGCCTCCATCGTGGCCCCGACCCATGTCATCGAAGAGGCCCGCGCGGCCGCCGCCGCTGCTGCGGCTGCCGCCGCCGCCCCGGTGGTGGAAGAAGGTGCCGCACCGGTGGAAGGCGCCGCGCCCGGAGCCGCTCCGGCCGCCGGTGCCGCCCCCGGCGCCGCCCCGGCCCCCGGCGCCGCGCCGGCTGCCGCCAAGGCGCCGGAAAAGAAGTAGCCCGCGGCACCGCCGCGCGGTGCAACGCAGGCCGGGGCAGCTCTTTGCGGTGCGCCTGAGGATGACGGCGTTTGCGAAACGCGTCATGCTGCAGCGCTTCGAAGCATGATGCACATGTCGGATTCGCCGCTTCTCATCGCCGGCCTGGGCAATCCCGGCGCGCAATATGCCCGCAACCGTCACAACGCCGGCTTCATGGCCGTGGATACCATCCACGAGAGCTACGATTTCGGACCCTGGCGCGCCAAGCACCAGGGCCTGATCGCCGAAGGCAAGCTGGCGCGGCGCAAGACGTACCTGCTCAAGCCCATGACCTACATGAACGACAGCGGCGCCTCGGTGGGCGCGGCGGCGCGCTTTCTCAAGCTCCTGCCCTCGGCCGTTGTCGTGATGCACGACGAGATCGACCTCGCCGCCGGCAAGCTGAAGGCCAAGACCGGCGGCGGCGACGCCGGGCACAACGGGCTGAGGTCGATCTCGGCGGCGCTCGGGCCGGACTATCACCGCGTGCGCATCGGCGTCGGCCACCCCGGAACCAAGGACCGCGTGCACGGCCACGTGCTGCAGAACTTCTCGAAGGCCGACGAAGACTGGCTGGTTCCCATGCTCACGGCCATCGCCGAGGCGGCGCCTCATCTTGCGGAGAACGACCTGATCGGGTTCATGAGCAAAGCCGGGCTGGTGCTGAAGCCGCCCGTCCACAAACCCAAGTCCGCGAAGGACGACACAGAGTGAAACCTGAAGGGAGAATTCCTCCCCCTGAAAGGGGGAGGTCGCGAGCGCGGCGAGCGGGAGGTCATTGCCCGGACGCGGGCATGACCCTTCTGCGCGCGCTTCGCGTTCGATGCTCCCCTTTCGGGGGAGGGAATTAGATGGGATTCAAATGCGGCATCGTCGGACTGCCGAACGTCGGCAAGTCGACACTGTTCAACGCCCTGACCCAGACCGCGGCGGCGCAGGCGGCGAACTATCCCTTCTGCACCATCGAGCCCAATGTCGGCGACGTGGCAGTGCCTGACGACCGCCTCGACAAGCTCGCCGTCATCGCCAAGTCGGCGCAGATCGTGCCCACCCGCATCACCTTCGTGGATATTGCCGGCCTGGTGCGCGGCGCCTCGAAGGGGGAAGGCCTGGGCAACCAGTTCCTCGCCAACATCCGCGAAGTGGATGCCATCGTGCACGTGCTGCGCTGCTTCGAGGACGGCGACGTCACCCATGTCGAAGGGCGCATCGATCCGGTGAGCGACGCCGAGACGGTGGAAACCGAACTGATGCTGGCCGATCTCGAAAGCCTGGAGAAACGCATCAAGCCGGTCGAGAAGAAGGCCCATGCCGGCGAGAAGGAAGCCAAGGAACAACTGGTGCTGATGACCAAGGCGGTGGACCTGTTGCGCGCGGGCAGGCCGGCGCGCCAGGCGGAGCTGTCGCACGAACAGCAGGAGCCTTTCCGCCAGCTGCAGCTTCTCACCCAGAAGCCGGTGCTCTATGTCTGCAACGTCGAGGAGGCCTCGGCGGCCACGGGCAACGACTTCTCGCGGCGCGTGGCGGAGATGGCCAAGGCGCAGCATGCCGGCGCCATCGCCATCTCGGCGCGCATCGAGGAGGAAGTGGCGCAGCTGGCGCCCGAAGAGCGCGCGGAATTCCTGGCGAGCCTGGGGCTGGAAGAACCCGGCCTCAACCGCCTGATCCGCGCCGGGTACGACCTCTTGGGCCTCATCACCTTCTTCACCGCGGGGCCCAAGGAAGCCAAGGCCTGGACGGTGGCCAAGGGCGCGCACGCCCCGCAGGCCGCGGGCGTCATCCACACCGATTTCGAGCAGGGCTTCATCCGCGCCGAGACGATCACCTACGAGGACTACGTGGCGCATGGCGGCGAGGCGGGGGCGCGCGACGCCGGCAAGTTCCGCCTGGAAGGCAAGGAATACGTCGTCAAGGACGGCGACGTCATGCATTTCCGCTTCGCGAACTGAGGCGAAGCGCGCTTCCCGCGGCGTCAAGTTGACGACCGCTTCCTCGCGGGCGATTGCGGGAGAAGCGGTTTGCCGATAGGGAAAGCGGCATGCCGCTGCTGCACTTCGAAGACTTCGCGCCCGGTCAGACTTTCGCGCTCGAAAACCGCCACACCGTCACGAAGGACGAGATCATCGCCTTCGCGCGCGCCTATGATCGCCAAGCCCACCATCTCGACGAAGAGGCCGCGGCACAGACCATCGTCGGCGGGTTGTGCGCCTCGGGCTGGCAGGTCTGCGCCTTCGCCATGCGCCTCATGGTGGACGGCTTTCTGGCGAATACGACGGCGCAAGGGGCGACCGGCGTTGAAGAGTGCCGCTGGCTGAAGCCAGTGCGCCCGGGCGACGTGCTGCGCGTCGAGGCCGAAGTGCTCGCCGTCAGCGTTCCTCAAAGCCTGCCCGGCGTCGGGTTCGTGAAGCTGCGCTGGGACCTGTTCAACCAGGACGGCCTCGTGACGCAGATGGTGTCGGCGCCCATACTCCGGCGGAGAACATAAGATGGCTTCATTCCCCGACGGCGATCTCGGCGAATACACCTTCACCGAGTCCGAAATGATCGCCTTCGCCCGCCAATACGATCCGCAGACCTTCCACACCGATCCCCGGGCCGCCGAGGCCTCGATCCACGGCGGACTGATCGCCTCGGGCTGGATGACCGTCGCGGTGATGATGAAGCTGATCACCGCGCGTGCCGCCGACACGACACCGGGTGCGGTGATCTCCCCGGGCTTCGAGAACCTGCGCTGGCACAAAGCGGTGCGGCCGGGGACGACGCTTCGCTATACGAGCCGCGTGACGGAACGGCGGGCCCTGAAATCGCGCCCGACCCTGGAACTGGTGCTGAGCCGCGCCGAGGCCCGCGACCGGGACGGCACGTTGTACATGAGCATCGTCACCAAGGTCTTGATGGAGAAAGGAAGCGCAGCATGAGCCAGGGCCGCATGATCCCGATGAACATGTCCGACGGCAAATCCCTCGGCGTGTATCACGTGGAGCCGAAGGGCGCGCGCCGCGGCGGGCTGGTGGTGATTCAGGAAATCTTCGGCATCACCGGCCACATCAAGGCGGTGTGCGACGGCTTCGCCGCCGACGGCTACGAGGTCATTGCGCCGGCGCTGTTCGACCGCCAGATGCCCGGCTTCGTCTGCGGTTATTCCCCCGAAGAGATGCAGAAAGGCGCGGCGCTCGCCTATGGCGCGCCGATCGAGAGCCGCGTGGCGGACGTCCAGAGCTGCATCGACGCGCTGAAAGGACCGGTGTTCCTCGTCGGCTATTGCTTCGGCGGCTCGGTGGCGTGGGCCGCGGCCTGCCGCGGCACGGGCGTGGCGGCGGCATCGAGCTATTACGGACGGCTGGCGCCCGAGATGGCCGACGAGCGCCCGAAGTGCCCCACCATCTGCCATTTCGGGAAAAGCGATGCCAGCATCCCGATGGAGAAGGTGGAAATGCTCGCCGCCAAGCGGCCCGACGTCGCGGTCTATGTCTACGACGCCGGCCACGGCTTCAATTCCGACCGGCCGACCCACCGCGACGACGCGGCGGCCAAGCTGGCGCGCGAGCGCACGCTCGAGCTGTTCCGCAAGCACGCAGGATAGAGCCGGCCACGCTTCAGCGCCCGGCCTCGGTGCGGATCAGCGTGCGCTTGCCGAAGGTGATCATGTGATCCACCACGTCGTCGCTGGGACCCAGCGGCAGGAGCACGACCGTGCCCTCGGAGAAGCGCGTCTCGCCGTCGTGGCCGCCGCGCAAGCGCACCGCGCAGGGCCGCGGCTCCCGGCACACGTCGCGATAGACCAATGCCCAGAAGCCGATGGTGTTGGGCATGTCCTTGACGATGTCGGAGATACGGCGGCGTACCAGCGGCGTGCTGTACGCCCGGCTGATCTCATCACCGACGATCACGTATTGGAAGTCATGTCCGCCATCGAGCACCTTGATCAGAACGGTGCGGCTGAGCAGGCGCGCCAGGGCGCGCGGATCGATCTGCTCGCGTGCCGGAAACGCGCGCGCCCCTCGCAGCGACCGCCAATAGGCGATGCCTTCGCCGAGCAGCGGATCGTCCACCTCGTCGAGCCTGATGATCTCGAAGATGGTGCCGTTGTCGTCGGCGAGTTGCGTGTTCATGCGACCTCTCCGCGCGGTCGTGCAATGACGGCTCTGCGAGGCGACGGCCGCGAGGATAGACCGCCGCGGTTACCACGACGCAAAGAACGGTTTTCCCTTTGATCCCAGCTTGTTACCGAGGCTTGCGGCACCGTGTATGCGCCACCGGCAGTGCGCCACGCCTATTTCAGCCTGATGCCCGGATACCAGCCGCTCCTGGCGAGGAAGGCCTCGGGATCGCGCATTCCGATGATGTCGCGCAGCGCCTGGCGCTTGTCGGCGGCGTGCTGCCAGTACGACTTCACGATGCGGTAGCCGACCCAATAACCGACATCGCCCGGCTTTTCGAGCGTGCCGTTGTAGAGCCAGCGCGACAGGTCACGCTTGTCCTCGTCGGCGGCGAAGGCTGTTTCGATCTCCTTCTCGCGTCCCTTGGTCATGGCGTCGAAGTAGGAATAGGAAAGCCCGCCCGAAATCATCTCACCGACGAAATCGGCGGCACCTTCGATCAGCGAGGCTTCGAGCACGGTGGGATGTTCGTCATCGACCAGGGATTGCACCTGCTGGACATGGACGTATTCGTGGGCGATGACGTGCACGAAGCGGTCCTCGGGGTTGGCGTTGAAGTAGTGAACGGCGCACAGCGCCTCGAGACCGATCATGACGCCATCTTTGGGGCTGCCCACGCCCACCGGCTTGCCGCGGCCCACCGCTATCGTCACCGGCGGAAAGCGCGCCTCGGGATAGAGGTCGCCCAGCTTGCGCAGCGCGGCATCGATGCGCAGGCGGGCCGCCGGCAGCACCGCCATGCAGCGCTTGGCACCGGCATAGACCTCGGGGTGCAGTGCCAGCGTCTTGGCGATCGCCGCACCCGTGATGTGGCGCAGCGTCGCGAAGGTGTGCAGGCCATCGGAGCCGGAATCGAGGTAGTCGCGCTGCACAACAGCGGCGGAGGGATGGCCGTGCGCCGCGTCGTAGATCCTGTAGAACCGCGCCACATCCTCGATATGGATGACCGGAGCGCCGGGGGCCTTTGCCGAAAGGGCCAAGCATGCGATGGCGATGGCGGCAAGGCGCTTCATGATCCCGCTCTTCCAATGGAATGGAATCGTGATCGCCGCGCGCTGTCAACCGGCCGCGCCGTTGGTTACGCCCGCGTCACGGCGCGCTTCGAAAAGGTGATGATGTGGTCGACCACGCCGTCGACCGGTCCCAGCGGCAGCAGCGCCGCCTCGCCGTGCGAGAAGTTGGTCTCGCCATCGAAGCCGGAGAACATGCGCACCGCCCAGGCTTTGCCCGTCCGGCAGATGTCGCGATAGATGGTGCCCCAGAAGGCGGCGGAATTGGGCAGATCCCGGGAGATGGCGCTGAGGCGGCGGCGGGCGAAGGGAACGCGATAGGCCCGATTGACCTCGTCACCGACGATGGCGAATTCGAAGTCCTCGCCGCCGTCGATCACCTTGAGGATGATGATGCGGTGAAGCGCGCGCGCAATCGCCTTCGGATCGATCTGATCACGCGACGGATAGGCGCGCTCGCCGCGCACGGTTTGCCAATGCTCCACACCCAGGCGAACCAGCGGATCTTCGAGATCTTCCAGGCGCACGATCTCATACGCCGTCGTGTCATTGGCCGGTGCAGGTATCTCGCGAGAGCTCATGACACCCTCTGTCACGGGTGGCGAAAAGCCGGATCTCGGACCACGCCTGCAATCTAGGCCAAGCGCGGTTAAAGGAGCCTGAAAGGCACATTTTCGGGGAAAGAGCCTCTCTTGCCTCGGCCGGCGCGGAAGTTCCCTCGCCCGCCAATCTGACGGCGAATTGACGGAGAGCCGATATCGAGGCGGGCCCGGCGGTGCCATCATCTGCGGGCGGGCAGCCACCTCTTGCTGAACGATCGATGAACCGGACCACCAGGATCGGTTCAAGCATCGCTCGCCAGCATGTCCGGACGCTGGGGGGACGGCTCCCGGCGAACCACTGGGAGAAGACGATGGTAAACCGGAAGTATCTCTACCTTGCGGCAGCGTTGCTGGCGACGGGCGCGATGGCGGCCGCCAGCGATTTCAATCCGCAACCCGACCCTCCGGGCCGGCACCTGAATACGGTCAACAAGACCATGCAGACGCAACCGCCCGATCCCTGCATGGCGGGACAGCAGCACGCCATGATGCACAAGATGAATCACGGCGACCGGCAGGCGCCCGCCAAGCCGATGATGGCCTGCGGGCGGAACGGTGCCCACCAGCTCAATCCCCAACCCCTGCCTCCGGGATAACGACGTCGCCGCCCTCTTCCATGCGGGAGGGGGCGGCGCTTTCAGTTGTGCTTCGGCGCCGGGCCCGGCGGCGCCGCGGCAGCGAGCTGGGCGAAAACGTCGTCGAGCAGGCGCACCATCGCTTCGTCGCGCCGCGCAGGCGTGATGCCGCCCATCACCACCGCAATGAGGCGCGTGTCGCCGCGCTTGACCGTGGTGACGAGATTGTAGCCGGAGGCTTCGATATAGCCGGTCTTCAGCCCGTCAGCCCCCGGATAGTCGACGATCAAGGCGTCGTGCGTTTCGTATTCCTGGCCGTGCCAGGTCATCGAGCGCGTGCTGAAATAGGGGAAGTATTCCGGGAAATCGTAGATCACGTGGCGCGCCAGGATGGCGAGGTCGTCGGCCGTCGTCAGCTGGCCGCTGTCGGGCAGGCCCGTAGCGTTGCAGTAGGTGGTGTCGGTCATGCCGAGCTGGCGCGCCTTGGCGTTCATCATCACGACGAAGACGGGCTCGCTGCCGCCGACCGCCTCGGCGACCACCACGGCGGCGTCGTTGGCCGAACGGATGATGATCGCCTTGATGGCCATCTCGACGCTGATGGTCGTGCCGTCGCGCAGGCGAAGATGCGAGCGCGGCTGCTCGGCGGCGTGGGCGGACACCGCAAGCTCGTTCCCAAGCGTGAGCTTCTTCGCCCGCAGGGCTTCGAACAGCAGATAGAGCGTCATCAGCTTGGTGAGCGAAGCCGGATGGCGCGTGGCGGTCTCGTTGCGGGCGTAGAGCACCTTGCCCGAGGCAGCATCGACCACCAGGGCCGCATCCAGCTCCGGATCGGTCAAGAGCCGCGGACGGCGCGCCAGTGCAGCCGACGGCAGGCCCAGCAAGCCCGCCGCGATCACGCCGCACAAGTATTGCCTGCGATCCATGCCCCCACCCGTTTTCCGGGAGCGTACAACAGGCAGGCGCGGGTGGCCAAGGCGGGAGATTTGCCCTGCCAAGACCACAAGACGCAACGGTGCAATCTATTTCCGTTCCGGAAACAGTCCCAGCAATCCGGCTTCGCTGGCGGGGCAGACGCCGCGTTCGGTGATGAAGCCGGTGGCGAGGCGGGCCGGCGTCACATCGAAGCCGGGATTGGCGGCGGGCGAGCCGGGCGCGGCGATCTCGACCGTGGCGACGCCGCCGCCGGCCAGACGGCCGGTCATCTTGAGGATCTCGTCGGCGGAACGTTCTTCGATCGGGATGGTCGAACCGTCCTTCAGCGTCCAGTCGATCGAGGGCGACGGCACGGCGCCGTAGAACGGCACGCCGTTGTCCACGGCCGCCAGCGCCTTCAAGTAGGTGCCGATCTTGTTGGCGAAGTCGCCGTTGCGGGTGACGCGATCGACGCCGACGATGCAGACATCGACGCGCCCCGCCTGCATCAGATGGCCGCCGGCGTTATCGGCGACGATGGTGTGCGCCACGCCGTGCGCCCCCAGCTCGAAGGCCGTGAGCGAGGCGCCCTGGTTGCGCGGTCGCGTCTCGTCGACCCAGACATGCAATGGAATGCCGGCATCGTGCGCCTGGTAGATCGGCGACGTCGCCGTGCCCCAATCGACGCAGGCGAGCCAGCCGGCGTTGCAATGGGTGAGGACGTTGAGCGTGCGCTGCTTGCGGGCGTGCAGATCGCGCAGCAGCGCCAGGCCGTGAACGCCGATCATGCGGCATATCTCGACGTCTTCCTCGCAGATGGCGGCGGCTTCGGCCCAGGCGATCTGGAAGCGGTCGCCGTGGCCGCGGTTGTGCAGCGCGTCGTGCATCCGCTTCAGCGCCCAGCGCAGGTTGACCGCGGTGGGGCGCGTCGCTTGCAGCAGATCGAGGGCGCGGATCAGCGCCGCACTAGACGGTTCCCGCTTCATCGCGAAGGCCACGCCGTAGGCCGCGGTGGCGCCGATCAGTGGCGCGCCGCGCACCACCATGCGGCGGATGGCGTCGGCGCAGTCTTCCGGCGTTCGCAGCACCAGCGTGGTGAATTCGTGCGGCAGCCTCGTCTGGTCGATGACCTCGACGCTTTCGTCGGGCCGCGTCCAGATGGTGCGGCAGGGCCGGCCTGCGATCTTCACGAGCTCTTACCGGGGAAGGCATCGGCCAGCGCGTCGACGTCGGCGGGGTCGTTGTTGAGGATGAGGGTGAGCGTGCGCGTGTGCACCGGCGCCACGATGGCGGGGGCAGCGATCAGCCTCTCGTCGAACAGCACGCCGACGCGTTCGCCAGCCTTGTCGTAGGAAGCGTCCCACAGCCGCTCGGAGGCCGCCTCGGTGATCTCGATGGTGACGATGTTGACCGTCGGGACGCGCTGAACCCGCGTGATGTCGGCGGCGTCGATGATGTGATCGGGCGACAGGCAGAGATTCTCGACGTCGCCCACGATCGTGCGCGGCTTGTCGCCGTCCTTGCAGGGGACCACGAAACTCATGGTGAAGGACGGCGCCGCCTGCGCCGCGGCGGCAGCCAGGACGAACAGCGCGGCATGGAACACGGTCTTGATCATGGCAGGCTCGCGGGAGAGGTGGATTGCAGGGCGGGATATTTGCAGAAAGCCTCGTACCAGTCACGCAGCCGCGGCCGGGCATCGCGCCAGCCCGGCATCACCTCGCGGAAATCGAGATAGCCGAGGCCGCAGGCCACCGCGATCTCGCCGATGGTCGGCTTCTCGGCGAAGCCGGCGCGCTCGAGCACGTCGAGGGTGCGGGTGATCTGGCCAAGGTACTTGTCCACGGCCGCCTGGCTCCTCTCGCCCTCCGGACGGCGCCCCTCATAGACGCGCGCCACGGCGGCTTCGCTGATGCCGTCGCCGAGCGCCTGCAGGGTCAGGGCCCGCCAGCGGCCGCCGGGCTCGCCCCATGGGCCGGCGCCGGGGAAGAACCTGCCGCCGCCGAGATCATCGAGATATTCGCAGATCACCTTGGAATCGATCAGCGTCGAGCTGTCGTTGAGCACCAGCACGGGAATCTTGCGCAGCGGATTGACGCGCTGCAGCTCCTCGCTGGTGGCGGGATTGACGGCGATCTCCTCGACCAGGCGGGCAAGATCGAGCTCGCGCACGATGATGCGCGCCTTGCGGGCGAAGGGTGAGGCAGGAGACATGTAGAGCTTCATGGAGCCTCCAGATTCTTCCGGCCCGCTTACGAGGCAGGAAAGGGGCGGGCTATTCCCCCGCGAACGTCACCAGCGTGGTGACTTCCTTGCCCAGGGCGCGGATCTTGTCGGCGCCGCCGAGCTCGGGCAGGTCGATGACGAAGCAGCAGCCGATCACCTTGGCGCCGGCGCGCTCCAAGAGCTTGATGGCGGCAAAGGCGGTGCCGCCGGTGGCGATGAGATCGTCGACCAGCACCACATGATCGCCGGTCTTCACCGCATCGATGTGGATCTCGACGCGATCCCTGCCGTATTCGAGGTCGTATTCCTCGCCCAGCACGTCGAACGGCAGCTTGCCCTTCTTGCGCACCGGCACGAAGCCGGTGGAAAGCTGGTGCGCCACGGCGCCGCCCAGGATGAAGCCGCGCGCCTCGATGCCCGCCACCTTGTCGATCCGCACGCCGGCATAGGGCTGCACCAGCGCGTCCACCGCCGCGCGAAACGCCCGCGGGTTGCCGAACAGGGTTGTGACATCGCGGAACATGATCCCCTTCTTGGGGTAGTCCGGGATGGTGCGGATGGTCGATGCGAAGTCCATGATCGCTTGCCTGGCTCCTGAATCGGTTGCATCGTCCCGCCGAGGGGACCCGGCGATGAGCGGCTTTCTATTGCATATTCTGATCGCCGTTCACACCCTGATCGCGGCGATCTCCACCGGCGCGCTGTTCTATCTGCTCTATGCCGCGCTGAAGGGTCACAGCCCCGCCAAGGACCCGATCTTGCTGTTCGCGCTCGTCTGGCCGCTGGCGAACCTCGTCATCCTGGCGGCCAACGGCTGGACCTGCCCGATGCAGAACTGGGCCCAGGACCTGACGGGGCAGCACGCCGGCTGGGTGCGCGACATCTACTGGATACCGGAACGCTGGCTGCGGATCGTGCCGTGGACCTACAGCCTCGGCTACCTGGCGGGCGTCCTGCTGGTGTTCGCAAGATTGGCATGGAGCCGTGCCCGCGCCGGGGACGTCCGGCAGCGCGATTGATTTTTCCTCTCCTGAACCAGGCAGAGAAGAAGTGCTACTTCCTCAGCACCCGCCCCGCCACGGCATCGAGCTTGGCGACCAGCGTGCGGTCCTGCTTGTCGGGCGCAGTCATCAGCGCCATGTCGAGCACGCGTTCGATGCCGAGCGGGGAATCAGTGCGCTGCGGGCCGAGCCGCGTCGCCGCCGCGCAAACGAGCTTGCGCGCATTCTCGGCATTGGCGTGGATCACCTTGACCACGGCGTCCACCGTGACGTGCTCGTGGTCCGGATGCCAGCAGTCGTAATCGGTGACCATGGCGACGGTGGCGTAGGGCAACTCGGCCTCGCGCGCCAGCTTGGCTTCGGGCATCGCCGTCATGCCGATCACCGCGCAGCCCCAGGAGCGATAAAGCTCGGATTCTGCCAGCGTCGAGAATTGCGGCCCTTCGATGCAGATGTAGGTGCCGCCCTTGGTATGACGGATGCCGGCTTCGCGCGCCGCCTCGACGAGCTCGGCCGAAAGGCGCGCGCACACCGGATGAGCCATCGGCACATGACCGACAAAACCCGCGCCGAAGAAGCTCTTCTCGCGCGCAAACGTGCGGTCGATGAACTGGTCGACCATGACGAAGGTGCCCGGCGACAGCTCCTCCTTGAGCGAGCCGCAGGCGGAGATCGAGATCACGTCGGTGACGCCCGCCCGCTTCAGGGCGTCGATGTTGGCGCGGTAGTTGATGGTCGACGGCGTCTGTACATGGCCGCGGCCATGGCGCGGCAGGAAGACCATGTCGAGGCCCTGATAGGTGCCGAAGAGGAGCGCGTCGGAGGGCGCACCCCAGGGACTTTTCACCGTCTTCCAGGAGGCGTTCTCAAGTGCGGCGATGTCGTAGACCCCGCTGCCGCCGATGATTCCCAACACGCGCTTGGCCATGTCAAACCCCTTGAAGATCGCGCCTTTTAGCACGGGCACCGGATGCGGCAAGGCGGGCTGGCTCCGACACCCGCCGTTGTGAACGCATTTCCGCCCGCGACCGATCCAAGGCGAGGGCAGCACTGCAAGGCTGCAGCGGCGGCCGCCCCTGTGCTACGGTATTTGTATGAGGAAAACGATCGGATTCGCCTTGCTGCTTTCAGCCTCGCTGGCGGCGGCGCTCGCCCAGACACCCCCAACAGTCCTCGCCCCCACGCCGCCGATGGGCTGGAACAGCTGGGACGCCTACGGGCTGACCATCAACGAAGCGGACTACAAGGCCAATGCCGCCGTGCTGGCCGACCTCAAGCCATACGGCTGGACCTATGCGGTGATCGACGAAGGCTGGTACATGGCCGATCCCTTCGGCGCCAAACTGGCGGACCGCAAATACCAGATCGACGACAACGGGCTGTTGGAGCCCGACGTCACGCGCTTCCCGCTGTCGGCCAACGGCGCCGGACTGAAGCCGCTCGCCGACTGGGTGCACGACCACGGCCTCAAATTCGGCATCCATGTCGTGCGCGGCATCCCCAAGGAGGCCGTGGAACGCAACACGCCGATCGCTGGCAGCGGTTTCCACGCGGCGGACGCCGCCGACACCTCGGACCTCTGTCCGTGGGACGACGGCAATTACGGCGTGCGCGACAACGCAGCGGGTCAGGCCTATTACGACTCGATGGTGAAGCTCTATGCCGACTGGGGCGTGGACTACATCAAGGTCGACTGCATCGCCGACCATCCCTACAAGCCGACCGAGATCCGCCAGATCGCGCAGGCCATCCAGAAGTCGAACCGGCCGATCGTGCTCAGCCTGTCGCCCGGGCCGACCCAGTTGAGCCACGCGGAGGAAGTGGGGCGTTACGCCCAGCTGTGGCGCATCGCGGACGACACCTGGGACGGCTGGAGCTTTGCGCCCGACAAATGGCCGAACGGCGTGCGCACGGCCTTCGACATGCTGGCGCAGTGGCACACCTACGCCAAGCCGGGCAACTGGCCCGACGCGGACATGCTGCCGTTCGGCTCGCTGACGCCGCATCCCGGCTGGGGCGAGCCGCGGCAGTCGCGGCTGACGCCCGATGAAGAGCGCACCATGTTCACGCTGTGGGCGATCGCCCGCTCGCCACTGATCCTGGGCGGCGACTTAACGCGGCTCGATGACGTCACGCGCGCCCTGATCACCAACAAGGACGTGATCGCCGTCAACCAGACGACGTGGGAGAGCCATCCTGTCGGCCGCCTGCCGAAAAGCCTCGCCAGGGCGCGCGTCTGGATGGCGCTGTCGGGGTCGCGCAAGAAGCCGGTTCACACCGTGGCGCTGTTCAACCTCGCAGATCGCGCGGCGACGCTGCGGGCGACATGGGGACAGCTCGGCCTGCCCGGCGCGCACAAGATTCGCGATCTATGGAACGGGCGGCGCAAACCCGCCTCGGACGCCGTCACCGTGAGGCTGCCCGCCCATGGCAGCGTGATCTACCGCGTGGAGTAGGATTCCGCCCCAAAAAATCATGCTCTAAAAGCCTCGCAAGCCGACCCTCCCCTTTCAGGGGCGGGAAATTCAGTGCTGGTCCTTCCAGATCGCGCGATAGGAAAGGAACAAGAGGCCGGCGAACAGGAGCAGGAAGGCCATCACTTCGAGGCCCATCTGGTGGCGCTCGTCGAGATTCGGTTCCGATGTCCAGGCCAGGAACGTCACAATGGCCTTGGCTTCGTTGTCCACCGTGGCCGGCGTGCCGTCGGAGAACGTCACCGACCCCTGCATCAGGGGCGGGGGCATGGAGATGTTGCGGCCCGCGAAATACGGATTGTAATACTTGCCGTCCTGCACCTGGAAGCCCGGCGGCGGCTTGTGGCCGAAGCCCGTGACGATCGAATAGACGTAGTCCGCCCCGCCCTCGCGCGCCTTGACGATCAGGGACAGGTCCGGCGGCAAGGCGCCGCCATTGGCGGTGCGTGCGGCCTCCTCGTTGGGGAACGGCGGCGGGAAATGATCCGCCAGGATGCCCGAACGCGTCAGACGGTTGCCGTTGGCGTCGAACACCTCGCCCTTGTCGTTGGGTGCGGAGGGGATCTTATAGCCGGCGGCGATGACCTTGGCCTGCGCCTCGCTGAAGCCAGGACCGCCCGGCGCCGCAAGATCGTGGAAGGCGACCAAGTCCAGGCTGTGACAGGCCGAGCAGACCTCCTTGTAGACCTGGAAGCCGCGCTGCAGCGTCGCCTGATCGTAGGTGCCGAAGACGCCGTCGAACGACCAGCTCATCTCGCGCGGCGGCAAGGCCTCGCTCGAGTTGGTGTCTTGGGCCAGGGCTGTGCCGCTGACGGCGAAGGCGAGCGCGAGGGCCGCGAGAGCGAGTTTCATGGTTGGTCTCCTCACGCCTTGACGCCGGCCGCGGACTTGTTCCCGGTGACAGGCTTGGCGATGCTGTCGGGAACTTTCTTGGGGCGCTCAAGCCATCCCACCAGCGGCATGAGCACCCAGAAGAAGGCCAAGTAGTAGGCCGTGCCGATTCGAGCCAGCCACAAGAGGGGAATGCCGAAGCGCACGGCATCGACGGTCTGCGCGCCGCAATAGCCGAGCAGGACGCAATCCGCCGCGAACAGCCAGAAGAGCTGCTTCATCATCGGCCGGAAGCGGCAGGAGCGCACCTTCGAGGTGTCGAGCCAGGGAATGAAAAGCAGCGTCACGAGCGACGCCACCAGCACCAAGACGCCGATCAGCTTCTGCGGGATGGAGCGCAGCATCGCGTAGAACGGCAGCAAGTACCACTCCGGAACGATGTCGGTGGGCGTCACCAGCGGATTGGCCTGGGTGTAGTTGTCGGGATTGCCGAAGAAATTCGGGGCGTAGAACACGAAGGCCGCGAAGAAGATGACGAACAGCGCCAGATAGAAGGCGTCCTTCACCGTGTAATAGGGGTGGAACGGCAGGGTGTCCTGGGGCCCCTTCACGTCGATGCCCAGCGGATTGTTGTTGCCCGGCACGTGCAGCGCCCAGACATGCAGCCCCACCACGCCCGTGATGACGAAGGGCAGCAGGTAGTGCAGCGAGAAGAAGCGGTTGAGCGTGGCATCATCGACGGCGAACCCGCCCCATAGCCACTGGGTGATCGCGGTGCCGAGGTGCGGGACGACCTGATCGATGGCGCTGAACAGCGAAGTGATCACCGTGGCGCCCCAGAACGACATCTGCCCCCAGGGCAGCACGTAGCCGAAGAAGGCCGTGGCCATCATCAGCAGATAGATGAAGACGCCGAGGATCCAGATGACTTCGCGCGGCGCCTTGTACGAACCGTAATAGAGACCGCGGAACATGTGGATGTAGACGGCGAGGAAGAACATCGACGCGCCGTTGGAGTGGATGTAGCGGATCAGCCAGCCGTAATTCACCTCCCGCATGATCCGGCCTTCGACCGAGTTGAAGGCGAGCCCGGCGTTCGGCACGTAGTGCATCGCCAGCACGATGCCGGTGACGATCTGCACCACGAGCATGAAGGTGAGAATGCCGCCGAAGGTGTACCAGAAGTTCAGGTTCCTGGGCGTGGGAAAGGTGGTGAAGGAATCGTTCATCATCCGGATGATCGGAAGACGCTCATCGAGCCACCTGGAAAAGGCAGTACGGGGGACGTAGGTCGAGTGACCGGCCATCGTTCTTATCCTCAGCCGACTTTGATCTTGGTGGGACCGATGAAGGAATAGGGCGGCACCGCCAGGTTCTGCGGAGCCGGTCCTTTGCGGACGCGCCCTGCCACGTCGTATTGCGAGCCGTGGCAATGGCAGAGCCAGCCCCCGTATTCGCCTTGCGGCGATTGCGGCGTCGAAACCGTCGGGGTGCAACCCAGATGGGTGCAGACGCCCACGACAATGATCCATTCCGGCTTGATCTCGCGATTGGCGTCGGTGGCCGGAGCGCTGTCGGGCAGATTGGCGTTGCGCGCCAGAGGATCGATGAGCTGCGACACCGGGACGGCTCGCGCCTCGGCGATCTCCTTGGGCGTGCGGCGGCGGACGAACAAGGGATGGCCCCGCCACTTGAAGACGACCTGCTGGCCCGGCTGGATTGCGGCGATGTCGGCTTCCATGGAGGACATGGCGAGCACCGCGCTGGTGGGATTCATCTGGTCAATGAACGGCCAGGCCGTGAAGGCCACGCCGACCGCGCCCACGGCGCCGGTTGCGACATAGAGAAAATCGCGTCGCGTAGTTTGCGTCGCAGTTGCCACTGAGCTCACCTCTGAAGAATCGCGGTCCATAGAACAAGATTACCCGTCGACGCGTTGTCGTCGCGATCAAACAGCGCGCTCCGGGGATGCGGACGGCTAAAATACTGACATGATCGCAAGGGGTCTTGCGTCACGATGCCGCAGAAAAACCCTTACCTAACGGGGCGTTGCCCGGTCGATTCACACGAAAGCTTTCCTAGCGTCATGATCAACATTCTACCACGCGGAGGTGTCCTTCTGCGGCATAGTCCAACAGCCCGCGGTCGTAGGTCATGAGGATGAAGCCGCACTCCCTCGCGGTCGCGGCGATGATCCGATCCGCGGGATCGCAACTGAGAATACCTGGCAAAAAACAGGATGCCAGAAGAATTTCCGGCGTCAGGGGCGCAAGGCGCATGGTCGGCACCGCCATGAGCCGCTCAAACCATGCCTGGGGCGAGCAGGTCGCACGGAACCGGCCCTTGCGCGCCATGGCACCGATCTCCCAGGCCGTGACCGGCGAGACGTAAGTCGGAATGCCGGCCCGATAGGCCGTCGAAAGCACGTCTGCCGCCGGCTCCGGAATGGAATCATCGACAGTCCAAAGCGCGGCGCAGGTGTCGAGCAGAACAGACGATGTCATCGCAGGCCGTTCCGAAGCCCCGGTTCGATCCTGTCCGCTTTGCCGTCGAGGCGCGTCTCGCAGGTCTCCAGCGCGCATGCGCGGCCGCCCGGTTCGATCGTGAAGGTGCCCTTGAGAGCGCCGATCAACGGATGCCGGCCCTGATGCTCGAATTGACATGGCTCTTCCGCCATGCCCCGGCGCAGGCGCCGGAACACCAACCGGTGGCGGATCATGTCGACCTGTGCCGCCTCGAAACCGGCTTCGAGCCAAGCCTCGGCATGGATGTGCCCCGTCGCCTCGTTGGCCCACCATGCCCGGTGGCTATAGGCTGAAGGCGGCAGCGGCGATCCGATGAGCGCGGCGATCTCTTCGAAGCGGAGCGGAACTTCGGCTTGCGCCCGCCCCTTCAAATAGACTGTCAGAGGGTCGTATTTGCCCATTTCGTGATCCGCAAATAGTAACTTCCTCTTATGGCAACCCTAGGGAGTTACTATGATCAGCGTCAAGGAATCCCATGCGTCTTGCCCTCTTCGAGCCCGACATCCCGCAGAACGCCGGCGCCCTCATCCGGCTCGGCGCCTGTCTGGGGGTGGGAATCGATCTCATCGAACCTTGCGGTTTCCTGCTCGGCGACGGCAAGCTCCGGCGCGCCGGCATGGACTACGTGGCGCAGGCCGAGATCACGCGCCATCCGTCGTGGCCGGCGTTCCTCGAGACCCGCCAGGGGGCGCGGCTCGTCCTTCTGACCACCAAAGGCGCGATGAGATACATGGATTTCGCGTTCCACCCCGGCGACATCCTGCTGCTCGGCCGCGAAAGCCAAGGCGTGCCCGACGAGGTGCATGCGCGCGCCGATGCGCGCCTTCGCATTCCCATGCGCCCGGGCCTGCGTTCGCTCAATGTGGCGCAGGCGGGCGCCATCGCGCTCGCCGAAGGTCTGCGCCAGACCGCGGGCTTCCCATGAGCGAGCGCCAGGCCCGCGCCAAGGCGTGGTTCGAAGAGCTGCGCGACAGGATTTGCGCCGAATTCGAAGCCATCGAGGGCGGCGTCCGCTTCGCGCGCAAGGCGTGGAAGCGCCCGTCGGACGACGGCAGCGACGCGGGCGGCGGCGTCATGAGCCTGATGCGCGGTGACGTGTTCGAAAAGGTGGGCGTGAACGTCTCCACCGTGTACGGGCGCCTGCCGCAAGAGTTCGCCAAGAGCATCCCCGGGGCAGCGGAGGATTCCCGCTTCTGGGCCAGCGGCATTTCGCTGGTGGCGCACATGAAGAACCCGCATGCCCCGGCGGCCCACATGAATACGCGCCACATCGTCACGTCGAAGACCTGGTTCGGCGGCGGCGCCGACCTGACGCCGACGGTCCCCATCGCCGAGGACACCGCAACGTTCCACACGGCGCTAGAGGCCGCCTGCGACGAATTCGACCTATCCTATTATCCGCGCTTCAAGAAATGGTGCGATGAGTACTTCTATCTGCCCCATCGGGGCGAGGCGCGCGGCGTGGGCGGAATCTTCTACGACAACCTGGACAGCGGCGACTGGGAGCGGGATTTCGCCTTCACCAAGGCCGTGGGACTCGCATTTCTGGGGGTTTATCCCCAAATCATCAGACGGCGCATGGGCCAGGCCTGGACCGACGCCGATCGGACTCTTCAGCTCGAGCGCCGGGGCCGCTATGTGGAGTTCAACCTCTTGTACGACCGCGGCACTCAATTCGGGCTCAAGACCGGCGGCAACCCGGAAGCCATCCTGATGTCCCTGCCGCCGGAAGCACGCTGGCCCTAGACCGGCGGATCACGAGGAAACGCATTGCTCGATCTTTTCACACAAGGCGGCTTCTTCGCGCTCCTCCAGGTGATCCTGATCGACATCGTGCTGGCCGGCGACAACGCCGTCGTCATCGGCATGTCGGCGGCCCATGTCGATGCCTGCGACCGCCGGAAGGTGATCTTCTGGGGCCTGGCGGCCGCGGTCGTGACGCGCGTCGTGCTCGCCACCTTCGTCATGCACCTGCTGCGTTTCATCCCGCTCGTCATCGCCGGGGGCATCCTGCTGTTGTGGGTCTGCTCGCGGTTGTGGCGCGACGTGCAGCAGGCCAGCAGGGATCACAAGGCGCAGGCCCCCGGCTGTGCCGCCAAGACCGCCGCAAAGCAGGCCTACAGGTGCGCGGGCCAGAGCCATCCGCAGGCCATACGACGGGCCATCCTCAACATCGCCTTGGCCGACATCTCGATGTCGCTCGACAACGTGCTGGCGGTGGCCGGCGCCGCCATGCGGCACTGGGGCGTGCTGGTGATCGGGCTGACGCTGTCGATCGCGCTGATGGGACTTGCCGCGAGCCTGGTGGCGCGGGTGCTGCACAAATATCCCTGGATCAGCTATGCCGGCATCTTCATCGTGCTGTTCGTCGCCCTGCGCATGATCTGGGACGGCGTGATCCGCATGCAGGGCGCAGGCTGGTTCGAGCCCGTCGTGCGCATGGTGGGGATCTAGGGCGAAGCGCCTCGAAGAGAGGCAGAGGTTTCAAGCTCCGAGACGGGGCGCGTGAAAACGGCCCGCAGCCGGGATCAGGATTGAAGGCCGTCGATGATCTGGCGCATCGCGTGCGCGGACCTGGCCAGCGCGTCCCGCTCGTCGGGGGGCAGATCGACCTGCAAGACCTGTTCGACGCCCTTCCATGACACCGTGCAGGGCACGCCGAGGCTGACGCCTTGAAGCCCATACTCGCCGTCGAGTACAGCGGAGACCGTCAGCACGCTGTGCTGGTTGCGCAGGACGGCTCCGGCGATCTGTGTCAGCGCCAGCGCAACGGCGAACCAGGTGGCGCCCTTGTAGCCGATGATGTGATAGGCCGAATGGCGCACCTCGTGCACGATGCCCCGGCGCATCTCGTCGGAGTCGTCACACCTGGCACACAGGCGGCAGAACTGGTCGTACGGCATGCCCGCCATGTTGGTGATCGACCAGGCGGCGAATTCGCTGTCGCCGTGCTCGCCCATGATGTGGGCGTGGACGTTGTGCACGTCGACGCCGCAGCGCTTGGCCAGCAGATGACGGAAGCGCGCGCTGTCGAGCACGGTGCCCGAGCCGATGACGCGCCCGCGCCGCCAGCCTGAGCGCCGGTGGGCTACATAGGTGAGGACGTCCACCGGATTGGAGACGATGAGGACGACCGCAGGCGATTGCTGCGCCACGATCTCGTCCATCAGGCCTTCGATGATCCTGGCATTGCGCTGGACCAGCTCGAGCCGGCTCTCGCCCGGACGCTGCTTGGCGCCCGCCGTGATGACGATCAGCGAGGCGTCGGCGTAATCCGCGGGCTCCCCGACGCGGATCCGGATCGACGGGAAGAAGGCCTGGCCGTGCTCGAGATCGAGGACCTGGCCCATGGCGAACTCGCGATTGGCGTCGAGGAGCACGATCTCGTCCGCCAGACCGCGCAGCGCCAGGGTATAGGCGAGAGTGGAGCCTACCGCGCCCGCGCCGACGATCACGACCTTCCTGGGTTTCCAATGCTCGGACTGCATCTGTCACTTGCCCGTTGAATGCGCCGATCGGTGATGGTCCAAACGGCGATAAATCGCAAGGATTGTCGAACGAGACACCCCACAAGAAGAGAGGCAACCTCAGATGACCTTGAGCAGCACCGCGGTGCAGTCGTCGCTCTTCTTGAAGCGCGGGAAGCGGCGGCCGTCGAAATCTTCGTTCTCGATGGCGCGGACCTCTTGCGCGAGGGCAGCCAGGCCGTTGTCGCGGGCGGCGCGCAGGAGGCCGGCCGCATCGTATGCTCCATAATCGCAGGCCAGCGCGAGAAATCCGTCGCTGGCGAGCAAGAGGTGCGTGCCCGGTGCGGCCGAGACGCGGCGCGAGGCGACATGATCGGCGGCGCGCGGCTCGGGCGAGAACAGCCAGCCGCCGCGATCGGTGTTGACGTGGTTGCGCGCGCTGCGGATGTGCGGCGTGAATTCGGCGCGCGACAAGGCGCCGACCGGCGGCAGCCCCTTGGCATCGGACAGCATGCGGGCGCGGTTGGCTTCCGCGGCGCGCTTGTCGAAAGCCTCGCCCACCATCTCAACCTCGCCGTCGAGGCGCTCGACCAGCATGGCACAATCCCCGAACCACAACGCTTCAACGCTGTCCTCGCGGGCGACGGCAAGAATCATCGAGGCATAGGGAATCTCGTAGCGCTCCTTGGGAGCGCGCCGGCGCAACCCTTCGAACGACGTCTTGGTGTCGGCGAGCGCCCGGCGCAAGGCCTCGACCGGTTCGTCGCTTTCGCGCAAATGCGCCAGGAGGCGCCGCGCGCCGAATTGCGCGATCCAGGCGGCATCGCTGGGTCCGGGCATCAGATTGCCGCCGAGACCCGTGGCGCCGTCGAACACCGTGGCGGCCATGGGTTCAACGGCGAAGGCGTCATCATTGGCTTTTTCCGGATCGCCGGGAATCGACAGCGACTGAACGAGTTCGAATCTCACCGTGCCACCGCCTGCACCACCGCTTTCAGCCGCTCCGCCAGGGAGAACCGGTCTTCCGTGAAGTCGCTGTCGATCCACCAGGATTCCACTTCGGCGATGACCTTGCCGACCAGCGGACCCTCGGGCACGCCGGCCTTCATCACCTCGCGGCCCGACAGGGGAAATTGCGGCCGCTGCCAGGCATCGGCCATGGCCAGCAGCGCGCGCCACTGGATGGCGGCGCGCGGATCGTCGGCCCAGGCGAGAAACAGGCGGTCGCGGAAACGCTGCTTGCCGAGACGGTAGAGCAGCCGGCGCACCTCCCGCGCCGACAGATGCGGCGCGAGCGCCTCGCCCGCCGACGTCAGGTCGAGCAGCCGGTCGCGGTCGGCATTGGACAGCTTCCAGCGTTCGGCGACCGGGGCGGCCGCCAGCGGCGGAACCAGCGCGGCCAAACGCAGCACCGCGTCGGGCGTGAAGAATGCGTCGCGATCGATGGCGGCCAGGCGCTCGACGCGACCGATGGAGACCTCGCCAGGCAGGACTTCGCCCAGGATCGCTTCGCGGGCCATGGCATTGAGCACGGCTCCAGGATCAGGCGCGGCGAGCAGCCGCAGCATCTCACTCTGGATGCGTTCGCCGGAGAGTCTGGCGAGCCCCGTCCGTTCCGTGGCGCCCGCGCGCAAGGCCTCGGCATCCAGCGCGCCGCGGCCGTACCAGGCGTGGAAGCGGAACAGGCGCAGGATGCGCAGGTAATCCTCGCGGATGCGCTGCACCGGATCGCCGACGAAGCGCACGCGTCCCGCCTGAAGATCTGCGACGCCGCCGACATGATCGAACACTTCGCCGTCGGCGGCGGCATAGAGCGCGTTCATGGTGAAGTCGCGACGGCGCGCATCCTCCGCCCAGTCGGTGGTGAAGGCGACGATGGCGCGGCGGCCGTCGGTGACGACATCACGGCGCAGTGTCGTGACTTCGTAAGGCCTGCCGTCGACGACGGCGGTGATGGTGCCGTGCTCGATGCCGGTGGGCACGGACTTGATGCGCGCCGCCTCGAGGCGCTTGACGACCTCGGCAGGCACGAGCGGCGTGGCGACATCGATGTCGGCGACATCGCGATGCAGAAGCGCATTGCGCACCGCGCCGCCCACGAAGCGGCCCTCGCCCAGCGCCTGCATCAGCCGCACCGTCTCGGGCGCCGTCATCCAGGGCTGGGGATCAAGACGCGTCATGAAGCCTGTCCGCGAAGTCGACCAGGATGGCCGCGGTCGCTCCCCAGATATAGCGTGTTTCGTACTGGAAGGCATAAACGCGGCGGATGCCGCCCTTCCATTGCAGGCGGTCCTCCTGGCGGCTCTTGCGGTCCAGCAGGAATGCGAGCGGCACTTCGAACACCGTGTCGACTTCGCGGGCATCGAGGGCGAGTGTGAATCCTTCGCGCAACAACCCGACGACAGGCAGCACCGCATAGCCCGTCACGGTCTCGTAGGCGTCGAGGAACCCCGCCACGGAAACATAGTCGGAGGCGATGCCGGTCTCTTCCCGCAGTTCCCGCATGGCGGTGGCGACCAGCGTGACGTCTTCAGGATCGGCGCAGCCGCCGGGAAAGCTCACCTGCCCCGCATGGCGCGTCAAGGACTCGCTGCGCTGGGTGAAGAGCACGGTCGGCTCCGGGCGCAGCACAATCGGTATCATGACCGCCGCCGGGACCAGCGGCGGCGCGGTCGCCGGGCGCACCGCCGGGTTTAGATCGTAGTCGCCACGCGGAGGCGCGAGCGGCAGCGGCGGCGGATCAGGCAGCAGCTTGGCCCGCAAGGCGGCGCCATGATCCGCTACGAGACCGGCCGGCGTCATGCACGCCCCAGTGAAAAGAACGCGCCGCCGCTCCACACGCCGAGCGCGCCGCTGCCGTCCGCCACCGCCAGATCGACCAACTGATAGAAGACCGGACGCGCGATGAGGGCCTCGAGGCCGCGGCGCACATGGACATAGGGTCGCGGCTCCAGGGTGGTGGAATCGGTCTCGACCCGGATCGGATTGGCGGGTCCGGCAACGGTCTCGTCGCCGACATTGGTGGTGAAGACAAGCTGCTGTTCCCGCCCGGAGCCTTCCGCCGCCAGCAGAACGGCGAGGAACGGCGCGTCCTCGACGGTGATGCGCATCTTCTCGGCGGGCGTCACCAGGTGGAAGCCGTCGGGATCCTTGCGCAGGATCGTGGAAAACAGTCGCACCAGTTCCCTGCGCCCGATGGGCGAGCCTTGATGGAACCAGGTGCCGTCGCGGGCGATTCGGATGTCGATGTCGCCGCAATGGGGCGGGTTCCAGCGCTCGACCGGCGGCAGTCCGCGCGCCTTCGCCGCCTCGCGCTGGAGGCTCGCCAAACCTTGAGGAATTCCGCCCGTCATCGCGGTAAACCGGCCCTTGCTTGTCTCATGCGGCAACCGGCTTTTCCTTGTTGCGCCTGTCCCGGCGCGGTACATAACCGGGTTCCTTCCGGCGCGTTTCCCCACGAGGATAGGCAAGGCGCCACTTCTCCTGCAACCTGGATCGATTTCATGAACGACACCATCGGCGAAGAACTGAAAGGGCCGGCCGTCCAGCGCGCCGAACTGGTGATGCAGATCGTGTCACGCGTGCGCGAAGGGATCGGCAAGGTCATCTTCGGACAGAAGGATGTCATCGACCACACCCTTATCACCCTTCTGGCGGGCGGGCACGGGCTCTTGATCGGCGTGCCGGGGCTGGCCAAGACCAAGCTGGTGGAGGCGCTGGGCACCGTCCTCGGGATGGATTGGAAGCGCATCCAGTTCACCCCCGATCTGATGCCAGCCGACATCATCGGCTCCGAAGTGCTGGAAGAGGGCGGCGGCCACCGCACCTTCCGCTTCATCAAGGGGCCCGTGTTCACCCAGCTCCTGATGGCCGACGAGATCAACCGCGCCAGCCCGCGCACCCAGTCGGCGCTGCTGCAGTCGATGCAGGAGCGTCAGGTGACGGTGGCGGGAAACCGCTTCGACCTTCCCCATCCCTTCCACGTGCTGGCGACCCAGAATCCGCTGGAGCAGGAAGGCACCTATCCGCTGCCGGAAGCGCAGCTCGACCGCTTTCTGCTGCAGATCGACATCGGCTATCCCGACATGGAGGCCGAGAAGCAGATGCTGCTCGCCACCACCTTCGGCCAGGAGAGCGCGCCGCAGCGCGTCTGCGGGCCCGACGCGCTGATGGAAGCGCAGGCGATCGTGCGACGCATCCCGGTGGGCGACAAGGTGGTGGAGAACATCCTGAAGCTCGTTCGCGCCGCGCGTCCCGAAGCCGACGGCGCGCCCGATCTGCGCAACGTCATCGCCTGGGGACCGGGGCCGCGTGCCAGCCAGGCCTTCATGCTGGCCTGCCGCGCCCGTGCCCTGATCGAAGGCCGCCTGGCCCCGTCGACCGACGACGTGGTGGCGCTGGCCGCCCCCGTGCTGCGTCATCGCATGGCGCTCAACTTCGCGGCGCGCGCCGAAGGCCTCACCGTCATGGCGGTCATCGACCGGCTGTGCCGGACGCTTTTGTGATGGTGCAACTCACCGACGCCGCCGAATCCCTTGCCGCCACGCTGCCCTCGCTCATGGTGCGCGCCGAGCGGCTCGCGTCGTCGATCACGCTGGGCATGCACGGCCGGCGCAAGGCCGGCATCGGTCAGAGCTTCTGGCAGTTCCACCACTATCGCCCCGGCGACGCCGTGAACGCCATCGACTGGCGGCAATCGGCGAAATCGCAGCATCTCTACGTGCGCGAACGTGAATGGGAGGCGGCGCAGTCGGTATGGCTGTGGCGCGACGGCTCGCCGTCGATGCGCTTCGGTTCCGGCGGCGAAACCAAGCTCAATCGCGCCACGCTGCTCACCTTGGCGCTGGCGGTGCTCCTGGTGCGCGGCGGCGAGCGCATCGCGCTCTACGGCGAACGCGAAGCGCCGGCGAGTTCGCGCGCCACCTATCGCCGCATCGGCTTCGCGCTCACCGAGCGGCCGCCGTCCGACGCGCAGGTCCCGCCGGAGGCGGTGCTGCCGCGCAACGCACAGTTCGTGTGGTTCGGCGATTTCCTGGCGCCGATCGAGGCGACCGAACAGGCCATCCGGCGGCTGACGCGGTCCAATGCCGGCGGACGGCTGGTGCACATCATCGATCCGGCGGAAGAGGACTTTCCCTATCTCGGCCGCACCCGCTTCGAATCCGTGCACGGCACGGAGAACCGCATCCTCGGCCGCGCCGAAAGCGTGGCTGGCGAGTATCGCGCGCGGTTCAAGGCGCATGGTGAGGCGGTCGCGCTTCTGGCGCGCAAGCTGGGGTGGAACTATACCGCGCACCGCACAGATCGTTCGCCGCAGGCGGCGCTGGTGGCGCTCTATGCCGATCTTTCCGGCGGCCACAGGATGGCAGGATGATGAAACTCTCCTGGTCCATTCGATACAGCAGACCGGCGAGCACATGGAGGCGCATACCTCGATGAACTGCCATCATGAAGGCGAGTGCCGCCATTCCAGCTTTCCACACAACACTTGTCATCCGGGGCGCGCAGCAAAGCGGAGCGACCCGGGACCCACCGGGAAGCCTTTCCGTGGGTCCCGGCTCGCGCGCTGCCGACGCAGCGCTTGGCCGGGATGACAATGTCGACTTGCGGCAATCTGGTCCAGATTTTGGTACACATCCCCTTGAGTGGTCTGTGTGTCACCTGGGTGGCCCGCATTCGCGGGCCGTGACAAGCTTTGGGTGATTGGACGCCGGCATGAACCTCCTTGCCAACATCAGCTTCGGGGCGCCGTGGATTCTCGCGGCGCTCATCATGCTGCCGGTGATCTGGTTCCTGCTGCGCGTCACCCCGCCCCTGCCCAAGCGCGTGCTATTCCCGCCGCTGCGCCTGCTGTTCGGACTGCGCGACGAGGAGCAGACGCCGGCCGGCACGCCGTGGTGGCTGATGCTGCTGCGCCTTGTCGCGGCGGCGGCGGTGATCGTGGGACTGGCCGAGCCGCAGATCGGGCGCACTCTCGATCTCGGCGGCAAAGGCCCGGTGCTGCTGTTCGTCGATGACGGCTGGACGGCGGCAGCCCATTGGGAGGCGCGCGCGGATCTGGCGCGCGAGGCGGTGGATACGGCGGCGCGCCAGCATCGTCCCGTCATGGTCGTGGCGACGGCCGAGCGTCCGGTGACCGACCTGCTGGACGCAGGTCGTGCCGACCGCGCGGTGCGCGGGCTCGATCCCAAGCCTTGGTTCGCGTCGCGCAAGGCTGCGCTGGCGGCCCTGGCGCATGTTCACTTCGTGACGACGCCCGAGATCCTGTGGCTGTCGGACGGCATCGACGACGGCCTGGCGCGCCAGACGGCGCAACAGCTTTCGCAATTGGGACATCTGCGCATCTACGCCGACCGCCCTGCGGCGCGGCCGTTGGCGCTCACCGGCATCGACAACGCGCAGGAGGGATTTTCGGTGTCGGTCCTGCGCGCCGGCGCCTCGGGAGCGCAGAGCGGCGCGGTGACGGCCTACGGCGACCAGGGCCAGATCCTGGGGTCGGCCGCGTTCGCATTCGCCGAGGGCACCAACAAGACCGCCGCGCGGCTCGCATTGCCGCTCGAGATGCGCAACCAAACGGCCCGCATCGCCATCAACGGCCAGGAAAGCGCCGGCGCCGTGCAGCTCTTGGACCGCGGCACGCCCAGACGTTCCGTCGGCCTCGTCTCGGGCGACAACGCCTCCAGCGAAGAGCCGCTGCTGTCGGGCACCTATTACCTCAGGCGGGCGCTGGCGCCGTATGCGGATCTTCGCAGCGGTACGATCTCCGATCTCATGGCGCGCGGCGTGTCGGTCCTCATCCTGTCCGACGTCGGCAGGGTCGCGGGCGCCGATCATGACCGTGTCGCCGCCTTCGTGGCCAATGGCGGACTGTTGATCCGCTTCGCGGGCGAGCGTATGGCGTCGGGTACGGACGACCTCGTGCCGGTGGCGTTGCGATCGGGCGGGCGCTATCTCGGCAGTGCACTGGCCTGGGCCTCGCCGCAGCATCTGGCGCCGTTCCCCGATTCCAGCCCCTTCAGCGGACTGGCGATCCCCGACGACGTGACGGTGTCGCGCCAGATCCTGGCGGAGCCGTCGGTCGACCTGTCGTCGCACACCTGGGCGCGGCTGGCCGACGGCACGCCGATGGTGACCGCCTCGCCACGCGGCAAGGGCTGGATCGTGCTGTTCCACGTCACGGCCGGACCGTCGTGGTCGTCATTGCCGATGTCGGGCCTTTATGTGCGCATGCTGCGCCAGCTGCTGTCGCTGTCGGCCGGCGTCGAGCCGGGCGAGATGGCGGCCAGCGCCAGCCTGCCTGCCGTCGCCACCCTGGACGGCCGCGGCCATCTTTCGCCGGCGGGCTCCGAGGCGCAGCCGATCCGCGGTTCGCAGATCGGCACCATCGAGCCTTCGCGCCTGCACCCGCCGGGACTGTACGGCGCGCCAGGCGCCGAGCGCGCCCTGAACGTCGCGCGCAGCGACACGGTCCTGCTGCCGTTCGGCGCCCTGCCGGTATCGCCGCAGGCCTACGCCTCGCGCGCGGCTTTGCCCTTGCGCACGCCTCTCTTGCTGTTCGCGACGCTTCTGCTGATCGCCGATTTCGTCCTTTCGCTGCTGTTGCGGGGCTACGCACCCAACTGGCGCAAGCTGGCGCGCGGCACGGCGGTCGTACTGTTCGCCTGCCTGATGATGCGCGGTGCGCGCGCCGATGACGCCTTCGACATGAAGGCCGCGCTCGATACGCGCCTCGCCTATGTCATCACCGGCGTCAGCGATGTGGATGCCATGAGCAAGGCAGGGCTTACCGGCCTTGGCCAGGCCTTGTCGGATCGCACTTCCTACGCGCCGCTCGAGCCGATGGGCGTCAATCTCGAGGCCGACGACCTCAGTTTCTTCCCGCTGCTCTACTGGCCGATGGATCCGAGGCAGAAGGACCTGTCGCCCGCGGCGCTGTCCAAGGTCGCCGACTACATGCGCAACGGCGGCACCATCCTGATCGACACGCGCGACCTGACGCTGGGGCCGACGCGCGGCCAGGATTCGCCGGGCCAGATCACGCTGCGCCGATTGCTCGGCAAGCTCGATCTGCCGCCGCTGGCGCCGGTGCCGCCGGATCATGTGCTGACGAAGTCTTTCTACCTGATCTCGGATTTTCCGGGACGCTGGGACGGCGGCACGCTATGGGCGCAGGCGCTGCCGCCCGGCGGCGGCGCGATCCGCGGCGGCGACGGGGTGTCGCCCGTGATCATCGGCGGCAACGACTGGGCGGCGGCATGGGCGGTGGACGCCCAGGGCCACCCGATGGTGGATGTCTCGCCTGGCGGGCCGCGCCAGCGTGAACTCGCCATCCGCTTCGGCATCAACGTCGTGATGTATGCCCTGACCGGCAATTACAAGACCGACCAGGTGCACGTGCCCGCGATCCTCGAGCGGCTGGGGAAATAAGCGATGTCGATCGCCTTCGCCCCGCTGATACCCCTCTCCGTGCTGTGGACGGTGATCGCCGGCGCGGTGCTGCTGGCCGCTTATGCCTTCTATGTGCACGCCCACGGCGCTTGGGCGCGGCTGATTGCGCTTGCCGCCCTGGCCCTGGCGCTGTCGGGACCGATGCTGGTGCGCGAGAACCGCGAGCCGCTGTCGGACGTCGCCGTCATCGTGCTCGACCACTCGCAGAGCATGCAGATCGGCAACCGCCTGGCCGACGCCGACCGCGCCGCTGCCGCCCTCAAGCAGCGCCTCCAGCGCGAGAAGAACCTCGAGGTCCGCACGGTCACCGTCACCACCAATGCCGCCGGAGAAGACACCGGCACCGAGGCTTTCACGGCGCTCAATGCGGCGCTCGCCGACGTGCCGCCGGCACGCGTGGCGGGCGCCTTCCTGGTGACCGACGGCGAAGTGCACGACGCGCCGTCGAAGCCGCGGTTGGGGCCGGTGCAGGCGCTGATCGTGGGCAAGCGCGGCGAACGCGACCGCAAGCTCAGCGTGATCGATGCGGCGCGCTACGCGATCGTGGGGCAGAAGGCGCAAATCGTGGTGCGCGTCGACGATCTCGGCGGCGTCAACACGGGCAAGGCGCGCGTCAATCTCAGGATCGACGGCGCCGACGCCGGGGCGCGCGACGTGCCGCTGGGCAAGAACACGCCCATCGAGGTGCCGATCGGCCACGAAGGCGAAAGCGTGGTCGAGCTGGAATCCGAGCCGGGCCCGTCGGAACTCACCTTGCAGAACAACCGCGCCGTGGTGCCGATCAACGGGGTGCGCGACCGCCTGCGCGTGCTGCTGGTGTCGGGCGAACCCCATGCCGGCGAGCGCGTCTGGCGCAGCCTCTTGAAAGGCGATCCCTCGGTCGATCTGGTGCATTTCACCATTTTGCGCCCCCCGGAGAAGCAGGATCAGACGCCGATCAAGGAGCTGTCCCTCATCGTCTTCCCGACGCGCGAATTGTTCGACGAGAAGCTCGACGGTTTCGACCTGGTGATCTTCGACCGCTACAGCGAGCACGGCATCCTGCCGCTGGCCTATTTCGAGAACATCGCCGGCTACGTCTATGACGGCGGTGCGCTCCTGGTGTCGTCGGGACCCGAATTCGCCGGACCGATGAGCATCTACCACACACCCTTAGCCTCGGTGCTGCCGGCGCAGCCGACCTCGCAGATCATCGCCAGGCCGTTCAAGCCGGAAGTCACGGCGCAAGGCCTGGCCCATCCGGTGACGCGCGACCTGCCCGGCGCCAACACCGACAAGGCTCCGCCCAGCTGGGGCCGCTGGTTCCGGGTCATCGCGGCGCAGAAGGTGACCGGCGAAACGCTGATGAGCGGGCCGGACGGCGCTCCGCTGCTGGTGCTCGACCGCGTCGGCAAGGGCCGCGTCGCCGAGTTGTTGTCGGATCAGGGCTGGCTGTGGGCGCGCGGCTTCGAAGGCGGCGGTCCCGAGGCGGAACTGCTGCGCCGCCTAGCGCACTGGCTGATGAAGGAGCCGGAGCTCGAGGAAGAAAAGCTGACGGCGACGATCTCAGGCGGCGACATCACGATCGAACGGCGCACCATGGCCGAGGCGCCGCCGCCGGTGACGCTCACCGATCCCGCGGGCCAGCAGTCGCCGGTGCCACTGGCAAAGGTCGAACCCGGAATCTGGCGCGGCTCGGCCAAGGCGGACGCACTGGGGCTCTACCGTGTCAGCGACGGCAAGCTGTCGGCGGTGGCGGCCGCCGGCCCGCTCAATCCCAAGGAAGTCGCCGACATGCGCGCGACCGATGCAATCCTGGCGCCGGTGGCCGAAGAGAGCGGCGGCAGCGTGCGCTGGCTGTCGGACGGCATGCCCGAGATCAGGCGCGTGGGCCGCGGCCATCGCATGGCGGGCGACGGCTGGATGGGAATCGCCGACAACCGGGCCTCGCGCGTCACCAGCATCGACGAGACTGCGCTGTTGCCGCCCTGGCTGGCGCTGCTTCTGCTCATCGGCACGCTGATGCTGGCCTGGCGCCAGGAGGGGCGGTAAGGGATCTGTCGTGGCGTCTTTCCCCGTTTGCGGGGTGAAAATGCCGCCTACGCCACGCCCGCGCCGTCGGCGCAGACGGGATGGTCGATGCGGGCGCGGCGGACTTCGCCCATCATCGTCAGCATCACGTTCGGCTTCAAAGACAGGCCCAGGATGCGCGACGGATCGACCGGTCCGGGAAAGCGCACGCGCCCGCGCGGAATGGCGGCGAACCCCACGCGCACGTAATAGGGCTCGTCGCCCACCAGGATGACGCTGGCGTGGCCCTGGACCCTCGCCGCCTCGATGCCGGTCTTCATCAGGGCGATGCCGATGCCGCGGCCGCGCAGATCGGACTGCACCGCCAGCGGCCCCAGGAGCAGCGACATCTCCATGCCGACCATCACCGGCCAGAAGCGGATCGAGCCGCGCAGCGCTTGGCTTTCCATGGCGACGAAGCTGAGGCCGGGAACGGGATCGACCCCTTCGCGCAGACGATAAGCGGATTTGGCGTAGCGGCCGGGCCCGAAGCTGTGTTCGTTCAGCGAATCAATATGCGGCGCGTCTTCCGCGCGTTCCGGCCTGATGTGCCAGGTGGACTCCTCCGCCATAGGCATTCTCGCTACTGGTCCGGGACCGCAAATGCAAGCATCCTCACCAGTAAGGGCTGATGGGGCATTCCCCCGCCAGTTCGGCCAGCCGGCGCCGCACCCCCCCGGTCGCCTCCCTGGGCGGCGACAAAGGATCGGCCAGCGTGACGGCGCGGATTTCCAGGCTGGGCGCGAACACGAAGCGCGCTTGGCGCACGCGGAAGACGGCGATCAGGTTCGTCACCAGGAAAACCTTGCGGACATAAAGCCCGAACAGCTGCGGGGCGGCCGCGTGCGTCAGCCCTATCTCCTCGCGCAACTCGCGCAAGACGGCTTCCTCGGCGGGCTCGCCGCGCCGCACACCGCCGCCGGGAAGCCGCCAGCCGGGGGCGTAGGAATGACGCACCAGCACGAGCTTGCCGTCCTGCTCGACCAGCGCCAGCGCCCCGAAAGCCACCGGGGTCAGAAGCGCCTGCAGATGCGTCGTAGCAATGGCGACAGCGTTGTCGAGAAGGCGCCGCAGGGAAGTCTCCTTGGATCGGGGCAACGGAAATGCTAGGGAATGCCGACTGCGATCGCGTAGTGTGCCGTATCGCTGTGAATCATGCCAGCGCGGGAGACCCGCAATCACGGGCGCGCCGGCGACCGGAACCGGGCAGGAACGATGTCGGGGGCGACATTCGAGAATCTGAAAGCGCTGGTTGTCGAAGACAACGCCCATATGCGCGTGCTGCTGCGATCGCTGATGACCGCGCTCGGCCTCAAGCAGGTCTATGAAGCCGAGGACGGCGCCGAAGGATTCCAGCTGCTGCGCGATTGCCGTCCCGACCTCGTGCTCACGGACCTGTCGATGGCACCGATCGACGGCATCGCCTTCACGCAGCAAGTCCGCCTGTCGCCCGACAGTCCCAACCCCTATGTGCCCATCATCATGGTCACGGGACACACCGAGCGCCATCGCGTCGAGGCGGCGCGCGACGCCGGCGTGACCGAATTCCTCGCCAAGCCCATCACCACGCAGAACCTGTTCCTGCGCATCGCCGAGATCGTCGAGCGGCCGAGGCCGTATGTGCGCTGCAAGACGTATTTCGGTCCCGACCGGCGGCGCCACGTCGATCTCGACTTCTCCGGGCCGTGGCGGCGCAAGAACGATACGGGACGGAGCGCGGCATGAGCGAGCGAAAGCCTGCCGCTGCGACCATGATCCAGCCCGGCGCCTATCCCGTGATGTCGAGTGCGGCCGCGATGGGCCTGATGCGGGCCCTGCGCGATCCCGAAACCTCGCTGGCCGCCGCGCGCGTCATCGCCGATCACGCGGCAGAACTGCGCACGGCGGTGCTCGCCCACATCGACCGCGTGGAGGAAGTCGCGCAAATTCTTGATCCGGCGGCCATCTACGAACAGGCCCACGAAATCCGCGGCCTGGCGGGCAATGCCGGTCTGGCCGCCACCGGGCGCATCTCCAACGTCCTCTGCCGCTACCTCGATGCGGTGATGCGGGCGGGCAAGGCGCCCCAGCGCGGTGTCGTGGCGCTGCACCTGGAGGCCATCGCCCGGGCGGCCCACGCCGAAGACGAAGCGACGCGGCTCGGCGACGCGGTGGCCAACGAGCTGTCCCAGCTCGTCGACCGCAAACTGGCGGAAATTAACGAATCCGACGCCCAGCGTTAAGCTTTCACGGCGGCCGTCTGACGGTTTATCGCTCCTTAAGCCCCCATCTCCGATACTGGACACGCGTAGCGGGCGTTTTTCATGCTTCAGATCGGCGGTCTCGTCGTCCTTTTCGTTTGCGTGTTCGGGGGCTTCCTGATGTCAGGCGGATCCTTGACCTCGGTGATCGAGGCTGCCCCCCACGAAATCCTCACGATCGCCGGCGCCGCCACCGCTGGCCTGTTGATCGGCAGCTCCCTCTATTCGCTGAAGAAGGTGGGCCGCGACATCGGCAAGGTCATCAAGGGACCGAAATGGAAGCCGGAAGACTTCCGTGACCTGCTCTGCCTGTTGTTCCTGCTCACCAAAACGATGAAGGCCAAGGGCCTCATCGCCCTCGAACAGCACATCGAAAAACCCGAGGAATCCACGATCTTCAGGCGCTACCCCAGGATCAGCCAGGACGCCTTCGCCCGCTCCTTCATCTGCGACACGCTGCGCATGATGACCATGAGCCTGGAAGACCCCCATCAGGTCGAATCGGCGATGGAAAAGCAGCTCGAAAAGCACCATCACGAGCAGCTGACGGCCGCCAACGCCTTCCAGACCATGGCCGACGGTCTGCCGGCGCTCGGCATCGTCGCGGCGGTGCTCGGTGTCATCAAAACCATGGGCGCCATCACCGAACCGCCCGAAGTCCTCGGACGCATGATCGGATCAGCGCTGGTGGGCACCTTCATGGGTGTGTTCCTCGCCTATGGCATCGTGGGGCCGATCAGCATCAGGCTGCGCGCGATCGTCGAGGAGGAAGCCCTGTTCTATCACGTCATCCGCGACATCCTGGTGGCGCACCTGCACGGCAACGCGGCGCAGGTCTCGGTCGAGATCGGACGCGGCAGCGTTCCTTCCGAAGCGCAGCCGACCTTCCAGGAGCTGGAAGCGGCGCTCGACAACATTCCGCCGGAGCCCAAATAGCGCCCGGCGCAAGGATCATTTGCGGACGCGGATCGCCGAACGGTTCTCGCTCAGCGCCACGAAGAAGGTCGCCAGCGCGCCGGCGAGGACGCCCAGCGGCACGGCCAACAGCACGTCGGTGTCGGTGCCGAACACCACGATCGACGTCACGATCATCCCGGTTAGTTGCGCCATCTTCGGCATGTCCCGAGACCCCCTTATTATGCGACGAGCCTAGGCCGGCCCGCGGCCCGGACGAAGCGCATGCTTAAGAAGCGGTTAACAAGCGCCGCCGCGGCCGCCGCGGGCCGGAATAAACGTGGTTGGAAAAAGGTTAGCGCATCCCGGCTCGCCCTCACGGCGCGCCGGAGCGAAAGCCGATCTTGGCATGGCTGCCGTCGCAGAACGGCTTGGTGGAAGAGGCCCCGCAACGGCACAGCCGCGCCTGGGTCAGGCGCGCCACCACCCGGCCGGTGCCGCTGGTGATCTCGAGATTGCCGCGGATGCGCAACGGGCCGTCGGTCTCCGGATCGATGGCGAGCGGACCGTCGCGCACCGCCAGCATGTCCGTCTTGCGGGACGCCGGTTCGCCCGTGGCGGCGAAACCGATGTCGTTGTGGGATCCGTCGCAGAACGGCTTATTCTTCGAGGCGCCGCAGCGGCACAGCGTGGCTCGGTACATCCCGCCTTCCCCGTTCAGGCGGATGTCGGCGCGCACCGCGTAAGGTCCTGCCTCGCGCACGGCGATGAGATTGACCGGCGGAGCGGCTTCCTCGGGGCGGCCGTCCTTGCGGCGGTAGCGGATGGCCCCCGACGGACAGGCATGGGCGATCTCGGCGACGCGCTCGACGTCCATCGCATCGGGATGGATCCAGGGACCTTCGACATTGGCGCGGAAGACGGCCGGACCCCAGGTCACGCAGTAGCGCGAGTGTATGCACTTCTTGGCTTCGAACAGCAGCGTGAGGTTCGCGCCCTCGCATTCCTCGACGTCGCCGACCGTCGTTGAGGCAGGCGCAGCGGCGGGCGCCGTCGGCGGCGCGTGGGCCACGGGTGCGGCATCTGCGGCCTCGAAACCGCGCCTGCCGCGCGCGGCAAGATCGCCGAGCAGACGCGCGGCGCGCGCCGTGCGCTTATCGCCATCGAAGGCCGCCGCCGCATCGGCAAGTTCGCCGAGGCGTTCGATGAAGAAGCGCCGCGCGGCCCGGCCAGGCGGAAGCGGCGCGGAGTCGCGCAGGGCCACAAACGACATGCCGGCATGGCATTCAGGATGACTGGGGCCGGCGGGCAGGCGCGCGGCGCGCTCGGCGAACAGCGTCATCGCCTGCATCAATCCGATGGCAAGATCGATGGCGAGCGCCTTCTCGGGCGCCGGACGGGGCACAGCGAAGGAATAGGCGACGAGCCGCAGCATCAGGCCGTAGGCCGCGTTGGCGAGATCGACGGTCCGCGCCGCTTCTTCGTTGTCGATCCAGACGCGGCCTTCGGGGCGCGGCGGACGGCGCAGCACCGGATTGACGGCGGCGGGAAAGGCCGGAATGAAGGCGGGATCGGCTTTGGTCAGGGCCGCGCATTCGGCGCGGATGGCGACAAACATGCGGTAGTGGGAGCCTTCGCTGTCGAGTTGGGCGCCTTCGCCCTGGCGCACAATGGCGTCGAAGGCGGCGAGCGCCGTCTTGAGGCAGATCACGGGCCTGGCGCCGGCCAGATCGACCTCGTCGGGCGACAGCTGCAACGCCGGATCGCCGCAGAACGCCGTCCCCTCATCCAGCCGCGCCACGAAGTCTTGGAGGTCGCGGCCGAGCGCCGCGTAGAAGGCACCCACCGTCTCGTAATCCAGGCCCATCGGCGTCAGGCGCGGCGCCGCAATCCCGCGGCGATAATGGACGGGCGGCTCGAAACCGTCGCCGTCGGGCTCTTCGGAACCTTCGGGACGCTCGAGATAGATGAAATGCTGCAGCACCGCGGCCCCGAAGGGGGCAAGCTTCACCACCACGCCGGCCGGCAGATAGCCCGGATCGAGCGGGAAATTGCCCCGCCCGAAGCGCGGCGCGCCCCCGAGCGCGGCCGTGATGTTCCACACCGCCGCCACGTGGCCCATCTCTTCGACGGCAATGTCGAGGATGGTGCGGCGCCAGCGGGCGGTCGCCTCGGCTGGCGCGCCAGACAGGCCGTCGGCTCCGTCCTTCAGGCTGAACGCCGCATAGAGGTAGGTGCACATCAGATTGTGCTCGAGCTCCGCCGCCTCGTAGAGGCGGTGCAGAAGCTGCTCGCGGCTCGCGGGTCCGATCGACATCCGGCGCCTCAAAGGGGTCGCGACTTGGAGGCGATCTCGGGATCTTCGCGATCGTGCGCGTGACCGATGGCCCGTCGCAGGCTGCGGTCGAGCCTGCCGCAGTCGAGGACCACCTTGCCGGCATCGACCTCCATCACCGCCGACCGCGGCACGGTGAAGTCGCCGGCGTTTTCGACGTAGACGACGATGGCGTCGCGATGAACCCTGCGCACGGCACCGACCTTGACGTCACCGTCGTGCACGAAGACGTCGTATTCCTCTTCGATCGGCGCCTGGTACTTCATGCACCGAGCGTAACCGAAGGATGTCGCGGCAGGTGTGACAAAAACGGTGACTTACGCGTCGTCTTCTTCGTAAGTCTCGCCGTGCAGATGTCCGATGGCCGCGCGCATGGGCAGCGGAAGTTTCCGGCAGAACAGCATGACGCGGCCGTTCAAGGCCGTCCGGATCAGATCGCGCGGGACGGCAAAGTCGCCCCTGTCCTCGACGAAGACGATGACTTCGCGCGGATTGGCGCGGCGGACGTGCCCGACGACATACTCGCTGTCGTCCACGAAGACTTCGTCTCCCGGCTCGATCCGGAACTGCACCGCCATGTTCGCCTCGTGAATGATCCGTCACGAATCATACGCCGAATTCGATGCCCTGGGCCAGCGGCAGCTCGTCCGAATAGTTGATGGTGGCGGTCTGGCGGCGCATGTAGGCCTTCCAGCAGTCGGAGCCGGATTCGCGCCCGCCGCCGGTTTCCTTCTCGCCGCCGAAGGCCCCCCCGATCTCGGCGCCGGAAGGACCGATGTTCACGTTGGCGATGCCGCAATCGGAACCCGAAGCGGCAAGGAACTTCTCCGCCTCCTGCATGTCCTGGGTGAAGATGCAGGACGACAGGCCCTGCGGTACCGCGTTGTGCGCGCCGAGCGCGCCGTCGAAATCCTTGTAGCGCATGACATAGAGGATGGGCGCGAAGGTCTCGCGCATCACCACGTCGCTCTGCTTGGCCATCTCGACGATGGCGGGACGGGCGTACCACGCATCCTTGTGGCCGGTGTCGACGCGCCCGCCGCCGGTGACGATGCCGCCCTCCTCCTTGGCCTGGCGCAGCGCCGCTTGCATCGTCTCGAAGGCTTCGCGGTCGATCAGCGGCCCGACCAGCGTGCCCTTGTCCAGCGGATTGCCGATCCTGAGCCTGGCATAATGCGACTTCAGCCGTCCCACCAGCGTGTCGTAGATCGATTCGTGGACGAAGAGCCGGCGCAGCGAGGTGCAGCGCTGGCCCGCCGTGCCCACGGCCGCGAACAAGATCGCGCGCTCGGCCAGCGTCAGTTTGGCGGAGGGGCAGACGATCATGGCGTTGTTGCCGCCGAGCTCGAGGATCGAGCGGGCAAATCGCTTGGCGATGACGGGCGCGATCGCCTCGCCCATGGCCGTGGAACCAGTGGCGCTGACCACGGGGATGCGATGGTCCTTGGTGAGAAGATCGCCTGCCTCGCGTGTGCACAGCGCGATCTGCGACAGGGCCTCGGGCGCGGCGCCGAACTTCTTGGCGGCGCGTTCAAACAGCGCCTGCACGGCAAGCGCGGCCAGCGGCACCTTCTTGGACGGCTTCCAGATCACGGAATCGCCGCAGACCAGCGCCAGCGCCGCGTTCCACGCCCACACCGCCACCGGAAAGTTGAACGCAGAGATCACGGCGACGGGCCCCGCCGGATGCCAGGTCTCCATCATGCGATGGCCCGGGCGCTCCGACGCGATGGTGAGGCCGTAAAGCTGGCGAGACAGGCCCACGGCGAAATCGCAGATGTCGATCATCTCCTGCACTTCGCCCAGGCCCTCCTGCAGGATCTTGCCGTTCTCGACGGTGACGAGGCGGCCCAGCGCCTCCTTGTTGGCCCGCAGTTCCTCGCCGAACAGGCGCACCAGCTCGCCGCGCTTGGGGGCGGGCACATCACGCCAGATGCGGAAGGCTTCGACGCCGGCGGCGATCTTCCTCTCGATGACGGCCGGGCCGTCGAAGGTCACGCGGCCGATCTCGGCGCCGTCGATGGGCGAGCGCACGAGGTGGTCGCCGGAACTCGTGATGCCGAAATGGGTAAGCAGCTCGGCGTGCATTTGTCTCTCCTTCAACTGGATTGTCATTCCGGGCGAGCGCAACGGGACCCGGGACCCACGGAGAAGCGGCACGGTGGGTCCCGGCTCTGCGCGATGCTAACGCATCGCTTGGCCGGGATGACAGCCTTGGTTACGCGTAATACTTCCCGAACCGGTTCGCCAGGAAGTCCGGCAGCTTGCATTCCTCCTGCCGCACGAAACCCTGCTGCGGCAGCTTGCCGGCCACCAAGAGGTCGCACATGGCGCAGATGCCCGTCGCCGTCGTGATCTGGATGGCGCTCATCAGGCGGCCGGCGACTTCCTGCGCGTAGATCTTCTTGGCGAAGCTTTCCTGCGTCAGCAGACCATGGCGCCAGCCCGACACGGTGACGAAGATCAAGACGACGTCCTGATAGGTGATAGGGATGGCCGTCTCCAACACGTCCTTCATGATCTCGCGGCGCACGCCGAGGCGCAGATCGCGCACCAGCATCTTGACGATGTCGCGATGGCCCGGATAGCGCACGGTCTTGTAGTTGAGGTTCTCGACGCGGCCTTCGAGGGTGTCGCACAGCGTGCCGAGCCCGCCCGAGGTGTTGAAGGCCTCGTATTCGGTGCCGTCGAGCGAGAAATGCTCGACTTCCTCCAGCGACGGAACTTCACCGCGCTGGCCGTCGCGGATCGACTCGCAGGGGTTGCAGTATTCGTTGATCAGCCCGTCGGTCGACCAGGTGAGATTGTATTTCAGCGCATTGGTGGGGAAAACCGGCAAGGCGCCGACGCGCATGGCGACGTCGCGCAGCTTTTCGAACTTCTTCGCCAGGTCGAAGGCGGCGATGGAGATGAATCCCGGCGCCAGGCCGCATTGCGGGATGAAGGCCGTAGAGGCGCCGTCGGCCAGCGCCTTGATGGTGCGCGTCGATTCGACGTCCTCGGTGAGGTCGAGGTAATGGGCGCCGGCCTTCTTGGCCGCCCGGGCGACGGTGGCGGTGAGATGATAGGGCGTGGCCGACAGGACGATGTCATGGCCCCCCACCACCTCGGCAAAGGCGGGCGCATCGTCGATCACGACCTTGCGCACATCGACGCGCTCGCGCGGCATGCGCTCGAGCGCCGTCGCGTCGCGGTCGACCACCGTGACGTGGTAGTCGCCGGTCCCCGACAGGAAACTGGCGATGGCGACGCCGATCTTTCCGCCGCCGACGAGCATTACTTTCTTCATGTCGCACTCCCAGCCACGGGCCGGCCCTGCGGGCTTCGGCCATTTCGTGCAGATTCTGGGCTTCTTTCCGCCCGGGCGGCAGGCGGCGAAGCGCCGGAAGTTGCACTATGATCCGGCACATTGCTAAGATTTCCGGCGAATCGCCGGCCCGCAGCTCACCGCCTTCATTCCGAGCGGTGCGTGGAACGACATCCCTCGGAGAAAGGCGGCGCCACAGGGTGAGGATGGTCTCATGCGCCCCACGGACGCCAAGCTGATCGCCCTGCTGCGCGCCAATGCGCGCGAGCCCACCGCCTCGCTGGCCCGCAAGCTGGGACAGGCGCGATCGACCGTGCAGGAGCGGCTGGCGCGGCTGGAGCGCGAAGGCACCATCAGGGGCTACACGGTGAAGCTGGCCGACGACGTGCCGGGACGCCTGAAAGCGGTGGTGATGATCTCCACCGATCCCAAACAGGCCGACCGCGTCTCGACCGAACTGAAGAAGATGACCGAGGTGCGCTCGCTGGCGGCGGTTTCGGGTGCTTCGGACCTGATCGCCAGCGTCGAGGCTGAAAGCCCTGCCAAGCTCGATGCCGCGCTCGACCGCATCGGCCACGCCCATGGCGTGGCCAGGACGGTGAGCTCGATCATCCTGAGCGAGAAATTCTCGCGGTGACCGCGGCGGGCCGGCTTCACCGGGGGGCTCGCCGGTGACGTTATGGCCTTTCGGCAGCACGAGTTTTCTCGATCCGGACGACGAGGCGTGGCAACTGGCGCTGTGGTGCTGGTTCCTCGGCCAGTTCGGCGGCATCGAGGACGTGCGCCGGTCGCCGCTGGTCCTGCCCACGCGGACCTTCTTTCCGCCGACGGACAAGACCGGCCATGCCCGCGCCGAACACATCTTCGCGTGCGTCAAGAAGCTGGCGCGCATGCCTGACTGGCCCTGCCGGCTGCTGGCGCAGCCACGACGCGCAGAGCTGCTGGTGAATGAGAGCACGGTCCTGAAGCCGATCACGCACGCCCCTGCCGGCACATTCGCCTTCGACGGGGATGATGTCGTCATCACCTACGAGGAATCCGCCATCAACGATCCGGGGCAACTGATCGCGACGCTGGCCCACGAATTGGCGCACTACCTGCTGCACAACTGGCGTGCGCAGGCACCCGGCGGCGAAGAGCTGCACGAACCGGCGACGGACGTGATGACGGTCTACATGGGTTTCGGTCTGTTCGGTGCCGCGGCCTGTTTCGATTTCCACTCCGACGACACGGGCTGGCGCTGGCAGCGGCACGGCTATCTCAGCCAGCGGGCGTGGCTGTTCGCCCTGGCAATCTTCCTGGAGCTGCGGAACGAAGAGGCGTCGATGCTCAAGCCGTTCCTGAAATCACATTTGCTCAGCGATCTGAATGAAGCGGTGCGCTACGCACGCAAGAAAGAGCTGATCGCGCAAATGATGCGAACCCTTCGCAATTCAGCAGGAGCGCGAGCACCAGGCTAACGCGTCCGTTTGCGCGCAATTGCCGCTCCGGCCAGTCGCGCCGTTAAAGCATTCCTTCAACTATCGCGTTTAGGTTGTCGACCGAATTCGCCTGCCAACGGAGGCTGCCGTGAACCTCGACCAAGCGACCAAGACGCATGTTGACTGGAAACTGAAGCTTCGCAATGCAGCTTTCTCGCAAGCACATATGGATGTCGCGTCCGTCCGTTCGGACTGCGCCTGCGAGTTCGGAAAGTGGCTGCATGGCGAAGGACGGGCGAGATTCGGCGATCTTCAGTCGTTCAAAGACACCGTCGCCAGCCATGCGGAATTTCACCGCCAGGCCGCCCTGGTCGCCGCGCTCATCAACGAGAAGAAATTCGCCGAAGTGGAAAAGGCCATCGGCCCCGGCTCGACATACGAGAGAACCTCGCGGGAAACGGTCGTCACCATCATGCGACTCAAGAGAGACGTTGCGACGGCCGCCTGACGGTTTCCTGCGATCACGGTTTTGGGCGCAGCTCGGCGCCGGGCAGCGCTTCAGAGCCCGCCGTCACTGCTCTGCGAGCTGAGCACCAAACGCCACCGACCGGTTCGATGGTGTGGCAGGCCGCGCCCCGGCGCGGCCCCTTGCCGATCGGACAACTTCATCCGTATGCACCGCTTCGGCGCGGGAATCATTTTCTGCCAAATCTTGATTTCGGTCAGAGACAAGTTGTCCGATCGGTGATCTATTCGAGCGAGCCACCTGCGCGAGGAGGCTGAGATGTCAATCATCAGCGGCTTGGTCGATGCCCATCACGAATTGGAGCTCTCGCCGTCGTCGCGGCTCGTGAAAAGCAGCTGGCTCGCCCGCCACTTGGGCGTGATCCTGATGATCGGATTGGCGGTCGCCCTCTTCTTCCTGTTTACCTGAACGACCTCCCTCGGCATGCATGGCTGGGCCTGCCTGGCCGAAGGAACAAAGTTTCGTTGCGCCAGGGCGAAGAGATCGCTCCGCGACGGGCGCGGATTCTGAAAGCGCTCACTTCTTCAGCCGGAAACCGGCCGCTTCGAGGCGCTGTTTGATGTCGGCGGCGTGTTCGGCGTCACGCGTTTCGACGGTCATGCCGAGGTCGGCGAGCTTGGCCGAGGTATCGGTGGCCATGCGGTTGTGCGCCACCTCCAAGATGTTGCCGCCTCCTTCGCCCACCAGCGTGGCGATCTGCGCCAGGACGCCCGGGCGGTCGACGATCTCGATCACCAAAGACAGAATGCGGCCTTCGCGCGACAGCTCGCGCAGGATGACGTTCGACAGGAGGCGCATGTCGACATTGCCGCCCGAAAGCACGAGGCCGACCTTGCGGCCTTTGAAGATCTCGCGGTTGGCGATCACCGCGGCATAGACGGCGGCGGCGGCGCCCTCCACCAGCGTCTTCTCGATCTCCAGGAGGGAGGCGATGGAGTGCTCGATGTCGGTTTCGCCGACGAGCAGGATGTCTTTCACCAGGGCGCGGACAACCGGCGTGGTGAGAACGCCGGGATCCTTGACCGCGATGCCTTCGGCCATGGTCTGGCCCACGCAAGGCAGCGAGGCGTGCTTCACGGCGTTGTACATCGAGGGATAGACGCGCGTCTGCACGCCATAGATGTCGATCTCGGGCTTCAGCGCCTTGGCGGCGATGGCGATGCCGGAGATCAGCCCGCCGCCGCCGATGGGCACGACGATGGCGTCGAGGTGGGGCGTGTCGAACAGCATCTCGACCGCCACCGTGGCCTGCCCGGCAATGATCTTGGGATCGTCATAGGGATGGACGAATACGAGATTCTCGGCGGCGGCGATCTCGCGGGCACGGTAGGAGGCCTCGCTCAGATTGCCGCCCGCCAGCTCGACGCGGGCACCGAAGCCCTTGGTGTGCTTGACCTTGGAGAACGGCGTGTTGCGCGGCATGACGATGGTCGCCGGAATGCCGAGGCGGCCGGCGTGATAGGCCACCCCTTGCGCGTGGTTGCCCGCCGACATGGCGATGACGCCGCGGCTGCGCTCCTCTGCCGTCAGCGACGACAGCTTGTTGAAGGCGCCGCGGTCCTTGAAGGACGCCGTGAACTGCAGATTCTCGAACTTGAGCCAGATCTCGCAGCCGGCGATCTCGGACAGCGTGCGTGACGGGCGCGTCGGGGTGCGCTCGACCGCGCCCTCGATCGTACGGGAGGCAGCCTTGATGTCGTCCAGCGAGATGGGAAACGCCACGTCCACCCTCAGGAAAAGATGCGCGCCCTGTATAGGCCTTGCGCCGCGGGAATCAATCGAGCGGGTGGGCGGCGAAGAACTGCCCCAGCGTCCTTGTGGCATCGAGCGCCGATGACGGCGGATCGAGACCCATGAGGCGCCCCAGCAGGCGCGGCCGCAAGCTGCCGGGCCACTGGTGGCCGGCGCCCGCAATCGTGATCAGGCTGACCTGCCGGCCGCCTTCGCACAACGATGCCGTGGTCGTCACCGCTGCGGAAACGTGGCTCACGGCCGGCGCGCAGTGGTCGGCCTTGCGGAAGATATCCAGGGTGCGCGCCACCGCCAGCCATTGAACCTTGGTTGCCGCCTTGCGGCCATGGCCGCCGGCCAGCGGAATGTTGGCATCGTCGGTTCCGTGGATTTCCATCACCGAGACGGCGTGCGCCTTGCCACAGGGCGCGGCAAGGCTGCCCGAGACGGAACCGACGGCGGCGATGGGAAGCGGTCCGTTGCAGGCGTACCAGTAGGCCATGGCGGCGCCGTTCGACATGCCGGCGAGATAGACGCGTTTGGCATCGATGCCTTCCGTCTTCTCGAGGTCGCCGATGAGGGCGGTAAGAAACGCGAGATCGTCGACCTTGTCGCTGTTGGCGGGGCCGCAACAGATCCCGCCCGCATTCCAGCTGCGGCGGAATCCGTCGGGATAAGCGATGACGAACCCGTCGCGATCGGCCTCCTCGTCCCAGTGATACGCGTGTTCCGCCTGAGCGCCCGAACCGAAGCCGCCGTGCAGCACGACCACGAGCGCCAAGGGCCTGGCCGGTCCGCGCGCTGCGGGACGGTAGACGTGAAAGGTGCGCGTGCGCCCGTCTATGGTCAGCGTGCGCGTGTGGGAGGCGTGGGCCGGCACGGCCAGCAGAACAAGAGCGATCAGCAAGATGCGCATGCGGCGTTGAACGCGAATGGACCAAAATTCCGGCACGCCATGCTAGCCCAGGTGCGAGGCCGGCGGCACCTCGGTGTCGGCAGGCCAATGAAATCAGTCGCTTGAGTTCCGAAGGCCCCGACGGTCGGGCCACCCGCTTCCCTGCGCCACATTTCCAGGGCGCCGCATTCGCTCCAGGGTTGTCCGCGGCCCAGGGCGCGCGACATGAAGCCGGAAACCGAGTCCCTCTGTCCCGTCTGCCTGGAGGCGGTTCCGGCCCGCAAGATCATCAAAGGCAAGGACGTCTTTCTGGAGAAGACCTGCGCCGCACATGGCCGCTCGACGGTGCAGGTCGCCAAGGACGCGAAGCGCTTCTTCGACAAGACCTTCGACCTGCCCGGCAAGGCCTTCGTGCCGATCACGACCTACCACGGCCGCTGCGGCGAAGATTGCGGCTGGTGCGACGCCCACACTCAGCACGTCTGCACGGGACTGATCGAGGTGACGGATTGTTGCGACCTCGCCTGCCCGATCTGCTATTTCGGCGACAAGGGCAAGAACCATATCTCCCTCGACGAATTCCGGGCGCGGCTGGCGGCACTGCTCAAGGTGGAAGGCGGCAAGCTCGAAGTTCTGCAGATCTCGGGCGGCGAATGCCTGCTGCATCCTGCATTCTGCGATCTCGTCGACGAGGCGCTCAAGCACGACATCGGGCGCATCCTCGTCAATACCAACGGCCTGGCGCTGCTGCGCGACGATGCGGTGTTCGAGAAGATCCGCGCCCACCGGGACCGCATCGAAATCTACCTGCAGTTCGACGGTTTCGACGATGACGTCAGCGAGAGGTTGCGAGGGCGACGCCTGGTGGCGGCAAAGCGCGAGATCATCGAGAAGCTGAACGCGGCGGAGATCAAAATCTGCCTCGCCGTCACGGTCTATGAGGGCAATCTCGCCCAGATCCCCGCCATCCTGGCGCTGGCAGTCAAGACGCGCCACATCTCGGGCATCACCTTCCAGCGGCTGACGAAGGTGGGCAGTGCCGCCGGCTGCGACATTGCCACGGTGCTGCAGGAAGACATCCTGCTGGCGATCGCCTCGAGCGGGATGGCTGCCTACGAAGACATCGTTCCGCTGCCCTGTTCGCACGAAAACTGCACCTCGCTGGGCTTCCTGTTCTGCCAGGGCGACAAGGTCTACTCGCTGGGGGCGCATGTCGATCTCGCCCAGTGCAAGGACAAGATCGCCAACCGCATCGCCTTCGACAAGTCCATCCTCGACTACCTGCGCAAGGACGCCTGCGACTGCTTCATCGGCCGCCTGCTCGGCGGCTCATTCATGCTCGAGAAGCTGCAAGCCTTCGCCGAAGGCGGCGGCTCCTGTCACGAGGACATGAAGATCGTGCGCCTCGTGGTGAAGAATTTCATGGATGCCGGCACCTTCGATTTCGAGCGCGTCAGGAAATGCTGCACCGGGGTGTCGGCGGGCGACGGCAAGATCGTGCCGTTCTGCATCCACAATGCGCTGAAGGGCAGGCCGCCATGACCACGTTCTGCCCGGCGGCGTTCCCCGCTTTCTCGCGTTCCGCGCGCTGTTCCGTCTGCTGTTCCACCGAAGGAGACAAGCCATGGCAGACTCCGACATCCCGACATCGCACAAGATCATCGCCTTCATCCTGACGCTGATCGCCATACCCCTCTTGTTCGTCTTCACCTGCGTGCCCGTCGGCCTCGTGTCGTTGGCAGGAGCGCAGATCCCCAACGTCACGACCATCATCTTCGTCCTCTATGGCGTGGTCTTCGTCGGTGTCGGCCTGTGGATCGCGATCCGCACGCCGAACCCCGGCATCCGCTGGGGAATCATCGCGGCGCTGGCCGTGGCCGCCGTCTATGCGGCGATCACCTACGTCCCCGGCCACTGAGAGATGTTCTGGTACGACACCATGTCGGTCATCGGGGCCATTGCCGCCTTCCTGACGGCAAAGGCCCTCGACATGCCCAAGCCCGACCGGCGCAAACGCTTCGACATCTACATCGTGGCGGTGGCCGGCTTCATCATCGGCGCCAAGCTGCCGGTGTGGCTGTCCTACGGCCTGCGGCCCGACCTCATCCTGTCCGGAAAGAGCATCATGGGAGCGATGCTGGGGGCCTTCGTTGCGCTCAACCTCTACAAGCGGCACTCGGGCCAGCGTGACGAGGCTTTCGGCGGCCGTTTCGCCATCCCGCTGGCGGTGGCGGTGGGCTTCGGCAAGATCGGCTGCTACCTCTACGGCTGCTGCGGCGGGCATTTCTTCGTGCCCGTGCAGCTGGTGGAGAGCGCCTTCCAGTTCACCATGGCCGGGGCGCTCTATCTCTTCTATCGCCGCACCGGACGGGTCGACCTGCTGTTCCCGCTCTACCTCATCGCCTACATGGTGATGCGCTTCTTCATCGAATTCGTGCGCACCGAGCCGCGCGTGCTGTTCGATCTCACGATCTATCAGTACCTGTCGCTGCTGTTCCTGCCCATCGTGCTGTCGGTGGTGCAGCAGCGGAGGGCGCCCAGATGGCAGACCTGATCCGGCAAGTGGCGGCGCAATCCATCAATCCCGCACTGTTCCTGGCCGGGATGGCCTGGATTTACGCGAGCGGACTCCTCCTGCTTGCCGCCGCGGGGCTCAAATTCCTCGAACACGCCCGCCATCCCGAGCCGCTCGCCACGGGGCGCGCCCATTTCTTCTCGACGCGCGAGATGCTGATCGGCGTGCTGGTGCTGTTCCCCTTCTGGCTCAACAGCCTCGCCCAGCTCCGGCCGGCCGGCATCCTGCAGTATCTCTATAGCGCCCTCGGCATCGCGCTGATGACGGCGGCCGTCATCTGGCACGTGTGGGCCAAGATCGCCATCCGCCGCATGTGGTCGGACGGCATCGAGATCAAGCGCAGCCACACCTTGATGACCACCGGCCCCTACGCGCTGGCGCGCCACCCGATGTACGCCTCGCTCCTGTTGTGGTGCTGGGGTGCGAGCCTGGCGATGCTCAACTGGGCAACCCTGCTGATCACCACCGCCGTCCTGCTGCCCTTGATGGTCAAGCGGGCGCGGGACGAAGAAACCGAATTGTCGAATGCCGCGCCGGACTATCTTTTGTATCAGCGCAACGTTCCCATGCTGACGCCCCGGCTGGGCGCGACGCCGGCCATGGCGGTGCGGATCGCAGCAGTCGTCCTGTTCGGATATCTCATTGTCGCCGGGCTGACGCTGTCGGGATTGCTCTTGATCGGCGGCCTGCATCTCTATCTCAGCTTCTGCCTCGTCCCGGCGAAAGTCGCCTTCTCCTACCGATCGAAGGCGGGGCTGACGGTCGTCGTCTGGGCTCTCGCCCAGGCATGGGCGCCACTCTACGATCTGCTGTACCTGCTCCTGGCCATGTTCCTCTACGGCCTCGCCTTCAACTGCCCCTGCATGATCCTCTACGAGCGCTTTCACGGCTGCCCGTGCTTCGGCTGGGTAAAGGCATGCCTCGCCAGGCCGCACGCAGGTGCGGCGCTGTCCAAGAGCAATCCGGCTGGAGATGGTAGCAGCGGAGGGATTTGAACCCCCGACCAAGGGATTATGATTCCCCTGCTCTACCGCTGAGCTACGCTGCCACGCGGCGAGGGGATGTAGGAGGGCTGCCCGGGGCTGTCAAGTTGCCGCCCGCCCGCACGCCAGGGGCCAACGCGACTGCGCACAACCCGCGGGCAGCGTGCAAAAGACGGGGCGGCGTCCCTGCTCGGTTCAGCCGCGCGTGATCCAGCCGCCGCCCAACAGGCGCGAACCTTTGTAGAAGACGCAGGCCTGCCCCGGCGCGATGGCTTCCTCCGGCGACAACAGCTCCACCGTGGCGGTGCAACCATCGCCCGCCTTCACCTTGGCGGGCACCGGCGGACGCATGGAGCGCACTTTCACCGCGCAGTCTGCCGCCTCCGCGGGATCTGCGAGCCAGTTCACCTCGCGCAGCGCGATCGTCTTCGATCGCAGCGCCTGGCGCGGACCGACCACGACCTCGGCCTTGGCCGCATCGATGGAGAGCACGAAGAGCGGCTCGTCATGGCCGGACAGGCCCAGGCCCTTGCGCTGGCCAACCGTGAAATGGATCACCCCGTCATGGCGGCCGAGCTCGCGCCCGTCGCGATCGACGATGGCGCCGGGGCGCGCCGCATCGGGCGCCAGCCTCTTCACCGTGTCGGCGTAATCCCCCCCGGCCACGAAGCAGATGTCCTGGCTGTCGGGTTTGTCGGCCGTGACGAGACCGAGCTCGACGGCGACGGCGCGCACTTCGGGCTTGGCCATGCCGCCGAGCGGAAAGCGCAAGGCGTCGAGCTGCACGGTCGTGGTGGCGAAGAGGAAATAGCTCTGATCGCGGACGTCGTCGGCGCCGCGATGCAGTTCCACGCCGCCGGGCCCGTCGATGCGGCGCACGTAATGGCCCGTGGCCAGCGCCTCGGCGCCCAGGGCGCGCGCGCTGTCGAGCAGGTCGGCGAACTTGACGCGCTCGTTGCAGCGCACGCAGGGAATGGGCGTCTCGCCGCGGGCATAGGTCTCGGCAAAATCGGCGATGACGCGCTCGCGGAAGCGCGCCTCATAATCCAGCACGTAATGGGGGATGCCCAGCTTCTCGGCCACACGCCGCGCATCGTAGATGTCCTGGCCGGCGCAGCAGGCGCCCTTGCGCTGCGGCGCGCCGCTGTAGAGGCGCATGGTGACGCCGACCACGTCGTAGCCCTGACGCTGCAAGAGCGCGGCGGTGACGGAGGAATCCACGCCTCCCGACATGGCCGCGACGATGCGAGGTTTTGCCATGGGCGGGTCATACGCGGCCCGGCCGGCTGCCGCAAGAGGATCAGCCCATAGTGGTCGGCAGGTAATTGAGCAGGGACAGGTTGTTGAGCTTGGCGGTGACTTCGAGCGCCGCCTGCAGCGCCGTCTGGTTCTGGTTGAGGTTGGTGATGGCGGTCGCCATGTCCACGTCCTCGATGTTGGAAACGAAGCCCTGGTAGAGATTGACGAGCGACGTCTGGTTGGTCTGCACGTCCTGCAGGTTCTTATAGGCATCGCCGTTCTTCGCCGAGGCGGTGTTGAGAACGACATAGGCCTGCTGCGCCTGCGGCATGACGGTGTCCGTGAGGTTCGTCGACTGCGCGTCGGTCAACGGCCCGTTGAGGCTGCCCGGCGGCGTGTCGGCGGTGTAGAGCGAGGCCAGGGCGTTCATCAGCTGCGTGCCGATATCGGAAGCCAGAACACCGATCTGCTGCGTCTGCCCGTCGCCCACGGTCACCGACTTGGCGATGTTGCCGTTCTGGAAATAGGTCGAGATCGGGTTGGAGACGAGATCCGCCAGCGAGGTCGCCGTGAACGGCGGCTTGTCCGAGTTCTGCCCGCCGTAGATGTAGTTGCCGTTGGCGTCGGTCGAATTGAGGATCGACTTGGCCTGCTGGAAGATGCTGCCGGCGGTGGAGATCAAGTCGGTGCCGTCGGCGTTGGCGGCGGCCGTCGAGACCGCGTTCTTGAGCTGCTGGGCGAGGTTCGACAGCTCGGTGAGCTGCGTGTCCTGGAGATCGGTCTGCGTCAATGCCAGATTGGTGGCCGATTGATAGGCCTGGTTGCGCGCCGCCGCCGACCTGGCTCCTTCCAGCGCGGCGGTCTTGTCGCCGATGCCGGCATAGGTGTCGGAGACCTTGCCGCTCGAAACCTGGTTCTGGGTGGTGTTGAGCGCGCTGTTCGCCTTCAGGACCTGAGCCAGGTAGAACTGGGACTGGGCAAAGGTTGCGACGCGGTCAATGCTCATCGGCGGCTCCTCACTGGATCTGCAGCAGGGTGTTGAACATCTGGTCGGCCACGGTGAGCAACCGCGCGCCGGCGCTGTAGGCCTGCTGGTAGATCATCATGTTGGACAGTTCTTCGTCGAGGTTGACGCCGGACGCCGATTGCTGGCGCGACGTGGCCTCGGTGAGGCGGTCGTCCTGCGTCGTCTTGCTGGCGGCGATGGTCGCGGAACGGGTCGCGACGTCCTGATAGAACGCGCCGGCATAATTGCCGAGCGAAACCGACTGTGACCCGAGGGCGCCCACCTTGGTATAGGATTGCTGGTCCAGCTGGATGTTCTGCAACGCCTGCAGGCCCGTCGAATCGCCGGCCCCCACGATCTGCGACGTGGTGAAATCGGGCTTGGCGAAGGCCAGCCGCGAGGCGTCGTTGCTGATGTCCGTGGTCACCGCGAAGCCTACCGCCTGGCGGGCCATCTGGTTGGCGCCGATGCCGAACAGCGCCGTCAAGCTGACGCCGGTCGTGCCGCGCGCCGTGGTGTCGCCGGATACCTGGAGATTGTAGCCCGGATAGGAGGACGAGACCGTCTGGCTCATCGAGCCGTCGGAGTTCAGCGTGAAGCTGGCATACCCGTTGAGAGCCGTGTTCAAAGCGCCCACCACCTGGCTCATGGTCATGCCCGAGGTGATGGAAACGCTGGCGGACTTGAGCACCGAACCGTTGCCGTCGCGCAGCTGCAGATCGATCTCGCCATTCGAGCCCGCCTGGTCGCTCGTCGACAGCCCGGTCGCGGTGATCGACGGCACCGTGGAGGTGAACAAATCGTTGAGGCCGAAGAACTGCGAGAACGGCGTGCCGCCGCGCGAGGATGGATTGGCGCTGTCCTGATCGGAAACCACCACGCCGTCCGTGCCGCCCGACAACGTCAGCTGGCCGTTGGCGAAGGTGGCCGAACCGCCCACCGTTCCCAGCGCGGTGTTCAAGGTGCTGGCGAAGCCGCCGATGGTGTTGCCGAAGCTCGTGGCCGTTCCGCCGTCCACTGAGATCGTGCCGGCGCCGAAGTCCACAGCAATGGTGTGCTGCAGCGTGCCGCCGGAGTCCGTCAGGGCGATCGTCGTCTTTCCGGTGAAGTTGAGTGCGTCGGTCGAAAGCAGGCCCGTATCGCGGCCGTCGAGGCTGGTCGGCGGCGGATAAGCGCTGTTGGCGTTGTGCTGGGCGTTGAACGCCTGCGCCACGCTCTGGGCGAAAGAGCCGAGCTCGTTCTGCAGGTCGGCCAGCGTGCCGTCGCGCATGGTGATCATGCCCTTCAGCGCGCCGCCCTGAAGATGTGAAGTGAAGTCCTGGGGAGTGCCGATCGGCTGCATCGTCGCCGGATTCATGTTCTGGATCTGCACCGGCTGATAGACGCCGTTGGTACCGCCTTGCTGGTAGGAAAGCTGCGAATAGGTGTCGCCCACCAGGTTGGTGCCGTCCAGCGTGGTCACGAGATAGGAGCCGTCGGGCTGCTGGGTCGCACGCACGTCGATCTGCTGCGACAGGCTCTGCACCGCCACATCGAGCTGATCGAGATATGACGAGTCAGTGTTGCCGGAGGCGGAGGCGATCTTGATCTGCTTGTTCAGGTCGAAGATCTGCGTCAGCAGGTTGTTGATGGTGGTCACCGAGTTGGCCACCTGGCTGTCCGTCTGCGACTGCAGCGTCGACAGCGAGGTGGACAGCGAAGAAATGGTCGATGCCAGGCCCTGCAGCGAATTGAGGACGTCGCCTTGGCTCGAGGTGGCCGTCGGCGACAAGGCCGCCGTGCCGAGCGACGCGAACACGTTCGACAGCTTGGACGTCAGCGAGGTGCCGTCGCCCGGCGAACCGAGCATGGCGTTGATCTGGTCGGAGATGGAGCTTTGCGTGTCGTAGTTCGAGGCGCTGGAAGAGGCCGACAGCATCTCCTTGTTGAGGAACTCGTCGACCACGCGCTGAACGTCGGAAATCTGCACGCCCGATACCTGGCCGGCGCTGGTCAACGCCGCCAGATTGACCAGGCGGCGGGCATAGCCCGCGGTATTGACGTTCGAGATGTTGTTCGAGATCACCCGCAGGGCAGCCGAGTTGGTCTGCAGCGCGGACAATCCAGCTCCGAGAATTCCGGTGAGACTCACGGCAGCGTCCGAAAATGCTTTTCTTCCGCCAAACTGATCGCAAGCCTCGTGCCATGCGCGGAGCACCGGTTAAGGCGCAAAACCGCGGTCTGCCGCACGGCGGAAGGCGGCAAAGTTTGCCCCGAGCGGCAGATCATGCCCGTGCGGATCGGTCCTTCCCACTACCGTCTGGCAGCGAAGACGATGTATTTGCGGGCTTTGCCGGGTTGGTCCGCCCCTTGCTTCCACCGAAGCGAAACCATGCGGACAGGTCTTGTGGCCGACGTCACCGCCATCGCCAGCATCGCCTCCACAGCGACGTCGCCGACGCCGCCGGTGATCGCGTCGGCGCCCGGCGCACCGGCGTTCATGTTCGCCGCGCTGCTGCAACAGGAAGGCGCGCCAGCGGGCGGCACGCAGCCGGTCGCACCGGGCGGACCTCCCGTTCCCGCTGCGGCGCTCGTCGCCAAGCCGCGCCCAACGACCGCCAACTCCACCGCGACGCCGCAACAGACGATACGGGGCGCTCTGCAAACGCGGACCGTGCCGGCGGCGACCGACGCAGTGCCGGCGGCGAATGCCGCGATTTTCGCGACGCCGACGACAGCAGACCCTTCGGAGAAGCCCAACATCACCACGTTGGTCGCAGCGTTGTCGACCGCTCCGGCGATGCCCGCGTCACCGCCAACCCAGCCCGAGACAAAGGAGGCACAGCCGGCAACGCCAGCCATGCAGGAAACCGCACAGCCCGCGGCGCAAGCGGCAGCGGCCAACGATGCACCGGCCCCGGCGGCGCAACCGGCCACGTCGGCGATCCCGGCAAATCCCGATCCGACAACAACGACAGCCGTGTCGGCAGAACCGGCACCGCACACGACAGACGGCTTTACTCCGCCGCCCAAGGAAGGCGCCAAACCCGCTGCTGCGATCCAAATCGCCATGGCGGCGTCCCCACAGATGGGACAGCCGGCACCAATATCGGGCCCGCCAGTCGATCAGACGGAGGCGCAGGGCCAACCGTCTGCACAGCAACCGGCATCGCAAGCTGCGCCGGCCGCCCAGCCATCGCGGGGGGTCGCGTCATCGGCACAACACGTGGCTCAGCCGTCGCAACAAGCGGCGCAGGCAACACCATCGGCTGGGCTCGCAGCCCAGCCATTGCAGGCGCTGTCGCAACCGGTGCGGCAGACGCCGCAGACCACGTCTCGATCGCCGCAGACAACGGCACCAGCACCACAATCAGCGACAGCGGCGCCTGCGGCTCAGCAGGCGGCGCAGCCGTTGCCTCAGCCCCTGCAGCCGATGGCGCAACAAGCGCCGCAGCAAGCCGATCCAACCGCGATGGCGCCCGCAGCCGGTACGGCAGCCTCGCAATTCGCCGCGCCAAGCGGTGGCCAGGCGGCCGATCTGTCCCAGGCTTTGGCCGCCCTGCCGCAGAGCGTGGCGCAGCCCGCCGTCAAGGGCAGTGCCAAGACGGCGTCCGATGCGCCGCGCACGGCCGCCAAGTCGGACGCGGCGTCGAGTGCCAAACTACCCGACGCGTCGGCAATGGTGGCATTCCTCATCCAGCAGCTTCAGACGGCGGGCACCGCGGTCGCGAGCGCACCTTCCTCCGGCCCGGTCCAACCGCAGGCCGGCGCCAAGCCGCAAGCCGGCGCGAAGCTGCAAGCCGGCGGCGCCACGAAAGCCCCGGTGGCAGCGGCGCAAGGCGGTGCGACCGATGCCAAGACGTCCGGCCAGGGCAACGCGCCCGCCGAGGCCAACACCACATCCGCAGGGTCGGCCGGCAACGCGTCGGCGCCGACGCCGACCGGCGCCCAGAGCGACGCTAAGGCAGATGCCACGCGCAGCGACGCCGCGGCCTCGGTGACGCCGACGCCATCCGTTGCTGCACCAACCCCCGCGGCGTCCGCCTTAGTGCAGCCCCCATCGTTTCACGCTGCGCCAGCCACCGCCGCAGCCCAACCCGTGCCGCCGGCCCCTTCCGCAAGCAACGTCAACGCCGCCATACAGGTCACGCCGCAGCATCATGATTCCGGGTCCGCCACGAACCTCGACGCGCTCGGCCTGACGATCGCGGCAAAGTCCGCGGACGGATCACATCATTTTGATATCCGGCTCGATCCGCCGGATCTCGGGCGCGTCCAGGTCCAGCTGACGATGGACAATTCGGGCAAGGCGCAGGCGACGCTCGTGGTCGACAAGCCCCAGACCCTCGAGTTGCTGCAGCGCGACGCGCCCAATCTCAACCGTGCACTGACGGATGCGGGCCTCAATTTGTCGAATAATGGCCTCAATTTCTCGCTAAGAGAGCAATACCGGCAGAATGACGGCGGCAGCGTGGATCAGGGGCGCGGCCGCTCCCTGTCGGTGAAGGCCGTATTGGGCACAGACGCCGCCACATCAGGTTCTATCGCAAGCTTCGCGCCCAACAGCGTGCGGCTGGATATCCGCGTGTAATGCGGGAAAGGAAGCTCATATGACAACGACCGCCGCCGCCACCACCCCGACCGCAACGACGACGACGAATTCACCGAACGCGTCGACCGCTCAGAAGACGTTGTCGACCAACTTCGACACGTTCCTCAAGCTGCTGACGACGCAGCTGCAGAACCAGGATCCGCTGCAGCCGATGGACTCCACGCAGTTCACCCAGCAGCTCGTCGAGTTCAGCCAGGTCGAGCAGCAGATCGACACCAACACAAATCTGCAGAACCTGATCAGCCTCGGCCAGAGCCAGTCTAACAACCTGGCGATGAGCTATCTCGGCAAGAGCGTGGTGATGTCCAACGGTTCCGGGTCGCTGTCGAACGGCACGGCCAGCTGGACCTACGCGCTCGACAACGCCGCCAAGTCCACGACGATGACCATCACCGACAGCAACGGCAAGGTGGTCTACTCCTCGACCGGCGAAACCGCCGCGGGAACCCACACCTTCTCCTGGGACGGCAAGGACAATTCCGGGAACCAGCTGTCCGACGGACTGTACACGCTGAGCGTCGCTGCGACCGCGAGCGACGGCAGCACGGTGACCACCAGCGTGGCCTCGAAGGCCACCGTCACCGGCATAGATCTTTCGGGCTCCAGCCCGCAACTCGTCATTGGAACGACCGAAGTGCCACTTTCGTCGGCCTCGCTCGTTACCAACTGATAGGCCCACCGCGGCCGAGAAACGGCCGCACACGCATCGACCGCCTCACCGGACGGAAGCTCCGATGGAGACGGGAGGGAAAGAGAAGATGAGCCTCTACGGCGCAATGATGACCGGTGTCGCTGGCCTGACGGCAAACAGCCAGGCGCTCAGCGTCACTTCGGCGAATATCGCAAACGTCAACACGGTCGGCTACAAGAATGCCACCGTCAACTTCGATACGCTGCTGGCTTCGAGCGGCACGGCGAACAACTCCGGGTCGGCCGGCGTCTACGCCTCGACCGGTCAGAACGTCACGCAGCAGGGCCTGCTGACCACCACGGCCTCCGCCACCGACCTCGCCATCAACGGCAGCGGCTTCTTCGTGGTGACGACCAACCCCGACAACACCAGCGCGCTCGAGTACACGCGCGCCGGCAGCTTCACCACCGACTCCACCGGCAACCTCAAGAACGCCGCGGGCCTCTATCTGCTCGGCTGGCAGCTCGACGGCAACGGCAATGTGCCGTCGAACCGCAACGATCTGACGACCATCAACGTCAACCAGCTCGCGGGCAAGGCGGAAGCCTCGACCAAGATGTCCATGCAGGCGAACCTGCAGGCCTCGACCACCGCCGTGGGCAGCTACACCGCCGGCGACATGGCGTCCGGCACCGTCACGCCGGACTTCCAGCGCACGGTCAACGTCTATGACTCGCAGGGCGGCTCGCAGCCCCTGCAGCTCTCCTACGTCAAGACGGCGGCCAACACCTGGGCCTATGAAGTGACTTATCAGGGCGCCGCGTCGCAGCTCACCGGCCCGCCGACCAACAATCTGCTCGCCTCGGGAACCCTGACCTTCAACAGCGACGGCACGCTGGCCAACGTCGTGCCGACCGGCGGCTCGGGCTCTCCCGTCACCGGCACGATGTCGGTGACCATCCCGTGGGATACGACGACCTCGGGCCTGCAGCCGCAGACCATTTCGATCGACATGGGCACGGTGGGCGGCTCGGACGGCGTCACGCAGTTCGACGATCCTTCGACGATGGTGTCGTCGTCGGTCGACGGCGCGCTGTTCGGCAGCCTGCAGTCGATCTCGATCGACAACCAGGGCTACGTCACGGCGGAGTTCAGCAACGGCCTGTCGCAGAAGGTCTACAAGGTCCCGGTGGCCACGTTCGCCAATCCCAACGGCCTCGCCGAGGTCTCGGGCAACGCCTTCGTGACCTCGGCCGCCTCGGGCTCGCCCACCATCAACGAGGCGACGCTGGGCGGCGCGGGCCAGGTGGAATCCAAGTCGCTGGAAGCCTCCACCGTCGACCTGGCGACGGAATTTACCAACCTTATCACGACACAGCGCGCTTATGAGGCTTCGTCGCGCATCGTCACCACTGCTTCAACCATGCTCGATGATCTCTTGCAGATCGTCCGTTAACAGAGATTTCCGGCGTCTTTACACAGTAGAGACGCCGGACATCCAAAGATGAGTGCAAATCTACGGGTCCGCTTTCCATGTCGTTTACCGCTTCTGTTGGCCAAAATCTTAAGCCGCCACGCGTACTTTGCGCTCGGGTAGTGGAGCGAGGAGTAGGATGATCATGGGCGAGGACCGTAGAGGTCGTGTGAGCTACGTCATCGGACCCGATGGAAGTCCTCTGACGATGGCCGATCTGCCGCCTCCCAACACGAAGCGCTGGGTCATACGCCGGAAAGCCGAAGTTGTTGCGGCAGTGCGCGGCGGTTTGCTGAGCCTTGATGAAGCATGCCGTCGCTACACGCTGACGGTCGAGGAGTTCCTCGCCTGGCAGCGCGCCATCGATCGCTTCGGGCTTCCGGGTCTGCGCGCGACGCGCGTGCAGCAGTACCGCAACTGATCGGGAAGGTGATTTCGCCACGTGCGGCAAGACGTCGGGACGGGCGATTTGCGTAACCGAGGCGGGGAAATCTAAAACAACTTCTTAAGATCCATTCCCGACTCCTTCAATTCGATTTCCGGCGCCATTAAGGCGCTCTTTACTACGAGCACGGCAATGTTTGCCTAGCACCGCGAGGACCGGGCGTAAGACCGGTACCCGCGCGTCTAGGGGAGTTGGCATTGCCGGATTTCATAAAAGCGATCGGCGCAGCACGGTTCGGCGTGATGGCGGGCGTGGCCGCCGCGCTGGTGGGCTTCTTCCTCTACGCCGCCGGCGTGCTGACGACGCCGCCCAAGTCCATTCTGTTCTCCGGCCTGGAATCGCGCGACGCCTCGGCGATCACCGCCAAGCTCGACGCCATGAACGTCCCCTACGAAGTCAAGGCCGACGGCGGCACCATCCTGGTGCCGGCAGACCAGGTCACCAAGCTGCGCATGGACATGGCCCAGGCCGACCTGCCGGCGGCCGGCGTGGGCTATGAGATATTCGACAAGTCGGACGCCTTCGGCACCACCGCGTTCGTCCAGAACATCAACCGGCTGCGCGCCCTCGAGGGCGAGCTCGCCCGCTCCATCCAGACCATCGACGGCATCGAAGGCGTGCGCGTGCACCTCGTGGTGCCGGAGCGGCAGATCTTCGCGCGCGACTCGCAGTCGCCGAGCGGATCGGTCGTGCTCAAGACGCGCGGCACGCTCAGCCGCGGCCAGGTCCAGGCGATCCAGCACCTGGTGGCCGCCGCCGTCGCCAACCTGACGCCGGACCGCGTCGCCGTGGTGGACGACAAGGGCGACCTTCTGGCCGGCGGCGAAGCGAGAACCGGTGACGATGCCACCGCCGACAGCGAAGAGCAGCATACCACCGACTTCGAGGAACGCATCCGCAAGCGCGTCGAATCGATGGTGGCGAGCGTCGTCGGCGAAGGCCATGTCCGTGCCCAGGTCACGGCCAATATCGACTACAACCACACCCAGACGACCGAGGAGAAATTCGATCCGGACTCCAAGGTGGTGCGTTCGACCCAGACCGTGGAGCAGAACTCCAGCGACAACAACGGCGCCACCACCAACGCCGTCTCGGTGTCCAACGCCCTTCCCGGACAGCAACAGCAGCAGCAGGGCCCCGCCGACACGTCGCGTTCGTCTTCCGGGCGCACCGAAGAAACGACCAATTACGAGATCTCGAAGACGGTGCAGACCTCCACCGTCGACCAGGGCACGGTGAAGCGGCTTTCCGTCGCCGTGGTGGTCGACGGAACCGACACCAACGGCGCCTACAAGCCGCGCAGCGCCAGCGACATGAAGCAGATCGACGCTCTGGTGAAATCCGCCATCGGCTACGACACCAGCCGGGGCGACCAGGTGCAGGTCGTCAACATGCCGTTCGCCCATATCGAGACCGCGGTCGGCACGCCGCCGCCGACGCCGTTCCTCGGCCTGGACGGCGGCTACTGGTTCAAGATCATCCAGTTCGTCATCTTCTCGATCGCCGCGGTGCTGATCGGCATCTTCGTCGGACGCCCCCTCATTAAGCGCATGTTCGCGCCGCTGCAGCTGCCCGCCTATGCCCCGGCCAGACCGGCCGCGGGCACCCCCCAGACCGCGCAGATCGCCCCGCCCGCCGCGCCGGCCATCGGCGACGGGCAAGATGCGCCCGCGATGATCCCGCCGCCGCGCGAAAGCATGATCGACATCAACCGTATCGAGGGACAGGTGCGCGAATCGTCGGTCAAGAAAGTGGGCGAAGTCGTCAATGCACACCCCGAGGAAGCGTTGGCCATCCTGCGCTCCTGGCTGCATCAACCGGTGTAGGACATGGCTCGCGCTGTCGCCAAACCCGTCGTCAAGGAAGACATCCGCACCCTCACCGGCGCGGAGCGGTCGGCCATATTGATGCTGTCGCTGGGCGAAGAGCATTCCGCCAAGCTGTGGCAGATGCTCGACGAGGACGAGATCAAGGAGATCTCGCAGATCATGTCGAACCTCGGCACGGTCTCGGCGACGCTGGTGGAGAAGCTGCTGATCGACTTCGTGTCGCAGCTGTCGGGCACCGGCTCTTTGATGGGCTCCTATGAGTCGACCGAGCGGCTGCTGCAGCGGATCATGGCGCCGGAAAAAGTCAGCCAGATCATGGAGGAAATCCGCGGTCCGGCCGGCCGGACGATGTGGGACAAGCTCGGCAACGTCAACGAGATCGTGCTCGCCAACTACCTCAAGAACGAGTATCCGCAGACCGTCGCCGTCGTGCTTTCCAAGATCAAGCCCGAACACGCCGCCCGCGTGCTGGGCTCCCTGCCGGAGGAGTTCGCTCTCGAGGTCGTGCAGCGCATGCTGCGCATGGAGAGCGTGCAGAAGGACATCCTTGACAAGGTCGAGCGCACGCTGCGCGTCGAATTCATGTCGAACCTCGCCCGCACCGCCAAGCGCGACGCCCACGAGCACATGGCCGAGATCTTCAACAATTTCGACCGGCAGACGGAATCGCGCTTCCTCACCTCGCTGGAAGAGCGCAACCGCGATTCCGCCGAGCGCATCAAGGCCCTGATGTTCACCTTCGAGGACCTCGGCAAGCTCGACCCCGGATCGATCCAGACGCTGTTGCGTCATGTCGAGAAGGACAAGCTGGGTCTGGCTCTCAAGGGCGCCACGGATTCGCTGCGCGACGTCTTCTTCTCGAACATGAGCGAACGCGCCGGCAAGATCCTGCGCGAAGACATGGAGGCCATGGGCCCGGTCCGCCTCAAGGACGTCGACGAAGCACAGATGCGCATGGTCAACATCGCCAAGGACCTCGCCAACAAGGGCGAGATCATGATCGCCAACAAGCAGGGTGAGGACGAGCTGGTATATTGATGAGCGACGCCCAGACCAGGAAGTTCACCTTCGACACCGAGTTCCGCGCCGAAGGCGATCTCATCTCCAACGCCGCCCGCGCCCGCAAGCGCCGGGTGATGACGCAGGAGGAGATCGACCACATGTGCGGCAAGGCGCGCGCCGAAGGGGTCAAGGCCGGCCAGGTGCGCGCCGCCGAAGCCCTCGCCGCGGCCATCGAAGGCCTCACGGCCTCGGTGCGCGAAGCCGCCGACAGCGTACGCGGCGAGATCGAGAACCTGCGCGAAGACGCCGCCAACGTCGCTTTCGCCGCGGGGCGAAAGCTGGCTCACATGGCCATCGCCGCCCTGCCGTCCGCCGATGTCGAGGAAGCGCTGAGCGAGGCCATGCACCAGGCCATCGGCGAGCCGCGCATCGTGCTCAGGGCCTCGCAGGCGGTGATCGACGTCATCTCGCCCAGGATCGCCGAAATCGCCCATGCCCACGGCTACGAGGGACGCATCGTGGTCAATGCCGAACCGGGACTGACCGGCGCGGACTGCCGCATCGAATGGCGCGGCGGCGGCGCCGAGCGCAGCTTCGCCGCCCTCGAAGAAGCCATCGGCGACGTCATCGCGCGCCGTTTTTCGCAATCCGCCTTCCAGACGAAAGGATAGACCATGGCAGGGAACGACGACGTCGATCTGCCCGACCTGTCGCAAGACGCCCCCGAACAGGGGACCGCGGCGCTGTTGACCGGCGAAGCCGTCGCGGACGCCGACGTCAAGCACTCGGCGCAGGACCTCGAAGCCGTGTTCGATGTGCCGGTGACGGTCTCCGCCGTGCTGGGAAAATCCGCGATGGAGGTGAGCCAGCTGCTCAAGCTGGGCAAGGGCACCATCGTCGAACTCGACCGCAAGGTCGGTGAAGCCATCGACATCTACGTCAACGACCGTCTGGTCGCCCGTGGAGAAGTCGTTCTGGTGGAAGACCGCCTGGGCGTCACCATGACGGAAATCATCAAGGCCGGACAGAACTGACCGGTCAAACAGGGAATATCACCATGCGGCTACTCATCGTCGGCGGGCTCCAGGGCCAGATCGGAACGGCGACCAAGATCGCGATGGATCGCGGCGCCAGGGTCACCCATGCCAGCGACATCGAGCAGGGGCTTGCCACCCTGCGCGGCGGACAAGGCGCCGACCTTGTGCTGTGCGACGTCACGCTCGACATCGCCTCGCTGGTGCGCGGCCTGGCCCAGGAACGCATCTGCACGCCGGTGGTGGCCTGCGGCGTCGGCACCGACGCGCGCAAGGCGGTGGAAGCCATCCGCGCCGGCGCCAAGGAATACCTGCCTTTGCCGCCCGATCCGGAACTGATCGCGGCGGTCCTGGCGGCGGTCGCCGACGAAACCCATCAGATGATCGCCGAGGACGAAGCGATGACGGCCGTCATCGCCCTCGCGGACCAGGTGGCGGGCTCGGACGCCTCGATCCTGCTGACCGGCGAAAGCGGCTCGGGCAAGGAGGTGCTGGCGCGCTACGTCCATCAGAAATCGTCGCGTGCCGACAAGCCCTTCATCTCAGTGAACTGCGCCGCCATCCCGGAGAACCTTCTCGAATCCGAATTGTTCGGTCATGAGAAGGGTGCCTTCACCGGCGCCATCGCCCGGCGCATCGGCAAGTTCGAGGAAGCCAATGGCGGCACGCTTCTGCTCGACGAAATCAGCGAAATGGACGCCCGCCTGCAGGCGAAGCTGCTGCGTGCCATCCAGGAGCGCGAGATCGACCGCGTCGGCGGCACCCGCCCCGTCAAGGTTGACATCCGCATCATCGCCACCTCGAACCGCGACCTGTCGGATGCGGTCAAGCGCGGCACCTTCCGCGAGGACCTGCTCTACCGCCTCAACGTCGTCAATCTGCGCCTGCCGCCGCTGCGCGAAAGGCCCAAGGACATCCAGGCGCTGGCGCGGCACTTCGCGCGCAAATACGCCGACGCCAACGGCGTGCCTTACCGCGCCATCGCGCCGGCCACCGAGCGACTGCTCGCCTCCCATCCCTGGAAGGGCAACGTCCGGGAGCTCGAGAACACCATCCATCGCGCCGTGCTGCTCGCCACCGGCACCGAGATCGGCCCGGAGGCCATCCGCCTGCCTGACGGCACCCATGTCGGCAGCTCGACCTTCGCCGCAGGCAGCGATCTGCCCGCGCCGGTGCGCAGCGCGGTCGAAAGCGCGGCGGCGGTCACGCGCGGCCTCGTCGGACGCACGGTCGCCGATGTCGAACGCGACCTGATCCTCGACACGCTCGACCACTGCCTCGGCAACCGCACGCATGCCGCCAACATTCTGGGCATCTCGATCCGCACCTTGCGCAACAAGCTGCGCGAATACGCCCAGTCCGGACTGGCGGTCCCCGGCCCCGGCGAACAACGCGCGGCGGGATAGAAACATGACCGAGGGCCGACGCGAAATTTCCCTTCCCTCTTGGGGGGAGGTCGCAGCGCGCGGCGCTTCGCGAGGCTCTGCGGTCTGCCCGCCTGGGGGCAACCAGGATGTCTGACACCAGCACCGCAACGCCCGCGGCCGCCTTCGATTTCTCGCCGGCGGGCATCTTCGACTTCATCAAGCGCAGCGACCTGGCGCTGGCGCTGGGCATCATGGCCATCCTGGTGGTCCTGATCCTGCCTCTGCCGACCTGGCTGCTCGACATCAGCCTCGCCTTCTCGCTCAGCTTCTCGATCCTCATCCTGATGACGGCGGTGTTCATCCGCCGGCCGCTGGAGTTCAGCTCGTTCCCGGCGGTGCTGCTCATCACCACGATGATGCGCCTGGCTCTGAACCTGGCCTCGACGCGCCTCATCCTCGCGCACGGCAACACGGGTACGGCCGCCGCCGGTTACGTGATCGAAGCCTTCGGCAAGCTGATCATGCAGGGCAACTTCGTGATCGGCCTGATCGTGTTCTCGATCCTGGTGGTGGTGAATTTCGTGGTCATCACCAAGGGTTCGGGGCGCATCGCCGAAGTCGCGGCGCGCTTCACCCTGGACGCCATGCCGGGCAAGCAGATGGCGATCGACGCCGATCTGTCGGCCGGACTGATCGACGAGAAGGATGCCCGCAAGCGGCGCAAGGAGCTGGAGTCCGAATCCAATTTCTTCGGCGCCATGGACGGCGCCTCCAAGTTCGTGCGCGGCGACGCCATCGCCGGCCTTCTGATCGTGGGCATCAACGTCATCGGCGGCATCATCGTCGCGGTGGCGCAACACGGCATGAGCTTCGCCGACGCCACCAACACCTTCACCGTGCTGTCGGTCGGCGACGGCCTCGTCAGCCAGATGCCGGCGCTGATCGTGTCCACGGCGGCCGGCCTCATGGTGTCGAAGGCGGGCGTCGAAGGCTCGACCGACCGCGCCTTGATGAAACAGCTGTCGTTCTATCCCCAGGCGCTCGGCATGGCCTCCGCCGTGATGGGCATCGTCGCCGTGCTGCCCGGCATGCCGACCTTCGCCTTCGCCGGCCTTTCGGCGGGCGTGGGCGCCCTCGCCTGGCACGCCTACAAGCGCAAGCACGCCGAGGATTCGAAAACGCGCGAGGAAGAGGACAAGGCCAAGAACGAGGAGAAGTCCAAGGAAGAACCGATCTCGACCGCGCTGGCGCTCGACCTGCTGCGCGTCGAGCTCGGCTACGGGCTGCTGCCACTGATCAACGAGGTCAAGGGCCACCGCATCACCGACCAGATCAAGGCGCTTCGCCGCCAGCTGGCCCAGGAGATGGGCTTCGTCATGCCCGCCGTGCGCATCCTCGACAACATGCAGCTGGGCGCCAACGAGTACCGCATCAGCGTCAAGGAGGTCGAATCCGGCAAGGGCGAGCTCTATCCGGGCAACCTGCTGGTGATGGATCCCAAGGGCCTTCCCATCGATATGCCCGGCACGCACACGACCGAGCCGGCCTTCGGCCTGCCCGCCACCTGGGTGTCGACCGCGCTGCGCGACGAGGCGAGCTTCCGCGGCTACACCGTGGTCGATCCCGGCACGGTATTGACCACCCACCTCACCGAAGTGCTCAAGTCGCACATGGCGGAGCTGCTCTCCTACGCCGAGACCAAGAAGCTGCTCGACGACCTGCCGGCCGAGCACAAGAAGCTGGTGGACGACCTCATCCCGTCGCAGATCTCGGTCACCGGCGTCCAGCGCGTGCTGCAGACGCTGCTCGGCGAGCGCGTCTCGATCCGCGACCTGCCGTCGATCCTGGAAGGCATCGCCGAGGCCGTCGGCCACACCAAGAACGCGCTCTACATCACCGAACATGTGCGCGCCCGCCTGGCCCGCCAACTGTGCCACGCCAATCTGGCGCCGGGCGGCTACCTGCCGATCCTGGCGCTGTCACCGGCCTGGGAGCAGGCCTTCGCCGAATCCATCATCGGCCAGGGCGAGGACCGTCAGCTGGCCATGGCGCCGAGCCAGCTGCAGCAGTTCATCGTCAGCGTGCGCGACCGCTTCGACGAAGCCTCGCAGAAGAACGAGGTCCCCGTGCTCCTCACCAGCCCGCAGATCAGGCCGTTCGTGCGATCGATCATCGAGCGCTTCCGCGCCCAGACGGTGGTGATGTCGCAGAATGATATCCACGCTTCGGTCCGCCTGCGCACCTTGGGACAGATCTGATGCAGCTCAGAACCTTCCTCGCAGGCGACATGAAGGCGGCGCTGGCGGAAGTCCGCGCCGAGATGGGCCCCGACGCCGTGATCATCGCCAGCGAACGCGCCAAGGGCGGCGGCGTGATCGTGCGCGCCGCGCTCGACAAGATGGAGGCGCCGGAACAGCAGGAACCGAGCGAGGGACCGACGGATTTCGAGACGACCTACCGCGACGCGCTGGTGCGCAGGCTGCGCGACGGTAAGCCCGCCGCACACCCGACGCGGCGCCGCTTCGACCGCGCCGAACTGCTGGGCGCCCTCGCTCGCCACCGCCTGCCGGACACGCTGGCCCACATGCTGGCCGAGGAAAGCGCCAAGACGGGCCTCTCCGACATGACGCTGGCGCTCGCCGCCGCCATCGACGCGCGCCTCACCCCGGCCCCCATCCAGTTCGCCAGCGCGGCCGCTCTTCTGGTGGTCGGCCCCAACGGGGCAGGCAAGACCGCCGTCGCCGCCAAGCTTGCCGCCCACGCCAAGCTGGCCGGACGCGCCGTGATGCTGATCGCCGGCGACGTCGCCGGCGCCGGCGCCGTCGCGCGCCTCAAGGAATTCGCCGATCACCTCGATGCCGGCATCGCCACCGCGGACAGCGCCGTGGCGATCGCTCCCATGATCGCCCAGGCGGCGACCCACGGCACGCTGGCCGTCATCGACACGGCGGGATTCGACCCGCGCCAGCCCAAGGCTGCGGCCGCCTTCTCGGCGCTGATGCAACTCGACGGCGTGGAAGCGCTGGGTGTCGCCTCGGCGCTGTGCGACAGCGAGGAGATCAGCGAAATCGCCGCCGCCCTTGCGCAATCGGGCGCCACGCGCCTTGTCATCACCGGCGCCGATCTGGCGCGCCGCGCCGGCGCCTTGGCCGCTGCGGCGCTGACGCCGGGGCAGAGACTGGCCTACATCACGCGCTCGCCCTTCGTGGCGGGCGGACTGGAAGCGCTGACGTCGCTCGGGCTGGCGCGCCTTCTGGTGGAAGCGGGGAGTGCACAATGATCAAAGCGGGGCCACGCCTGACCGCCATCGGTTCGGGCAAGGGCGGGACGGGCAAGACCTTCGTCACCATCGGCCTGGCGCATGCGCTGGCGGCCATGGGCGAACATGTCCTGGTGTGCGATGCCGATCTCGGGCTGTCGAACACGACGATCCATCTCGGGCTCGCCCAGGGCGGCGATCTCGAGGGCATGCTGGCCGGACGCGCCCGCCTCATCGACGCCGTGGTGCATGTGCCAAATGCGGGATTCGATCTGCTGGCGGCGCCTACCGGCAGCGGCGCGCTGGCGGACGCCGACGCGCATGTCGCCCAGCGTCTTGTCGCCATCTTCCGGCGCGCCATCAGCTATGACCGTATACTGATCGATCTCGGCGCCGGCGTCTCCGAGCTGGTGATGACCTTCGCGGCGGAAGCCGACGACATGCTGGTGATCGCCACACCCGATCCGTCGTCGATCACCGATGCCTATGCGTTCCTCAAGCGCGCCTTGTGGCGTTCCGGCGGACGGATGCCGTCGCTGGCGGTCAATCTGGCTGCGAGCGCTGCAGAAGCGCGTCGCACCGCCGAGTCCTTGCAGAACGCCGCCAAGACGTTCCTCAGGGCCACGCCCGGCTATTTGGGATACATCCCCCTCGATCCTCGCGTCACCGACAGCGTGCGCCGCCAGGCACCCTTGTCCACACTCCATCCACAGAGCCCCGCCGTGGCGTCTCTGGCGGCTCTGGCGGCGGCTCTGGGCGGGCCGACGGGGCGGATTTCCGCCGCTTCGTCAGTACGTTAACTATAAATTTCCGCCGGGACAGCCTTTGCGACTCAACTCGCGAAACGGCGGGTTTGGTGTATGATCCGTAAATAGGCAACGACCACACATCGCGGGGCGGTTGTCTGACAAAACTGTGTGGGTTCAAGGGGGAACTATGTCTGCACTTATGGATATCTGGCATGCGATTCAGGGCCTGCTGACGTCTGCCGATTACATCACGCTCGGTCTCATCGTCGTCATCGCGATCGTTGCGGGCGTTCTGATTCAGGGGCTGAACTCGGTCATCTCGGCAACGTTCTGGTCGCTCGTGGCCTTTGCGGCGCTCGGCTTTGCGCGCGCCATCACTCTCGGCCACCAGGACGCCATCGCATTCGCAAAGGCGGATTGGCATGCTTTCCTCGGCATGGGAATGCTGACGCTCGTCGCCTATTCGGTCGTCTTCATCGTCCTGATTGCGGTCGTCAACGTCATTCGCTCGGCGGTCCGCTGATCGGCTGACCGTGGAACGCAGGCCGGCCCGGCGGATCTGCGTCCGCCGGGAGGGTCCTATTTTTTCTTCTTGCCCGCGATCCGGTTGTCCACGGCGAGAGGTCCCGGCCCGTGCCCAACGAGCAGCAGGAGGCCGCCGGCGATGGCCACGCTGCACGCGAAGATTTCGAAATCGCCCTGGCGCGCCGCGGGATTGTCGTGAATCTGCCAGTAGTCATGCATCGCCACGCTGGCGATGATCGTGACGCCGAACAGCAGCACGGCGCCGTAGCGCGTGTGGAACCCGAGAATCAGCGACAGACTGCCCAGGATCAGCCCGAAGAGCGCCAGCGACAGGACAAATGGCGCCGCGGGGATGCCGCGGAAGACCATCAGCGAGATCGTCGCATCCCAGTGGCCGCCGTAAGCGGCGACCTGAAGCAGGAAAAACCAGCCCAGCGCCAGGCGCCCCACGAACGGCGCCAGATATTCCGATACCGACACGAACGCCTCCCCCGCGAAGCAGGCGGCAGATTCTAGAAGGTTCGCGGGAAATTGCGAAATGACTTTCTGCGCTCCGGGACGGCTGCCGCAATCCGGCGGCAACCCTCAGGCGCCGCGTAAAGCGTGCTTGCGCAGGTGGCGCACCAGCGCCATCTCGTCGAGGCGCGACTGCGACCGGCGGGCTTCGATCTCGGCCAGCCGCTTCTCCTGCTGCTCCTGCGCGAACTCCAGGCTCTTCAGATCCTGAAAGGCGGCGGTGAGATCGGCCTGGCAGGCGGCGCGTTCGCGTTCGATGTCCTTCAGCGTCTCGCGCAGCTTCTCGCGGCGGATTTCGATCGACTTGAGGAAGGACGGGAAGGCCAGGCGGCCGATATCGGTGTCGCCGGCACGCTGACGTTCGCGCGCCACGCTCTCCTCAAGATCGGCGAGCTTCTTGTCCACGTCGGCTTTCATGCCGTCGAGCGTCGCCATGCGCCGCTTCAGGTCGTCGACGCGAAACCGCCTCAAGCGGAGCAATGTGTCCTGTCGCTTCATGACGTCTTACCCTTCGCCCCCGCGAGTATTCTGCCCAACTCGTCATACCCTTCGGTTAACGTGGCCCGTTCATCCTTTTTCTGTGCCAGGAACCGTTCAAACTCCGCATGCAAGCCTATTGCCACATCGACATCGACGTTGGTTCCCAACTTGTAGGCGCCCAGACGTATGAGTTCCGCCATATCTTCGTAAACGGCGATGGATTTACGGGCCTTGGCAACGATTTGCTGTTCCGTATCGGTATTGCAGGCCGGCATGGAGCGACTTACCGAACGCAGGATGTTGATCGCCGGAAACCTTCCGCGTTCCGCAATGGCACGGTCGAGCACGATGTGGCCGTCCAATATGCCGCGCACCGCATCCGAAATCGGTTCGTTATGGTCGTCGCCCTCCACCAGAACCGTGAACAACCCCGTGATGGAGCCGCCGCAGCCCTCTTGTGCCGGACCGGCACGTTCGAGAAGGCGCGGCAGTTCCGCGAAGACCGTCGGCGTATAACCTTTGGCGGCCGGCGGCTCGCCGGCCGACAGGCCGACCTCGCGCTGGGCCATGGCGAAGCGCGTCACGCTGTCCATCAGAAGCAGCACATGCAGGCCCTGGTCGCGCAGCTGCTCGGCGATCGTCATCGCCGTATAGGCCGCCTGGCGGCGCACCAGCGGCGGCTGATCCGAGGTCGCGGCGACGACGACGGAACGCTTCAGACCGGCTTCGCCCAGGTCGTCCTCGACGAATTCCTTGACCTCCCTGCCGCGTTCGCCCACCAGCCCGATGACGATGGCATCGGCATCGGTGTTGCGCGCCAGCATGGCGAGCAGCGTGGACTTGCCCACGCCGGAACCTGAGAAGATGCCCATGCGCTGGCCCTTGCAGCAGGTCATGAAAGCATTGAGAGCCCGCACGCCGAGATCCAGCTTGCCGCCCACGCGCGCGCGCGCCTGCGCCGACGGCGGTTGGGCCTTGAGCGGATAGGCCACCGGGCCGAGCGGCAACTGTCCCTTGCCGTCGCTGGGCCTGACGAAAGCATCCAGCACGCGCCCCAGCCAGCCGCGACAGGGATAAATGGAGGCCGCGCGGCCTTCGAAATCGGCCCGTGCCCCCAGTGTCATGCCGTCCAGGGTTCCCAGCGGCATGGCCAGCGCCCGGCCGTCGCGAAATCCCACGACTTCGCAGGAAATCTGCCGTCCCAAGGACGGGGTCAGCCGGACCTGGCCGCCCATGCTGATGCCGCCGGAGGCCCCGGTGACCTCGACGAGCAAGCCCTCGATTCGCGCCACACGGCCGAACCGCCTCAGCCCCGGAATGGCCTCGATGTCCTGCTTCAATGTTTGCATCCGAATCCCGCTGAGACGGTCCCTGAATTGGACATCTTGCCTGGAAGGATTTAAGTGGCGGTAAACTTAACAAATCGAATCAAGGAGATGGGGCGGCGGGGCCAATCCGACGGGTGTTGTTAAGGCCGGTTCGCATCTCCTGAAATGAGGCCTGTGACAGAAAGTGGATATTAACCATTTCCGCTTACCGTCTTTGGAGTGGTTAACTAGTCCGGTAGAAGGTTTGCCGGCTCAAGACCAAAGGGGTCTGACATGCGCGTGCTCTTGATCGAAGACGACAGCGCGATGGCGCGCAGCATCGAATTGATGCTGCGGTCGGAGGGCTTCAACGTCTATACGACAGATCTGGGCGAGGAGGGGATCGATCTCGGCAAGCTGTACGATTACGACATTATCGTACTCGATCTGCAGCTTCCCGACATGAGCGGCTTCGAGGTCTTGAAGAGCCTGCGCGTCGCCAAGGTGCAGACGCCCGTCCTCATCCTGTCCGGCAATGCCATCGTGGAAGCGAAAGTGAAGGCGCTGGGCTTCGGTGCCGACGACTACATGACCAAGCCTTTCCACAAGGACGAGCTGGTCGCCCGCATCCAGGCGGTGGTACGCCGCTCGAAGGGCCATTCGCAGAGCGTGATCACCACCGGCAAGCTGACCGTGAACCTCGACGCCAAGACGGTTGAGGTCGACGGCCAGCGCGTGCATCTGACCGGCAAGGAATATCAGATGCTGGAACTTCTCTCGTTGAGGAAAGGAACCACGCTCACGAAGGAGATGTTCCTCAACCATCTTTACGGCGGTATGGACGAGCCAGAGCTGAAGATCATCGACGTCTTCATTTGCAAGCTGCGCAAGAAGCTCGCTGCCGCGACCAATGGCGACAACTACATCGAGACCGTCTGGGGCCGCGGCTATGTGCTGCGCGATCCCGCGGAAGAAGTCGCCGCTTGATTGTTGTTTCTCTGGGGGCAGGCCTAATGAGGGCGCCGGCGACGGCGCCCTCAATTGTTAGTGCATGATCGCTTGTTCGCGCGCGTGTTCTTCCTATTCTGGGACGTGACACAGATTGAACGTAGCGGAATGGACGTCCTCCACGCCATCGATAGCGACGCCTGGGCCGGACCGTTCGCGAGCGATGAACAGGGGGACGCCGTCGGTGCGCTCGAACAGGGATCGATCCTGTACTTCCCGCATCTCAACTTTACTCTGCGTTCGGGCGAAGAAAGATTGCTGATGCCGCGGGTGCTCGACCACGGCGGCAAGAACGTGAGCCTCGAGCCGGACGGTACGCTCAGTCATGCCACGCTTTCAGGCGGCACCAAGGATTGCCTGCGCGGCATGATGGTCCGTTTCTCGGATGCCGCCGCGGCGCTGGTGGAGACGCTGTTTCCGACCTATCGCGGACGTGTCGATCTGGGGCCCACGAGCTTTCGCCCGGTCGAAATCGAAGGACGCAAGGCCCGCCCGCTGGCAGACGACACGCGTCTGCATGTCGACGCCTTTCCGTCCGTGCCGATGAACGGCCGCCGCATCTTGCGCGTCTTCGCCAACGTCAATCCCGACGGCAAGGCGCGGTTGTGGAACGTGGGCGAGCCATTCGCTGACATGGCGCGCAACATCTTGCCGCGGGCCAAGCCGCCGATTCCCGGCGCAGCATGGTTTTACGCAGCCGTGGGCGCCACCGTCGGCCGGCGCACACCGTATGACGAGCTGATGCTGGGGCTGCACCACGGCGCCAAGCTCGACCTCGCTTATCAGGCGAAGTGCCCAAAGACGCCGATCGACTTCCCGCCGGGCGCGGTGTGGATGTGCTACACCGACCAGGTCGTGCATGCCACCCTCAAGGGGCAGCACGCGCTGGAGCAGACCTTCTATGTTCCGGTGGGCGCGATGGCCGATCCCTCGCGCTCGCCCCTTCGCGTTCTCGAGCGGATGACCGGCCGCAGGCTCGTCTAGCCGCATACGTATGCGATGCCGTGGCAACCGCCCCGGCGGGGACTAGCATCGCCTTCTCCAAGAGGGGCGGGCGATGGACCGCAGAACCGTGCTGATCGGGTTGGGCGCCATGGCTGGCGCCGGCGACATCGGTGCCGCGGCGGATGGCGGGTATGTCGAAGAGCTTGGTGCGATGCCGTCGCGCTTGATCGGTGCCGATGCGGTGACGGTATGGTTGCCGCCCGGCTATGCCGGCGGCAATGGGCGCTGCGGCGTGCTCTACATGCAGGACGGGCAGAACCTGTTCGATCCGGCGCGCGCCTATGGCGGCGTGGCCTGGCGGGTGGACGCGGTGATTGCCCAGTTGATGGCGGCGAACGCCATCCGGCCGTTGATCGTCGTGGGCATCGCCAACCTGGGCAAGGACCGGCCCCGGCAATACACGCCGGAAGCAGTCCATGACCGCCTATCCACGGCATGGCGCGAACGATGGGACCGCGAATGGGGCGGGCCGCCCTTCTCGAACGCCTATCTGAAATTCATGGTCGACGAGTTGAAGCCGGTGATCGACCGGCGCTATCGCACGCTAGCCGGGCCGGGCGACACGCTCGTCATGGGCTCCAGCATGGGCGGGCTGATCTCTCTGTACGCGCTGGCGGAATATCCGCAGGTCTTCGGTCGCGCCGGCTGCCTTTCCACGCACTGGCCTCTGTTTCTCCCGGCTCCCGAGGATTTCGCGAAACCGAGGTCCTCGCTGCCCTATGAATCGGAAGCGATCGGGGCCATGCGGGACTACCTGCAAAGCAAGCTCGGGCCGCCCCAGGGCCGCAAGCTGTGGTTCGACCGCGGCACCGCGACACTCGATGCGGAATATGCGCCGTACCAAACCGCGGTGGATCTTGAGCTGGCACAACTGGGCTGGCAGCGCGGGCGCGATTTCGAAAGCCGGGTCTATCCGGGCGCGGAGCACAACGAGACCTCGTGGCACGCCCGCCTCGCCGATCCGCTGCGGTTTCTGTGCGCGTGAACGCGCCGATTGCCTCAACGGGGAAGGACGCAGTTGAGGATCTTGTCGTCGAGCGGCGAGCCGATCAGAAGGCGGCCATCCGACGGCGCACCGACGCTGGCGCCGCCGATCTGTGAGCCCCTGTCGGCGTAGACCAGCGTGGCCCCGCGCGGCAGGCCGTTCTCGACCGATACCCGGAAGATCTCGGACGGCGCCGGTTTCCCGGGATCGCGGCGCATCGCCGCCATGGCATAGGCCTTGGGATGGCTGCCGATCCACACACTGCCGTCGGCCGCCACCCGGGCGTTGTCGAGATTGGAAGGAATGTCGAGCACGCCGACCTGGTGCAGTTCGCCCGAGAAGGGATTGCGCTCGAAGGTGAGCAGCACCCGCGCGAAAGCTTCGGGTACATAAAGGTATTTCCCGTCGTCCGACAGCGCCACGCCATTGGGGTAGTTCAGTCCCGTGGCCACCTCGTTGAACTTCATGCCGTCGAAATAGAGCACATCGGCGCGCGGCAGAAGCAGGTTGTCGTCGAGCCAGCGGCCCAGCGCCGTCTTCGAGGTGTGATCGTTGACGACGTAGAAGCGGTCCTCGTCGATGGCGGCGAGCGCATTGGGACTGGCGAGAACCCCGCCCGTGATGCTGCCGATCTCGGTCGCATGCGCGGCGGTGCCGTTGATTTCCACCGAGAAGATGTCGACGGAATTGCTTCCGTCCAGGCGGTGGTTGATCGCCATCAGGGTCATGGAGCCGTCGGGAGCACGGTACAGGCTGAGGCCGTGCGGATGGAAATCACCAGGCGTTCCGGCGAGCTTCACGGGCTTCGCACCCGGCTCCAGATAGGCATACGAATAGAGCCCGTCCGCGGCGGAGGGCTTTCCCCCAGCTCGGGCGGGACGATCGGTCGCCGAGATGAACGCGACCTTGTGCACGGCATCGATGACGATGTCTTCGGGACCTCTGGCCGTCGGAACGCCGACACAGGTCCCGGAAAAGCCGGGCGTCACCGTGGTGAAGGCGCCGTGCGACTCCAGCATGCGGTATCCCAGCGCAACCACGGCCACCGTGAGCATCGCCGCTGCCGTGATCCCCGCTCGGACCCAGGGACTTGCCGCCATCATTTCCCCCCTTGTCAGCCGGCCAATTCTCCTTGCCGCATGCCCGCGAATTGCAGTCCCGCCAGGCGCGCATAAAGGCCGCCGTCCGCCACCAACTCCGCGTGGCCGCCCTCTCCCACCACGCGACCCTGATCCATGACCACGATGCGTTTCAGCCGCTGGATTGTGGCGAGTCTGTGGGCAATGACAAGCGTGGTGCGGCCCGTCATCAAATTGGCGAGTCCTTGTTGCACCAGCCTCTCGTTCTCGGCATCCAGGGCGCTGGTGGCTTCGTCCAGCAACAGCAGCGGCGCATCACGCAGCATGGCGCGGGCGATGGCGACGCGCTGGCGCTGGCCGCCGGACAAGGTGACGCCGCGCTCACCAAGCAGCGTGCCATAGGCCTGCGGCAGGCGTTCGATGAATTCAGCCGCCGCAGCGGCATCGGCGGCGCGGCGTACGTCGTCGTCACTCGCCCCCGGACGTCCGTAGCGGATGTTGTCGGCGATGGAGCCCGAGAAGATCACCGGATCCTGGGCGACCAGCGCGATGGCTCGGCGCAAGTCCGACGGGTCGAGGCTGGCGATGTCGAGGCCGTCGAACGCGATCAGGCCGGATTGCGGCGCGAAGAAGCGCAACAGGAGCTGGAATACCGTGGATTTGCCGGCGCCGGAGGGTCCCACCAGCGCCACGGCCTCGCCAGGCGCAACGTCGAGGGAGAAGCCGTCGAGAGCCGCCTGGTCCGGCCGCGAAGGATAATGGAACACGACGTTGTCGAAGCGCACGGCGCCCTTGGCGGGCTTCGTCAGCACTGCGGGATGGGCCGGCGCCTCGATGGCCGGGCGCGCGTGCAGCAATTCCATCAGGCGCTCGGAGGCGCCGGCCGCGCGTTGCACATCGCCCCAGGTCTCGCTCATGGCCCCGACGCCGCCGGCGACGATGATGGCGTAGAACACGAACTGGACCAGCTGGCCCGGCGTCGTCGTGTGGGCCACGACGTTCTGTGCGCCGACCAGAAAGACGAGGCCCAGGCAGCCGAAGATGGAAAAAATCACGACGGCCGTCATCACCGCGCGGGCGGCGGTGCGACGGACCGCGACCCTGAAGGAATCTTCGACCGCGGCGCCGTAGCGGCCGCGTTCGTAGTCCTCGCGGGTAAAGGCCTGCACCGTGTGCACGGCATTGAGCGTTTCGCCCGCATGCGCGCTGGTGTCGGCGATCCGGTCCTGGCTCTTGCGGCTCAAGGTGCGCACCCAGCGCCCGAAGACGATCAGCGGAATGAACACCAGGAGCACCGCGGCGATCACCAGCAGCGTCAGCTTGACGCTGGTGACGAACATCAGCGCCAGCCCGCCGGTGAACATCACGAGATTGCGCAGCGCCACCGAGGCGGAGGAGCCGACCACGGTCTGGATCAGCGTCGTGTCGGCGGCCAGCCGCGACAGCACTTCGCCGGTGCGTGTCACCTCGAAGAAGGCCGGCGTCAGCACGAGAACGTGGCCGAACACCGCCTTGCGGATGTCCGCGATGACGCGTTCGCCCAGCCAGGTCACGAAGTAGAAGCGGATCGCCGTAGCCACACCCAGCACCGCCACCGCGATGAGGAAGAGGACAAAATAGTGCGTCAGGTGAACGATCTCGGCGGCGGTGAAGCCGTGATCGATCAACTGGCGCAGCACCGCGGGCAGGACGAGGGTGGCGGTCGACGAGGCGATGAGCGCCACGATCGCCAAAGCGATGTGCAGGCGGTAGGGCCTGAGGAACGGAACCAGTCCGCGCAGAGGCGCGAGGGAACGGCTCTTGGCCCGGCCCTGGGCGGCGTAGCGGACCTGTTCGGCGTATTCGGCGCCGGATTGGGGCATCGGGCTCTCCGTGGATACCCCTATATAGGAGCCCCCGGACGGCCGGAAAGGGCAAATCGTGCGGCGCCTTGCACCCTTCCCGGCGATCCCCTATAAGCCCCGCCTCCACGCGCTTAAGGGCCAGAGCCATGAAGAAGGGCATCCACCCCAACTACCATTTCGTGAACGTGCAACTGAACGACGGCACGACCTACCGCACGCGCACGACCTGGGGCGAGCCCGACCAGAAGCTGACGCTCGACATCGACCCGACGACCCATCCGGCCTGGACCGGCGGCCAGCAGCAGCTTCTCGACCGCGGCGGGCGCCTGACCCGCTTCAACAAGAAGTTCGCGGGATTTGTGAAGTCGTAGGGCGCGTGCCATGACACGGACGCGCAGACGGGGCCTCAGGCCCCGTTTTCGTTTCTGCCGGCCGGTCTACTGATTTCCGAACGCCTGTTCGAGCATCGACATCTGGCCGCGCGCGCCCGGAGGCAGCTCGCCGCTGCCGAACAGAACTTCGTCGAGCCGGGCGATGCGGCGGTAAAGGTTGTCGCTGCGCGACAACAGATCGCGCAGCGTCACGGGCAGAAGTTCCACGCCGTCGGCGTTGCCGCCGAAGCAGATCTCCTTGGAACCGAGCCGATAGCGGTCGCTGGAGGCGTCTTCCGCATTCATGTCGCCGTCGTGCACGGCGCGCTGCACCAGGAGCCAGCTTGCCGCCTGCATCAGACGCGTGGTGACGCGCATGCTTTCCCCGGCATAGAGCATCGCGGTCTTGCGCGGCAGCTGGCGCTGCTCCTCGCGGCCCGGACCATCGAGATAGCGCGCGGTCTCCTCGACCAGCGACATGCCTTCGTCGAAGGTCCGCTGGAAGAGCGCCGAACCCGTGAACGATTGAAGAGTCAGATCGCGCGGACTCTCATCGCCGCTTTCGAGTGTCGTCATTGATTCCCCGCCTCCCCCGCAAACCTATCAAGCGGGCCGCGGCGCGCAAGGTGCAACGATGCGGCAGGTATGCATAAACCAACGATATGGTTGCGCGCGCGCAACGTTCATATTGCGCGTATTAATGATTACGAACGGCATTCGCGCCTTCGCAGATGCGAATTCACCTTTTGAAGAAGGAGTCTGCCGCGGATTTCGTCGCCTTCCGCGCGGCGATCGCCTCCCTGCAGCGCACGATTTCGGACTCCAATGTCATGATCCGCGCCGACAACTCGAATTCCGACATGGCCGAAAGGTCCTGTCCGATCACGATATCGGGAAGCTTCTTCCTCGGAAGCAGTTCTTCGGGATCGATCGCCATCGTTCCGATCTCCATGGGCCGCTGGTACAGTCGCCTCGTTCCGCACAAGGATAAACCATGTACGCCATCGAGGTCATCACGCCCGGCAAGGAATACGGGTTGCAGCCGGTCGAATGCGAGGTACCCCGGCCCGGACCGGGCGAAGTGCTGGTGAAGGCCGCCGCCGCCGGGGTCAACCGCGCCGACCTGCTGCAAGCTCTGGGGCAATATCCGCCGCCGCCCGGCGCCCCGTCGACCCTGGGACTGGAGGTTTCCGGTCAGATCGCGGCGGTCGGCGAAGGCGTCACGGAATGGCACATCGGGATGCAGGTCTGCGCGCTGCTGGCAGGCGGCGGTTACGCGGAATATGCGGTCGCGGCCCAGGAATGTCTGCTGGCCGTCCCGCCGGGCGTCGATATCGTGGCGGCGGCCGGCCTGCCCGAAGCCTTTTTCACCGCCTGGACGAACTTGGTCGATGCCGCCCGCTTGCGACCCGCGGACGTCGTGCTGATCCACGGCGGATCGAGCGGCGTGGGCAGCGCCGCGATCCAACTCTGCGCCGCGCGCGGCCATGTGGTTTTCGCGACGGCCGGTTCGCCGGAAAAATGCGCGGCCTGCCTGGCGTTGGGCGCCAAGCGCGCCATCAATTACCGCGACGAGGATTTCGTCGACGTCGTCCGCGATGAGACGGCGGGGCGCGGCATCGACGTGATCCTCGACATGGTCGGCGGCGACTACATCAACCGCAACTTCCAGGCAGCCGCCCCATGGGGACGCATCGTCAACGTCGCCTATCAGGCGGGACCAGTCGCCACCGTGAATTTCGCCCTCATGCTGCGCAAGCGCCTCACCTTGACGGCGACGACGCTGCGTTCGCGCAGCAATGCCGAGAAGGGCGCCATCCGCGACGCCCTGCTCAAGGAAGTCTGGCCGCTCCTCGCGGCAGGCCGTATCAAACCGGTGATCGACCGCATCTTCCCGCTGGCGGAGGCACAGGCGGCGCATGCCTGGATGAAGTCGGGCGCGCATGTCGGCAAGATCCTGCTCGCAGCCTGAGGCAAGCCGCGACTTAAGACTCCCCGACCGTGCGCCAATCGACGATCGCCCTCCACCCGAAGGCGGCCGGTTTTCCATCGCGTGTTGCGGGCAGATAGCGCCAGGCGGTCACACAGGCCGAGGCTGCCTGATCCAGGTCCTCGAAGCCGCTCGAGCGCATCACCTCAGGCCTGCTGACACGACCATCCGTGTCCACGACGAAGGATACCAGGGTGGAGCCTGCTTCGCGTTTCTCTGCCGCCGAGGCCGGGTAGTAAGCCGAGCAGGTCAAGGGATATCCGGCGGGCCGCTTGATCGTCACGAAGGAATGGCCCCCGACATGCCAAAGAACTTCGAACGTCCAGACGATCTCGATCGGCTTGCCATCCCAGACGGCCGGGCGGACATAGGTATGGGCGGCGCATGTCACCGCCGCGGCGTCGAGGTCAGCATTGCCGCTGGAACCTGTCACGGCAACATCGGCGAGATCGCCGTTCGCGGTGATGCGCGCCGACATCACGGTCTGACGCCCTTCACCCGACGCGGAGACTGGGTACCAGGAGTCGCAATACCGCACTTTATCAGTCGGCTGCGGCGGCGGATTGAACTGGCCCGGCCTGGAGGTAACGACCAGGCGGTCGGCACAGCCTGCAAGCGCGAGGGCGAACAAAGCCGTGGCCAGCACAAAACAGGCCTTGACGAACCCGGATTTCATGCATTTTTTCCCCAACCCCCGCCAGCCAGCTTCGCACCCGGCGGCGCGATTTCAACTCTTTTCTTTCGCGGCTTTCCCCGCTAAAACCCTGCCATTCCTCGAACGCTCTAGCCTTCAAGGATCGGGATGGACGGTGAACGTCAACCCGGCAAGGGAGAAGATTTACATGGCCGCCGACAACAAGCCTTTGATGCCGAAGGCCACCGCCGTTTGGCTGGTGGACAATACCTCGCTCACCTTCGAGCAGATCGCCGACTTCTGTGGCCTGCATCCGCTGGAGGTGAAAGGCATCGCTGACGAAGACGTGGCCAAAGGCATCAAGGGCATGGACCCGGTTTCGGCGGGCCAGCTGTCGCGCGAGCAGATCGAAGAGGCCGAAAGAAATCCCAAGGCCCGCCTCAAGATGGCGCCGCCCAAGCACAAGATGCCCGCCGTCAAGCAGAAGAAGGCGCCGCGCTACACGCCGGTCTCCAAGCGCCAGGACAAGCCGGATGCCGTGTACTGGATCCTGCGCAACCATCCGGAATTCACCGATGCCGACATCATCAAGCTGATCGGTACGACCAAGGCGACGATCCAGAAGATCCGCGAGCGCTCGCACTGGAACGCGACCAACATCAAGGCGGTCGATCCGGTGACATTGGGGCTGTGTTCGCAGCTCGAACTGGACCTTGCGGTGAGCCGCGCCGCCGCCAAGCGCGATCGCGCCATCAAGCGTGCCGCCAAAGCCGGCACCACGCTGAAGCCGCTGCAGGACATTGCGGGCGCGCCGCAACCCGAGGTCGCGGAAGCCGATTCCGAAACCGCGCCGAGCGACACCCCCGACGAGACGTGACGGCTGGGCGTTGCCGTTGCTCCACGGCACGCGTCAGCGCCCGCCTCCGACCTCCTCGAAAGCCGCAAGAGAACGCCACCACCAATCGGCGACACGCAGCTGCGTGATCTGATCGGGAAAACCGTGGCGCGCGACATGGTCCTGCGGAATTTCGAGCCAGCCATGGTGGCGTACGCTGACCCGCGTTTCGCTGCCGACCGCTTCGAACGTGATCTCCACGTTGGTCGTCTGCCCCTGGTCGAACGTTGCAGGCCGCCAGTTGAAGGCCAGCTTTTGGCCGCGCCGCCATTCCGTCACTTTGCCGATTTCGAACACCGTGCCGTCCGGCAATCGCGTTACGAGCGCGCCCTCGCCGTCAAAGGCGAGAACGCCGTCGCCGCGCGGCGTGATGGGAAACAGTGGATCCGGCCGCCACCACAGGCCGATCTCTTGCGTAAAGGCGTCGAAGGCGCGCTCCGGCGAGGTCTTGACGCGCAATGCGACGAATACGCAGGACCTCACGTCAGACTGCCCTTCTCGACATGGGCTTTGAAGGAGGCCAGTTGGCGGCTCCATGTCCGCTCCGTGTCGGCCAGCCATTTCTTAAGGTCGGCCATCCCCGCCTCTTTCAAGGCATAGATGCGGACACGAGCGTCGAATTCCGGATGCGCCTCCTCGACCAGTCCGCTCGCCTTCAATGCACGCAGGTGCCGGCTCATTGCCGGTGCGGAAACGCCGAGCGCCTCAGCGAGCTCGCCGGCGCGGCGCGGACGCTCGCTCAAGAGCTCGACGGCGCGCCGGCGCTGCGGATCGGCCAGCGCCGCGAGGCGGTCGTCGATCGCCGCCCGCATCACGGATACATTTTGGTCTTGAGCCCGCTCGCCTTGTCCCATTCGTCGGGCGACATCTCCTTCACCCTCTGACCGAAGGTCCAGATGTGGCCTTCGGGGTCTTTTGCCCGATAGGTCCGGTCGCCGTAGAACTGCGTCTAGGGCTCCATGATGATCGTCGCGCCCGCTTTGCGCGCGCGTTCGCAATGGGCGTCGAGGCCCTCGCGCACATGGACGTGAACGCTTTGCGTGTTCTTGCCGCCGAGCGAGGCGGGACTGCGGTGATCTTCGGACCATTCACTGCCGATCATGACCAGGCATTCGCCGTAGCGCATCTCCGCGTGCGCGATAGCGCCGGCCTTGTCGCTGATGATCATGGCGGGTTCGAAGCCAAAGGCCTTCTCCAGCCAGCCGAGGGCGGCTTTGGGGTCGCGATAGCTGATCGCGGGTGTGAGACTGTTGCGCTCGAAGCCGGCCATGGTCATTTCCTTTCTCATTCGCGCAATATTTAACGCATATCGCAACTAATTTGGCAAGAGGGACGGTTCCGCGTGCCCGCTCGTCCCTTGGCGACCGAATTTCGCTTATTGTGCAACCGGTTGCGCCGGCCAGGGCAGCGCCTCGTAGCGGGCCGCCATCCATGTGCTCGCTGACATGGTCGCGGTAGAGCCAGATGCTCGCTGCGTCGGGACGACCTTCCCGCCGTCGCGCCGCCTCTTGCCGGCGTCGAGACGCGTGTCGAGCCCTGTTCGCCGAGTGCATAATCCTCCGGGTTGGGAGGCATTCATGCGAGCAAGCCTGCGTTGTCTGACAATGATGGTCGTGGTCGCTGTGCTGGGCGCGACGGCGGTTGCAGATATGCCGCCGACCCCGGACCGCGGCCCCTTGAGCGGCAGCGTCGCCGGTCTCGACTTCGAAATCCGCCCGGTCGCGGTGAGGTTTCCGCCGGGATATTCGAAGACCTTCGACATTGCCGTGCTGGCCGGGTGCGTCGAGGGCCACCCCAATTGCGCGCGCGCCAAGGCCAAAGGGGTCATCGGCCGGGAGGTCGTGCGGGTGAACGCCACGGACCTCGCGCCCGAGCACGGTCAGGTGCAACAGATACTCGATGCCTTCCACTCGGCCCGCGGCACCGTGACGCTGACACTCTACGATCGCGACAGGAACGAGACGGTGACCCTAGCCGTTGCCGCCCGCGAACCAGAACCAAAGGCCGACCAGGCAGGAGGCGGTGTTGCACCCAAGGGACACGAGCATCGCTCGCGGCATTGCGAGCATTGCCATCCAGGCGATGAGCAGCCCTTCCACTAGGACGACGAGGGTTTCCAGGGCCACGAGGCTGGGCCACACGCCGAAGCGCGGATAGGCCCAGAAGGCCGCCTCCCACAACTGAGGATGGGTGACGGCAGTGGCGACCGCCGACGCCAGCGCCACGTGCCACGGCCCGCGACAGCGCCATTTTGCGAGGTACACGATGGCGAAGGCCAGCGGGGCTTCGACCGCGGCCGAGATCGCCAGCGCCTCCACTTCCGGCATGGCCCTCCCCCGAATGCGGCGTAGAATGTAATCCGACACCGCGCCGAGAGGATAGCAGCATGCGCGCCGCTCTGTCCGCACTCGCCATCTTTTCCGTTGCCGCCGTCGCCGATCTGCCGCCGCCCGCGGACGACTACATCGGGCCGCGTCACACGACGCTCGGCGGACTGGCGTTCGAGCATCGTGTGCAGCATTACAGCCGGGACCTGCGCCTCCATCGCACCGATTCCTATGTCCTGCTGGTCGGCTGCGAAGGCCACTCCGCCAACTGTGATCGGGTCACGCAGGAAGGCGTGATCGATTGGAAAGTCGTTTCGGCGGGCGGCAAGCCCATCGCGCTGGGGGATCTCCAGGCGTTGATCGATGCCTTCGCCGCGGCGGCTCCGAAGATCACGCTCTTGTTCGTGCATGACGAGAAGCATCACGCTCCGCTTCATCGCGCGGTGACCCTCGATTCGCGCTGACGGCGCACATTGCGGGCCTAGAGCATGATCTTTTAGGGTGGAACCGGCTGCGCCGTGGGGATTTTGCGGCGTGAGCAGGAGAAGGGCGAAGCGCGTAGCGGGGACTACGGGCGAGCTCTTCGACGAACTCACGATGCAAAATCCCCCGGCCCTGCGGGTTGGGCGCAGGCGGGCGCCCGCGGCGTCGCCGCGCTCGACCGTATTGCCCGATACGCTCTTCGCGCGGCTCCTGGCGGATCGCCTCGCCTGCGCCCAACGCAGACGATTCCACCCTAAAAGATCATGCTCTAAGCCGCCCTCTGCTCGCCGCGCGGATCGAGTTCGAGCGCCGTCGGCGACGACTGCGCGGGCAGCGGCTCGAACTTCTCGCGATACTCGTCGGGCGCCCGGCGCAGGCGCAGCCGCCACACCGTGAACACGGTCATGACGGTGTGCACGCCGGCCGTGAACAGGAAAAGGGCGTGGGCGCCGAAGGCGTCCATGATGCCCGCCCCCAGCGTCGGGCCCACGACCGAAGCGATCGAGTTGATGAGAAGCAGCGTCGCCGAGGATTCGACGAACGCTTCGCGCGGGATGCGGTCGTTGGCGTGGGCCACGCTGAGCCCGTAGAGCGGCAGCATCAGGACGCCGAACAATCCGAACGATCCGAGCATCCAGCCGCGCGAGGAATTGGCGACCAGGGCGATGGTGACGCCCGCCGCGGCGGCGAGCGCACAGACCGCCGCGATCACCCAGCGTCGGTCGAGGCGGTCGGAGAGCCGCCCGACGGGCACCTGCACCAGCGTGCCGCCCACCGTGAAGGCGCACATGAAAAGCGCGATCCAGCCGCTCGACAGCCCGCGGCTCTGGGCATAGACGGGCGCCAGCGTCCACACCGCGTTGTTGGCCAGACCCACGGCGATGCAGCCGGCCACGCCGACCGGCGAGATGCGGTAGAGGCGCAAGGGACGCAGCTTCGGCACCGGCGCGGCTGCGGGCTGCTTCAAGTCGGTGAGTCCCACCGGGATCAGGCACAGGACATAGAACACGGTGGCCAGGGTGAAGAGCACGAAGCTCTCCGGCCGCGAAGTGGCGAACAGAAGCTGGCCGATGAGCAGTCCCGCGAAGTTCACGCTCATATAGGAGGTGAAGATGTGCCCGCGCGTGGCGTTGGTGGCGCGGTCGTTGAGCCAGCTTTCGAGCGCCATGTACATGTTGGCGCCGGCGAAGCCGAACAACGCCCGCATGGCGATCCATGAAAGTTCGCTGACCCCGATCGACATCAGCAGCGTGGCCGCGGCGGCCAGCCCCGCCGATACCGTGAAGGTGCGGATGTGGCCGACCCGCGACAGCCAGCGCGGTCCGGTAAAGCAGCCGAGCAGGAAGCCTGCAAAATAGGCCGATCCGATGACCCCGATGGCGAGCGTCGAAAAGCCTTCCAGGTGCGCGCGCACGGGAATCAGCGTGTTCAGCAGGCCGTTGCCGACCAGCAGGATCAGCGTGGTGGAAAGGATCGCGGCGATGGAGGCGAGCTGCGGGAACATGGGCTCATCCATCGCCCGGGGTTGCGGCGCTTTCGTGACCCGAAACCTGCGCAAAACACATGGCAGCCTCTACTTGAGGACGAAGGCGACGAGCACCACCCCCAGCACGACCGCGATGAGGAAGATGATCAGCGCCGCTTCCATGTACTTGTCGAGGATGGCCTTGGCCTGGGCGCCGAACCAGTAGACCAGAAGGCCCTCCAGCACCACGAAGCGCAGGGTGCGGGTGATCGCCGAGAACAACATGAAGACCGCGAACGGCACGCCCGCCAGTCCCGAGGAGATCGTCACCAGCTTGTAGGGGACGGGCGTCAATCCCTGAACGATGATCCAGGCCGCGTTGCGCGTGTACTCGGCGCGCAGCGCTTCGACCTTGGCCACCGGGACGTGCAGCATGTGGATGATCCACAGCCCCGCGGTATCCCAGAAGAAGGCGCCGATGGCATAGCCCAGCATGCCCCCGATCACGCTCCACAGCGTGCACCACGCCGCCATCCTGAAGGCACGCTTGCGGTCCGCCAGCATCATGGGCAGCAGCATCACGTCCGGCGGGATCGGGAAGAACGAAGCTTCCGCGAAGGCAAAGCAGGCGAGCGCCGCCCAGGCGTGCTTGCCCTGCGCGTTGCGGAGCATCCAGCCGTACAGCGCGCGAAGGCCGCGCGCAGGCGAAGCGGTTTGATCGGTCATGGGCTCCACGTTCCCGGGCGCCCTTCCTAGCAACCGGGACGGCGGGCGTCCATGCGCCTTGCCGTAACTTCGGCAGGCTCCTAGGTTCCCGCCCAAAATGGTTTCTGGGGAGCGCCCATGGCGAAGAAATCACGCAAAGGTCCGGCCAAAGGCAGGACGGTTCGTCGGGGCGCTAAGAAGCCCGCAGCAAAAGGACAGCCCAAGTCCGCGAAGAAGAAGGCGCCTCCGGCCAAGGTCGTGCTTCGCCCCCGCCCCCGCAAGTCGCTCGCACATCGCGCCGGCGACCGCGGGCGCCCCACGCCGCACCTCAAAGGGTCGACGCTTGGACACCCTTACGAAGCGGGGCTCGAGCGTAACGCCGCCAATTTCCAGCCGCTGACGCCGATCACCTTTCTGGAGCGGGCGGCGCGCACCTACCCGGATCACACCGCCATCATCCACGGCCGCATGCGCCTGAGCTACGCGGCCTTCTATGACCGCGCGCGGCGCCTGGCCTCCGCGCTGTCGCGCGCCGGCGTGCGCAGAGGCGATACCGTGGCCGTCCTGCTGAGCAATACGCCACCGATGCTGGAGGCCCATTACGGCGTGCCGATGGTCGGGGCCGTGCTCAACGCGCTCAACATCCGCCTGGACGCCGCCGCCATCGCCTTCATGCTGGATCACGGCGGGGCCAAGTTGCTGATCGTCGATCGCGAGTTCGCCGCCACGGCGCGCCAGGCCTTGAAGCTCGTCAAGCATCGCCTCACGGTCGTCGATTACGATGATCCCGAATTTCCGCAAACAGGCGAGAGGCTCGGCAGCCTCGACTACGAAGCATTCCTCGCGGCAGGCGATCCGGAATTCTCCTGGTCGCCGCCGGCGGACGAATGGGAGGCGATCTCGCTCAGCTATACTTCGGGGACCACCGGCGATCCCAAGGGCGTGGTCTACCATCACCGCGGCGCCGCCTTGATGTGCTATGCCAACACCATCGCCAACGGCATGGACCGCCATCCGGTTTATCTCTGGACCCTGCCGATGTTCCACTGCAACGGCTGGTGCTTCACCTGGTCGCTGGCCATGGCGGCAGGCACCCATGTCTGCCTGCGCGCGGTGCGCGCCAAGGCGATGTACGACGCCATCGCGGACCACAAGGTCACGCATCTGTGCGGCGCACCGATCGTCATGTCGACACTGCTCGGCGCGGCGCCCGAGGAGCGACGGCCGTTTTCGCAGACCGTCCATTTCACGCACGCCGCCGCGCCGCCGCCGCAAGCGACGGTGATGGCGATGCTGAAGGCGGGATTCGCGCTGACGCATGCCTATGGGCTCACCGAGACTTACGGTCCCGCGGCGCTCAACGAGTGGCACGAGGAGTGGAACGGTCTGAGCGAGGCCGAGCGCGGCCAGCTGCGCGTGCGCCAGGGCGTGCGCTATCCGGCGCTGGAATCCCTGTCGGTGATCGACCCGCAGACCATGGAGCCCGTGCCCGCCGATGCCGAGACGCTGGGCGAGGTCATGTTCCGCGGCAACATCGTGATGAAGGGCTATCTCAAGAACCCCAAGGCCACCCGCGCGGCCTTCGCCGGCGGCTGGTTCCATTCCGGCGATCTCGGCGTGCTGCATCCCGACGGCTACATCCAGCTCAGGGACCGCTCCAAGGACATCATCATCTCCGGCGGCGAGAACATCTCATCGATCGAGGTGGAGGATGCCCTGATGAAGCATCCGGCCGTGATGTTTGCGGCGGTGGTGGCCAGGCCGGATGCCAAATGGGGCGAAACGCCCTGCGCCTTCGTCGAGCTGAGCCCGGGGCACTCCGACGTCACCGGCGAGAAGCTCATCGCGCATTGCCGCAATCTGCTGGCGCATTACAAATGCCCGAGCCGGATCAGGTTCATCGAGCTGCCCAAGACGTCGACCGGCAAGATCCAGAAATTCAAGCTGCGCGAGATGGCCAAGGCGGAAGAGTAAGAAGTACAAGCTGATAAGCGCTCCTGCGACGGTGCGGCGCCGGGCTTGCGGAATACCCCCATTGCGCCGGGAGCAGACGTCTGCCAGCTTGCCGCCTTTCCGGGGGCGATCAGGGACCGTTCATGCCAGAATCACGCGCGGGCCGACACGCGCTCGTCTTCATCTTCATCACCGTTCTCATCGACGTCATCGGGCTCGGGATCGTCATCCCGATCGTGCCGAAGTTGATCGCCGGCATCGCCCATGTCGGACTGAGCGACGCGGCGCGCTATGGCGGCTGGATGCTGTTCACCTATGCCGGAATGCAATTCCTCTGTGCCCCCGCCATCGGCAATCTGAGCGATCGCATCGGACGGCGTCCCGTCCTCATCCTCTCCCTCGTCGCCATCGGCATCGACTACACGATCACGGGACTGGCCCGAACGATGGTCTGGCTCTTCGTGGCGCGCGCGTTATCGGGCATGGCGGGGGCGAGCTACACCACCGCAAACGCCTATATCGCCGACGTGACGCCGCCCGAGAAGCGCGCCGCAAGCTTCGGCCTGATCGGCGCCGCCTTCGGCCTCGGCTTCATCATCGGTCCCGCGATCGGCGGCCTCCTCGGGCAGTACGACGAGCACTTGCCGTTCTTCGTTTCGGCGGGCCTGGCCTTCTGCAATGCGCTTTACGGCTTCCTGGTGTTGAAGGAATCCCATGCGCCGGAACATCGCCGCAAGTTCGAGTGGTGGCGCGCCAATCCGCTCGGCGCACTGATGGCGCTCAGACGCTTCCCGGTCGTGCTGCCGCTCTGCGGTGTCGTCGTGCTGGCGCGCTTGGCGCACGATTCGAGCCCGTCGACGTGGACCTACTACACCATGCTGAAGTTCCACTGGACCGTCGCCGAGGTGAGCTACTCCCTGATGGCCGTCGGGTTGATCACGGCGATAGCCTTCGGCACCTTGCCCCGTCTGGTGCCGCGGCTGGGCGAAAGACGCGCCGTCTATATCGGCTTCTCCGCCGGTGCGCTGGCCACGGTCGGCTATGCCACCGCGAGCCAGCCCTGGATGCTTTATGCCTGGATGGTCGTGGGCGCGCTCACCGCCTTCGTGATGCCCGCCCTCAACACGATCATGTCGACGGAGGTCGGCCCCACCGAGCAGGGCGAGCTGCAAGGGGCCATCGCCAGCATCGCCAGCCTGACGTCCGTGGGGGCGCCGGTGCTGATGTCCTACTTGTTTGCGCTGTTTACCGGCCCGCACGCCCCGTTCTACTTCCCGGGCGCGTCTTTTGCCGCAGCCAGCTTGTGCCTGGTTCTCGCCGCGGTCGTCTTCACGCTGGTCAAGCCGGGGACGGCGCCGGCCAGAGCGGCCGAGCCGCAGTCAGCCGAATAGCAAGCCTGGGCGCGAAACCGCAGGCCGGCGCCTCGTCAAGGAACTTGCGGAAGGATCAGTGGATGCTGCCTCGCAGCCGTTCCAGTTCGTCCTTAATTCGGAGTTTTTGCTTTTTCAGGGCCGCGACCCGGTACTCGTTCCAATCGGGGTGGGCCATCTCATCTTCGATGAGTTCTTCCAGTTTCTTATGCTTTTCGGAAAGCTCGTGGATATGCCCTTGCAGTGCCATTCATGCACCTCGTTTTCTTAGGCTGGTAAGATTAGAGCACCATCGGCAGGCCCTGTCACGGGGCTCTTCCGTCAATGCCTTCCGACCTGTAAAGGAGCGACGATGGGGAAAAATCCAACAGGATCATGGGCTGACCGGCTGGTGGTGGGCATCTCGGGGGCCTCGGGCGTGGCCTTCGGCATCCGCCTTCTGGAGGCCATGGCGGAGCTTGGTATCGAGTCGCATCTCGTGGTCAGCAAGGCCGCCCAGCAGACCATCCGCCTGGAAACGGGGTTGACAGCCAAGGCCGTTGCCGCGCGGGCGAACGCCGTTTACGCCGCCGGGGACGTCGCCGCGCCCATCGCCTCGGGCAGCTTCCGGACCCGGGGCATGATCGTGGCGCCCTGCTCCATCCGCAGCATGAGCGAAATCGCCACCGGGGTGACCTCCACGCTACTGACCCGGGCGGCCGACGTCACCCTGAAGGAGCGCCGGCCCCTCGTGCTGGCCGTGCGCGAAACCCCCCTGCATCTCGGCCATCTGCGCACCATGACCGCACTCGTGGAAATGGGCGCCGTCATCCTGCCTCCGGTGCCCGCCTTCTACGCCTCCCCCAAGAGCTTGGAGGACATGGTCGATCATTTCGTAGGGCGCATGCTCGACTGTTTCGGTTATGATTGGCCGAAGGCCAAGCGCTGGAACGGCCCGGCCCGTTCCAAGAAGGCGTCGCATGACTGAAGTCACGGCCCCTGACGAAGTCGCGTTACGCGCCAAGCTCGCGGAACTGACCCAGGAGCATCGCGACCTGGACACGGCGATCCACGCCCTGATCGGGACCCATGACATGCTGCAACTGACGCGGCTCAAGAAGCGCAAGCTGCAGCTCAAGGATCAGATCGCCAAGATTCAGAATCAGCTTCTGCCGGACATCATTGCCTGAATTGGAAGTCGGAAATCGCGAGCCGGTAGCGAGAAGTTCGTGTGACGCTGCTCACGCCTCACGCTCTTTGCGGTTTTGTGGTCCGATTTCTGCGCCGCGAGGGCTCAGCGGCCATTGCGCTTGTGGGCGTACATCGCCTCGTCGGCCCGCGCCATGGCGATATCGGCGGTGTCGCCGGGCTTGAGCTCGAAGGCGCCGTAGGAGAAGGCGGTCGGGATCGACTTGCCGTTCCACACGGTCGGCCGCGCCCGCAGCTTCTCGGCCAATTGATCGGCTTTCTTGAGCCCCTGCTCCTCGTTGGCATGCGACAGCAGCACGCCGAACTCGTCGCCGCCGAGCCGGCCCACGACGTCGCTTTCGCGTACGTGGCTGAGCAATGTCTCGGCGAAATGCGCCAGCACGGCATCACCGCCGGCATGGCCATAGGTGTCGTTGACCTGCTTGAAGCCGTCCAGGTCGAAATAGATGAGAGTGGCGGGTGTGCCATAGCGCCCGGTGAACGCGATGTAGCGCGTCAGCTCGCGCACGAAGGCCCGGCGGTTGAGAAGCGGCAGCAGCTGATCCTGGTCGGCGGTGCGCTCGACTTCCTCCAAGCGGTCCCGCGTCTGCTGCAGTTCGCGGCGGAGATTGTCGACCTCCCCCATCAAGGTCTTGATCGCATCGCGCACGCGCGGCGTGAATTCGCCTTCCGGAATTCCCAGGACGCTCGCCGTCACACCCGCCGCCGGACGTTCGGCCGCCTCGACAACCTCGGCTTGGCGCGCATAGGCCGCAGCTCCCACCGCACGCGTCCCACGCACCGTGCCGGTACGTTCGACCTTCATTCGCCTCTGATCCCTCGGCCCATAGATCGGCCCCTGCCCAGCCTATGGGCGCCTCATTAACAACCCGTCACACTATAGCACTGTTCCCGGAGCGACCATGAAAAGTGCACTTTTCTTGGGTTTCCGCATCCTTACAATGCCGTCTTCCGTGCGAATCGATTCGCGCGTGGTGACAGGTGAAACATGCCGCTCGTGGGCCTCATCATGGGAAGCCAATCGGACTGGCCGTGCCTCGCGCCAGCGGTGGCGATCCTCGACACGCTCGAAATTTCCTACGAAGCCAAGGTGACCTCCGCCCATCGCACGCCTGATCGCCTGATCACGTATGCGAAGACGGCCGCCGAGCGCGGCCTGAAGGTCATCATCGCCGCCGCCGGCGGAGCGGCCCACCTGCCGGGCATGACGGCGGCCATGACCACGCTTCCGGTGCTGGGAGTTCCCGTGGAGTCCAAGGCGCTGAAAGGACTCGACAGCCTGCTGTCCATCGTGCAAATGCCCGGGGGCGTGCCGGTCGCCACGTTTGCGATCGGCGAAGCGGGCGCCAAGAACGCGGCGCTCCATGCTGCCTCCATCCTGGCCCTGTCCGACACCGCTCTGGCGGCGCGGCTTGCGGCATGGCGGCAGAAGCAGACGGATTCGGTTCCCGAGGCGCCATCAGGTAAATGACGGAAGCAAAGCGACTGACAGCGCCCGTCCCTCCGGGAGGGACGATCGGCATACTGGGCGGCGGTCAACTGGGCCGCATGCTCGTGCTCGCCGCCGCGCGCCTGGGCCTCAAGGCCCACGTCTTCAGCGACAAGTCGGATTCGCCGGCCTTCGATGTCGCCTGCGCCCACACCGCAGCGTCCTATACCGACAGGGCGGCACTGGCCCGCTTCGCGGCCGCCTGCGATGCCGCGACCTTCGAGTTCGAGAACATCCCGGCCGATACCGCCGCCTTCGTTGCCGAGCGCGTGGCGCTGAGCCCGGGGGCGCGGTCGCTGGCCATGACCCAGGACCGGGCGGTGGAGAAGAACTTCATTCTGTCCCTCGGGCTGCAGACGCCGGCCTTCGCGGAGATCTCCACCGAGGCCGATGCGGGTCCGGCAGTCTCGCGCATCGGCACGCCGGCGGTGATGAAGACCCGGCGCTTCGGCTATGACGGCAAAGGGCAGGCGAAGATCGATACGGCCGACGACGCCGTCGAGGCCTTCGCAGGATTCCACCATGCGCCGTCGATCCTGGAAGGCTTCGTGGACTTCGCCTTCGAGGCCTCGGTGATCGCGGCGCGGGCGCGCGACGGCGATTTCGTGGTCTACGACCCCCCGACCAACGTGCACGAGAACCACATCCTGCGCCGGTCGACGGTGCCCTCCAAGCTCGATGCGGCGCAGGTCAGCCGGGCGCGGATGATCGCGCACCGCATCGCCGACGGGCTCGACTATGTCGGCGTGCTGGCGGTCGAGCTGTTCGTCTGCCGCGACGGCTCGCTCATGGTCAACGAGATCGCGCCGCGCGTCCACAATTCCGGCCACTGGACGATGGATGCCTGCCTCGTCAGCCAGTTCGAGCAGCACATCCGCGCCATCGCCGGCTGGCCGCTGGGCTCGCCCGAACGTCATGCTGACGCCGTCATGGAGAACATCATCGGCGAGGAGGCGGCCGACTGGCACAAACTGTCTGAGAGCTGCGGGGCGCTGCATCTCTACGGCAAGAAAGAACGCAAGCCCGGCCGCAAGATGGGCCACATCACCCGCCTGGGACCCAAGACCCTGCCGCAGATCTAAGCCCGAGGGCCTCCGCGGGCGGCGCGGAAGATCTCACCCATGCGATCCAAGCCCTGCTTGAGCGTCGCGCCCATGTCCTTCCGGAAACGCTCGTACTGCATGACGTTCTCGATGCGCGCCTCCAGGAAGGCCGTGGTGTCGTGCTCGTCGGGCGTCGAATCGGTCAGCCAGCGCAACAGCGTCGAGGAATAGACGCCCGCCAGGATGGCGCGCTTGGTGTAGAAATTGAAATCGGTGGAACGATCCCCCGCCGCGCGCCACATCGCGTCGACCGTGTTGTAGGTGAGCTTGAGGCTGATCGCGGCATTGGGCGGCAGGCTGAGGAAAGCGACGGCGCGGCGCACGACGTCCTTGTGCGGACGAAGGATATCGAGGCGCGTCGTGATCGCGGCGGCGATGCGCCGGCGCACCGGCATCTGCGGCAGATCGAGGCTCTTGAGGCGCTTGCGCATCTCCTGATCCACGTCTTCGGCATAACTTTCGATCAGCGACACGCATCCGTTCGGGAACAGGTTTGGCAGCTCTGCGGCGTCCACACCCGCCTCGGCGGCGGCGCGTTTCAGCATCGCGTCGCTGAAGCCTTCCCGCGGGATGTGCTTCAGGGCGGCTTCGAGGATCGCCGGCTTCTCTGCCGGCGGAGATTTCGGCTTGCGCGGCGTCATTCCTCCTCCTTCAGCCAATGGCGGGCTTCGCTTTCGAAGATGAGCTGCTTCAGGTCGGCCATGCGCTGCGGATAGAGAATGCCGTCCAGATGGTCGACCTCGTGCTGGACGACGCGGGCGTGGAACCCCCTGGCGACGCGCGACAGCGGGCGCCCCTCCAGGTCCACACCGCGGTAGCGGATATGGGCGGGCCGCTCGACATAGCCGCGCAGCCCGGGCACCGACAGGCAACCTTCCCAGCCGCCCTCGACGCCGGGACCGGCCACCTCGATCTCGGGGTTGAGGAGCACGGTCAGGGGCGCGGTGTGGTCGAAGCGTTCGGCTTCCGACAGGCCCGGATCCGAACGCTCTTCCGGCGCCTGGAACACGACCACCCGCCGCGGCACATGGACTTGCGGCGCGGCCAGACCGGCGCCGTTGGCGTCGAGCATGGTCTCGATCATGTCGGCGACCAGCCGGCGGATCTCGGGGGCCGCGGGATCGGCAACCGGTTCGGCCTTGCCGGCCAGGACGGGATGCCCCATGCGAGCGATTTTCAAGATAGCCATGGCAGGACTATGAATTTCAGGGGGTTAGGGGTCAAACGGGAACCGCCCAATTGAACCTCGAAAAATCGATCCTCCCCCCCGTGGCCCTGCTGCAACCATTCCGGCCAGCCTCAAGCCCAATATGGGCTGCGTCCGCAAGGTTTCCAACCGTTGGTGGACAATGAAAATCCCTTCTGTTAGAGAACCGCCCCTCAACGGAAACGGAGTTGCCTTTGCAGATCATCGTTCGCGACAACAACATCGACCAGGCGCTGAAGGCGCTGAAGAAGAAGATGCAACGGGAAGGCATCTTCCGCGAGATGAAGCTGAGAGGCCATTACGAGAAGCCGAGCGAGAAGCGGGCCCGCGAACGCGCCGAAGCGATCCGCCGCTATCGCAAGCTGCAGCGCAAGCGCATGCAGCGCGAAGGCTTGCTGCCGAAATAAGTCGAGCCGTTTCCGCGCGAAGCACAGGCCGCCTCCGGGCGGCCTTTTCGTTGGTGCGGTTCGCAACGCTGCGCAACGCCAGTCCTTCCGAAAGATAATTGTTCTGCCGATTCCGCGGCCCCCTCCCCCGGGGGAAGAACCCATTTTGCATCCGACTTTGCTTCCTGGTCTCGCCTTGGTCCAAGCCAAACGACGACCGGCGCCGCCGCTCGAAACTCTCGCTTCGAACGCGCGACGCCAGCCTTGCTACGGATGGACCGGAGATGGGGACGCCCGCAGGCGTTTCAAGTGGTACTGCGCGAATTTAATGTCTGCTTCCGAGAAGCAAGTGCCACGTCACGCGCGGCGCATTCAGCATCTCACGGCGCGCAATCGGGGCAGACATTGATCTCGACCGTCAGGTGGCTGAGGCTCGGATAGCGCTCGCTCAATTTGCGCTTGATGGCGTCGCTGTCGGGCTTCACCGATCCGGCGAGCGACACGATCAGGCCGTGATGGCCGGGCCCCAGCCGCCACAGATGCAGATCGAGCACGCGCGCCCCCACCTCGCCCTCGATGATGCCGCGAATGGCGTGCGCCATGGCGGGATCGTCTTCGGCGTCGAGCAGCACCAGCGCGCTGTCGCGGATCAGGCCGTAGGCCCAGGAGGCGATCACCGCGGCACCGATGATGCCGACGACGGGATCGGCCCAGCGCAGGTTGAATAGCAGCCCCGAACCGAGGGCCAGGATGGCGAGCACGCTCGTCGCCGCATCCGCCAGGACATGGACGTAGGCCGCACGCAGATTGTGGTCGCGATGGCGCGCGTGATCGTGGTCGTGCTCGTGCGCGTGGGCGTGGTCGTGGTCGTGATCGTGGTGGTGATCGTGGTCGTCGTGGAGCAAAGCGGCGCTGGCGATGTTCACGGCCAGGCCGATGGCGGCGATGTAGAGCGCCTCGCCGTAGTGCACGGCCACGGGCTCGAACACGCGACGCACCGATTCCGCCGCCACCCCGAGCGACAACAGCCCGAGCACGATGGCGCTGGTGAAGGCGGCCAGATCGCCGAACTTGCCCGAACCGAAGGAGAAGCGCCGGTTGTGGGCGTGGCGCCGGGCCAGCCAGTAGGCCGCTGCCGCCAGCCCCAGCGCGCCCACATGGGTCGCCATGTGCACGCCGTCGGCCAGAAGCGCCATGGAACCGAACAGCAGCCCCGTGACGATCTCCACCACCATGAAGGCGGCGGTGAGGAAGGCAACGAGGCGGGTGCGCGCTTCAGCGCGCTCGTGGCCATGGCCGAGGAAGACATGGCCGTGGGTCCAGGCGGTGTGCTCGTGCGGGTTGTTCATGGCGCCAGCATAGGAATCGTGCGCCGGCAGGGAAGGCCAAATAGAAAATGGGCCGCAAGATCTGGGAATCTCGCGGCCCCCCTCAGCCGTCAAATCGATGGGGAGTTCAACGGCTCAGTACCATGGTCCGCCCGTCCGAGAAGCGCTTGCCGGCAAAGGCGCCATCTCTGGCCACCAGAATGCCGACCGTTTCCCCCGATGCGGTTCTGAGCTCGATCTTGTCGGCCACGGCCCGCCAGCGCGCAACGCGGTTTCCGGTCGCACAATCAGCGCTGGAGGCGGCCGAGCCGTCGGGAGCGAGAACGAGGTTGCAGGGGGCGCCGTTGCCCACGGTCAGCTTCCAGGAACCCGCCGCGTCGGGAGCGGCCATGGCAGTCGTGCCGACGATTGCTGCGACTGCGAGTGAGGTGAAGAGAAAGGAGCGGAGCGCATTCATCTGAACAATCCCTTCAAAATTTAGCGTTCAGGACCATACGCGTGCGCAAACGCCTTGAAAAGGAGGCACGCAGCCGCTGCGTCCGTTGCGACTGCGACCCGTCGGGAATTTCAGGTTTCGGCAAAGGGCGTTACTGGTTGCCCAATTCGCGCATAGCAGATATGCGTCAGGCGACAGGCTGCCCCGCCGTCGTTCGCCCGGCGCCGTACCAGGCGCGGCTGGCGTTCACCAGTTGAACGATGGACAGCATGACGGGCACCTCGATCAGCACGCCCACCACGGTGGCGAGCGCCGCGCCCGAGTTGAAGCCGAACAGGCTGATGGCGGCGGCCACCGCCAACTCGAAGAAGTTCGAAGCGCCGATCAGGGCGGAGGGGGCCGCCACGCAATGCACTTCGCCGGCCGCCCGGTTGAGGAGATAGGCGACGCCGGCATTGAAATAGACCTGCAGCAGGATGGGCACCGCAAGCATGGCGATGACCAGGGGTTGCGCCAGGATCTGGTCTCCCTGGAAGCCGAACAGCAGCACCAGGGTGGTGAGGAGCGCGACGAGCGACACGGGATGCAGCGCCGCCAGCACCTGCGCCAGGTGATCCCGCACCAGGCGTCGCGCCAGCTGCGCCACGGCCACCGGCACGACGATGTAGAGCACGACCGACAGCAGCAGCGTCTGCCAGGGCACGGTGATGGCGGAAAGGCCCAAGAGCAGACCCACGATGGGAGCAAAGGCGAACACCATGATGGTGTCGTTGAGCGCCACCTGGGTGAGGGTGAAATGCGGCTCGCCCTTCGACAGGTTGCTCCACACGAAGACCATGGCGGTGCAAGGCGCCGCGGCGAGCAGGATGAGGCCGGCGATATAGCTGTCGATCTGGCCGGGCGGCAGGAACGGGCGGAACAGGACGCCGATGAACAGCCAGCCCAGCAGCGCCATGGAGAACGGCTTGACGCCCCAGTTGACGAACAGGGTGACGGCGATGCCGCGCCAGTGTTCGGCCACGCGGCCGAGCGCGGCGAAGTCGATCTTCATCAGCATGGGCACGATCATCAGCCAGATGAGCACGGCCACCGGCAGGTTGACGCGCGCGATCTCGGCCGCCCCGATCAGGTGGAAGACCGGCGCCAGGAAATGGCCCAGCGCGATGCCGGCGACGATGCAGAGAAAAACCCACAGCGTCAGGTAGCGTTCGAAAATGCCCATGGATCAGCCTTTGCCGATGCTATCGAGATGTGCCTTGAGCGCGATGCGGTCGAGCTTGTCGAACGGCAGGGCGATGAAGAGACGGATGCGGTTCTGCAGCAGGCGCAGGGCCTCGCGGAATGCCTTCATCTGCGCATCCTCGCCCTCCGTCACCGCGGCGGGATCGGGAATGCCCCAATGAGCCGACACCGGCAGGCCGGGCCATACCGGACAGACCTCGCCCGCGGCGTTGTCGCAGACCGTGAAGATGAAATCCATGGCGGGGGCGCCCGGCGCGGCGAATTCGTCCCAGCTCTTGGAACGCAGGCCTTCGGTCGGCAGGCCGCTCTCCCGCAGCAGCCTGAGGGCGCCGGGATGCACCGTGCCTTTGGGAAAGCTTCCGGCGGAAAAGGCGTGGAAGCGGCCCCTGCCTTCGGCATTGAGGAAGGCCTCGGCCAGGATCGAGCGCGCCGAATTGCCGGTGCACAGGAAGAGGACGTTGTAGCTGCCGTCAGCCATCGCAGAGTTCCTTGACATCGAGACCGCAGATCTCCGGCCGCCCGCCGCAGCAATCCTTCAGAAGATAACCGAGAAGATCGCGCATGGTGTCGGCGCGCGCCGCATAGATCAGGTTGCGCCCGTCGCGGCGCTGCGACACCAGGGCGGCGTGTTCGAGCTCCTTCAAATGGAAGGACAGCGTGGGGGCGGGAACGGCGAGCTTGTCGGCCAGCGTGCCCGCCGTCTCGCCGGCGGAGCCCGCCTTCATCAGGCGCCGGAAGATCATCAGCCGCGTTTCCTGGGCGAGCGCGGCAAGGACCGCCAAGGCCGTTATTGATTTCATAATTCCAAAATAATGAAATTGTTCGGCGAGTCAAGCCGTCGCGTCCGATTCAACCTCGACCGGCGCCGCCTGCCGCGCGTCCATAGCGCGTGCCGCGCCCCTGTCCGATCCTCTCCAACAGCTTCAATGCCACCGGCCGCGACAGCGCCTGCTTCACCGCCGGCAGCGGCACCGCGCCTTTGAGGAGTGCGTGGATCTTCGCCACGGCCAGTTCCTTCCGCTTGTCGAAGCGGCGATAGACGACCCTCTGCTTTTCCGATCCGATACCGTACCGCGGCGAGCGCCAGCGTTTTCCCAAGGGCGCGGTCGTGCCGTATTGGCGGTCCATGCCGTGCCTCCCATGCGCCGCATCACCAAGACGTGATTGTCCGCCCGCCCCGGCCCACGGGATCATCGCAGCGTCAGGAGGATCGCGATGCGCGGACTGGGACGGATTCTCTTTGCGGCGAGCTTCGCCGCGCTGGGCGCGCTCCTCGTCGCCGTCGATGATTTTGCGCTGGCGTGGCCGCCCTTGCTCAAAGGCATCGTCCGGCATGACGCGCTGGTCACCCTTGCCGGCGCCATCCTGCTCGCAGGCGGCCTTGGCCTTCTCGTGCCGCGCACGGCGAGACCCTCCGCGCTGCTGCTCACCGCCGCCCTGTCGCTCCGCGAACTGGTGCTGCAGGTGCCGGTCGTCGTGGCGCATCCGCTCTTCGAACTCGCCTGGTACAGCGTGAGCGAGAATCTCACTTTCGTCGCGGGCGCCTGGACGATCTTCTCGCTGCTGCCGCGGGACGGCGGGCTCGCGGGCAACGTCCGCCTCGGACAGGTTCTCTTCGCGCTGGCGATGCCGGCGATCGGGCTGTCGCACATGTTCTATGTGAACCTGACGGCGCCACTCATCCCCGGCTGGCTGCCGTTCCACGTGCCGCTCGCCTATGTCACCGGCGCCGCCCACATCGCGGCAGGCGCGGGCATCCTGTTGGGCGTGCTGCCGCGCCTGGCCGCAACGCTCGAAGCAGTCATGGTGAGCCTCTTCACGCTGCTCGTCTGGGTGCCGGCGGTCATCGCCGCGCCGGCGAGCCGCGCCAACTGGGCGGAGATCTGCACCTCGGCGGCGGTCACCGGCGCCGCCTGGGCCGTGGCGGAATCGTTGCGCGGGACGCCCTGGGGACGCCTGCCGTCGCTGCGGCATTGAGGATGCTCCGGGCCTATCCTGGCGGCGGGCCGTGCAGGTAGCTTTCCACCAGCGAGCCCGATACCAGCCGCCAGCCGTCGACCAGCACGAAGAAGATCAGCTTGAACGGCAGCGAGATGATGACCGGGGGCAGCATCATCATGCCCATCGACATCAGGATCGAGGCCACCGCCATGTCGATGATGAGGAACGGCACGAAGATCAAAAAACCGATCTCGAAGGCGCGGCGCAGCTCCGACAGCATGAAGGCGGGCGCGATGGTGGTGAGCGGCACGGCTTCGGCGGTCGGCGGCGTCTTCTTGCCCGACATGTCGAGGAACAGCTTGAGGTCGGCCTGGCGCACATGGCCCAGCATGAACGTCTTCATGGGCACGGCGGCCTTGTCGAAGGCCTGCTCGGTGGTGATCTGGCCGGCGATGAGCGGCTCGACGCCCTGGGCGTAGGCGTCCTTCAGCGTCGGCGTCATCACGAACAGCGTGAGGAACAGCGCCAGCGACACGATCACGCTGTTGGGCGGGCTCTGCTGCAGGCCGAGCGCCGTGCGCAACAGCGACAAGACGACGACGATGCGCACGAAGCTCGTCATCATGATGAGGATGGAGGGCGCCACGCTGAGGATGGTGATCAGCGCGATGATCTGCATCATGCGGTCGGTGAACATGCCGCCGCCCGACAAGTCGATCGACAGCCCGCCGGCGCTGGCGGCGCCGGATGCCGCACTGGCCGCGTGCGTCGCGGCCTGCGCCGCGTGCGGTGCCAAGACGGCGAGCGCGACCAGGAAACAGAGAACGGCGCGGCGCATCATGGCGCGGGCTCTTGCTGCTGCGGCGGCGTGATGGCGCGCTCGATCACGGCGGCGCCGTCGGCGCCGAACATGACGAGATGCTCGACGTCGTCGCGGCGGATGATGGCGAGCTTCTGGCGCGGCGAGAGCATCAGCGTCTCGACGATCTTGAGGCGGCGCTGGGCCGCCGGCTTGGCGAGGCCCGGCAGGCCGAAGCGGCGCGCGGCGAGTCCGGCCGCGCCGATCAGCCCGAGCACGAGCAGCAGGGCGCCGAGATAGCGCGCGATATCGAGAACATCCATGCCCATCATGAAAGGCCGTCAAGCTTAATCGCCGGTTAAGTGCGGCCGATTTTGCCCGGCAGGATTTTCCGCGTTGTTAAGCGCGGTTTAATCGTTAGCGCGCAGCATCTCTATCCGTAAGACTAACGAATTCTTTACGGACCCAACGATGCAGCTCGGCGACATACCGCTTCTCTCGATGCTGAAAGAGCGCATGGTGTGGCTCAATCAGCGCCAGGACATCCTTTCGCAGAACATCGCCAGCGCCGACGTGCCCACCTACACGGCGCGCGACCTGAAGCCGATGGACTTCGAAGACGTGTTGCGCAAGGCGACGGCGGCGTCGCGCACGCCGGCAGGTTCGCTGGCGGTGACCGACCCCCGGCATATTGGCATCAAGGGCGCCGGCGATTCCGGCTTCGACACCTTCAGCGCCCCAGACCAGGCGGCCAACTCGACGGGCAACACCGTGTCGCTCGAAGAGGAGATGATCAAGGTCTCCGACACCCAGGCGCAATTCCAGGCCGCCACCAATCTTTATGCCAAGGCGCTCGGCATGATGCGCACGGCCATCGGCCGGTAACGAGGAGCAACGACCATGGATCTTTCGACTTCGATGGCCGTGGCGGCGGCGGGCATGCGTGCCCAGTCCGACCGCATGAAGACCATCGCGGAAAACATCGCCAACGCGAACTCGACCTCGCCCACGCCCGGCGGCGAACCCTACCGGCGCCAGATCGCCACCCAGCAGAGCCAGTTCGACAGCGAGCTCGGCGCCGATGTCGTGAAGTCGGGCAAGCCGCTGCGCGACGCGGCCCCCTTCCGCAGCAAGTACGACCCGGGCAATCCCGACGCCGACAAGCAGGGCTATGTCAAGCTGCCCAACGTCAACAGCCTGGTGGAAGTGATGGACATGCGCGAGGCGCAGCGCTCCTACGAAGCCGATCTGTCGGTGATGGACGCCACCAAGGCGATGCTGGGGCGCACCGTCGATCTGTTGAAGTGACCCGAAGGGTCGCCCCCGCGGGGATCGCGAAGCAATAGAGCCGGTCCCGCAGCGGGATCGCAGAAAAGGAAGAATCCATGGCCGTCCTGCCTGCCGCCGCAGCCGCCGCCTACCAGGCCGCCTCCCAGATGGGATCGACGACGACGCCGGGCGTGGCGCCCGCCGATGCCGCGGGCGGCAATTTCGGCTCGTTCCTGACCGACGCGCTGAAGGATTCCGTGGCGACCATGAAGCACGGCGAGACCATGGCCACCAAGCAGATCGCCGGACAGGCCGACATCGTCGATGTGGTGCAGGCCGTCAACGCCGCCGAGATCACCCTCGATACGGTCGTGGCGGTGCGCGACAAGGTCGTCGCCGCCTACCAGTCGATCATGAACATGCCGATCTGACGGAGAACCACCGTGAATGGCGCCGATGCCGTCGATTTCGCCCGCTCCTCCATCTATGTGCTGCTCGAGGTCATCACCCCGGCGATGCTGACGGCCCTCGTCGTCGGCCTCGTCATCGGCTTGCTGCAGGCCCTCACCCAGATCCAGGAAATGACGCTGGTCTTCGTGCCCAAGATCATCGCGATCTTCGTGGTGCTCCTGATCACGCTGCCGTTCTGCGGCGAAGCCATGGGCGGGCTGATGACCGACATCGCCCAGCGCATCGCGGCCTATTAGCGGCGCGCCGTGCACATCACCCTTCCCGCGCTTTCGGGTCCCATCCTCGTCTACCTCCTGGTGTTCGCGCGCACCGGCGCCATGATCATGCTGCTGCCGGCGATCGGCGACGCCAACGTGCCCAGCCGCGTGCGCCTGGTGCTGGCGCTGGCGGTGTCGCTGGCGCTGGCGCCCACGGTGACGGCGAGCTATCCCGCCCAGGCGCCCGACAGCGTCGTGGCGCTGACCTTTCTCATCGTGCAGGAAGTCACGGCCGGCATGCTGGTGGGCGCCATGGCGCGCATCATCGTGAGCGCCGTCTCGGTCGCGGGCTTCCTGATCGCCAGCCAGACGGGGCTGTCCTACGCCCAGACGCTCGACCCCACTTCCAACGACCAGCAGGGCGCCTCGGTCGGCGGCTTCCTGTCGCTGTTGGCGACGGTGCTGATCTTCGCCACCAACCTGCACCATCTCGCCATCGGCGCCATCGCGGGCTCCTATCACGTGATCCCGCCGGGCGCGGGCCTGCCCACCGCCGACATGGCCGAGCTCAGCATCCGCCTGGTGTCCGGCTCGTTCCTGTTGGGCTTCCAGCTCGCCGCGCCGTTCCTGGTCTTCGGCTTCGCCGTCAACGCGGGCTTCGGCATCCTGGCGCGCATGATGCCGCAGCTGCAGGTGTTCTTCGTCGCCATGCCGGTCAACATCCTGGTCGGCTTTGTGGTGCTGGCCCTGCTCATCGGCTCGATGATGACGATGTTCCTCGACTTCTACTCCAGCCAGATGGGGCTGTTTCTCTAGATGGCCGACGACCGCGACCCGTCACAACAGACCGAAGAACCGACACAACGGCGGCTCGACGAAGCGCGCGAACACGGCGACGTCGTCAAGAGTACCGAGGTCCAGACGCTGATCCTGCTGTTGGGCGGCACCATCGCCATCGCCATGTTCGGCGTCGGCGCGGCTTCGGACATGGGCAAGACCATGCGCTGGTTCCTGGCCTCGCCCGACCAGATCGGCACCGACCCCGGCCAGCTGATGACGCTGGCGCGCGAGCTCGCCGCGCGCATGGCCACGATCCTGGGCCCGTTCTTCGCGGTGATGATGGTGGCCGGCATCGGCGCCAGCCTTGTGCAGCACGGCCCCATCTTCACCATGGAGCGCATCAAGCCGGATTTGTCGAAGCTGTCGCTGACGGCGGGCTTCAAGCGGCTGTTCGGCATGGAAGGCATCGCCACCCTGCTCAAGGGCCTGCTCAAGATCAGCGTGGTGGGCGCGGCGGTGTGGACGCAGTTGTGGCCCGAGCGCGGCGGGCTCGAGGCGGTGCTGCAGCAGTCGCCGGCCGGCGTGGCGGGCGACATGACGCATCTGATGTTCAAGGTCCTGATCGCGGCGCTGGCAGCCCTTGCGGCGCTGGCGGGCGCCGACTTCCTCTTGCAGCGCTTCGAATTCATGAAGCGCAACCGCATGTCCAAGCGCGAGATCAAGGAGGAATACCGCCAGTCGGAAGGCGACCCGCAGATCAAGGCGAAGATCCGCCAGCTGCGCGTCGAGCGCGCCCGTAAGCGCATGATTGCGGCGGTGCCCGAGGCGACGGTGGTGATCACCAACCCGACCCATTACGCCGTCGCCCTCAAATACGAGGCCGGCAAGACGGCGGCGCCCGTCTGCGTCGCCAAGGGCGTCGATGCGCTCGCCTTGCGCATCCGCGAAGTGGCCAAGGCGCACAAGGTGCCCGTGGTCGAGAACCCGCCCCTGGCGCGCGCCCTGCACGCCGCCGTCGAGGTCGACGAGCAGATCCCCTCCGAACACTACAAGGCCGTGGCCCAGGTCATCGGCTACGTCATGCGCCTGTCGGGCAAGCTGCGGCCGAACTGAGGCGAAACGGCCTGCCCCTCGAGGTCAAGGGCCGCCGACATGTTTTCCTCTCCCCCCGCGGGGGAGGAAGAAAAATCACGGGGTAAGCGGAGCGCTGACACGGCCGCCGAAGCGGAAAGGAAGGGCGCGATGCTAACCCCGATGATTTTTCAGGTGAGGGGCGCGCCGTCGTGCCCCCCTCACCCGCAAAATCTAGCGCTTAGCCTCGCAACGAGGAGACCTCAGCGCTGATGCCGCTCGGCTAAGTGCAAGATTTTGCGCCCTCTCCCACATGGGGGAGAGGGAAGGCTTGCAGCAGCAAAACCTGTTCATAACAGCCCGTTCCCGGAACCCGATTTAACATCGTTAACAGCTCGTTAATCGGTCCCATGACGAGACTGCCGGGCCGTTCCTCGTGCATACTCGGGCTCGAATCATGATCGCGACACGGAGCATCATCGGCAGCAACCTCGGCTTGCCGGCCGGCGGCTGGCGGTGGGCGGCGCTGGGCTTCGTGGTGCTGGCCCTGGCCGCCGGCGCCTTGGCAATCGCCACGCCGCAGATGGCGCAGTGGGCGGGCGTGGCGCTGCTCGCCGGCATCGGCGCCATGGGTTCCCTCTTCCTCTACGCGGTGTGGCCGCGGGAATCGCTGAGCGGCGCCGACGCGCGCCGGGTGGCCGAAGCCGCCATGCGCGCCAACGTCGCCTGGGCGATCACCGGCAGCGACGGCGCGGTGGTGGATTGCAACGACGTCTACCGGCGCATGGCCGGCGCCGAATTGGGCGATTCCGCGCCGCCGCCCGAGCTGGCGCTGGCGGGCGACGCCTCGGCATCGGTGCTCTACCGCCTGGCCAAGGCCGCCGCCGACGGGGCGAGCCGCGAAGAAGCCTTCGCCGTGGCGCCGGGCCTGGAGATCGTCACGGCCGTACGCCCGCTGCAAGCCAATCAGACGGTATGGTGGTTCACCCCGCGCCTGGTGCCGGCGCGCGCAACATCATCGCCTGCCCCGGCATCGACGATGCCCGCCGCTTTGTCGGTGTCGCCCGCCGCCATCGGCGACCTTTACCGCAACGCGCCGATGGGCGTGGCGGTGGCCGACGCCGCCGGCAAGCTGGTCGACGCCAACGCGGCGTTCCGCGCCTTCTTCTCGCTGTCGGGCGTCTTGTCGGGGCGCGACATGGCCGATCTGGTGGACCCCGAGGACCGCGAGCGGGTCAACGTCTTGCTCGCCAGCGTGCGCCAGGGCGGCAGCGCCGCCTCGGTCGAGCTGCACGCCGCGGGCGAAGACGAACGCATGGCCGAGCTGTTCGCCAACCCGATGGGCGGCGACGGACAGGTGGTGCTCTATCTCCTCGACGTCTCCGAGCAGAAGGCGCTCGAGGTCAAGTTCGCCCAGTCGCAGAAGATGCAGGCCGTGGGCCAGCTGGCGGGCGGGGTGGCGCACGACTTCAACAACCTCCTCACCGTCATCATCGGCAATTCCGAATTCCTCCTGATGCGCCATCAGGCGGGCGATCCCTCGTTCAAGGAGATCAACGAGATCCACCAGAACGCGCTTCGGGCCGCCAACCTTGTGGGCCAGCTCCTCGCCTTCTCGCGCAAGCAGACGCTGCAGCCGCGGGTGCTCGTGGTGCGCGAGGTCTTGGGCGAACTGGCGCTGATGCTGCGCCGGCTGTTGCGCGAAGGCATCGAGCTCAGGCTCGATCACGGCAGCGGCTTGTGGCCGGTCAATGCCGACGAGGCGCAGCTCTCCAACGCCATCATCAACCTCGTGGTCAACGCCCGCGACGCCATGCCCGAGGGCGGCACCGTCACCCTGCGGACCGCCAACGAGACGACGAGCGCGCCCACCGCCTTCGGCACCGCCATCATGCCGGAAGGCGAATATGTGCGCATCGAGGTCGCCGACAGCGGCGTCGGCATCCCCAAGGAGCATCTGGGCAAGATCTTCGATCCCTTCTTCACCACCAAGCCGGTGGGACAGGGCACGGGGCTGGGGCTCGCCACCGTCTACGGCATCGTCAAGCAGACGGGCGGCTATATCACCGTGGATTCCGAAGTGGGGCGCGGCACCAGCTTCCGCATCTACCTGCCGCGCCACCGAGCCGAGCAGGAGACGGCGGTCGAGCCCGAACGTGCCGCCCCGCGCGACGTCACCGGCCAGGACACCATCCTGCTGGTGGAGGACGAAGAAGCGGTGCGCAGCTTCGCGGCGCGCGCCTTGCGCCTGCGCGGCTACAGCGTGATCGAGGCCTCCGGCGGCGAAGAGGCGCTTGAGATCGTCAAGGCCACCGCCTCGCCGATCCATCTGCTCGTCACCGACGTGGTGATGCCCAACATGGACGGCCCCACCTTGGTGCGCGCCGTCAAGCGCATCCGCCCGGAGATGGCGGTGATCTTCATGTCGGGCTATGCCGAGGAGGCCTTCCGGCGCAACGACGAGAAGGCGGAAGACCTGCACTTCCTGCCCAAGCCGTTCGGCCTCAAGCAGCTGGCGGCCAAGGTGAAGGACGTGCTCTCCGGCGCCCCACCGCCGAAGCGGGCGTGAGCTTCTGGCGGCGCACGCGATCATCGAGACGGCGACGTGCAGGAATGCGCGCCCCAGCCTTCGGGGTCCGCAGCTGTCGATTGACCCGTGCGCCGGAGGCTCGCAGGTACTGCTCGAAAGTGGACTTCAGTGGCGGCTGGAGTGCGCAGCGTTCCGGGTGGGGAGCGATGGCTGCTTTGCCACGAAGAGACATGAGCGTCAGATTAGCGATGTCAGGGGAAAACAAGTTCCCGGAGTCGGCCAACCGCGGCTACGGCCCAACAACTCGAATGGGATTCTCAAGCACCAGGTATGCTATCGGGGTGATCCAAAACGATTGTCTCCAGGCGTGCTTCGAGAGACAAAAAGGTGAAGGTAGTAGAGAATGACAAGCGAATAATCGACAAGCACGATGAGAGCGCTTGGGTAATCCATATTGCCTAAATGACCGCCCACCACTGCCCGCAGAACCTGTTCGGTCCGGTCGATGCCTCCAGCGGAGGCTGACAAGTTCAGGCCGACGCCCTGAAGAGCGGACAAGAACACTGCGTGGAGCCAAGTCTTGTTTACGTCGTGAAATCGTTTCACCTGAAGTGCAAACATGGGCCACAGCGTCGCTAACATCGCCAGCATGGCATACGACACTTCTTGTGCCTGGGCAGAAGTCAACGGCAGAGCGTGAGCGCTTGATAAATCGGATGGTTGAGTCGCAAACCCGATTTGCAGCATGCGAACCGAAGCGAAGACTTGAACAAATGCGACCGGGCCAAAGAATATCAAAAAACGACCGCGGTTTATTCGTCCAGAAAGCCCGAACAGGTCGGTGAAGACATTGTTTCGCCGCCTAAAGAAAAAATTGGCGACTAAAATCGAGACAATTTCGAAAGCCAGAATGGCGAGAAATGAAAAAGCAATTGAACGCGGTGACATCGCGCGCCCCCAACCTTCGCACGAAGGACGCAACATACTGTTGCCGACTACAGCATCTCACACTTGTCATGGTCGTGTCTCCGGGAGGGGTGTAGGAGCTGGGTCAGTAGGCCGCCGCAGCGGCCATCGAGGAGTCGTGTGGCGGCGGGCTACTGATCCACGAAGCCCAAAAGAATTTCGCCTGCACGTGCGACTGCGTCCGAAGTGAAATCGTTCATGTTGCCCGCGCGCGGCGCGTTGCCCCTTGAATCCCAAATCGAATCCGCTCCCGTGTCGCAGGCCGAAATTATTTTCGCTGACCCCTTGAAGCGGGGCGCTGCCATCGCCATTTCCCCCATGTCCCCGAAATTGTAAGCGTCCCCGATGAACTCGGCAGAACCCGGCTGCGCGGGTTCTCTACTGCCGCGGTCGGCCCCCTGACGCCGCAACCGGACCCGGAAAGGAGATGTGATTGGGCGCCAGGCGCGCCTTTGCGACAGATTCGCCGAATGCCTTGGTCTGGGCGCATTCGCCCTCTATGAGCACGCCCGAATCCCGCAAGCCCGGAGACCGCCTGCAATGCCGATGCTTCCCAACCTGTCCGCCGCCCATGTCCTCAAGCGCCGAGCCATGACCAAGGCGGAACAGGCGGCCCGCGCCAAGCAGCCTCCTCCGCCGCCGCCGGTGCGCAAGATCCGCATCGCCAAGCCGCGCTAAACCGGATTATTCGGTCGCCGTCAGGCGCGCTTGCGCCTGGCCCAAGGCAGCATCGCCTCCAGCACGTCGTCCTTGCGCACCACATGGTGGAACAGGGCCGCGAGCGCGTGGCCGCCGGCCAGCCCCGCCAGGCCGTAGCCGCCCAGGGTGTGCAGGGTGTCGAAGACCTCGTTGACCGCCGGCAGGTGCGGGGCGAGCGGAGCAATCGCCACGCCGAACAAGGCGAACGGCTTGCCGGTGAACAGCGTATGCCCCAGCCCCGTCAGGGGCTGGACGATGAGCAGCCCATAGAGCGCGTATTCGCTGCCTTTGGCCGCCCAGCGCACGATCGTGGGCAGATCGGCGGGAAAGCGCGGGAAGGTCGCCAGGCTGTGGCGCCACAGGAAGCGCGTCAGCGTCAGGCCCCACACGACGAGGCCGAGCGAGCGGTGCACCATCACCAGCGGCGGGTAATAAGGCGTGTGGTGCAGATCGTCGAACGACCAGCCGCTCAAGAGCAGGAACAGCACGGCGAGCACGGTCGTCCAATGAAACAGGATGGTGAGGGAATCGAAGCGGCCGCGCAGGATGCGGCCGTCGGGCAGGCTGATGGCGTCGCGCAGGCGCATGCGGAATCCCCGTGTCCTCGCCAGGATGGCGTCCCCGGAAGGATTGTGTCTTCGGCAGGATAAGGAAGGGCGGCTCCGGCCGATACTTACAATGTGCCAATCAACATGGCGCAAAAGCGGCGTTCAGCGCGGCAGCCAGATGCTGGCGAGCGCCGCCAGCCCGGTGCGCACCCGGGCGGCACAGGTGCGCTCGGCCGCCAGCGCCGTTCGGCAAGCTGCGTGGCGCGGTCGGCGCTCGACGCCATCCGGCCGGTTGTCTCGCGGATTTCGGCGCGCTCGATCCGCGCGGTCTTGTTGTCCTCGCCTTCGGCCATCGACGTACAATTCGCGAAAGCCGGGGGTGATCCCCGACGGGAACTAGAGCATGATCTTTTGGGGTGGAACCGTCTGCGCCGTGGGGATTTTGCGACGTGAGCAGGAGAAGAGCGAAGCGCGTAGCGGGGACTACGGGCGAGCCCTTCGACG
>JAGWNK010000069.1 GCA_028871345.1 Alphaproteobacteria bacterium | reverse complement strand
GCCGACGCACCGGGTCCCGAATAGGCGCGGCGCACCCCTCGCCAACCGCAACGCCCTGAAGCATGGCCGCTTCACGCGCGAGCGCCGCGCCCTCTACGCCGCCATCCGCGACCACATCCGCCGCAGCCGCGAATTGATCGAGCAGGCACGCGCGGCTCGCCCGGCGTTCCCTGCCGGTCCTGGTCTTGTTCCGTCGCCCGCTTCTGGTGCTTGCCCAGGCGCCCGTCTGCGGGCTAATAGCCATCACCCCCATTGAAGGACACGGCGTATGGCTCACCGGAAAATCGCGTTGATCGGCGGCGGACAAATCGGCGGCACGCTCGCCCATCTGATCGGGCTCAAGGGGCTCGCGGATGTGGTCCTGTTCGACATCGTCGACGGGCTTCCCCAGGGCAAATGCCTCGACATCGCCCAGGCCGGCGCGGTGGAAGGCTATGACGAGCGGTTCACCGGCACCAACTCCTACGCCGACATTGCCGGCGCCGACGTGGTGATCGTCACGGCCGGCGTGCCGCGCAAGCCTGGCATGAGCCGCGACGACCTGTTGGGCATCAATCTCAAGGTGATGGCGGCGGTCGGCGAGGGCATCAAGGCCTATGCCCCTGAGGCCTTCGTGATCTGCATCACCAATCCGCTCGACGCCATGGTGTGGGCGCTGCGCCAGTTCTCCGGCCACAAGCCCGAGAAGATCATCGGCATGGCGGGCGTGCTCGACAGCGCGCGCTTCCGTCATTTCCTGGCGCGCGAATTGAACGTCAGCGTAGAGGACGTCACGGCCTTCGTGCTCGGCGGCCACGGCGATTCGATGGTGCCGATGCCGCGCTTCTCGACGGTGGCGGGCGTGCCGCTGCCCGAGCTGGTGAAGATGGGATGGCTCTCGCAGGAGCGCCTCAACGCCATCGTCCAGCGCACCCGCGACGGCGGCGCCGAGATCGTGGGCCTGCTCAAGACGGGTTCGGCCTATTACGCGCCGGCTTCCTCGGCGATCGCCATGGCGGAAAGCTACCTGAAGGACAAGAAGCGCGTGCTGCCGGTGGCGGCGTATGTCAACGGTCCTTACGGCATCAAGGACCTTTACGTCGGCGTGCCGGCGGTGATCGGGGCGGGCGGCGTCGAGCGTGTCGTCGAGCTCGATCTGACGGCGGACGAGAAGGCGGCCTTGGACAAGTCGGCGGGCAGCGTGAAGACTTTGATCGACGCCTGCCGTAAGCTGGACCCCAGGCTCGGCTGAGAGTTGGGTGTTGGGGGCGGGTGTGTCGCGTTGGCTGATGGCCGTGGTCCTCGTGGCGATGCCGGTTGGGGCATCGGCGGCGACGCTCGCCGTCAAGGTGGAAGACATCGACTCCAAGGGCGGCATCCTGCGCCTGTCGCTTTATGACGAGGCTGGCTGGTCCAAGGCTGAGGACGCCCCCCTGATGAGCGCCAATGTGCCTGCCGTCGCGCCTGAGACCGTCGTCGTGCTGAAGGACGTCAAACCCGGCGTCTACGGCATCAAGACGTTCCAGGACGCCAACAGCAATGGCCGTTTCGACCAGGGCTTTCTCGGCATTCCGCTGGAGCGCTACGGTTTTTCGCGCGACGCCCGCCCGTTCCTCAGCGAGCCCGGCTTCAACCGCGCCAAGATCACGGTCGGCGAGGGCGAGAACGAAATCACCATTCACCTACAATAGTCCGCACCGCCATCGCGGATATTGGCGGCGGCCATTATCCTTGCGGCCTGTGGGCGATTGTCCGCGCCGGTGCCAAACATTTGATCGCGGTGCAACCGCGTCATGCGCCGCCGGAGAATTGCTGCGCGGTCCGTGATTGGGGTATGGGATGTCCATGATCCCCCGCCTCGAGACGGAACGTCTGGTCCTGCGCGAATACCGCCCGCAGGATTTCGAGGCGTTCGCCGCCTTCATGGCCGATCCCGACGTCATGCGCTTTCTGCACGGCGCGCCGATGGCGCGCAACGACGCCTGGCGGCTGCTGGCCAGCGCCATCGGCCACTGGGCGCTGCGCGGCTACGGCACCTGGGCGGTGGAGCGCAAATCCGACGGCGCCTTCATCGGCCGCGTAGGACTCATCAATCCCGAAGGCTGGCCGGGCCTCGAGGTGGGCTGGACGCTCGGCAAGCCCTACTGGGGCCATGGGTATGCGACCGAGGCGGCAATTGCCTCCATGCGCTACGCGTTTCTCACGCAGCCGGTCGACCGGGTCATTTCCTGCATCGATCCCGACAACCGGCCGTCGCAGGCCGTCGCCATGCGGATCGGCGAAACCAAAGGTCCCCGCGAAGAGATCATGATCGGCGGCAGGGGATACGTCTGCGACATCTGGGGCATCTCGCGAACGGAATGGCAGCGTACGCAATCGGCATGAACGGCGGTTCTCCGGCGTCGGCGGTGTACCGGCGGCGCGATTTCGCGTTCTTCGGCTTGGCGCGCTTTCTGATGACCGCGGCGATGCAGGTGCAGTCCGTCGCCATCGGCTGGCAGATTTACGACATGGAGCGCTCGGCGCTGGCGCTGGGGCTGGTCGGACTGTGCCAGTTCCTGCCGATGTTTCTGCTCACCCTGCCGGCCGGAGAGTTGTCCGACCGCCTCAACCAGCGCCGGGTTCTCTCGGCATCGCTGCTGCTGCAGGGCCTGTGCAGCGCCTTGTTCCTGGGGCTCAGTCTGGCGGGCGTGCGAAGCGCCTGGATGTTCTACGCGGTACTGGTGCTGTTCGGGGCCGGCCGCGGCTTCTCCGGGCCCGCGGGGCAGTCGCTGCTGGCCTTTCTGGTGCCGCCCGAGAAGCTGGCGCGCGGCATCGCGATCAACTCCTCGATCTTCACCACCGCCGTGATCGCCGGGCCCGCGGTCGGGGGCTTCGTCTACGCCTACGGCCACGCCATCACCTACAGCATCTGCGTCGGCGGGTTCCTGGCCGCCGCGGCGCTGATCGCTGTTCTGGGCGGCCGCCGCTATGAGCGGCCGGCCAGCACGATAACCGCTATGGCGCGCGTGATCGAAGGCGTGCGCTTCGTGCGCGAGCGTCCGGTTCTGTTGGGTGCGATCTCGCTCGATCTGTTCGCGGTGCTCCTGGGCGGCGCCACGGCGTTGCTGCCGATCTTCGCTCGCGACATCCTGCATATGGGGCCCGAGGGCCTGGGGCTTTTGCGCAGCGCGCCCGCCGCGGGCGCCGCCGTGGTGGCACTGGCCCTCGCCTACCGGCCGATCGAGCGCGGCACCGGCTTCAAGATGTTCGCGGCGGTGGCGGTGTTCGGCCTGGCGACGGTCGCCTTTGGCCTGTCGCGGGATTTCCTGGTGTCCTTGGTTGCTCTCTTCGTGCTGGGTGCCTCCGACATGATCAGCGTCTTCATCCGCCACGCCCTGGTCAATTTCGGCACGCCGGACGGGATGCGCGGACGGGTCGGCGCCGTGAACATGCTGTTCATCGGGGCGTCCAACGAACTCGGCGAATTCGAATCCGGGTTCACCGCCGCACTGTTCGGGACCGTACCGGCCGTGATCTTGGGCGGCCTGGGCACGCTCGGCGTGGTCGCGATCTGGATGAAGCTGTTCCCGCCGCTTCGCAAGGTCGACCGTCTGGACGAGGTCAAGGCGGTCTGATCACCAGCGATAATCGAGGGTCGCCAGCGCACCGCTGGGGCTGGCGTCGAGGTCGGCGGACCACGAGTCATACCGATTGTACCGCGTCGTGAAGATCTCATTCCACACGAGCGAGATGCCGAAGCTGGCGGCAGTGTCCCACCAATGGTGCTTCTGGGCGTCGACCCGGGACCAGGCGACGAAGGTCGCTGCGCCATAGGCCGGCAGCCCGTATTCCCAGCCATAGCGCTGCCAAAGGAATTGCGCGGGCGCGAAGGCGAGGGCGCTGGTGTCCGACGGGAAGGAATGGAAGTCCGAGTGGTCCGGCCGCTGCTCGCGCACAATCTGTTTCAGCGCCAGGGCGGTGCCCACGGTCAAGGCCGTCGACAGCGTCACCTGCGCCGCGCCTTTCCAGTCGTCTTTGCAGAGCGTGATTCCTCCGGCTATCAGGGGCAAGGCGATGGCGATGCCGGTTCCGGCGGTCTCCACGCCCGAATCGGCACGAGCCGGCATGCCAGACAGAATCACGGCGAGCAGGGCCCCGGCCATCGTCTTGAACATGTTGTACCCCGCTTGCGGCAGCCAGAGGCTAACCGGCGTCATTGCGGGGGGCAATTGCTTGGCGTGGCATTGCGGAGCCGGTCGCCATATTGTCACGTAGCGAGGCAGGTGCGGGGGAGGTCTGGCCGTGTCATCAGCAAATCCAGGGGGCTGGACGACGACGCAGCGTCACGTGGTGGTTGCGAGCTATCTCGGCTGGACGCTCGACGCCTTCGACTTCTTTCTGCTCGTATTCGTGATGAAGGATGTCGCAGCGGAATACGGCGTGCATGTTTCGTCCGTGGCGCTGGCCGTTACGCTGACGCTGGCGATGCGCCCGATCGGCGCCTTTGTGTTCGGTCGCCTGGCGGATCGCTACGGTCGAAGGCCGGTCCTGATGGCGGACGTGGCCCTCTATTCTCTGTTCGGCTTCGCCACGGCCTTTTCGCCCAATCTCACCGCGTTCCTCGTCATCCGATCGCTGTTCGGCGTCGCCATGGGTGGGGAATGGGGCGTTGGCGCCTCGCTGACCATGGAGCACGTCAGGCCGGGATCGCGCGGCTTTGTCTCGGGCCTTCTGCAATCCGGCTATCCGAGCGGCTATCTGTTGGCGGCCGTCGCGTACGGGCTCTTGTACGACCATATCGGTTGGCGGGGCCTGTTCATGGTCGGCATCCTGCCTTCGTTCCTCATCCTTTATATCCGCGGAAGGGTCCCGGAATCGCCGTCGTTCGCGGGCAGGCGCGTCCGCACAGTGTCGGCCGGTTCGGTGCTGGCGCGACACTGGAAGCTCGCGGTCTACGCTATCGCGCTGATGACCGCCTTCAACTACTTCAGTCATGGTACGCAGGATCTCTACGTCACGTTCCTGCAGAAGCAGCGTCATCTCCAGACAGGCGCGGTCAGCGCCATCGCCATCATCTACAATATTGGCGCCATCCTCGGCGGGCTGACCATAGGCTCGATCAGCCAGGGGATCGGACGCAAGCGCAGCATCATCGCAGCGTCGCTGCTGGCGTTGCCGGCCGTGTGGCTGTGGGCATACGGGCCGAGCGCTGTTCTCCTCGCGGTCGGCGCGTTCATGGTCCAATTCTTCGTCCAGGGAGCCTGGGGCGTCATCCCCGCCCATTTGAACGAGTTGTCCCCAGCCGAGGCGCGCGGCACTTTCCCGGGCACGGTGTACCAGCTCGGCAATTTCATCGCGTCATCGAACGCCTGGATGCAGGCGCGCATCGCGGAGGCCTACGGCAACGACTATGCCCTTGCCTTGGTTGCGGTAGTGCTGGCGGCGGGTCTCGCGATCGCGGTCCTGACCGCGCTCGGGAACGAAGCCAAGGATGTCGATTTCGCGCGGCAGCGCGCCTAGCGGGCACCAGCAGCCCGGCGGTATCTGCGTGCTTCGGGTGGGCAAATTTTTCCGCCCTGGGCGACCCGCCCCTCATGAGCCGGATCTTGTCGATTTGAACAGTTCAGTTTGTAGAAATCTATTTCAGACAATCTTCACCAGGAAATCCTGTTTTTCGCGGCGCCGGCCGCATCGGAGCAATCCATGGCCAGCCTGGCTCTTGTCATGATCGTCCGCGACGAGGAGGGCTGCCTTGCCCGCTGCCTCGATGCGGCCGCGCCCATCGTCGACGAGATGATCGTGGTTGACACAGGTTCGGTCGACGGGACCGCTGCCGTTGCCGCCGCCTGCGGCGCTACCGTCCATCACTGGGCGTGGAGGGACGATTTCTCCGCTGCGCGCAATCATTCGCTCGCCCTGTCGCGGTGCGATTGGAACCTGGTCCTGGACGCAGACGAGCGCATCACCAGTGGTGGTGACACGTTGCGGAAGACGTTGGGGGAGCCGTTCCTCGGCCTGGTATGCCGTAGAAACCGTATCAGGGTGGGCAGTGCCGACGCCGATTCGTTTACCTGGATCCCGAGACTGCTGCCGAAGGGAATCCGTTATGCCGGTCGCATCCACGAGGAGCCGGTCTCGTCGCTGCCTGCGCACAAGACGACGTTGCGCCTCGATCACATTGGATTCGACGCGGCTTCGCTCGCCCGGAAGAAGGGGCGTAACGAGAGGCTGCTGCTGGCAGCGCTCGGCGAGCAGCCCGGCGATGTCTATCTGCACTTCCAGCTGGGGAACGAGTACCAAGTCGCACAGGACTTCGCGAAGTCGGCCTCATCCTACAAGGCAGCTCTGGCGCGCAGCAGCGGCAAGGAAAGCTACCGTCACGCGCTTGTGGTGAGGGCCATATATTCCTTCAAGATGGCGGAACTTCTCGACGATGCCGTCGCTTTGGTGGACGATGAAATCCACAATTGGCCGCATTCGCCGGACTTCTACTTCACGGTGGGCGATCTCTACCTCGACCTCGCCGTCAAGCATCCGCACGCGGCCCTCGAAAGGCTCCTGCCTGTCGTCGAATACAGCTGGAAGAAATGCTTGGAGATCGGCGAGCGCACCGATATCGAAGGCGGCGTGCGTGGTCGCGGCAGCCACATGGCGGCACACAATCTGGCCGCGTTCTACCGGGCGCTGGGCGATCAACCGAAGGCGGCCGAGTTTGCGGCCATGGCGGAGGAAATGAAGGCCGCCTAGATGTTTAGTCCCGGCATTTGATGGAGAGGATCAAGCGTGAACCGCTCGGGCTCTTTTGTCCATACTTTGCAGATGTACTCGTAGGGCGTGAGACCTTTGAGGGTCTTTAGCCTCTTGGCGAAGTTGTAGGCGCTGACGAAGTCAA
>JAGWNK010000038.1 GCA_028871345.1 Alphaproteobacteria bacterium | reverse complement strand
GCCGGCAAGAGCGGCGGCTACTTCTACAAATGCGCCCCGGTCACGCCGAACGTGGCCGCCCAGAACGACGCCGACGCCAAGCGGCTGTGGGACGTATCCGTCAAGATCACGGGTGTCGAAGGCGCCGTGAAAGCGCGAGCCGAGCCGTCCGTCTAGTCGAGGATCATGTTGAACGACAGGCGCACCCAGTGGCGGCGACGGATCGCAGCGGCCAGCAGGACCACCGCGGCCGCCAGGCAAATCGCCACCGCGACCAGCGAGGCCTCGGGACCGAAAGCCCCGCCCGTCAGAAGATCGGGACCGTTGAGCGACATGCGGACGATGCCGTGGCCGCCTTCGCCACCCGAGACGGCGGCGCCGAAGACGCCGCCTTCGGTGAAGTTCCAGCCGAAATGCAGCCCGATCGGGAACCACAGATTGCGCGTGACGGCGTAAGCCGCGCCGAGCAGGAGACCAGCTTCCAAAGCGATGGCCGCCGTCGAGGCCGCCGTCGCCCCCGGATTCAAGGCATGCAGCAAGCCGAACAGGGCGGCCGACAGGACGAGCGCCACCAGCGTGCCGAAACCGTCCTCCAGAATGCGGAAGACCCCGCCGCGGATCGCCAGCTCCTCGCCGACGGCGGCAATCATGGCCGGAATGGCGGTGCGGACGATCCCGGCGTAGCCGGCAAAACCCTGCCAATGGGCGACGCCCAGCGCCCACAGCACGGCGTACACGACCGCAAACAGCATGAAGCCGAACAGCACGCCGGCGACGGCCAGCGGCGCTCCGGGCAGCAAGGCCAATTCACGCGGCCTGCGCCTCTCGAGCGACCACACCAGCGACGCGTAGACCGCGGCCAGAACGATGCAGGCGCCGAACGCGCCGGCGACGGCGGCACCCTCGATGTAAGGCGACGGCACGTGCTTGACGGCCTGGGTCAGCGCGATCTGCACGCCCACATCGGTGGTCGCCAGCATCAGGAAGAACAGCAGAAGCCGCACCACGGCCACGCGCGACAGAAAGCGCGGCACACTCGACCTGTTCAGCGCGCCATCCATGAGAGCCCCCCCTGCCAAACGATAGCATAAGGCGGGGCTAGCGAAACACGGCCTGGCCGTTGCGCAGGGCCACCTTGCCCTCGGCCAGCAACTTCAGCGCGGCCGGATAGAGCTTGTGCTCCTCGACGAGAACGCGCGCCGCCAGCGTCTGTGGCGTATCGCCGGGTTCCACGCGGACATGGGCCTGATCGATGATCGGACCGGCGTCGAGCTCGGGCACCACGAAATGCACTGTGCATCCGGAGATTCGGACGCCCGCTCTGAGCGCCTGTTCGTGGACATGCACGCCCTTGAACGACGGCAGCAGCGACGGATGGATGTTGAGGAGCTTTCCTTCCCACTTGCGGACGAAACCGTCGGAGAGGATGCGCATGAAGCCAGCGAGGCAGACGATCTCGATGCCGGTTTCCACCAACGCCGCGTCCATCGCGCCATCGAAGGCTTCGCGCGACGCAAACGGCTTGTGCGGGATGACCTTGGTGGGGATTCCGGCGGCGGCGGCGTAGGACAGTCCTTCCGCGCCTTCGACATTGGAGACGACGAGGGCGATTTCCGCCGGGAATGAAGCATCGTCGGCCGCCGCGATCAGGGCGCGCATGTTGCTGCCGCGTCCGGAGATCAGGATGGCCGTGCGGGCCCTCACCATTTCAGGGCGCCCCGATAGCGCACTTTCGCCTCGCCATCGCCGAGCACCACCGAGCCGATGCGGAACGCCTTTTCGCCGGACAGCTGGAAGGCGTCGATTACCGCGCCGGCACAGAGTTCATCTACGATCGCCACCAATCCGATGCCGCAGTTGAAGGTGCGCAGCATCTCCTGCCCGTCGATGGCGGCCGTGCGCGCCAGCCAGCCGAACACCGGCGGCGGCGACCACAATCCCAGGTCGATTTCGACATCCAGTCCCCCCGGCAAGGCGCGCGGCGTGTTCTCCGTGATGCCGCCGCCGGTGATATGCGCCAGCCCCTTGACGCCGCGGGCGTGGATGGCCGCCATCGCGGATTTCACATAGAGACGCGTCGGCGCGAGCAGGGCATCGCCCAGGCTCTCGCCGGGCGCGAAGGGCGCCGGATCGCCGTAACCAAGGCCCGCCTTCTCGACCACGCGGCGCACGAGGGAGAAGCCGTTGGAGTGGACCCCCGAGGAGGTCACGCCGATCACCACGTCACCGGGCCGCATCTCGCCGGTCTTGGGCAGGATCGCGCCGCGCTCGACGGCGCCGACCGAAAAACCTGCCAGATCGAAATCGGCCTTGGCATAAAGGCCGGGCATCTCCGCCGTCTCGCCGCCGATCAGCGCGCAGCCCGAAGCCTTGCAGGCGCGCGCGATGCCTTCGATGATCGTGGCGGCGGCCGCCACATCGAGCTTTCCCGTCGCGTAGTAATCGAGGAAGAACAGCGGCTCGGCGCCCTGCACGACGATATCGTTGACGCACATGGCGACCAGATCCTGGCCGATGCCCGCGAAGCGGCCGGTCTCGATGGCGATCTTGAGCTTGGTGCCGACGCCGTCGGTGGAAGCCACCAGGACGGGGTCGGTGAAACCGGCGGCCCTGAGATCGAACAAGCCTCCGAAGCCGCCGAGATCGGCGTCGGCGCCCGGGCGGCGGGTGGACTTGGCGAAGCCCGCGATGCGCTCCACCAAGGCTTCGCCGGCATCGATATCGACACCGGCGTCCTTATAGGTCAGCGGCTTCTTGGGCGTTTTCTCGGTCATGATCGGCGGCCAGGTCAGGATGGGACTCGTTTAGTCGGCGGGGTGCGGACTCGCAAGGCGTCCGAAGGCCGGACGCCACCATGGTCGGGCAAGATAATTGTTTGCGGATTTCGACCGCCCCCGTCCCCCGGTTCACAGGAAACTCGGCTGGGACGGTTGTTTTTCGGGCGCCATGCGCCAGTCCGTTCCCGCCGGCACCTTCAGCACGGCCTTGGCCTCGGCGGGTGACGCGGCCGTCTCGCCAAGCCACACGGGCCAGTCCGGCGCCTCGAGGACCGCAGGCATCCGGTCGGTGATGCTGCGTATCAGTCCGTTGGGCGGAACCGTCACCATGGCGCAGGCCAGCAGAGGAGCCGGCTGCCCCTCGATCTCGAAGCGCCGCCAGACGAACGCGATGCCGTGTGCCTGATTATCCGCGGGATCCACAACCCATTGCTCGACCTTGCCGCTGGGAAGGTCTTTTCCGCTGTTGAAGGTCTGCACCGCCACGATGCCGCGTTGGCCATTCTCGAAGGCGGCCTTGAAGGTCGGCTTCTCGTCGATGGTTTCGGCGCGGGCATGGATCGGATCCGGACGGTTCGGATTGCCACGATGCGGGAACCCCCACCGCATGGGGACGACGCGCCGTCGACCTGCCTCGCGGTCATGGACGATGACCGGAACCATCATCATCGGCCGGTAGACGACGGACTCGCGAATACCGGCAGCCAGCGGGGCGGAGAAATCGACCACCTGCCGCCAAGTCGCCTGCGCCGTGAACTTCCCGCACATCGAAGCCTCATCGGAGGTCTGACAATAAAAGAACAGGCGCCGACGTTGCGACGGATTGCGCCGCACCGTACCGTTTAAGAATTGATCGCATAATAAAGTGCAGATTACGACCCAAATGGACGGGACGACCATGTCGTTGGAAGGGGCTATCGCCGTTCATCGTTTCGGTCTCGGTGCCAAACCGGGCGAGATCGCCGCGGCCAGCGCCAGGCCGCACGACTGGCTGCTGTCCCAACTCGAGACGGGTGCCGACGAGCCCCAAGCGCTGGACGCAACGGCGCTGCAAACGGGCGGCGAACTTGCCGCGCTGCTGACGGGGGACCGCCAGCAGATCGCCCGGCTCAGGCGCGAGCGGGCGGGCAACCAGGAGGCCATCAAGGCGCTCAACCGATCGCGCGGCCAGATCTTTCTGCAGGAGATGGCGGCGCGTTTCGCCTGCGGCTTCGCGACCGACAAGCCGTTCGCCGAACGCCTGGTCTGGTTCTGGAGCAACCATTTCGTCGTTTCCGCCCTCAACCTTCGCGCCGCGCTGTTCGCGGGCGCCTTCGAGCGGGAGGCGATCCGCCCGCATATCAACGGCAAGTTCGAAGAGATGGTCCAGGCGGTCGTGCATCATCCCGCGATGCTGCTTTATCTCGACAACGCCGAGTCCATCGGACCCGACTCCGCGGCCGGAAAGAAAAGCGGGAAGGGGCTCAACGAAAATCTCGGCCGCGAACTAATGGAACTCTACACGCTGGGCGTCGACGGCGGCTACACGCAGGCCGATGTCATCGCCATGGCGAAGCTGCTGACCGGCTGGAGCCTCGACCCCGCCGGCGGCAACGGCTTCCGCTTCTATCCGGCGCGCCACGAGCCTGGCCCGGTGACGCTGCGCGGCAAGACGTACGAAGGATACGACGGTGCGGTCGCGGCGGTCGGCGACCTGGCGCACGATCCCGCCACGGCGCGCCACATCGCGCGGAAGTTCGCGATCGCTTTCATCGCCGACGAGCCGTCTGCCGCGTCGGTCGCGCGCCTGGAAAACACCTTTCGCGAAACCGACGGCGATCTGCGCGCGCTGAGCGAAGCCGCAGTGAACGATCCGGCCGCATGGTCGGCCGCAGGCCGGAAGTTGCGCACGCCGGTCGAATACGTGACGGCGGCCTACCGGCTCCTCGGACTGCCGCGCGCCGGAAACGATCCCGACGCCGTCGCCAAACAGGTGCGCGGTGCCATGGGCGCGGCGCGCCTGATGGGACAATTTCCGCTGGCACCACCGTCGCCCAAGGGCTGGCCCGAGATCTCCGAAGCCTGGTCAGGGCCTGACGCCGTGCTCGACCGTATCGAATGGGCGCGCCAGATCGGCCAGCGCCTGCCCAAGAATTTCGACGCTGCAGCCGTCGCCGAGTCGGGTCTCGGCCCCTTGTTGCGCCCGGCCACCAGGACCGCGATGGCTGAGGCGGGTGCGCCCGGCGAGGCCATTGCGCTGCTGCTTGCCAGTCCCGAATTCCAGCGCCGGTGATGCCATGAACACACGCCGTTCCATCCTCAAGACCATGGCCGCCGCCAGCGCGCTCACACTCTGGGATGCCCCGCTGCGCTACGCATTCGCCAGCGTGCCGACGCAGCGGCGGCTGGTGGTCGTCATCCTGCGCGGAGCGCTCGACGGGCTGGCCGCTGTGCCGCCCTACGGCGATCCGGATTACGCCAATGTCCGCGGCGTGCTCGCAATCGACAAGACCCAGGGCTTGCACGACCTCGACGGCTTCTTCGCCCTGCATCCGGCTCTGACGAACCTGAAGGCCTGTTACGACGCCAAACAGCTGGCGGTCTTCCACAACATCTGCTCGCCTTACCGCGACCGCTCGCATTTCGACGGACAGAACGTGCTGGAGACCGGCGCCACGGCGCCCCATATCCTGCAGGACGGCTGGCTCAACCGGGCGCTGGTACCCCTGGGGCTGGCGAACGGCCAATCGGCGGTGGCCGTGGCGCAGACGCCGCCTCTCATGCTCACCGGACCGGCCAAGGCCACGAGCTGGATGCCGTCCGTCCTGCCCGAACCAGACGAGGCATTCCTCGCCAAGGTGCGCGCGATGTACGCGGGCGACGCCGTGCTTGCCGCATCGCTGGACAGCGCCATCGCCTTAGAGGCGGAGGCGCAGGCGGCGATGGACGATGCCTCGCAGAAGGACATGATGAAGAAGGGCGGCTACGCCAATCTCACCCCGCTGTTCTCCGGCGCCGGAAAACTGCTGGCGCTTGCCGACGGACCGCGCGTCGCCGTTCTCGACGCGGGCGGCTGGGACACGCACTTCAACGAAGGAGCGGCGGACGGCCTGCTGGCGCGCCGGTTACAGGCCCTCGATGCCGCGCTCGACGCCCTCAAGACATCCCTGGGTCCGGCATGGACGAAGACCGCCGTCGTCATGGCGACGGAGTTCGGCCGCACGGTCCACGCCAACGGCAGCGGCGGCACCGACCACGGGACAGGTGGTGCGGCGTTCCTGCTCGGCGGGGCGGTGTCCGGCGGCGCGGTGCATGCCGAATGGGTGGGCCTCAAGCCCGATCGTCTGCGCGACGGCCGCGATCAGCCGGCGCGGACCGATTTGCGTTCCTTGTTCAAGGCGGTGCTCTGCGACCACATGGGCGTGCCCCATCGCATTCTGGACACAGCAATTTTCCCCGACAGCGCTCCGGCCGCCGCACTGACGCACCTGATCGCCTAGGCAAAGCGCCGCTTTCAAGCGGGCCCGGCGGCCGGTATAGTCCGGCCCGTCCAGGACAGGTTCCAAATGCATCGCCCATTTCGTATCCCGGCGCTACTTCTCGCGCTCGCGCTGACGTGGTTCATGGCGCAGGCCGCCGCGGCGGACAATCCGTTCTCCGTTCCCAACGTCCATGTCGATGCCTCGGGGTCCTCGTCGTCCGAAGCGCGCCTCGCCGCCATCGCCGCCGGGCGCCCGGTCGCCTGGCAGATCCTGTTCCGGCGCCTGACACGCCAGCAGGACTGGGCGCGCCAGCCGATGCTGGACGACAGCCAGCTGCAGCGGCTGATCATCAGCTATCTGCCGAACAACGAGCGCCGCTCGACGACGCGATACGTGGCGGACATCACCTACACCTTCAATCCCGAGGCCGTGGCGCGCGTGCTGCAGGCGGCCGGCATTCCCTACACGGCGACGGCCGCCAAGCGCATTCTGCTGGTTCCCATGGCGCCAGGGTACGCCCGCGGCTCGTTGTGGACCTCGGCCTTCGCGAGCCCGCGCTTCGCCCAAAGCGTCGTCCCATTCTCGGTCCCGGTCGGCGACGCGGCCGACACGGCCGTCCTGCAGAACCTGTCGTTCGACACGGCGACCTGGGCGAACGTCCAACCCGTGGCCGCGCGCATCCACGCGACCGAAGCCGTGCTCGTCCTGGCGGCCGTGTCGGGCAACAAGCTCGTCGTGACGCTGCGCCGCATCGGTGCCGGCGAGTTGCCCGTGAAGGCGCAACTGGAGGTGCCGATCCTGCAAGGGGCGGCGTCGACTTATCCGGCCGCGGCGGACGCCGCCGTGCGGGCCCTGGACGACATGTGGAAGACGCAGTCGGCCGTGAATTACAGCCAGAAGGCCACGCTCGTGGCCGATGTCCGCACGGACTCGCTAGCCCAGTTCGCCCAGATGCAATCCATCCTGTCAGGCGTGCCGAACGTCTCTGGCGTGACCGTGACGGCCATGGACATCGGCGCGGCGCGGATCACGATCTCCTATATCGGCACGACCGACCAGTTGAAGGACGCGCTGGCGCAGGCCGGCCTGACGCTGACCAGCTCGGGACAGGGCTGGCAGCTTTCGCAGGGATCAGCAGCGAGCGCGCCATGAACGTCATGCTCCGGCAGACGCCCAACATCCTGAGCACGCTCAGGCTGGTGGCTGCGCCGATTGCAGCACTCCTGATCCTCCGCGGCATCGCCATGGCGGCCTTGTTCGTCTTCGCCCTGGCGGGCCTGAGCGATGCGCTCGACGGATTTCTCGCCAAGCGCTTCGGCCTCAGTTCGCGCTTCGGAGCCTGGCTCGATCCGGCCGCCGACAAGCTCTTGATGCTGGCGAGCTTCCTCGCCCTCACCGAGGTGGGCGTGGTGCCCGGCTGGTTCACGGTTCTGGTGATCGGGCGCGACGTCGCCATCGTTGTGGGCGTCCTATTGGCGCGCGGGCTGGGAGCGCCGCTGCGCGTCGAGCCGCTCATCATCGGCAAGGCGAGCACGGTGGTGCAGGTCAGCTATGTGGCGCTCCTCCTGCTGCTGCTGGCGCTCAATACGACGATGCCGCGGCTCGAGACGGCGGTCGGCCTGGTGGTGGCCGTCTTCACGCTGCTGTCCTTCCTTGCTTATGCCCGTGTCTGGCTCCAGGCCGTGCTGGCGGGCCAGCGCGCCGCCTGACGCATGCAAATCCCGCTACCGCTCGAAACACCCGCCCGATTGACCCGCGAGGATTTCATCGTGGCGCCGGCCAACAGCGCCGCAGCGGGGTTCATCGACTCCTGGCCCGCCTGGCCGGCACCGGCCGCCGCGCTCCACGGCCCCGGCGGGTCGGGCAAGACCCATCTCGTCCATGTCTGGGCCCAGCGCGCCGAGGCCGCGATCGTGGACGCCGCGTCGCTCGACAGCACGGTGCTGGGCGCGCACGATGCCGTGGCAGTGGAAGACGTCGGAGCGGTGTTGTCGGCGGATGCCGAACGGGCCTTGTTCGCCCTCTTCGAGCGGGGAAAACCGCTCCTCCTGACCGGGCTGGAACCGCCGGGGGCCTGGCCCGTGGCACTCCCCGACCTCGGATCGCGCCTGCGGGCGCTTCTGGCGTTCCCTCTGTGGGAACCCGACGACGCACTTCTGGCCGGTCTGGCGCGCAAGCTCTTCGCCGATCGCCAGCTCCAGGTTCCCGATGCCGTGGTCCAGCAGATGATCCGGACCCTGGAACGGTCGCCGGCGGCCATCCGGGACTTCGTCGCTGCGGCGGACGCCGCAGCCTTGAGCCAAAAACGCCCGGTAACCCAGGGATTTATCAGGGAATTGTTGGCAAAGAAGGCCTAGAGTCTGCCATGACAGCGGCGGTGTTTTGCTTTACCCTGGATAGCGGTTTTGCGATAACCATTTGAATGCAAAAGATAAAGACGATCCAAGACGGGCCGGGTGAAGAACCCGAGGTCAGCGCTGCGCCGCAGGGTACGCCAACGCCGGAGACCGATCGTTTTTCCGCGCCGAACCGCGTCGCCGCACCGGCCATCGATCCGGCGTCGCCGGAGCGTTTCGTCAATCGCGAACTGTCCTGGCTGGCGTTCAACGGGCGCGTCCTGCAGGAGGCGCAGAACATGCGCCACCCCCTGCTCGAACGGCTGCGCTTCCTGTCGATCTCGGCGTCGAACTTCGACGAATTCTACATGGTCCGCGTCGCCGGTCTCGGAGGCATGGTCAAGGAAGGCGTGGCCTCGCTGAGCGCCGACGGGCTGACGCCGAGCCAGCAGCTCGAGCGCATCGCCGAGCTGGCGGCCCAGCTGGTGGCGGACCAGCAGACGGTGTGGACCTCGCTGCGCGCCGAACTGAGCGCCAACGGCATCTGCGTCGTCGGATCGAACGATTTGAGCGCGGCGGACCGCGCCTGGCTGGACGTCCAATTCCACGAGCAGATCTTCCCGGTGCTGACGCCGCTCGCCGTCGACCCCGCCCATCCGTTCCCCTTCATTCCCAATGTCGGCTTCACCATGGCGCTGAAGCTGGCGCGCCGGCGCGACGGCAAGGCGCTGATGGCGCTGCTGCCGGTGCCCTCGCAGCTGCAGCGCTTCATCCGGCTTCCCGACGCCGGCAAGGAGGCGCGCTTTCTGACGCTGGAGAGCGCCATCGAACTCTATCTCGACCGCCTGTTCCCCGGATACACGGTGGCGGGCACGGGGCTGTTCCGCATCCTGCGCGACAGCGACGTGGAAATCGAGGAAGAGGCCGAGGACCTGGTGCTGCTCTTCGAGTCGCTGCTCAAGCGCCGTCGCCGCGGCTCGGTCATCCACATGACCTGCAGTGCCTCGATGCCGGAGGACCTGCGCCGCTTCATCGCCGACCACCTCGATCTCAAGCTCGGCGACTTCATGCTGATCGAGCACATGCTGGGTCTCGCCGACCTGTCGAAGCTGATCCTCAAGGAGCGCCCGGACCTGCAATACAAGCCGTTCGTGGCGCGCTTCCCGGAACGCATCCGCGACCACGCCGGCGACTGCTTCGCGGCCATCCGCGCCAAGGACATCATCGTCCATCATCCCTTCGAGAGCTTCGACGTCGTCGTGCAGTTCCTGCGCCAGGCGGCGGCCGATCCCGAAGTCGTGGCCATCAAGCAGACGCTGTATCGCACCAGCCATGATTCGCCGATCGTCAGCGCCCTGATCGAGGCGGCGGAATCGGGCAAGTCGGTGACCGCCCTGGTCGAGCTCAAGGCGCGATTCGACGAAGCGGCCAACATCAAGTGGGCCCGCGACCTGGAACGGGCCGGCGTGCAGGTGGTCTACGGCTTCATCGAGCTCAAGACCCACGCCAAGGTGAGCCTGGTCGTGCGCCGCGAGGGCGGACAGCTGCGCACCTATGTCCATTACGGGACCGGCAATTATCATCCCGTCACCGCCAAGATTTACACGGACCTGTCGTTGTTCAGCGCCGCGCCCGCCCTGGGGCGCGATGCCGCGCAGCTTTTCAACTACGTCACCGGCTATGCAGAGCCCATGGGGCTCGAGAGAATCGCGGTTTCGCCGCTCAACCTGCGCGATACGCTGATCGATGCGATCGACCAGGAGATCGCCCATGCCCGCGCCGGCCGCCCCGCCCAGATCTGGGTGAAGATCAATTCGCTCGTCGATTCCCACATGATCGACTGCCTGTACCGCGCCAGCCAGGCGGGCGTGCGCATCGAGCTCGTGGTGCGCGGCATCTGCTGCCTGCGCCCTGGCGTGCCGGGCCTGTCGGACAACATCCGCGTGAAAAGCATCGTGGGACGCTTTCTCGAGCACGGCCGCATCGTCTGCTTCGGCAACGGCCACGGCCTGCCGTCGGCGAAGGCCAAGGTCTACATCTCGTCGGCCGACTGGATGCCGCGCAACCTCGACCGCCGCGTCGAGGCCCTGGTCCCCATCGACAATCCGACGGTCCACCAGCAGGTGCTCGAACAGATCATGGTCGCACTCCTCAAGGACCAGGCGCAGAGCTGGCACATGTCGGCCGAAGGCGATTATGTGCGCGATCCGGCTTCCGACAGCCCGGACGCCTTCTCGGCGCACACCTATTTCATGACCAATCCCTCGCTCTCCGGACGCGGCCGCGCCCTCAGGATCAATCAGCCGCGCCCGGTCACCGTCATCAGCCGTCGCGAGTGATCATGAGCGGTTCCCCATCTTCGCCGGCCGACATCGACGTCGCGATGCCGGCGCGCGCCGCGACGAATCCGCAAACGCGCATCGCCGTGGTCGACATCGGCTCGAACTCGGTCCGCCTCGTGGTCTATGAGGGGCTGACGCGCGCGGCCGCCACCGTGCACAACGAGAAGACCATCTGCAGCATCGGGCGCGATCTCGGCGCCACCGGCATGCTCCACAAGGACGGCGTCGAGCTGGCGCTCGAAGCCTTGCGGCGCTTCCGGCTGCTCACCGACAGGCTGGGCGTCGCGCTGCGCGAGGCGGTGGCCACCGCCGCCGCCCGCGACGCATCCAACGGCACGGAATTCGTGCGGCGCGCGGAGGCGGCGTGGGGGGCGCCGGTGCGCGTGCTGTCCGGCAGCGAGGAAGCGAAGCTTGCCGGCGAGGGCGTCATCGCCGCCATTCCCGATGCCGACGGGCTCGCCGCCGACCTGGGCGGCGGCAGCCTCGACATGGTCACGCTCAAGGCCGGGCGCACCGGCGAAGCCGCATCGCTGCCCTTCGGTCCGCTGCGCCTGATGGCGCAGAGCCGAGGCGATCTCGACAAGATGCGCGACATGATCGACACGGCGCTGGAACGCAGCCCGGCGATCCAGGCGATGAACTACCGCACGCTCTACGCCGTGGGCGGCATCTGGCGCAGCGTGGCCCGCGTCGACATGCTGCGCGAGGAATATCCGCTGCACATGCTGCAGCACTACACCATTCCCCATGAGCGGGCCCTGCAACTCTCGACGGTCCTGGCCAAGCAGGGGCGCAAATCGCTGGAGCTGCTGACCGCGGTCTCCAAGCGCCGCATGGAGCTTTTGCCGTACGGCGCCGTCGTGCTGCAGCGGCTTCTTTTGGCGGCGAAGTTCAAGGAGGTCGTGGTTTCGGCCAACGGCGTGCGCGAGGGTCTCCTGTTCTCGCGCCTGTCGCAGGAGGAGCGCGCCAAGGATCCCCTCCTCGAATTCACCTCGATCGAGAACCAGACGCACAGCCGATCGCCCGCCCACGCGCTGGAGATGTTCCACTGGGCTTCTCCCCTGTTCGCCGACGAGAATGCGGAACTGCGCCGGCTGAGGCTTGCGGTGTCCTACCTGAGCGACGTCGGTTGGCGGCGCCATCCCGACCACCGGGCCCGCGGCACCTATGCCGACGTCCTCAACATGCCGTTCGCGGGCGCCGACCACCGGGCCCGCGCCTTCATCGCGACGGCGATCTTCCACCGCTATTCGGGCGACGGCGAGATGCCGTCCGACCTGCATGTTCCGGGGCTGCTCGACAAGCAGGATCAGCTGCGGGCGCTGCGGATCGGGCTGGCGGCGCGGGTCGCCTTCGACCTGTCGGCCTCGGCGGCCGGCGAGCTGGGGCACTATCGGCTGCGAATGACACCCACCAAGGTGCTCCTGGAGGTGCCCAAGCGGCGCAGCGTCATCGCCGACGACACCGTCGGCAAGCGCATGGGCGCCCTGGGCGAAGTCATGGACCGCAAGCCTGAGATCCTGGTCGTAAGTGGTTAACCGGACTCCCCATGGTCCTTGCATCCGGGTACGGGCAGGGCTTTAAGAGGGCAGACAGGGCGCCAAAACCGGCGAACAGGGCGGGGCGACAAGGAGTTGCATCTATGGGCGGACTGAGCATTTGGCACATCCTGCTGATCGCAGTGATCGTCCTCGTGTTGTTCGGCGGCCGCGGCAAGCTCTCGGACATCATGGGCGATTTCGCGAAGGGCATCAAAAGCTTCAAGAAGGGCCTCTCCGACGAAGAACAGCCGCCGCAGAACATCGAGCACCGCGACGAGACCAAGAAGGATTCCACTGCGCATTGATGAGGCTGTGCCCGATCCCCTGGGTGGCCCGCATCGGCGGGCCATGACAGCGAGGTATCCTTCGCCATGTTCACCGACCTAAGCTGGAGCCACATGCTCCTGGTCCTGGTGGTCGCCCTCGTGGTGGTCGGCCCCAAGGACCTGCCCAAACTCATGCACACGATGGGCAAATGGGCGGCCAAGGCGCGCGGCATGGCCGACCAGTTCCGCCGCAGCTTCGACGACATGGCGCGCCAGAGCGAACTCGACGAATTGCGCCGCGAGCTCGAAGAGCTGCGCAACACGCGCCCGCTCGCCGGCACCGAACGGGCGATCAGCGACGCGCTGGCGGGTCCCGCGGTGACGCTCGATCCCAGACCCGCCGGGTCTCCCGAAGCGCCGTCCGAGCGCGCCGTGGCGACGGCCGGCGCCGGCCCGGTTGAATACGGCGCGCCGCCCGTGGATCATGATGCGCCGGCGGAGCCCGTCGAGCCGCAGGAACCAGCCCCCTCGGGCCACGAGCCTCCTCCGCCATGAACCAGCCGACGCCGAAGGACGAAGCCGAGATCGAAGCCACCAAGGCGCCGCTGCTCGACCACCTGATCGAGCTGCGCAAGCGCATCATCTATTCGCTGTTGGCGCTGCTGGGCGGCTTCATCATCTGCTTCATCTTCGCCGACCCGATCTACAACTTCCTCACCGCGCCGCTGGCGCACGCGCTGCAAGGCCAGCCCAACCGGCACCTGATCTACACGCAGCTCTACGAGAAGTTCTTCACCAACGCCAAGGTCGGCCTGTTCGCCGGCCTCTGCCTCGCGTTCCCGATCATCGCCTCGCAGGTGTGGATGTTCGTGGCGCCGGGGCTCTACCGCCACGAGCGCGGCGCCTTCCTGCCGTTCCTGGTGGCGACGCCGGTGCTATTCATCGCCGGAGCCAGCTTCGTCTATTACGTGATGCTGCCGATCGCGATCAAATTCTTCCTCGGCTTCCAGACCGCCGGCTCGAAGGACACGCTGCCCATCGAGCTGATGGCGAAGGTGAGCGACTATTTCGACTTCGTCACCACGCTGATCTTCGCCTTCGGGCTCACCTTTCAGATGCCGGTGCTCTTGACGCTGCTGGGACGGGTGGGAATCGTCACGGCCGGCATGCTGCGCCGGGTGCGCCGCTATGCCGTGGTCGCCATCGTGGCGGTGGCCGCGCTGATCACTCCGCCGGACATGCTGAGCCCGTTCCTCCTCATCGTGCCGCTGCTCTTGCTCTACGAGATCTCGATCCTGTGCGTGGCTCTGATCGAGCGCGCCCGCGACAAGGACGCAGCCGCCAGGGCGGCGGAGGGGTAACGCCGGTCATTCCTTCCCTTGAAAAGGGAGGGGCGAACCGCCGTGAGGCGGTTCGCAGCGACATGCGTGGACGGGAGGGATCAGGCCACCGTCGTGGCATGACCCCCACCTGTTCTCCGAGCTTGCTCCGCAAGCCCAGGAGAACGTCCTCCCCCTTTCAGAGGGAGGATGCAGATCACGCACCTTTGACCCTCCGCCCGGCCCGTGCCATTACCTCGGCGCCGGGAGAATCCCCATGCACGACATCAAACTGATCCGCGACAACCGCGACGCCTTCATCGCCGGGTTGTGCCGCCGCGCCGCCGAATTCGACGGCAAGCCGACCGCCGAGGTGGTGGCCGACATCCTCGACCTCGACGCCCGCTGGCGGGGGGCCAAGGCGAGCTTCGAGCAGCACCGGGCGCGCCAGAACGAAGCCTCGCGCGCCATCGGCCAGGCCAAGGCCAAGAAGGACGAGGCCGGCGCCAAGGCCTTGCTCGACGAAGTGGCCTCGCTCAAGGGCGCGCTGCAGAAGGACGAGGCCGACCAGCGCGACCTGGAAGCCGAGCTCAAGCGGCGCCTCGAAGTCTTGCCCAACATTCCCGCACCCGATGTGCCGGTGGGCCCCGGCGAGGAATTCAACGTCCCGGTGGCAGCGCGCGCCTGGGGCACGCCGCCCAAATTCGACTTCAAGCCCAAGGAGCATTTCGAGCTCGGCGAAGCGCTGGGCCTCATGGACTTCGAACGCGCGGCGAAGGTTTCGGGCGCGCGGTTCGTCTACCTCAAAGGCGCGCTGGCGCGGATAGAGCGGGCACTCGGCGCCTTCATGCTCGACCTGCAGACGGACGCGAACGGGTATACCGAAATCGTGCCGCCGCTGATGGTGCGCGACGATGCTTTCTACGGCACGGGCCAACTGCCGAAATTCGAAGAGGAACTGTTTTGGGCGCCCACCGGCGACAGCCGGTTCGGGCTCATTCCCACCGCCGAAGTGCCGCTGACGAATTACGTGCGCGAAGAACTGCTCGACGAAGCGCAGCTGCCGATGCGCGTCACCGCCTGGACGCCGTGCTTCCGCGCCGAAGCGGGCGCCGCCGGCAAGGACACGCGCGGCATGATCCGCCAGCACCAGTTCTCCAAGGTCGAGCTGGTGTCGATCACCACGCCCGAGCAATCCGCCGCCGAGCACGAGCGCATGACGGACTGCGCCCAGGAGGTGCTGAAGCGCCTGGGGCTGGCGCACCGCGTGGTGACGCTGTGCACCGGCGACATGGGTTTCACGGCGCAGAAGACCTACGACATCGAGGTCTGGCTGCCCGGGCAAGACCGCTTCCGCGAGATTTCCTCCTGCTCCAACTGCGGAGACTTCCAGGCACGGCGCATGGACGCCCGCTACCGCCCCAAGGAAGGCAAGGGGACGCGGCTGGTGCACACATTGAACGGCTCGGGCCTCGCCGTGGGGCGCACACTGGTCGCCATCCTGGAAAATTATCAGGACGCCGACGGTTCCATTCGCATTCCGGACGCGTTGCAGCCCTATATGGGCGGTCTGAAGAAGATCGAGAAGAGATGAACGCTTTTCTCCCCCCGTTCACGGGGGGAGTGCCGGCGAAGCCGGCGTAAGGGGGGCGCCCCCTCCGCTCGCTTCGCGAGCACCTCCCCCGTAAATGGGGGAGCAAACGAAGATGGCAGGTCATATGCGTATCCTGGTCACCAATGACGACGGCATCCATGCCCGCGGGCTGCAGGCGGCGGAAGCCATCGCGCGGGCCGTCACCGACGACGTCTGGGTGGTGGCGCCGGAAACGGAGCAGTCTGGCGCCTCGCATTCGCTGACGCTGTCGATGCCGCTGCGGCTGCGCAAGATCGACGACCGCCACTTCGCCGTCAGCGGCACGCCCACAGACTGCGTGATGATGGCTTCGGCCCACCTGCTGAAGGACCGGGCGCCCGACCTCATCCTGTCGGGCGTCAACCGCGGCGTGAACGCCGCCGACGACGTCACCTATTCCGGCACCATCGCCGGCGCCATGGAAGGCTGCGCCCTCGACATTCCCTCGATCGCGCTGTCGCAGACCTATAATTTCCAGGAGAAGCGCGAAGTCCACTGGGACTGCTGCGAAACCCACGGCCCCGAAATCGTGAAGAAGCTGATCGCGGCGGGCTGGCCCAAGGACGTGCTGATCAACGTCAACTTCCCCGACTGCCCGGCGGACGAGCTGGCGGGCGCCGAGGTCGTGGCCCAGGGCAAGCGCGAGCTGCAGGAAGTCGTCATCGACCGGCGCGTCGACATGCGCGGCTATCCCTATTTCTGGATCGGCTTCCGCCGCGAGCGCTTCAGCGCCAAGGCCGGCACCGATCTGGGCGCCCTCAGCCAGAAGATGATCGCCGTCACGCCGCTGCAATTGAACCTCACCGAAACCAAGGTGATGGCGGCGCTCAAGGCCAAGATCGATTTCAGGCGGCCAGGCGCCGAGGACCGCCCCGACACCGACGCGCTGGTGCCCGCGAAGCCGGCCGCGCCGCGATAGCACCATGTCGGACCACCGCCCCATCGAACTCGTGATGGCATTGCGCAAGCAGGGTATCACCGACGCCCGCGTGCTGTCGGCCGTCGAGCGCACGCCGCGCCAACTGTTCGTCGACGAGCCCTTCGCCTACGCCGCCTATGAGAACACCGCGCTGCCCATCGCCTGCGGCCAGACCATCAGCCAGCCCTATGTCGTCGCCTATGCCACCATCGCCCTCGAGCTGGGGCCGCAGATGCGCGTGCTGGAGATCGGCACGGGCTCGGGCTACCAGGCCGCGGTGCTGTCGCCCCTGTGCCGCAAGGTCTACACCGTCGAGCGCCACAAGCCGCTGCTGCGCCAGGCCGAGGCCCGCTTCAAGGCGCTGAAGCTCGACAACGTGGTCACCATGCACGGCGACGGCCTGAAAGGCTGGCCCCAGCAGGCGCCGTTCGACCGCATCCTTTTGTCGGCCTCGGTGCCAGAAGTGCCCCAAATCCTTATCGAACAGTTAAAGCCGGGCGGCATCCTGGTCGGCCCCGTAGGAGCGACACCGTCGTTCGATCCGGCCTGGCTTCGGGAAAACCTGCCGAAAATGCCCGAGGAGATGCGCCAGCTAGAGGAACGGGGCGAAAAGCCGAGGGCCGAGTGGATCAAAGAGAACCAGGCGAAGATCGAAGAACGGCTGCGACAGCTCGGTCTGAAGGGTGCGGAAAGTTTTTCTCAACTTTTAACGAAGATGATCCGAACTGAGACAGGGTTGGAGCAGGAGGCGCTGATCCCTGTGGTGTTCGTCCCGATGGTTCCGGGCCTGCCGCAGGAGTCGCGATCATCCCATGACGGTTCGGACCGGAAGACTTGAACGCCTCGGCGTGATGGCGGTGCTGGCATTGTTCCTCGCCGGCTGCGCCACGCCCTACACGCACCTCGCCTGGGGCGTTCGCCATGCCCCGCTGCACCGTTCTTCGCACCAGGTCGCCTATCGCACGCGGAATACCCGGATACCGACGCCGCGGCCGCGTCCGGCCTGGTACGAGGACAACCGCGCGCCCGCATGGTCCAGGCCCGACCAGCCCGCCTGGCAGGACCAGGATTCGGGCGACGGCTGGCAGAGCAGCGACACCCATTTCAGCTGGCCGGTGAACGGACGCATCCTGTCCGGCTTCGGCTCCTACGCTTCCGGCGAACGCAACGACGGGATCAACATCGGCACGCCTTACGGCGAGCCGATCCGCGCCGCCGCCGACGGCATCGTCACCTATGCCGGCAACGACCTGAGGAGCTACGGCAACCTGGCGCTGATCAAGCACGATGGCAATTACGTCACCGCCTACGCGCACGCCGAACGCTTCATCGTCTCGCGCGGCGACCACGTGGCCAAGGGCCAGGTGATCGGCTACGCCGGCTCGACCGGCGACGTCGCCTCGCCGCAACTGCATTTCGAAATCCGCCGCGGCGTGCAGCCCATCGACCCGCAGCCGCTGCTGGGGCCGCTGCAAGTCGCCAGCCGATAGAAGCTGACCGGCTACACCGCTTCCGCGAAGACGATCTCGGGGCTCGGCGTGTGCACGCCTTCCTGATAGGCCGCGATCAGCGCATCGCGCAGCTGCTGCAGATTGTGCGCCTTGGCGCCCGCGACCATCGCGTAGTTCATGAACATCTTGCGTCCCGTGTGGCCGGGCGGCGCCGGCACGCCGAGGAACACGGGGATGTTCAGCTCAACGGCCGTCGCCATCAGAATGACCAGCGGGTCCCAGGTCAGCGCGGCAGGCCACAGCCCCACGCTCGGCGGCCCGATCAGATCGAAACGATAGCCGAACGGTTCGAACCCCGGCGGGATGTCGCGCTCTTCGGGCACCACCATCACGCCGCTGCGGTCAGGGCGCCATTCCTCTCCGAGATCGAGCAAAGTCATGCGCCACAGGCAGTGGTATTCGCGGCAAACCGCCGGGCGCGCCTCGTAGACGGCGCAGCCCTTGCCGGTGCAGCTCGGGCAGCGCACGCCGGGCGGCTTCTTCAGCTCCGGCGAATCGATGGTCGGTTCGATGCAGCAGGCGGTGCAGGCGCCACAGCTGCGCCCCGGCCTGAGTTGGAAGATCGTGTCATTGCTCATGCCTTGAAGCGTAAGGGGGCAATGGTGGGCGCGTGGTTAATAGCCGTTCGCCAAGAACGGCCCGCGGCATCGGACGGACTTGTCGGGATGTAGTGGAAATGGCGATGGCAGCGGGTGGCTTCAAGGGGTGCGACAAAATGTTCTGATCCGTGCCATTCGAGGAGTGAATTCAACGCCGTAAGGGCGGCGAGGGACGGTGCGGGCGCGCTTCACGTCAGTCGCAGACGCAATGGGCGGGGGGAATTTTTTTGGCGGCTTCGCGTCCGCCCATCCTTCGAGACGTGCCGCGCGCGATGTATGCGGCGCTCCTCAGGGTGAGGGCCGTCGTCGTGCGCCACCGCAGGGCTGTGTCTATCCGATCCGCTTGCCGAGTTCGCCCGCGAGGTCCTGGATGAACTGCCAGGCGACGCGGCCGGACCGCGCGCCGCGCTGGGCCGCCCAAGCGATGGCGCGGGCGTGCAGATCGTCGGCGACGAGGCCGAAATGCTTCGCATAAGCGTCGGTCATCGCCAGATACTCGTCCTGCGAACAATGATGGAAGCCGATCCACAGCCCGAAGCGGTCCGACAGCGAGATCTTCTCTTCCACCGCCTCCGACGGGTTGATCGCCGTGGAGCGCTCGTTCTCCATCATGTCGCGCGGCATCAGGTGGCGCCGGTTGGAGGTGGCGTAGAACAGCACGTTGGGCGGGCGCCCTTCGAGACCGCCTTCCAGCGCCGCCTTGAGGGATTTGTAGCTGGTATCCTCCTTGTCGAAGGAGAGGTCGTCGCAGAACAGCAGGAAGCGACGCTTCTCGGCGCGCAGCTTGCGCAGCAGAAGCGGCAGGCTGGCGATCTCCTCGCGATGGACCTCGATCAGCACCAGCCGGGCCTTGCCCTTGCGCCCGCGATTGGTGTGGGCGTGCAAAGCCTTGACCAGAGAACTCTTGCCCATGCCGCGAGCGCCCCACAGCAGGGCGTTGTTGGCCGGCAGCCCCTCGGCGAAGCGCCGGGTGTTCTCCATCAAGGTATCGCGGGCGGCGTCGATGCCCATCAAGAGGTGCAAGGGCAGGCTCGCCACCCGGCGGACCGGCAGCAATTTGGCCGCACCGGCCTCCCAGACATAGGCATCGGGCGCATCCGCGGCCTGGCGCCGTGCCCTCGAAGGGCGCTTTGTCATCGCTAATCCTTTGATTCTACAGAGTTGCAAAGGTGAAAGGCACGGCTATAGTCCGCGCCCTACGCAGCCTCGCCGGCCCCTGCCGGCCAACCGGACTCTCTCATGCAGGAATTCCTGGCCTCTCCCATCCCGATGCTGATCGCCGTGGCGGCGATCTTCTACTTCCTGGTCTGGCGCCCGCAACAGCAGCAGCAGAAAAAGCTGCGCGAAGCGGTGAACAACCTGCGCCGCGGCGACACCGTGGTGCTGTCGGCGGGCATCGTCGGAAGGGTGTCCAAGGTGCCGCAGAAGGACGACGCCGAGATCGCCGTCGAGATCGCCGACAACGTGCAGGTGCGCGTGCTGCGCGGCGCCCTCACCGAGGTGCGCGCCAAGACGCAGCCCGTCGAAGCCAAGGCAGACAAGTAGGCCATGGTGTTTCCCAATTATTTCCCTGTCATGCCCGGCGAGCGTGAAGCCTGCGCTTCATGCGAGGGAAGGGCATCCAGAACTCCGTGCAACATATGGATTCCCTTCCCCCCGCGATCCCGGCGGATCGTTCGGCCGGGAACGACTGGCTTACATTCGAAGGTCGGGTACTAAACATGCTGCAGGTTTCCGCCTGGGTCCGCATCGTCGTGGCGACGATCATCGTGGCGGGCATTCTGTTCGCGATGCCCAACGCCCTTCCCGACAACATCCGCGCCAAGCTGCCGAGCTGGCTGCCCACGAGCACCGTCAGCCTGGGCCTCGACCTGCAGGGCGGCTCCTCGGTGCTGCTGGAAGTGGAGTTCGACCAGGTCATCAAGGACCGCATGGATTCCATGGTGGGCGACATCCGCCGCACCCTGCGCAAGGAGCACGTCGCCTACAAGTTCATCCCCGGAAGCGGCGAAACAATCTCGGTACAGATCATCGACACCGCCCAGTTCGACACGGCGCTCGAGCTGATCAAGGGGCTCAACTCGACGGTCGGCGGGGCCACCTTCGGCGGCGCCCGCCAGTACGACATCACCCAGCCGGGCCAGAGCACCGTCACCCTCAAGATGTCGGACGCCTACAAGAAATACGTCAAGGAAGACGTCGTCAGCCGGTCGATCGAAGTCGTGCGCAAGCGCGTCGACGAACTGGGCACCAAGGAGCCGTCGATCGAGCAGCAGGGCAGCGACCGCATCATCGTGCAGGTCCCGGGCCTGCGCGATCCCAGCCATCTGCTGCAGATCCTGCAGACCACGGCCAAGATGACGTTCCAGATGGTCGACGACACCGCGGACACCGTGGCCGCCATGCGCGGCGCGGTGCCGATCGGCGACGAGCTGCTGCCGGAACAGAAGGACCGCACCGGCCAGCAGCCGCCGCCGGTCCTGGTGGAGAAGCGCGTGCTGATCTCGGGCGACCGCCTGAAGGACGCCGGCTGGACCACCGACCAGCAGACCGGCCTCGTGGTGGTGACCCTGAAGTTCGACAGCGTGGGCGCCAAGGAATTTGCCGACATCACCAAGGACAATGTGGGGCGGCGCTTCGCCATCGTGCTCGACAAGACGGTGCTGACCGCGCCGCGCATCGACGAACCGATCCTGGGCGGCCAGGCCATCATCAAGGGCAGCTTCACCGTCCAGACCGCCAACGACCTCGCCGCCATGCTGCGGGCCGGCGCGCTGCCCGCGCCCCTCAAGCCGATCGAGCAGACGACGGTCGGCCCCGAGCTCGGACGCGACTCCATCGACGCCGGCAGCGTCGCCACCGTCGCGGGCCTCATCCTGGTCGCCTTCTTCATGTTCCTGCGCTACGGCCTGTTCGGCATCTTCGCGGACATCGCCATGGGCCTGAACCTGATCCTGCTCCTGGCCGTGCTGACGACGCTGGGCGCCACCCTGACGCTGCCGGGCATCGCGGGCATCGTGCTCACCATGGGCATGGCGGTGGACGCCAACGTGCTGATCTTCGAGCGCATGCGCGAGGAGCAGCGCAACGGGCGCAGCATGCTCGGTTCCATCGACACCGGCGAGCGGCGCGCCATCGCCACAATCATTGACGCCAACGCCACCCACTTGATCGCCGCCCTGATTCTGTTCGAGCTGGGTTCCGGCCCTGTGCGCGGCTTTGCCGTAACGTTAGGTCTGGGCATCATCACCTCGTTCTTCACGGCGGTGATGGTGACGCGGCTGATCGTCATCGGCTGGCTGCACGTGGCCAAGCCCAAGAAGCTGATCATCTAGCGGACCGGGCGGTTTTGTCGGTACCGCAGACGGTCTCGGCATTGGCGCGAATTGCGGTAAGCTTGCCCCGGTGAATCAGGCGCCTGGGGAGGGCATCGCGATGGCCGCATTCTTTTCCAACCTGCGCAACACGGTGATCGTGGGCATCCTGCTCGCGGTCCTCATGTTCGTGCTCTATGTCGAGATCCAGGGCTTCGATGCCGCGTCGTTCTGGCCGTTCTTCGTGCGCTGGCTGCACGTGCTGTCGGGCGTCATGTGGATCGGCCTGTTGTGGTACTTCAACTTCGTGTCGGCGCCCACCACGCCGCAGATCCCCGCCGAGCTGCGTCCGGCGCTGGGCAAGTACATCACGCCGGCGGCGCTGTTCTGGTTCCGCTGGGCCGCCATGTCGACCATCGTGTTCGGCATCATCCTGGCCCAGCTCAACGGCTATCTGGGGCACGCCTACCTGCTCGATTCCGACGAAGGCTTCGCCGACCCCAAGGCCATCTCGATCGGCATCGGCATGTGGCTCGGCACCATCATGTGGTTCAATGTCTGGTTCATCATCTGGCCGAATCAGCAGAAGGCGCTGAACATCGGCGACCGGTTCGCCAGCCTCTCCGCCGACGACAAGGCGGCGGCGGCCAGGACGGCGGGCACCTACAGCCGCATCAACACCATGCTGTCGATCCCGATGCTGTTTGCAATGGTCGCGGCGCAGAACATCTATTGAGGGGGCGGTTTCCGTTCCTTGAATAGCAGGCAATCGCTTACGGCTCTCGCCTGGTGTGCGATTGCCATGCCGGACCTTGCATCGATCGGAACGCAGCGCGCTAAGATCGGCCATGACCGCATCGCCGTTCGCCACCTGCGAGGAACTTGTCCGCCGCCACGATCCCGACCGCTATGTGGCGACGCTGTTCGCGCCCGCCGCCAAGCGGCCGTTCCTCTTCGCGCTCTACGCCTTCTATTACGAAGTGGCGCGCGTACCCGTCGTGGCGCACGAGCCGATGATCGGCGCCATCCGTCTGGCATGGTGGCAGGAGACCGTCGACGGCGCCCGCGCCGGCTCCCCGCGCCCCCACGACGTGGCGCGGGCTTTGTGCGAGACCCTGGCGGTGCACGACCTGCCGGCGGCTTCGTTCGCGCGCATCATCGACGGGCGCCATCGCGAGGTCGATCACGAGCCGTTCGCCGACACGGAAGAGGCGACAGCCCATGCGGAGGGCACGTCGGGCACGCTGATGGGGCTGGCGGCGCGCATCCTGGGCGGGGCGAGCGACGAGCTGGCGCGCGAGGCAGGCATCGCTTATGCGCTGGCCGGGCGCCGCGGCGCGATGTTCGCTAAGGTGGAGACCGAACTGCCGGCGGCGGCGAAGGCGCATCTGGCGGCGGCGCGGCGGCAGGCGATTCCGCCCGAGGCGCTGGCGGCCTTCCTGCCGGCGTCGCTGGTCGGGCTGTATCTGAAACGTGCCGACCCGCCCTTGTGGCGCAAGCAGATCACGCTGTTCCTGGCGGCGAAGCGGGGGAGGCTGTAACCGTACACTCTGGCATGACCCCCACCCGATCCGGCCTCGCCGGATCGACCTTAACTTTGGGGGGGAGGAAGGCAGTCAGCGCGTCTCACCCAGCCAGGTCGCCAGATCGCCAATGGCGCGATGGGCCATGACCTTCTTGCGGTCGCGGCCGCGCGTCCGGTCGCCGGGCGGCAGGTCGGGGAAGAGGCCGAAATTGACGTTCATCGGCTGGAAGGTCGCCGCATCCGCGCCGCCGGTGATGTGGCCCAGCAGGGCGCCGAGCGCGGTGGTGGGCGGCGGCGGCGGCGAGGCTGCGCCGAGCGCCTCGGCGGCGGCGAAGCGCCCTGCCAGCAGTCCGATGGCGGCGCTCTCCACATAACCTTCGACGCCGGTGATCTGGCCGGCGAAGCGCAGCGCCGGACGCGCCTTCAAGCGAAGCCCGGCGTCGAGCAGGCGCGGGGAATTGATGAAGGTGTTGCGGTGCAGCCCGCCCAGCCGCGCGAAGGAGGCGTTTTCGAGCCCCGGGATCATGCGGAAGATGCGCACCTGCTCGGCGTGCTTCAGCTTGGTCTGGAAGCCCACCATGTTCCACAGCGTGCCCAGCGCGTTGTCCTGGCGCAGCTGGACGACGGCATACGGACGCGCCGCGGCGCGCGGATCGCGCAAGCCAACCGGCTTCATCGGCCCGTAGCGCAAGGTGTCGATGCCGCGCGCGGCCATCACTTCCACCGGCAGGCAGCCTTCGAAGTAGGGCGTGGAGGTCTCCCACGCCTTGAACTCGGTCTTCTCGCCGGCCAGCAGCGCTTCGACGAACACGCGGTATTGCGCCTCATCGAGGGCGCAGTTGACGTAATCGGCGCCGTCGCCCTTGTCATAGCGCGACTGCATCCACGCCTTGTCCATGTCGATTGAATCGCGATGGACGATGGGGGCGATGGCGTCGAAGAAGGACAGCGCCTCGCTATCCGTCAGCCGGCGGATGAATTCGGAGAGGGCGGGTGCGGTCAAAGGCCCGGTGGCGATGACGGTCGAAGCCCAGTCCGGCGCCGGCTCGGCGATCTCCTCGCGGCGGATCTCGACATTGGGCAGAGCGGACAGCGCCGCGGTGATCGCGGCGGAAAAGCCTTCGCGATCGACGGCCAGGGCGCCGCCGGCGGGCAGACGGTGCGCATCGGCCGCCTGCAGCACCAGCGAACCGGCGTGGCGCATCTCCTCGTGCAGCAGGCCGACGGCGTTGTTCTCCCAGTCGTCGGAGCGCAGCGAATTCGAACACACGAGCTCGGCGAGCGCGTCGGTGTGATGCGCCTCGGTGGGGCGCACGGGACGCATCTCGTGCAGGACCACCGCGACGCCGCGGCGGGCCGCCTGCCAGGCGGCCTCGCTGCCGGCGAGGCCGCCGCCGACGACGTGAATGACCCGCGATCCCTGTTCCATCGGCCCATTCCTACACGACCGGCGCGGGGCAGGGCCAGAGAAGCGGGCGGACGCCGCCTACGGGTTCATGTCGTGGTGGAACGCTCCGAGCTGGGCCCGCCAGATGGCGAACTCGTCATCCAGGTTTTCGTACGACCCGCCGGGAATCAGATCGACGTCCTGCTCCAGCCAGGGATCGTTGGCGTCGTCGATGTAGGAGCGGGTCCAGCGGTTCTTGCGATTCCACTCGTTCACCTTGGCGGCGGTGAAGGTGCCCTTGGTGTCGAAGCCGACCCAGAACTGCAGCGAGCCGCAGAGGTTCTGCTTGCAGTCGTACATCGAGATGTGGAAGGCGTTGCCGTCCGCACCCGAATAGATGTTCTGCTTGCCGTCGGAATCCGTGCGGATCTCGGCCTTGTATCCCGCCTTCTGGAGCCAGGCCGCGACGTCGTTCAGGCTCAGTCCTCCTGCCGGAATCGGACCTGCCTCGGCGGATGCCATGCAAAGCGCCAGTGCCGCTGCCGCGGCCACGTGTCCATATTTCATGTCAAACCCCCGTATGGCGCCGATGCGCCGACGCCTAGATTGTCACTGTGGGGGCGGCTTTCAAAGCGACATTCGCGGCTCGGAGTGCCCTCAGGCCGGCAGCTTGATCGTGGCATAGCGCGCAAACCACGGTTGCGCCTGCTCGAGCTGGGCGGCGAGCCGCAAGAGCGACGCTTCCTCGCCGTATCCCGCCACGAACTGCACGCCGATGGGCAGGCCGGCCGTGTTCCAGCTCAAGGGCAGGTTGATGGCGGGCTGGCCGGTGATGTTCTGCACGGCGGTGAAGGGCACGAACGCCATCTGGGGAATCATGGCTTTCCAGGGATCGCGTTCGTCGATGTCGAGCGTGCCGAGCTTCAGCGGCGGCGAGCCCAGCGTCGAGGTCAGCCAGACATCGTAGGTCTTGTGAAAGCGCGCCATCAGGCGGGCCACGTAATTCATGCGGATCTTGGCCTGAAGGTACTGCGCCGCCGTCACCTGCATGCCCATCTCGTAGAGCCCGAGCGTATAACCTTCCAGGTTGTCGGGCCCGGGGGTCTGTCCCAGCATCTGCTTGATGTAATCGATCAGCGAGGCGAGGTTGGCGCTCCAGATCGCCAGGAACGCCGGCGCCAGCATGCCGAGGTCGAGCTCGGGCGAGGCCTCCTCGACGCTGTGGCCGAGTCCGGCGCACAGCCTGGCGGCCTGCTCGACCGCCGCGACGCAGTCGGGATGCAGCGGCGAGCCGTCGAAGCGCTTGACGGCAAAGCCGATGCGCAGCCGCTTCGGTTTCTCGCGCAAGGCGGCGAGCCAGGAGGACGGCGTCGGCGGCGCGGAATAGGGATCGCCGGGTTCATAGCCTGCCGCCACGTCCAACGCTGCGGCGGTGTCGCGCACCGTGCGCGAGACGACGAGATCGACGGCCAAACCGTCCACCACTTCGCCGAGATCCGGTCCGGCGGAGATGCGTCCGCGCGACGGCTTGAGCCCGACGAGGCCGCAGCACGACGCTGGGATGCGGATCGAACCGCCGCCGTCATTGGCATGCGCCAAGGGCACGATGCCCGCCGCCACGGCCGCGGCCGAACCGCCCGACGATCCGCCGGTCGTGCAGTCGAGATTCCAGGGATTGTGGGCCGGCCCGTACAAGCGGCCTTCGGTGGTCGGTAGCAGCCCGAATTCGGGCGCATTCGTCTTGCCGAACGCGACGAAGCCCGCCTTGCGGAAGCGCGTCATCAGGAAGGAATCGTGATCGGCCGGGAACGGCGGAAAGAAGCGCGAGCCCTGCCGCGTGGGCAACCCCTGCGACATCAGGGAGATGTCCTTCAACAGGAACGGCACGCCGGCGAACGGCCCCTTCGGCAGAGTCTCTTTCGCAGCCGCACGCGCCCGCTCGTAATCCTTCAGGATGACGGCATTGAGCGCCGGATTCAGGCGTTCCGTGCGTGCGATCGCTTCTTCGAGCAATTCCGACGGCGTCGTGTCGCCCGCGGCGACCATCTCCGCCAGACCCAGACCGTCCGTGCGGTCGTATTCGGCGAATCCCATGAGTCCTCCGCCCGTTAACGAACTCTAGCGCCGCGTTCCCCGCTTGTCATGCCGCAGCCGGGTCGGTCGAATTGGCTGCCATGCGACTTTGCCGCTGGACACCCGCACACACGGGACGGGAAATTGTCGCAAAACCCAAGGCGGGGTAGAGTAAGAAACTGGCGCAGGGCAAGGGGGAATGAGTCATGAACAGAATTCCATTGGAGACGACGATCGCGGGGGCTTACCGCTTCCTGTTCACCAAGATCGTTTCCATCGTCGGCACCTTGTGGCTTCCCTTCGTGCTCATGGCGGCGATCATGGGCGGCGCGGTCTATCTGGTGGTGCCGCACGAATGGCTGCTCGGCCATTTCCCGACGCTGCATGCCAAGGACGTCACGCCGCAGGCGGTCTTCGCGATGATCGGGCCCTGCCTGGCGATGGCGCCGCTCTTCTTCGTCGTCGCCATCATCGCCGTGTCGATGATGATTGCGGGCCTCATGCGCCATGCGCTGGGGCAGAAGACGTCGATGACGTTCGTCTACTTCTCGCTGGGCGCCAATGTCTGGCGGATGGCCGGCGCCTTCATCCTGTGCTGGCTGGTCGTGATGTTCGCGGGCGCGCTGCTGGCGGGAGCCTGCGCGGCGTTCTACGCCCTGGCCTTTGCGGCGATCCCCAAGCCCTGGAACGGATTGGTCCTGGCCGTGTTCATCCTCTGCGCAGTCTGCGCCTGGGTCTACACGGCGATCCGCCTGACCTTCTTCATTCCCGCGGTTGTGGTGGCCGAGAACCGCATCGGGCTGGGCCGCTCATGGCAGCTCGGCGGCGGCAATTTCTGGCGCATCTTCGTGATCTATCTCCTGATCATCATGCCGGTCGCCTTCGTGGGCGGCATCATCGCCCAGATGACGTTCCTGCCTATCGTGATGGGCCACCTGGCGCAGATGCACGCGACAGACGCCCACGGACCGGAGGCGGCTCGGGCCTTCATCCACACGCTGCTGCCGCTGATCCCGGTGATCGTCGTGATCAACCTGCTGGAGCGCATCGCGCTGATGGGGCTTATGGCGGGCGCGGCGGGAACCGCCTATAACGCGGTGACGGCAAAGGCTGAGGAGCACGCGTGAACAAGATTCCGGTGACGAGGACCATCGCGGAAGCGTATCGGTTCACTTTCGCGGGTCTGGAGAAGGTCATCGGGCTGGTCTGGCTGCCCGTCGTGACCTTGACCGTCGGCAGTTATTTCGCCGTCGGCCCGCAGCTTTCCGGCCTGGCGGCCGCCATGGAAAGCGGCGATATCGGGCGGCAGGGCCCCATCATGGCAGGCATGTTCCTCTTCGAGCTGGTCTGCATCGTGCTCGTCTCGGTGATCGCCGTGGCGATCACGCGCGAGATCCTCAATCCGCTGAAGCGGCCGCTGTTCCTGCGCTTCGGCCTGGGGGGAATGGAATTCCGCCTGGTGGGGGCGATGATCGGGCTCTACGTGCTGATGATCTTCTTCATCCTGGCGCTGATCGCCCTGGCCGCAGCCCTGGGGTTCTTCGTCAATTCGCTGATGCCGGCGGGGCCCGCCGGGCTCGCCGGACCCAGTCGGGGCGCCGCCTTTGCGGTGTTGATCGGCCTCGTGCTCAGCCCGGTGCTCCTCTACATCATGGTGCGCCTGTCGTTCCTTGTCGCTCCCTCCGTCGTCATGGAGGGGAAATACGGGATCGAACGCAGCTGGCGGCTGACCAAGGGAAATTTCTGGCGCATCGTCGCGATCTCGCTGGCCGTCGCGCTGCCCATCCTCGTGGTCTCGATGGTGGCCCAGTTCGCCATTCTCGGGCCGGAGTATTTCAACCCGCATCTCGAGCTCTTGAAGGACCAAGCCGCCCAGGCGCGGCACAGCGCGGAGAACATGCGCAAGCTGGCCGCCAACCTGCCCCTGCTGATGGGCGCGAATTTCCTGCTGGCGCCGTTCCTCTACGGGCTGATGTTCGCGACGCCGGCCTTCGCCTACAAGGCGCTCACCGCGCAAGCGAAGGACTGAGCGGTCACATTCCGGGCATCGCGGCGGCTCGGCCGGTGGTCTCGGCCTTGTAGAGTTCGTCGTTGGCGGCTCCGCTGACGATGAGGGCGCCTTCGAGGCCGCGCTCGACACGGGCGATTGCGTGATCCACCAGCAGGTACTTGCCGGGCACCCGGGTGCGCATTTCGACGATTGCGGCGCTGCCGGGCGGCACCTCGACCGTCTGGACGCCGCGCAGGGGCGGCGACAGCAGCGAGCCGTCCTCGTAGACACGGTTCATGATCTCGCCGATCACGTGGAAGGCCGACGCCTTGTTGGGACCGGCGTCGCCGAAGAAGATGCGCACCGTGTCGCCGACCTTCGACGTCAACGGCTTCCGATCGGTCAGGGCGCCGACCGCGCCGTTGAACACGTAGTAGTCCGGCGTCTCGGCAACGATCTTCGCATAGGAATCCGCCAGCAGGCCCTGCGTGGCGTAAGGCTTGTCGGTGTAGATCTCGCCCTGCATGACATAGTACTCGTGATCCACCTTGGGCAGGCCGCCGGGCGGCTCCACCAGGATCATGCCGTACATGCCGTTGGCGATGTGCTCGGCATGGGGCATCGTCGCGCAGTGGTAGATGAACAGTCCCGGCGTCGTGGCCTTGAAGGTGAAGCTCCTGGTCTCGCCGGGGCCGGTTTGGGTCGCCGCGCCGCCGCCGCCGGGGCCGAGCACGGCGTGCATGTCGACGTTGTGCATCATCATGTTCCTGGCGTCGTTGGCCAGGCGCACGGTGACGATGTCGCCGACGCGCACGCGCACGAAAGGACCGGGGACGCGGCCGTTGAAGGTCCAGTAGTGGAAAGTCGCGCCGTTCGCCAGGGTGCCGGTGACTTCTTCCGCATGCAGATTGACGGTGACGCGCCGCGGGCCGCGCAGTCCCACGGGCGGCGGCAGGTCGGCGGGATCGCGGACGATGTCAACCTGGGTGCCGGCGGCGGGGACGGGTGTGGCGGTGGTGCCCGACAGAGGCGGGGCGGCGTAGTCGGCCGGCGCATCGGCGGCGGGCGAAGCGGACAGCGCGGCGGCGCCCGCCGTCTCGACCGGGGTGGCGCCCGCCTTGAGCCAGGCGACGCCGGCAATGACGGCCACGGCGACGAGGGCCGCGCGCAGGATCCGGTCGTTTCTGTTGGGTCTCATGTCCGATCTCCCTCGGTCATTGGGGAACGACGAAGATATAGGTTTGTTATATCTTTAAGAGCATGGGACACGGCGTCCTGCGCCGACCTGCCGCATCCGCAGTCACCGCAACTTGACGGGCATCGGGAAAACGGGTTTCGCGCATCCGGACCCGGTTGCGGCCTGTGCGCGGACCGGCCGGCGCGCTATGAAGGGTCTTACCGCCAACGGGTGCCAATGATGAACCGCAGAGTCGATATCGCCGCGCGCAAGCTGCTGCTCGATGATTTCCTGACGATCGAAGAGGTCAGGCTCGCACACGAGAAATTCGACGGCACGATGAGCGGGGCGATGCGCCGGGTGATCGTGCCGCGCCCCGATGCCGTGGCTGCCGTGGTCGTGAATGCGGCGCGCCAGAGCGTGGTTCTCATCCGCCAGTTCCGCTACGCCGCCTACACCAAAGGCGACGGATGGATGATCGAGGTGGCGGCCGGGCTGATCGACGACGGCGAAACGCCGGAACAGGCGATCCGCCGCGAAGTCCTGGAGGAGACCGGCTACGAGGCCGGAACGCTGGCGCGGCTCGGCCGCTTCTATGTGTCGCCGGGCTATTCGTCGGAGCGCGTGATCCTCTTCCTGGCAGAGACGCACGGCGAGGCTCCGGTGGCGGCTGGCGGCGGCCTGGCCCACGAAGACGAGGACATCGAAGTGGTCGAATGGCCGTTCGACGAGGCCTTCCGCCGGCTGGACGCCGGCGAGTTCGTGGACGCCAAGACGATCATCGCGCTGTCGGCCCTGCGGGAGCGCCTGCGCCGAAGGGCGGAGCGATGACCGTCCCGGTATGGACCCAGACCTATGAGGTCAACACGATCGTCCTCGACGATCGCAAGCGGCTCGGTTTCGTGGGGCTCTTGAACCTGCTGCAGGACGCCGCCTGGATTCATGCGCGCGCACTGGGCTGGGGTTACGAGGACCTGATCCGCCGCGGCACCATCTGGGTCCTGGCGCGCCAGAAGGTGTTGATGGACGGCCGGCCGTTGTGGGGCGACACGGTGACGATCCGCACCTGGGGCCGGCCCGCCTCAGGCGCCATCGCGGTGCGCGAATACGAGATCGCGGCGGGCGGTCGCAAGCTGGGCGAATGCACCACGAGCTGGCTGATACTGGATGCGGCGACGCGACGGCCGCACAAGTTCGACCACGCGGCCTTCAACCAGGTGTGCCGCACGGACGGGCTGCTCGCCATCGAGGCGCGCAAGATCACGCCGCGCGACGATCTGAAGGCGGTGGACAGCATCCGCGTGCGCAACAGCGATCTCGACGTCAACGGCCACGTCAACAACACGCGCTATGCGCAGTGGATCCTCGATTCGATGGCGCCGGAGGAGCTGGCGGCGCTGGAGATCGCCGATTACGAGGTGAATTTCCTCGCCGAGACGCGCGTCGGCGATACCATCGTCATCGAACGCGGCGAGGCGGACGGCGCGCTGCAATTCCAGGGACGCCGCGAGGCCGATGCCAAACCGGCCTTCGCGGCCGCCATCTGCGCGGCGTGAACCGCGGCGCGTTGACGGGTCCGCGTTCTGCACTCCCGGAAATCGTGGGTGCGATCACCTCGGGGAAGAGCGTGGTGGATGTGCCTGCTTGATGGCCTCCACGATTTCTTCGACTGTACCCATATGTCCATCATGTCACATCGCGGATTCCCAACAAAACCTGCAAGGGGCGCAGGGGCTGACCTCGCTGCGCTTGGCACCTCCCCGTTAGAGGGGAAAGTCACTCCGCCGCTTTCATCTTCTTCGAAGCGCGCTCGATCCTGCCGGGGGCGACGCCTTTCAGCAGCGGCTTGAGGTACTGGCCGGTGTAAGACCGCGCCACCTTGGCGATCTCTTCTGGCGTATCTGGGGTTTGCTGCATTACGCGGTAATGGGCTGTAATTCGAACACGCGGCCGAGCTTGGCCGCGGCGGCGAAGTTGCGTGACCGCAGCGCCAGGCGTAGGGCTTCGAGCTTCTTGGCGTCGTCCAGCGAAAGATAGGGCGACCACCCGGTCTCGTCCTCGATCAGTTCGACGTCCATCTCGGCTGCATACCGACCTTCACGAACAAACTCGACAACGTGGCGCTTCATGATTGCACTCGCTTCAAGAAGTCTGCCGACCAGCGGTCAGGCTGCGGCCGGTAGGCGGTGATCAACACGGCTGGCGTCTCCCGCCCTTTTGCTATGCCCCACAAGACATGGATCGGATTTCCGGCGCGATCGAGTTCGAGCACCAGAATACAACGGCCTTTGGCATAATCCGGGTATTCCTCAACAACGGTGGCGCCGGCCAGTGCATTAGTAATGTCATCCAACAATATATCATCAGCGGCGAGTTCCCGAAAGCCGTGGCGCGAAACGAGGATTTCACCTCTGCGGACGAGGGCCATGATGCGCGACAGAAATTCGCTCATGCCTACTCCGCCGCTTTCATCTTCTTCGAGGCGCGTTCGATCCTGCCGGGGGCGATGCCCTTGAGCAGCGGCTTGAGGTACTGGCCGGTGTAAGACCGCGCCACCTTTGCCACCTCTTCCGGCGTGCCTTGGGCGACGATCTCGCCGCCGCCGTCGCCGCCTTCGGGGCCGAGGTCGATGATCCAGTCGGCCGTCTTGACGACCTCCAGATTGTGCTCGATCACGACCACCGTGTTGCCGTTGTCGACCAGCTCGTGCAGCACCTCCAAGAGCTTCTTCACGTCGTGGAAGTGCAGGCCGGTGGTGGGCTCGTCGAGGATGTAGAGCGTGCGTCCGGTGGCGCGCCGCGACAGCTCCTTCGACAATTTCACGCGCTGGGCCTCGCCGCCCGACAGCGTGGTCGCCTGCTGGCCGATGGAAATGTAGCCGAGGCCGACGCGGGTCAGCGTGTCGAGCTTTTCGCGGATGGAGCGCACCGCCTTGAACAGCTCGGCCCCGGCCTCCACCGTCATGTCGAGCACGTCGGCGATGGAGTTGTCGCGGAACTTCACCTCCAGCGTCTCGCGATTGTAGCGCTTGCCCTTGCAGACGTCGCATTGCACGTAGACGTCGGGCAGGAAGTGCATCTCGATCTGGATGACGCCGTCGCCCTGGCAGGCCTCGCAGCGCCCGCCCTTGACGTTGAAGGAGAAGCGGCCGGGCTGGTAGCCGCGCGCCTTGGCCTCGGGCAGCTCGGTGAACCAGTCGCGGATGGGCGTGAAGGCGCCGGTGTAGGTCGCCGGGTTCGAGCGCGGCGTGCGCCCGATCGGCGACTGGTCGATGTCGATCACCTTGTCGAGGAATTCGAGGCCTTCGATCTTGTCGTGCAGGGCGGGATGCTCGCGGCCCTGGGTGAGCTTGCGCGAGGCCGCCTTGTACAGCGTCTCGATCACCAGCGTGGACTTGCCGCCGCCGGAGACGCCGGTGACGCAGGTGAGCGTGCCCAGCGGAATCGAGGCCGTGACGTTCTTCAAATTGTTGCCCCTGGCGCCCACCACCTTCAGCCAGCGGTCGTGCACCGCCTTGCGCCGCCTGGCGGGAAGCGCGATCTGCTCGAGGCCGACGAGGTACCTGCCCGTCAGGCTGTTGGGGTTGCGCATGATGTCTTCGGGCGTGCCTTCGGCGACGATGTGCCCGCCATGGATGCCGGCACCAGGTCCCATGTCGATGACGTGGTCGGCGGTCCTGATGGCCTCTTCGTCGTGCTCCACCACGATCACGGTGTTGCCGAGGTCGCGCAGGCCCTGCAGCGACTCCAGGAGCTTGATGTTGTCGCGCTGGTGCAGGCCGATCGAAGGCTCGTCGAGCACGTAGAGCACGCCGGTCAGCCCCGAGCCGATCTGTGAGGCAAGACGGATTCGCTGGCTCTCGCCGCCAGACAGCGTGCCGGAAGAGCGCGCCAGAGTCAGGTAATCGAGGCCGACATTGTTGAGGAATTTCAGCCGGGCGCGGATCTCCTTGAGGATGCGCGCGGCGATCTCCTGCTGCTGCCGCGTCAGGTGGCGGTCGAGGTCGCGGAACCAGGCGTCCGCCAGCTTGATCGACTTCTCGCACACTTCGCCCACATGCAGGCCGGCGATCTTCACCGCCAGCGCCTCGGGCTTGAGGCGATAGCCCCCACAGACGTCGCAGGGCGAGGTGTCCTGGAAGCGCTCCAGCTCCTCGCGGATCCAGGAGGAATCCGTCTCCTTGAATCGGCGCTCCATGTTGGGCAGGACGCCCTCGAAGGTCTTCTTGGTCTCGTAGCGGCGCATGCCGTCGTCGTAGACGAACTTGATCTCGTCCTCGCCCGAACCGTTGAGGATGATGTCGCGCACCTTCTTGGGCAGGTCCTCCCAGGGCTCGTTGAGGGAGAATTTGTAGTGGCGCGCCAGGGCCTCCAGCGTCTGGAGATAATAGGGCGAGGACGACTTCGACCACGGCGCGATGGCGCCCTTGCGCAGCGTCAGCGTCTCGTCGGGGACGATCAGCGCCGGATCGAAATAGAGCTGGGTGCCCAGGCCGTCGCAGGCCGGGCAGGCGCCGTGCGGGTTGTTGAACGAGAACAGGCGCGGCTCGATCTCGGGAATGGTGAAGCCGGAGACCGGACAGGCGAATTTCGACGACATCAGGAGCTGGCGGGGCTTGCCCTCCTTGTCCTTTTCGTCGGCGAATTCCGCGATCACCAGGCCTTCGGAGAGGTTGAGCGCCGTCTCGATGGAATCCGGCAGACGGTTGCCGATGTCGGGCTTGACCGCGATGCGGTCCACCACCACTTCGATGTCGTGCTTAATCTTCTTGTCGAGCGCCGGCGCGGACGCGATCTCGTAATACTTGCCGTCGACCTTGACGCGCTGGAAGCCCTTCTTCTGCAGCTCGGCCAGTTCCTTGCGGTACTCGCCCTTGCGGCCGCGCACGATGGGGGCGTTGAGGTAGAGGCGCGTGCCGGCGGGCAGCGCCAGGATGCGATCGGCCATCTGGCTGACCGTCTGGCTCTCGATCGGCAGGCCGGTGGCGGGCGAATAGGGCACGCCGACGCGGGCATAGAGCAGGCGCAGATAATCGTAGATCTCGGTGACGGTGCCCACCGTCGAGCGCGGGTTCTTCGAGGTTGTCTTCTGCTCGATGGAGATAGCGGGCGACAGGCCTTCGATGTGGTCGACATCGGGCTTCTGCATCAGCTCGAGGAACTGGCGGGCATAGGCCGACAGCGACTCCACATAGCGGCGCTGGCCTTCGGCGTAGATGGTGTCGAACGCCAGAGACGACTTGCCAGAACCTGACAGCCCCGTCATCACCGTCAACTTGTCGCGCGGAATCTCGACGTCGACGTTCTTGAGGTTGTGGTCCCGCGCGCCGCGGATGGAGATGTTCTTCAGCAAACCAATTCCTCACACGAGGGCAAGTGTTGAAGGTTTCAACAAGCCCAGCAGACGCAATTTGACAACCCCCTCATGCGCAAGCCGCGAAACGCGGGGATTCGGCCTTTTCATCGTCTGGAACATATAGGGAACGTTGCGACAAGACAATGGCGCGGAGGCGCCTCGAACGGCCGCAGCGGGTCAATCCGATCACAACCTGGTCTAGCAGGGGCGCAGGTTGGCAAACAGGTTGTCGTTCGTCGGAATGCGGCCATAGAGCCGGAACGTCGTGCGGAAACCTGCACGGCCCGCTAGCTCGCCCAATGTCGTGGGCGTGAAATACTGGACGTGATCAGGATGGCGGAAGCCGCACCAGTTGCGTCCGGTCACGACGCGGTTCCAGCACGAGAAGTTCGGCACCTTGATGATGACGACGCCATCCGGCCGTACGACGCGGCGGACCTCGCGCAGCACCGCAAGCGGTTCGGCTTCGTGCTCGAGATAGGACCACAGCACGACGCCGGAGAAGAATGCCGGCGCCAGCGAACGTAACCCGGTGAGCGCGTCGGCATGGACGAGCTTGCCGCCGCGAGGCTCGATCATGGTCCGGGCGACTTCGGCTGCAGCATCATCGATCTCGATGCCATGGGGCACGAACCGGTCCGACAGATTCACGAACGAGTTTGCGGTACCGCAGCCGATGTCGAGCACAGGGCCCGCAGGCGCCCAGGCGCGCAGACTTCCGGCAACCGTTGCATCGCCGAGCAGCCCGAGGCGCCAGCGCGTGTGGTCATCGAGCCACATCATCAGCGGCCTGGCGCGGCGGCGCCGCTCGGTCTCGCGCTTCTTCTGCTTGGTCCAGGCAAGATCGTCGTGCAGCTCTTCGTAGCGCGGCACCCATTCGAGAAAGACGAGCCGACACGCTTCACAGCGGCACATCGGCCATTCGGCAACCTCGTAGCGCGTAAGCCGCTCGGCCGCCGCTGCGGGCGCACCGCAATTAGGACAGTTGCGATGAATATGAGCCTCGTGGCTGGATTGCTCCATCGGCGCCTCCCCCAAAGCGCAGACCCGGCATCGCCGGGCTCGGTTCCTTGCCGGAACCTGTCGTCAGCGTAAGCCTTTGTTCCCGTCAGTCGTACTGGTACGACGGCGGGTTTCGCCCACGACGGAATGAGAATCGCCTGCTGTTGAGGATCAGAGAGAATAGAACTCAGTCGCGTTTATCGCCCGATGATCCAGGAAAATTGGGGCCGCCGCGCCGCCTGAGTTTTGCTACAAGGGAATAAGACGCATTCGTAGTAAGTTGCGCCCTTGCCCAGCGTCGAATTGTCATGGTCCGAGAATCATCTTCCGCGGCGGCGCGCAACAGGTTGCCTCCCAGCATCGCAACGACATCGGCGTCCTGCGCGCCATCGCCGTTGGGCTCGTCATTTTCTTCCACGATGGCTCGCCGGGGGTTTCGGGCGGCTTCATCCGCGTCGACATCGTCTTCGTGATGTCCGGCTTCCTGATCGGCGGCATCATCGACCGCGAGCTGGATCAGGGACGCTTCTGTTTCCTCATTTTCCGCGGACGGCGCGTGCGGCGCTTCGTGATGCTGTTCGTCCGTGCAACGGCCGCGGTATGGACCTTCTACCCGGCAGACTTCCTGCGTTTCACGGACAGCGCCCTGGCCGCGGCGTTCTTCTGTCGAACATCCACTTCCTCAACGTTGCCGGATACCTGCCGGAGCCCGACAGCCCGGTCATCACCGTCAGCCTGTCGCGCGGAAACCCGACGTCGAGTTTCTTCAGGTTGTGCTCCCTCCCGCCGCGGATGGAAACGGCCTTCAGCATGTCGTCGTCTTACGTGTCCTGTCGGCGCTCGAACAGCGCATAGGTAAATTTCTGCGTGCCGCCCGCAGGCGTGGTGTGGCTCTCCGCTTCGTCGCGCAGCAGCCCGAATCCGGCACCGAGACGCGCCGCCAGGCTGGATGCGCTGTAGCGCTGCACGGGCAATCCGCTGCACCGCTCGGGTCCGTCGAGCGCGAAACAGGAGAAGATGGCGTGCGCACCGGGCCGCGTCGCCTTCTTCAGCGCCGCGATGTAGGCATCCTGGTCGGCAGTCTGCGTCAGGAAGTGGAATACGGCGCGGTCATGCCAGATATCCCAGTGCCGCTGGGGCTGCCAGGCGGTGATGTCCGCAACGATCCACGTTACGCCATCCGCGCTCGCGCCGAGACGGGCTTGCGCCTTGGCGATGGCTGCAGCGGAAACATCGAGAACCGCGAGGTCGCCGTGAACTCCGGCCAGCAGGTCGTCGACCAGACGGGAAGCTCCGCCGCCGATGTCGATGAGCGATGAGGGGGATTTCGCAACGCTGCGGATCAACGCCAGCGAGCGGGCCGGGTGCTCCTGATACCAGCTGACGGCGGTTTCATCCTTCGTGCGATACACCGTGTCCCAGTGTTCGCGGCGGCTGTCCGGCGGCGTTTGCTGCATCTTGCGACCTCGGCGAAACCTCTATCTTGCGCGACCGGGACAAGCCCCCACAAGCGCCGGACCCCAATTCCAGCCTTGGAACGAACAGAGAACAATGCTATCTCAGGACTCGGACCGCGCTGTCCACAGGGACGGCAGGCGTTGTCAGTGGCGAAGGGCGGCAGGCGAGACTAACGTCCGGCCAAG
>JAGWNK010000068.1 GCA_028871345.1 Alphaproteobacteria bacterium | reverse complement strand
GATCACACCAATGCCGTGCTCAGCGCCGTCGGCCACAATCTCCGCCTCATCCTCAACTGGCTGAGGCTTCTTTTGCCCCTGATCCTCGCCGCGATCTTCTCCACCCTCGCACCGAAATCAGCCCTCAAACCGGCTTCTTAACGGACGACCAACGAATCAACGGCCCGTCACCGGCGCGCCAAGGGATAGGCCTTGCAGTCTTGGCACCACCAGCCGCCTCCCTTGAAGGCCCAGGTCAGGAAGTAGAAACCCATGATACCAAGGGCAATCGCGGTCAGCATCGCCAGCAGAATGTGCACCGCGGCGAGCAGCAGAATGGCACCAACAAGAATACCGCTGCCGGTGATGACGAGACGGAGCCGGCTCTTCCGAGTCAAGGGACCACCGCAGGCCGGGCAGTTCATTGCAGCACTTCAGCCTGCTTCGGACTGGCCAGATCCATCTCGGGACCGTTGATCGACTGCACGAGTCCCCGCACGCGCATCAGCTTTCCCTGATAGCCTCGCGGATCGACCCCCATTTGACGGAACAGCTTCATGTCGTCGGGCGCGATCGTCACCGTGAAATCGCTGTGCCAGTCGATGCCGAAGTTGAGATAGGTGCGCTGGTCGCGAACATCCACGCTGCGCACAACCCCCTGGACAATCTGAAAGGTGCCGATGTCGCCTTTCACGCTATCCGGCGTGCGGACGGCGTAGGCCGGCAACGCCCACAGGCCCGCGCGTGCTGCCCGCGCCTGCGCCTCGGCGGCGAACAGTTCGGCCGCGCATTCACTGCGGTCCGGAGAGATGTCGACCCGGGCCAGCCCCTGCCGCAACAGCTCGATCTGCAGCCAAGTGCCGTCAGACTTGAACACCTGCGAACGCACCCGATCGTAGCGATCCTCTTTGGGGTAGATCGCGCGGGCCACAAGCTCCTGATCCTTGGCAAGGGCGATCAGCGCCGCGAACGCCTGGTCGCCAATCGCCGCGGGAGCACGGTCCTGGACCGCATTCGGCAGGCGAATTCCCTCAAGCATAAGCGCCCGACCGTCGGTGAGAACGAGGACGTCATTGTGTTCGATGCGCATGATGCGCGCGTCGGGAATTTCCACGTCACCGGCACAGCGCGGAACCGCTTCCGCCCAGGACGAACTGCTGCACACCACTACAGCGGCAGCCGCGCAAACGGCCCGAAGAGACATGATCACCACCCCGCAGTCGACTGCCACTGATTGTGCACATTTTGGCCCCATGTGCACCTGACAAAGCGCGCATAAGGCGCTTGCGAAGGGCCGATTGTCGGCTATCGTTGCCGCGGGGGCCACATGCCTCCGGCGTGCGGTCCTCGGCCGAGGAGTTCGCATGGTCATTCCCAGAGTTATCTTCACCCCGCAGATCGAAGTCTTCCTGATCGACAAGGGCCTGAACCTGGTCGGCGCGATCGTCATTCTTGTCGTCGGCTGGCTGGCGGCGCGCTGGATCTCGGCCTGGACACGCGCCGGGCTCGACAGGCTCCATCATTTCGATGCGACACTGAAGCCGCTGCTGGCGACGCTGGTCCGCTATGCCATCCTGGTTGTGACCGTCATCGCGGTGCTGCAGAGGTTCGGCGTCGAAACCACGAGCCTCCTGGCCGTGCTCGGGGCTGCAGGACTGGCGGTCGGGCTGGCAGTCCAAGGTACGCTGTCGAACGTCGCCGCAGGCGCCATGCTGCTCATGCTGCGGCCGTTCAGGGTTGGCGAGGTGATCGAGGTGGCCGGGCAGACGGGCACCGTGCGCGAGATCTCGCTGTTCACGACGATCCTGGTGAATGCCGATCAGATCTTTGTTTCCATCCCAAACGCTGCGATATTCGGCGCGACAATTCTGAACTATTCGCGAGAACCTACGCGCCGCATCGTTCTGGCCGCGAAGGTCGACAACGCGATCGACGTTGAAAAGGCGCAAGCGGCCATTCTGGAGGTAGTGCGCTCTGACCTGCGGGTGCAGAAGTCGCCACAGCCCATTATTGCAGTCGACACCTTGGGCGATACCTTCGTGCAGTTTTCCGTGCAGTGCTGGGTGCAAAACCCGGACTACGGGCCGGTCCGGGCGGCGCTCCTAAAGGCCATCAAACTGCGCATTGACCTGCTTAAGGTGACGCCGCCGACCTTGCAGCAGGTCACTGCGCGGGCCAGTGCGGGTTGCGCTTAGGCGGGCCGATCGAGGCGCACCTCCTTCGGCGCCGGAATCGAATCAGGAACGAAGAAATCCTGCATCAAGTGTTTCGTCGGATCGACTCGGTAATGGTCGAATTCGGTGACGCCGTTATCCGCCAGGAAGGCATCGTCGATGAGAAAGTTGCCCGTAAAGCTGCGAGCAGGCTTGTGGAAAGCCAGGTACGCAGCGTCCGCCAGGATATCAGCTGTCCGGCAGTGCTTCATTCCTTCCTCGCCTGCGAGCACATTGCGCACGGCGGCGGTCGCGATTGTCGTGCGCGGCCACAAGGCGTTGAAGGCGATCCCATCGTCCGCGAATTCGGCCGCCATGCCGAGCACGCACATGCTCATGCCGAACTTCGCCATGGTGTACGCCGTATGACCACGAAACCATTTGGCCGCCATGTCGAGCGGCGGCGACATCATAAGGACGTGGGGGTTTTCGGCCCGCTTTAGGTGCGGGACGCAAGCGCGGCTGACGAGCCAGGTACCCCGCGCGTTGACCTGGTGCATGAGATCGAAACGCTTCGCCGGAGTCTCCTGGGTGCCAGCCAGGAAAATGGCACTGGCGTTGTTGACGCAGATGTCGATGCCACCGAATTTTGCCACTGTCGCGTCGACCGCCTGCTGCACCTGTTCTTCCGAACGGATGTCGCACGCGATAGGCAGCGCCCTGCCGCCCATCATTTCGATTTCCGCAGCGGCCGTATGAATGGTTCCGGGAAGCTTCGGTTGGGGTACGTTGGATTTGGCGGCAATCGCGATATTGGCGCCGTCGCGCGCCGCGCGTAGCGCCACCGCCAAGCCGATGCCTCGGCTCGCACCCGTGATGAACAGCGTTTTTCCGGCGAGCGACATTCCCCAAACCTCCGATGGACATTCGACTATGGGAACCAGGGCTCGCAGGCGTCAAGCTGGCGCTCGCTACAAATTGAGCGATACAATCTTCGCGCGGCGAAACTATTGAGGTACACGTTGCGTACGGTCGGGGACCCGGCTGAAAGGACGGACGATGCGTAATGCAATAGTGGGGTTCTCCGCGCTGGCGCTTGTTGTCGTCGCGGCAGACGCCCAGAGTGTCTCGGGCGACGCCAAACAGGCGCCGACGGGGCGCTATGCCCTCGAAACACACCACAGCCAGGTCTTGTTCTCCATCGTGCATCAGGGGATCACCGACTATTACGGCCGGTTCGACAAGCTGTCTGGCACCATGAACTTCGATGCCGCGCAGCCCGAGAAGAGCAGCGTTTCCGTGACAATCGACATGTCAAGCGTAGATACGCCGAGCGCGCAGCTGAATATGATACTGGGCGGTTCCGAGGTCTTTGGCGCGCAGAGATTTCCCAGCGCCACGTACATCTCGACGTCGGTTGTGCGGACGGGCAGCAACACCGGCCGGATCAGGGGCAATCTGACGATCAAGAACATCACCAAGCCGGTGACGCTGGATGTAGTGTTCCGGGGCGGCAATATGAATCCGATGAGCGATTCTTACACGATCGGCTTCACTGGAACGACGACTATCAAACGCACCGATTTCGGAATCACAGGGATGCGGTGGGAGCCGTTGGTCAGTGACGACGTCAAGCTGATCATTGAGGCCATGTTCGAGCAACAGAAAGGTTGATGATGAAGGCCTTGGATTCCCCTGTTCGGTACGGTGCCGTTGCGATGACGTTGCATTGGCTGATCGCGAGCACAATTATCGTCAATCTCTACATCGGCATTGAGATGGCGGATATGGCGCGCGGCGATCCCGATCACATCACTTATCTGTTCTATCATAAGTCCATCGGGCTCACCGTTCTCGTGCTGAGCGGGCTGCGTCTCATATGGCGCTGGATGAACCCGGTGCCGCCGCCGCCGCACGGACTGAATCGCTTGATTCGCGTCTCCGCCAAGTTCATGCACTACCTGTTCTATGTCCTGATCATCCTCATCCCCCTCGCCGGCTGGCTGATGGTCTCGGTCGGCGCCCAAGGCCACGCGACACCGGTCTTCGGTCTGTTCAACTGGCCGGCGTTCCCCGGACTGTCTGGCATGACTCGCAGCCAGGGCCACCCCTACCACGAGGCATTCGAGACAATTCACACTTGGCTGGCATGGTCGATGGTGGGCTTGATTCCCTTGCACATTGGTGCGGCGCTCTATCACCACTATGTTCGCGGGGACAATGTGCTCGTCCGCATGTTGCCGGGGACCAGGCTGAGGAGAAGCGTGTGAAGCGTCTTTGGGTCGTGCTCGCGGCGGCTTTGGTTGCCTCGCCGGCTCGGGCCGCGCACTGGGCCGTCGACACCGCCAAGAGTCGGCTTGTCTTCAGCGTTATGTGGAGCGGCGAGCCACTGCACGGGGAATTTCACAAGTGGAAGGCCGACATCGATTTCGATCCGGCGGACCTTGCACGTTCGCATGTTGCTGCAGTCATCGACACGGCGAGCCTCAGCACCGATTACCAGGATGGCGACGACGGCATCAAAGGCGCGCTCGGGTTCGCCGTCGACCGCTTTCCCGAGGCGCAGTTCGTGACCACCGCGTTCCACACAGGTCCGTCCGGCACGTATATTGCGGACGCCAAGCTGACAATCCGCGGCATCTCTCGGTCCATAACCTTGCCGTTCAAGCTGGACATCCGCGGCAATCGCGCGCATGCCACAGGCAAGACAACCATCATCCGCACGGATTTCGGCGTAGGCCAAGGCGAATGGCAGACCGCACAGCCCGTGGCGCACGAAGTCACCGTGACGCTAGACCTTTGGGCCCTCAAAGATTGACCCGGTTTCCGTCAGGCCTTGAACGGCACTAGATTGGTCACGATGCAGACCAATGTTACCAACGTACTCAAGGCCAATCCGGCCGCGATTGCCGCGGCCGGAGCCGCGATCCGGGCAGGCCGGCTGGTCGCCTTCCCGACCGAGACCGTCTACGGCCTTGGAGCCGACGCCACGAACGGCACCGCGGTTGCCGCAATTTTCGCAGCCAAAGGCAGACCACGGTTCAATCCGCTCATTGTTCACGTGAAAGATGTGGCCCAGGCCACTGAATACGCACTATTTTCCCAACAAGCCGAGAAGCTGGCGCGTGCCTTTTGGTCGGGGGCGTTGACGTTGGTGCTGCCGCGTCGACCAAATTGCCGCCTGTCGCAGCTGGTGAGCGCCGGGCTCGATACGGTGGCCCTGCGTGCGCCGACGCACCCCGTTGCAATTCGCCTGATCGCCGAGGCCGGCGTTCCGCTCGCCGCACCGAGCGCCAATCTGTCCGGCAGGGTCAGCCCCACCTCCGCCCGCCACGTGGCCGAGGACTTGGACGGAGAAGTCGACTTCATCCTCGACGGCGGAACGACCCCCCTTGGATTGGAGTCGACCGTGATTGGCTTTGAGGATGACAAACCTGTGCTGCTGCGGCCCGGCGCCCTCTCCCGGGAGGCCGTCGAGCGCGTGGCTGGACCTCTCGGAACGCCCAGGCAAGGAGTGGTGAACTCGCCCGGCCGGCTGGCAACCCACTACGCGCCCCGCGCCAACCTTCGCCTCAACGCGACCAGCGTGGTTCCCGGCGAGTCCCTCCTCGCTTTCGGGGAAGATGTTCCCGCCGGGACACACCGGACATTGAACCTTAGCCCGAGGGGAAATCTGGCTGAAGCCGCCGCCAATCTTTTCGCCATGTTGCGGGAACTCGATGCAACCGGAGCGCAAGCGATCGCCGTGATGCCAATTCCGGCCGACGGGCTCGGCGAAGCCATCAATGACCGCCTGATGCGCGCCGCCGCTCCGCGCGAGGTGCCACCATGAACAACGATGTCGCTCAACGATTGAAGTCCATCGTTGGTCCAGAAGGTTTCTCGGAGGACCCTGCCGAGATCGCCCCGCATCTTGCGGAATGGCGGAGCAAGTATCAGGGACACGCAACCTTGCTGCTCAAGCCGGGCACGACGGAGGAAGTCGCCACCGTATTGGCAGTCTGCAACCAGACAATGACTGCCTTGGTGCCGCAGGGCGGCAATACCGGGCTGGTTGGAGGACAGATCCCTTTCGACAACGAGATACTGCTCAGCTTATCGCGGCTCAACCGCGTTCGCTCGATCGATATCCAAGATGCGAGCATGATTGTCGAAGCCGGCGTCGTCCTCGCCGCGGCCCAGCGCTGCGCCGACCAGAACGGATTGCTCCTTGCCATGAGCCTGGCCTCGGAAGGATCAAGCACCATTGGTGGACTGATCTCCACCAATGCGGGCGGGGTCAACGTGCTGCGCTACGGCATGATGCGTGAGCAGGTGCTGGGCCTGGAGGTGGCGCTGGCGGATGGACGAATGCTGAATCTGTTGCGCACGCTGCGCAAGGACAACACGGGCTACGACCTCAAGCAGATGTTCATCGGCGCCGAAGGCACGCTGGGGATCGTGACGGCGGCCGCGCTCAGGCTGTTCCCCAAGCCCGCGCGAGTCACTACAGCCTTCGCGGCGCTGCCGGATATCGCATCCGCGGTCGTACTGTTGGCACGGCTCCAAGAGGAGACCAACGGCCTGCTCAACGCCTTCGAGCTCTTGTCACGCAACGGCATGGATCTCGTGCTGGCACATATACCCGAGACGAAAGATCCCATGGCGCCGGCGCCGTGGTACGCTCTGTGCGAGGCTTCGGGGCCTGTCGGCGTCGAGGCTGCATTCGAAAGCGGAATGGCGAAGGCGTTGGCGGATGGCGTGGCAACCGATGCCGTGATCGCCACGTCCGAAGCACAGCGCGCGGCATTGTGGAAGCTGCGCGAGAGCATGTCGGAGGCCCAAAAGCTGGAGGGACCCTCCCTCAAGCACGACATATCGGTTCCTGTCAGCTCCGCGGCGAACTTCATTGCCACCGGCATCGCGGCGGTCGCGGCCGCCCTGCCAGAAGCGCGGCCTGTGCCGTTTGGCCATCTCGGCGACGGCAATCTGCATTTCAATTTTCAAGCCCCTAAGGGCGCCGACATGGCCAGCTTCCTCGCCAAGTGGGACGAGATCGCTCGCGTCATCCACGACGTGGTCCACGACTACGGCGGTTCGTTCAGCGCTGAGCACGGCGTAGGCGTCATGAAACGCGCGGACCTGAAGCGCTACAAGAGCGCCACCGAAGTCGACGTGATGCGGACGTTGAAGCGCACACTGGACCCCAAGAACATCCTCAATCCGGGCAAGCTGATTCCCGATTAGATCCGCTCGGTTGGACCGGTATGGCCGCTGCACTCGAAAATGCGACCGGTCTTCAGCGTGCTGCCTAGTCGTCCGTTAAGAAGCCGGTTTGAGGGCTGATTTCGGTGCGAGGGTGGAGAAGATCGCGGCGAGGATCAGGGGCAAAAGAAGCCTCAGCCAGTTGAGGATGAGGCGGAGATTGTGGCCGACGGCGCTGAGCACGGCATTGGTGTGATC
>JAGWNK010000067.1 GCA_028871345.1 Alphaproteobacteria bacterium | reverse complement strand
AAGGCTCCTCAGGCTCTCTTGACTATGTTGTATCGCTCGACGGATCGCCTCTGTCGTTGTGGCGCAGCCGTGAAGAACCTGGCCCATAGTGCATCCCTCCACTCCAGGGAAAATAATGCACCATCAAAACCTGGGATCAAACATCTAGGTGAGGAGGCCGGCGCAGAAAACCCCGGCCTACCTCAAAGGCAGCATGGCGGGCATCTGGCGCTCGCGGTGGGGATCGGCAAGAACCGCCCCGCCTGCGATCGCTGCGGAAACCAGCAGGACGAGGCCCGCATCGATGGCGCCGCTGCCCGTGGGCCGCAGCACGCTGGCGAACGATGCCAGTGTGGCGACGGGCGCAAGAAACAGAAACACCGCTTCACGCTCGCGCAACAATGCGGCCATGGCGATGGCAGGAACCGCGACGAACAGAACGGCGGCGATGGGGTCCGAGCCCGCGGGCAACGCCAGGAATGCGCCTGCGCCCCAGGCGAAGCCCGAGAACAGCAGGATGGCGCTCAGATCCTTGGCGAATTCCTTCAGGGCGTCGCGCTCGAAGGGACGGCGGATGGCGCGCGCGTAGGCCACGGCGATGGCGATCGACACCGCGAGGACGAAACCGCACCACACCAGCTGGCGCGCCACGTCGCCGTCGGCGAAGCCGATGGTCAGGACGGCCAGGACGGGCAAGGCAATGGCCGCATGCACGCTGCGACCCAGCAGGTTGGCGAGGCGCGCCGTCTCCTCTGCTTCGGCATGCAAACGGGCCAGCTTGGTGATGGCGCCGGCGCGGAATTCGGGGGAACGTTTGGGTTCGACGGACTCGACGCTCGACAATTGGGGCATTGCGGCCATTGGGCCCTCCGATCGAACGGATTAGTCTCCTTATTAAGCCTCGATGGGGACTATTAAGAATGTCTTAATGGGGATCAGACCCCGATTCGCATGACATGACAAATTCTTCTGCCGCCGGCGCCGTCGTCTTCGACCTCGAATTCACCGCTTGGGCCGATTCCATGGCCTCGGGCTGGCTCTTGCCCGGGCAGTTCAAGGAGATCGTCCAGTTCGGCGCGGTGAAGGTCGACGGATCGTTCGTCGAGGTCGCGCGCTTCGAACAGCTCGTCCGCCCGCGCCTCAACCCCGTGCTGTCCGACTATCTCGTGGCGCTCACCGGCATCGCCAATGAACGGGTTCGCGCCCGCGGCGTCGATTTCGTCGAAGCCTATCGTGCATTCCTCGCTTTCGCGGGCGATCTGCCCGTCATCGCCTTCGGCCGCGACGACCTCGTCATCGACGACAATCTGCGTCTCTACGGCATCGCGGACCTGCCGCGCATCTCCCGCTATTTCGACGCCCGCCGGTGGATGGCCGCGCAGGGCTTCGACATGACGGGCCTGCACTCCTGCGATCTGGGGCCTCTGGCGGGCGTCCCCTTCGAGGGCCACAAACACGATGCCTTGTGCGACGCCGTCTCCGTCGCCGCCGGATTCCGCGCTCTGATGGCCGGCGGCGCCAAGCCTCCGGTTCTGCCATGACCGAAGCCGACCATATCATCGCGCTGCTTGGGCTCGTGCCTCATCCCGAGGGCGGCCATTACCGGCAGATGTTCCGCGACGAGCGGGGCCCCGCTGATCGCGCCTATTCGACGGCCATCTATTTCCTGCTGCGCGATGGCGAATTCAGCCGACTGCATCGCGTCGATGCCGCCGAGATCTGGCATTACTACCGCGGGGCTCCCCTTGAACTGACCACCGGCCGGGAAGGTGGCGGCGCCGTGCGGCGGATTCTCGGCGCTGACCTCGATCACGGCGAACGGCCGCAGCTCGTTGTTCCGCCGGGGATGTGGCAATCGGCGCGGACGCTCGGGGCCTATACGCTGGTGGGCTGCACGGTGGCACCCGGCTTCGAATTCAGCCGCTTCGAGATCGCGCCGGCGGATTTCCGGCTCTAGTCCGCGCGGCTTTTCTAATTCGGAATGGGAATGCCGAACAGCTTGCCCAGGGCGAAGGCGATGGCGCGCGACGAGGCGCGGCCGAAATAGCCGTCGCGCGGATTGAAGGTGACGATCAGCACCTTGTCGGTGATCTTGATATAGGGCTTGGCGCTCGTCTGCAGGCGCACGGCGACGACCCTTTGGGAAAAGGCGGTACGGGCGGCGGGGTTGGCGGTGAAGCGGTCGATGCCGCGGGCCGCGTTCTCCATGGCGTCGAAGGCGAGCGCCCGCAGCGAGCTGTCGACGGCGACGCCGCTCCAGTCGGCGGTGAACGACAGGTGGATGCCGCGCGCATAGGCAAGATGCGCGGCCTCGTCGTCGGCGGCGCTTTGCATCTGCTGCAGCGAGACCTGAGGCAGCGAGGGCGGCACGGAGTCGCCGGTGCGCGCGGTCGGCAGGCCGTCGGGATGGTCGTCCGTGTAGATCGTCATGCCGCCCCAGCCGGCGACCTGGATGGCGATGGCGCCGGAATCGTATTTGAGCACGCGGCCGCCCAGCGACCCGAAGTCGGCGTACAGCACAAAGACTTCGGGCTGGCCCTGGAAGCGCATCAGGAACTCGTTCTGGTAGCGGTCCAGCGTGAAGCGGGTGTTGCCCGCCTCGTAGGTTCCGGGCGCCACGTCGCCGAAGTGCTGCTGTTGCAGCCGGCCGCTCATCTGCGCCTGCGCCGGCGCCGCGAGGCAACACGCCAGGACGGCGCAGGCGAGGATTGCTAACGCGCGCATCATCAGTTGCGTTTTCTCGTCCGGCCGCTGCGCATGCGGTCCAGGGCCCGCACGCCTTCCCCCAAGGAACGATTGTAACAGAATGAATAGGGCGAATTTATGCCCGGCAAAAGGGCGGTTAGCGGCCCTCCAGGCTGCCATGGCGACCGGCACCTGCGGCGAATCGGGCAGCGCCTTCCTGTGCTTCCCCCGAAGCCAGCGTCCTCATTCCACGGGCGAATTCGTTCTCCATGGCCGCCGTGAAATCGAGGTCAAATTGTTCGTAGACGGATGATCTGTCGTTGGCCAGGCAGGCCTGCGGGAAGGCGGCCAGCGCCGCTGCCAGGGCTTCGGCCGCGGCCCGTCCCTCGCCCTTCGGCACCAGGCGGTTGACCAGGCCCATCGCCAGCGCCTCCGCCGCCCCGACGGGGCGCCCCGTCAGGATCATGTCGAGGGCGCGGGATTGTCCGATGAGGCGCGGCAGGCGCACCGTGCCGCCGTCGATCAGGGGCACGCCCCAGCGTCGCGAGAAGATGCCGAACACCGCGTCCTCCTCCGCCACGCGCAGGTCGCACCACAGGGCGAGTTCGAAGCCCCCCGCCACGGCATAGCCCGCCACTGCCGCGATCACAGGCTTGGACAGGCGCATGCGGGTCGGTCCCATCGGCGCATCTGGCGTCAAAGGGTCAGGATGCTTGGAGGGAACGCAGCGCCGGTTCGCGCGTCCTTCTGCCAAGGCCTTGAGATCGGCTCCGGAACAGAAATGACCGCCGGCACCCCACAGCACGGCGACGCGCGACTCTGTGTCCTGCTCGAAGGCGGCGAAGGCATCGGAGAGCGCATCGGCGGTCGGCCGGTCGACCGCGTTGCGCCGAGGTGCCCGGTCGAGGATCACCGTTGTCACCGCACCGTTGCGTTCCACACGGACAGCAGACATTCGTTCCTCCCAACCGGCTTCAGGACTTCCCTTTCAATTGGAATTTCACTAAACCACCCCGGTTCCCCAACCCCATTTCAAGGGCGCTTCCCGTGACGACGAGCCTCGATTCCTTCAAGTCCCGCCGGACTCTGACGGCGGGCGGGAAAACCTACACCTATTTCAGCCTCGCTGCGGCGGAAAAGAACGGGCTGAAGGGTATTTCCCGGCTTCCCTATTCGCTCAAAGTGCTGCTCGAGAATCTGTTGCGGCACGAAGACGGCAAGTCCGTCACCGCCGACGACGTCAAGGCCATCGCGGCGTGGCTGGCGAAGAAGGGCTCGGACCGCGAGATCGCCTTCCGTCCGGCGCGCGTGCTGATGCAGGACCTCACCGGCGTGCCCGCCGTGGTCGATCTCGCCGCCATGCGCGACGCCATGAAGGCCCTGGGCGGCGACCCCGAGAAGATCAATCCGCTGTCCGAGGTCGACCTCGTCATCGACCACTCGGTGATGGTGGACAATTTCGGCACGCGGGATTCCTTCAAGAAGAACGTCGCCATCGAATACCAGCGCAACAAGGAGCGCTATGCCTTCCTGCGCTGGGGCCAACAGGCCTTCGCCAACTTCCGTGTCGTGCCGCCCGGCACCGGCATCTGCCATCAGGTCAATCTCGAGTATCTCGGCCAGACGGTGTGGACGCGCAAAGGCAAGGGCAAGAAGGGCAAGGTCGAGACCTACGCTTTCCCCGATACCCTGGTCGGCACCGACAGCCATACCACCATGATCAACGCACTCAGCGTGCTGGGCTGGGGCGTGGGCGGCATCGAGGCCGAGGCGGCGATGCTGGGCCAGCCGATCTCGATGCTGATTCCCGAGGTCGTCGGCTTCAAGATCACCGGCAAGCTGCGCGAAGGCGTCACCGCCACCGATCTGGTGCTCACCGTGACGCAGATGCTGCGCAAGCACGGCGTGGTGGGCAAGTTCGTCGAATTCCACGGTCCGGGACTCGATGACATGGCGCTCGAGGATCGCGCCACGATCGCCAACATGGCGCCGGAATACGGCGCCACCTGCGGCTTCTTCCCGATCGACGCCGAGACTCTGCGCTATCTCAAGGCGACGGCGCGCAAACCGGCACGCCTGGCCCTGGTCGAGAAGTATGCCAGGGCCCAGGGCCTGTTCCGCACCGCCAAGAGCGAGGATCCCGTGTTCAGCGTCACGCTGTCGCTCGATCTTGCCACGGTCGAGCCGAGCCTGGCCGGTCCCGCGCGGCCGCAGGACCGCGTGGCTCTCAAGGATGCCGCAGGCGAGTTCCAGACGGTGCTCGCCAACGTCTACAAGAAGAACGATCCCGACATGCGCGTGCCGGTGGACGGCGCCGGCCACACGATCGGCCACGGCGACGTGGTGATCGCCGCCATCACCTCGTGCACCAACACCTCCAATCCCAGCGTCATGATCGGCGCCGGGCTGGTCGCCAAGAAGGCGGTCGAGGCGGGTCTCAAGGTGAAGCCCTGGGTGAAGACATCGCTGGCGCCGGGCAGCCAGGTGGTGACCGACTATTACAAGTCCTCCGGCCTCGACAAATATCTCGACAAGCTCGGCTTCGAGCTGGTGGGCTACGGCTGCACCACCTGCATAGGCAATTCGGGGCCCTTGCCCGAACCCATCGCCCAGGCGGTGACGGGCGCCGATCTCGCGGTCGCCGCCGTGCTGTCAGGCAACCGCAATTTCGAAGGCCGCGTGCATCCCCAGGTGCGCGCCAATTATCTCGCCTCGCCGATGCTGGTGGTGGCCTACGCGCTGGCGGGCTCGATGAACGTCGATCTGACGAGCGAGCCGCTCGGCACCGGCAAGAAAGGCGCGCCGGTTTATCTGAAGGACATCTGGCCTTCGCCCCAGGAGATCGCCGACACCATTCGCAAGTCGGTGAAGGCCTCCTCGTTCCGCGCCCGCTACGGCGACGTCTTCGAAGGCGACGCCAACTGGAAGAAGGTCAAGGTCGGCAAGGGCCAGACCTATGCCTGGGATCCCGCTTCCACCTATGTGAAGAACCCGCCGTATTTCGACGGCATGACCAGGGAACCTGCGCCGCTCAGCGACATCCGCGCCGCGCGCATCCTCGCCGTGTTCGGAGATTCCATCACCACCGACCACATCTCGCCGGCCGGCTCGATCAAGCCGGCGGCGCCCGCCGGCGTCTATCTCGAGGAACACCACATCGCGCGCAAGGATTTCAACTCCTACGGCTCGCGTCGCGGCAATCACGAGGTGATGGAACGCGGCACCTTCGCCAACATTCGCATCAAGAACGAGATGCTGGGCGGCAAGGAGGGCGGCAACACCGTCCATTATCCGTCGGGCGAGGAGGTGTCGATCTTCGACGCGGCGCAACGCTACAAGGAAGAGGGTGTTCCCGCCGTCGTCATCGGCGGCAAGGAATACGGCACCGGTTCCTCGCGCGACTGGGCAGCCAAGGGGCCAAGGCTCCTGGGCGTGCGCGCCGTGATCGCCGAGAGCTTCGAGCGCATCCACCGTTCCAATCTCGTGGGCATGGGCGTGGCGCCGCTGGTGTTCGAGGCCGGCAAGACGCGCAAGGACTACGGGCTTACGGGGCAGGAGACCATCGACATTCCGGGACTTTCCGGGAAGCTCAAGCCGCGGATGAAGGTGACGGCGACCATTCTCTACCCCGACGGCCGCACCGCGCTGTTGCCGCTGATCCTGCGCGTGGACACCGCCGACGAAGTCTCATACTTCACCAACGGCGGCATTTTGCCCTACGTGCTGCGCAATCTGGCGGCGTAGCGGGATGTCATAGGTCACCCACGACGACATCCTGTCCTGCGCCGGCCCGGGAGCGCCGCGAAATCTGGGCGGTTGGTTACCAGACGGCGTCCGGCGGGCTGGATTAAGGCGCTTCCACTCACTATCCTCAGACCAATTAGAGGGATGGTGGGGGTATGCGTAATCTTGTGAAGGCGCTGTGGCTGGTCGCAGCCATGGCGGTAGCGGGGGCTGCGTCCCAGGCCGCAGCGCCGGCGGCGCCGTCCCCGGCGGCGCCATCCTTCGAAATCGTCAAGGATCACGTCGACATCGAAGCCTCGGCCGACGGCTCCTACGCTTGGTCGCGCGAAGAATCCTACCGCGTCCTCGACACGCGCGGCATCGAACTCCTGCACCAGCGCCAGCTCTTCTATACGCAGCACTTCGAGACCTTCGAGATCGTCGCCGCCTATACGCTCAAGGCCAACGGCCAGCGCATCGACGTGCCGAAGTCTGGCATCCTGTCTGGCTACGGCCTGTCGTCGCGCCCGGGCTTCCAGGACATCGTCATCGTCAACGTCTTCTTCCCCAACCTCGAGGTGGGCGACACGGTCATGCTCGAGACGACGCGCCGCCAGAGCATCCCGTGGTTCGCCGGCCAATTCGACTTCCGCATGGAGCTGACGCGCGCGGTTCCGATGCACGACGTCCACTACACGCTGACGGCCCCGGCCGCCATGCGGCTCGTCTTCGATCAGACGGGGTTCACCGCCGGCCCGGTGCAGGACCTCGGCGACAAGAAGCGCTGGACCTGGGACTACCACAACGACACGCCAGTGACCTTGGAGTCCGACGCCGTGGCCGAGAGCGATTTCGGTCCGCGTCTGGTGATGACCTCGTTCCCCGATTATGCCGCAGTGGCGAAAGCCTATGGCGAGCGTTCCGAGCCGTCCGCCGCTGTGACGCCCGAGATCACCGCCATGGCCGGCGAGATCACCAAGGGCATCACCGACCGCCGGGCCCAGGCCAGGGCGATCTACGATTGGGTTTCCTCCCACATCGCCTATGTCCAGATCGTGCTGGGGGCCGGCGGCTTCACGCCGCATCTGGCCAAGGACGTCCTGGCCAACCGCTTCGGCGACTGCAAGGACCACACCGTGCTGCTCGAGGCGCTGCTCAAGGCCAAGGGAATCGCTTCGACGCCCGTCCTGATCCGCGCCGGGATCATGGCCTACAAGCTGTCGTCGGCACCCTCGCCGCACGCCTTCGATCACGTCATCACCTATCTGCCTGAATTCAATCTCTATGTGGATTCGACGGCGGGGATCGCCCCGTTCGGCGTGCT
>JAGWNK010000005.1 GCA_028871345.1 Alphaproteobacteria bacterium | reverse complement strand
GCGGCAGCGACGAAATGACGGAAGTCGACGGTGACGGCTGGGCCGAGCTTCAGCCCGACGGCTCCCTCCAAGGCCAAATCTGCATCCAAAACGGCGACGAAATCGACTTCATCGCCAAGCCGTGGAAGACTTCTTCAACAGCCTGCTAGGCTGCATCATCCAGCTTTAGCAAACTCCATCCACATCACGTATGCCAGAAGTACAGAGACGAAACCTATGGAGGACCAACAGGCCAATCGATGCAGTAGGTAATGACCGAACTTGTGCGCGAGAGTGAAGTTCATGCGTCCTTTCGAGCGCCTCGGGCGAGCGGCGACCAAATTTAGTCAAACGACTAAAATTCTCTAAATTGGTCGTCCCGACCCTGCGGGGCGGCCACAGGGCAGACCGGGACGAGAGAAAATTCTTGCGCCGCGGCCCTTGACAGCGGAGACTTCAATCCTATCTCGATATGGACCCCCAAGGCAGGAAAGGCCGGCAGGACCCGGGGGAGGGGGGTACCTCTCAGTGCAAATTCCGTACATCAAAGATCAAGATCGTGTGTCAGCCAGAATTGAGACCCCAATACCTATGATGAGAGGTCGATGAGGATCGCGCTGCTTCGCCACGGGCCGACCGCCTGGAATGCCGAAAAGCGGGTCCAGGGTTCGATCGACACGCCGCTCAGCGCCGAGGGCCGGGCGCACCTGGCGCTGCTGAAACCGCCGGCGGGGTTCGCGGCGGCGCGCGCCTTCGCCAGTCCGAAACGCCGGGCGGTGGAGACGGCGCAACTGCTCGGCCTGCACGATGTCGTCCTCGACGAGCGCCTCGTCGAGCAGAACTGGGGCCGCTGGGAGGGCCTGACGCGCGCCGAGATGCTGGACCGCGACGGCCCCGACGCCTTCGAGCGGGCGGGGCGCGGCCTCGCCTTCCGACCGCCGGGCGGGGAATCGACGGCGGAAGTCCACGCCCGGGTTCGCAGCTTCTTCATCGATGTCGCTTCGGGCCCCGACGCCATCGCCGTCACCCACATGGGGGTGCTGCGCGCCGCTTACGCCCTGGCGACGCAGTGGGACATGGCGCAGCCGATGCCGGAGGGGCTCGATCTCACCGCGGCGCTGGTTCTGTCGCTCGCCCCCGGCGGGGTGCCGTCGCTGGCCAGGCTCAACGAGCCGCTGCCGGCGAAAGAGGCCTGAGCCTACGCCCAGAACGGCTCCGTGCGCTTGAATTTGTCGATGCGCTTGATCGCCTTTTCGCTCAAGCGCTCGGCGTGGGCCTGATGCCAGCCGTCGATCAGGCCGGCGACGAAGCTGAGGTCGGCCTGCACATGTCCCGGCGCCGCTTCGTCGATCGTCAGCCGGTTGAGCATGGCGCGCACCTGCGCCACGTCGTTCACCTGGCCCAGCAGATCCTGCAGGCTCTTGAGCCGCTCGACATAGCGCTTCACCGTCTTCCCGCGGTACAGCGGCCCGTAGAATTCCGCCGCATAGCGCAGCTTCTTGAGGGCGAGGCGCAGCCTGTGGCAGCGGCGCTGGTCGAGCGCGCGCAGGTGGCGCGCCCGCTTGCGCACCCGCTTGAGGTAGTCCTCCATCAGCCGCGGCGCCGCCTGCTTGACCGGCAGGCGCCGCTCGCGCCGCGCGTTCGGGTCGGCGTTGGCGCGCCAGCCGCGTTCCTCGGCGGCGGCCGCCACGTCGTCCTGGAAGGCGGCGAAATCGGCCGAGGCGACGTGGTCCACCGCGTCGTTCCAGGCGCGCCGGCGTGCCTCTTCGGCGCGGCGGCGCAAGGTGGCGAAGGCGTCCTGATGGCTGAACTTGGCGGCCATGGGCTCGAACAGCTCGGCGATGAAGACGTCGAGATCGCGCGCCGGCGCCACGGCATCGGCGAACGCCTTGGTGCGGGTCTTGAGGTCTTCCAGCACAGGCGTGCGGAACTCGTCGCCGAAGGCGGAAAAGGCGACCTGCAGGCGGCGCAGCCCGACGCGCAGTTGGTGCAGGCCTTCGGCGTCGCGGCTGCGCACCACTGCCGGGACATTGGCCGCCACATGGGCCAGGCATTCCAGGACGGTGACGCGGAAGGCGTCTTCCAGGGTCATGCGCCGGCTCAGATGCACCGGGCGCGCCGTCACGGCGCTGGGCTCCACCGGCACGCGTGCCACCGAGCGGATCGTTGCCGTACGGGTGCTGTCCATCAGGCCGTCCCTGGAGCTGTTCAGGGATTCCGCACGGCGAGCCCCGCCTTGGCAAGGGCGGCCTTGGCGTCGGCGATGGTCCACGGCCCGAAATGGAAGATGGAGGCGGCGAGCACGGCGTTGGCGTGGCCGTCGCGGACGCCCTCCACCAGATGCTGCAGGGTGCCCACCCCGCCCGAGGCAATCACCGGCACCCCCACGGCATCGGCGATGGCCCGCGTCAGCGCGATGTCGTACCCGATCTTGGTGCCGTCGCGGTCCATGGAGGTGAGCAGGATCTCGCCCGCGCCGTATTCCACCAGCCTGACGGCATGGGCCACGGCGTCGATGCCGGTGGGCTTGCGTCCGCCATGGGTGAAGACCTCGAAGCGGCCGGGGGAAGTCTGCTTGGCGTCGATGGCGGCGACGATGCACTGGCTCCCGAACTTCTCGGCCGCCTCGCGCACGAATTGGGGGCGGCGCACCGCCTCGGTGTTGACGGAGACCTTGTCGGCTCCGGCCAAGAGGAGGGCGCGGATGTCGTCGAGCGTGCGCACGCCGCCGCCCACGGTGAGGGGCATGAAGCAGACGTCCGCCGTCCGCCGCACCACGTCGAGCAGCGTTCCGCGATTCTCGTGGCTGGCGGTGATGTCGAGGAAGCAGAGCTCGTCGGCGCCCATGCGGTCGTACAGCATGGCCTGCTCCACGGGGTCGCCGGCGTCGCGCAGGTCGGTGAAGTTGACGCCCTTGACGACGCGGCCGTCCTTCACGTCCAGGCAGGGGATGATGCGCACCTTCAACATCAGCGCATCCTGCCCATGGCGGCGACGTTGAACATGGCGCGCCCGCACACCGCTTCTGCGGGAACCCCGGTCGTCTTGCACAAGGCCTCGGCTTCGAACAGCAGCTCCAGCGCCTCGCCGATCCGGGCCTCGTTCCACTTCTGCACCTGCGCTTTGAAGGCGTTTGCCCGCAAGAAATGCACCGGCGGGCGCAGCTTGCGCATGGCGCTGTCGATCGTCTCGCCGAGCGCCGCTTCCGCGCCGACCAGCGCCAGCTTCTGGAAATGCCCCATCGCCTGGCGCAGAACCGCCACCGGTGCAATATCCGCGGCCCACAGCCGTTCGAGCGCCAGATCGAGGCGCGGCAGGTCGCCGGCGCCCGCCGCGTCGCAGGCCTCTTCGGCCCGCGCCTCGGCTTCGTCGCCCATCGCCGCACGCACGTCGTCGAGGGTGACCTGCTTCTGGCCGCGGGCGTAGAGCGCCAGCTTCTCGAGCTCGCGCCGCGTCACGCCGCGGTCGGACCCGAGGCGAGAGACCGCGTCCGCCAGCGCCTCGGGGGCGATGCCAAGGCCTTCCGCCCGCAGCGCGTCGCGCACGACGTCGGAGAGGTCGCGTTGGGAATCCGCATAGCAGGGGATGGCGGCTGCGTGATCAGCTCCTTCGAACACCTTGCGCAGCGACGAACTTTTGGCGAGGTCGCCGGCCTCGACCACCACGAGCGCGTCGCCTTTGGGATCGGCCAGAAAGTCCTCGAACAGCTCGGCGAGCGCGTTGCCGGCGCCGCGCACGCGCACCACGCGACGCCCGCCCAGCATCGAGATCGCCGCGGCTTCGTCGGCAAGCCTGGCCGGATCTTCGGCGAGTGCCGCCTCGTCGAGGTCGGAAACGCGGAAGGGATCGGCGAGATCGTCGACCACGGTCTTGAGCAGCGTTTCGCTGCGCTCGCGCACCAGGCCCTGGTCGGGTCCGAAGATGAGCGCCGCGATCAGTCCCTTGGGCGGGTTCTTCGCCACCCGGTCCGCTTCGGAGGCCTTGATGATCATTTGTGCGGCTTGGCGCCTTGCGCGAAGTACACCGCCAGGTCGATGCGGATGCGGTCGGCCATGTCGTCGGCGGCGTGGCGATCGGCATCCTGCTGCCCGATCAAGGTGGCGTAGGGAGAGGCCAGCACGTTGTAGGCCGACAGTCCGGTTTCCACGCCGCGGTTGACGACCGTGTTGGTCGCCGTATCGACCAGCTCGTACTCCGCGGTCATCGTGTCGTTGTAGCGCGTGATGGCGGTCTGGGTGATGCCGCCGGGCGCCGGCTGGCTCTGCACGCCGATGGCCTCGCTCTTCTCCGACAGGGTGACGCGCAGACGGTAGCGGGCGCCGATCGGGCGCGGCTGCGCGTCCAGCAGATCGATCAGGTTGTTGCGCAGCTCGTAGCCGAGACGGTCGGGAACCGGTTCGACATAGATCGATCCCAGGTTCCTCTGCATGCTGCCGCTCGGTGCGTTGGGAATCGCGTACAGGGGATGGAAGCCGCATCCCGCGCCGAAGCCGGCGAGCATCACGGCGGCAGCGGTGGCGAGGGGTCTCATGCGACGATGTTCACGATGCGATTGGGCACGACGATCACCTTGCGGGGACTTTTTCCCTCCATGGCGCGCTTGACGGGGTCGAGGGCGAAGGCGGCGTTCTTCAAGCTCTCTTCGTCCGCGCCTGGCGCCGCCTCGATGGTGCCGCGCAGTTTGCCGTTCACCTGCACGGCGATGGTCACGGTCTGCACGGCGAGGAGGCTCGGATCGGCCTGCGGCCACGGCGCGGCGGCCACGAAAGGCTGGTGGCCCAGCGCTTCCCAGGCGCTCTCCGACAGGTGCGGCATCATCGGGCTGATCAGCAGCACCAATGCCTCCAAGGCCTCGCGGCGCACCGCCCCCGGTGCGTCCGGCGTCGCCGTTATAGCATTGACGAAGGCATAAATCTGCGCCACCGCGCGGTTGAAGCGCAGCCCCGCCAACTCCTCGGTGACCGCCGCAATGGCGCGGTGGGTGGCCCGGCGCAGCTCATGGACCTCTCCTGCCGCAGGGGTGCCCGGCGGCGGCAGGCCTTCGGCCTCGCTCGTCACGCGCCAGATGCGCTGAACGAATTTCCAGCAGGAATCCGCGCCTTCGTCGGTCCATTCGATGTCGCGCTCGGGCGGGGTATCGGACAACATGAACCAGCGGATGGTATCGGCCCCGAAGATGTCGATGATGGTCTCGGGCGCCACCACGTTCTTCTTCGACTTCGACATCTTCTCGGAAGGGCCGACGGTCACGGGCGCGCCCGTTTGCTTGAGGAAAGCGCTGCCGTCGCGCTTCTCGATCTGGTCGGGCGCCAGCCAGTTGCCTTCGGCGTCCTTGTAGGTTTCGTGGCAGACCATGCCCTGGGTGAAAAGCCCCGCGAACGGCTCGTCGAGCTTGAGGTATCCCGCCTTCTTCATGGCGCGCACGAAGAAGCGCGCATAGAGCAGATGCAGGATCGCGTGCTCGATGCCGCCGATGTACTGGTCGACCGGCAGCCAGTAGTCCGCCGCGTCGCGGTTGACCGGCACCCCGGCATGACTGTCGGTGAAGCGCACGAAGTACCAGGAAGAATCGACGAAGGTGTCGAGCGTGTCGGTATCGCGCACGGCCTCGCCGCCGCAGTTCGGGCACTGCGTGTGCTTCCAGGCAGGGTCTGCTTCGAGCGGATTGCCCTTGACGTTGAAGGCGATGGTCTCGGGCAGCTTGACAGGCAGATCGGATTCCTTCACCGGCACGACGCCGCAATGCGCGCAATGCACCATCGGGATGGGGCAGCCCCAGGGACGCTGGCGCGACACCAGCCAATCGCGCAGGCGGTATTGCACGGTGCGGGCCGCACCTTGCGATTCCAGCCGCTTCGCCACCTCGTCCTTGGCCGCTTCGACCTCCAGACCATCGAGGAAGCGCGAATTGGCTAGTCTGCCAGGCCCGACATAGGCTTCGTCGCCGATGGTGAAGCTTGTGGGATCGGCGTCGTCGGGAATAACGACCGGCAGCACGGGCAGCTTGTATTTGCGGGCGAATTCCAGGTCGCGCTGGTCGTGCGCCGGGCAGCCGAAGATGGCGCCGGTGCCGTAGCCCATCAGCACGAAATTGGCGACATAGACCGGCAGCGTCCAGTCGGGATCGAAGGGATGGGTTGCGGTGATCGCCGTGTCATAGCCGAGCTTCTCGGCCTTCTCGATTTCGGCTTCGGCGGTGCCCACGCGCCGGCACTCCGCCACGAAGGCCGCCAGCTTGGGATCCTTCTTGGCCAGTTCCTCCGTCAACGGATGATCCGGCGACAATGCCGCGAAGCTGGCGCCAAACAGCGTGTCGGGGCGCGTCGTGAAGATGTCGAGCTTCTCGCCGTTCGACAGCGTGAAGGTGAAGCGCAGGCCCTCGGAACGGCCGATCCAGTTCTTCTGCATCAGCCGCACCTTCTCGGGCCAGCGGTCGAGGCCGTCCAGCGCGGCGAGCAAATCCTGCGAATAGGCGGTGATCTTGAGGAACCACTGCGAGAGCTTCTTGCGCTCCACCGGCGCGCCAGAACGCCAGCCGAGGCCGTCGGTCACCTGCTCGTTGGCGAGCACGGTCTGGTCCACGGGGTCCCAATTGACGTCGGCTTCGCTGCGGTAGACGAGGCCTTCGCGGTAGAAGTCGAGGAACAGCTTCTGCTGGTGGCGGTAGTAGCCCGCATCGCAGGTGGCGAATTCACGCGTCCAGTCGATGGACAGCCCCATCTGCTTGAGCTGGTCGCGCATGGTGGCGATGTTGGCGTAGGTCCAGTCGCGCGGGCTGACGCCTTTTTCGCGGGCCGCGTTTTCCGCCGGCAGGCCGAAGGCGTCCCAGCCCATGGGATGCAGGACGCTGTAGCCCTGGGCGCGACGGAAGCGGGCGAGCACGTCGCCCATCGTGTAGTTGCGCACATGGCCGATGTGGATGCGTCCCGACGGATACGGGAACATCTCGAGCACATAGTATTTGGGTTTCGCGCTGTGAGCCGGCGTTGCGAACACCTGGGCTTCGTCCCAGGCGACCTGCCAGCGCGATTCGGATTGCTTTGCGTTGTAGCGCGCCATGTTCCCTCACATGACGGTGTTGTGCGCGAAACGCGCCGCCAATTCCAGCCTTTCGAGGGCTACTTGTCGGGCTGCTGTGTGGCCAGGCGCAGTTCGCGGGCGCGGGTCAGGATCGAATCCGTCAGCTTGGTCGCGGTGTCGGGATTGACCGGAGCATCGGCCCAGACACCGGCGGTCCGGGTCTGGCGGAACACGGCGACCCGGATGCCGTCGGCCCGCAAGTGCCGGTCGAGGATGTAGACCGTGACCTTGAGTCGTTCGTCGGGCGCCTGCGGCGAAGAGTACCAGTCGGTGATGATCACGCCGCCGAAGGGATCGGCCGAGGTCAGCGGCATGAACGACAGCGTATCCAGCGTGGCATGCCACAGATAGGAATTAACACCCAACATGCGCTGGCCGCTCTCGCTCGAAATGGCGGTGGAGCCGGTATCGCTGTCCTGGATGACGTCGCTGTTCGAGGAACCGCAGCCCGCCAGCAGCAGACCGCACGCAACTATCGGAAAAAACCGCATCAGGCTGCTCTTTGATCAAGGATGGGACACCGAGTCCCGCTAAGGGCGGTTCCGGCTTATAAAGGGCCGCTGCCCCGCGTGCAACGCAGGGCCAACTGGCCTTGGGGCAAATCGGTCCGTATTGTAAAGGTTTAACAATAAAGGCGGGTGCGCTCGGGTAGCGTCCCGGGCGAGCGGGGGAGAGTGGGGTGAGGAACGTGCGTCTGCATGTCTGCGCGGCGGCGCTGGCCGTGGTCGCCGGACCGGCGTTTGCGGCCGATCTCGGCGACTGGAGCATCAGTCCCTGGACGACTGCTTTGTCCGGCCTCAACCTGACCGTCGGAGGACGCGCCGAGGGCAGCTTGTTCGACACGAGCATGCCAAAGCAGGCCGGGTTCGAGCAGCAATGGGCCAGCGGGCTCGCCGACATCTCCGCAAAGCTGGAGCGGGACTACGACAGCGGCCTGACGCTGTCGCTGAAGTCGTCGTTCGAGGTGGCGCGCGACAAACTGTCTTACGACAACTACGGCGGGCGCCTGGTCCAGAAGGTCTACGGCTTGGCCCAGACGGGCCTCGGCCGCGTGGAAATCGGCATGACCGACGGGGCAGCCTATGCGCTGTCGGTCACCGGACCGGTGGTGGACGACGCCACCTCCATGGACAACGCCAACGCGACCTTCTTTCTCGATCCCACCACGGGGCGCGATTTTACGCGAGTCTTCGCCCTCAACAGCGCCGTCGAGTCCTCCCTCAACTACGCCAAGATCTCCTATTACACGCCACGCCTGTTCGGCCTCCAGCTGGCCGCCTCCTACACCCCGTCGGAGGGCCGCGACGTCGTCCCGTTCCTCAACAACGGCCCCAACCTCTCCAACCGGCAGAAGAGCATCTGGGAAGGCGCCGCGAGCTACAGCAACTATTTCGGCCCGGTCTCGGTCGGATTGTACGGCGGATTTTCCTTCGCCCATGCCGAGCGCAAGACCTTGGGCCACGCCGGCCTCACCGAATGGGGATTCGGCAGCGAGATCGATTACAACGTCAATGACGACGTGAAGGTCGCCGTCGGCGGCGCCTATCGCCACACGAACACCTATGCCTTCGACATTTATGACGCGCTGGCCGCTGGCGGCACCGACAGCACGCATCTGAGCACGACGATCACGGACGGTCCGTGGATTGCCGGTGCCGAATTCGGCACGGGGACCGCCGACGGCGGGACCGTGGCGCCGACCATCGGCGTGCACGGCTATCAGGCCTCCGTCGGCTATGTCTTCAATGCCAATCTGCAGGCGACGGTCGGCTGGCAGGACCTGAAATACAACCGCAATAGCGGGCTCTTCTACAACGGCGCGTCGCGCATCGACATGAACGCGGCCTTCGTCCATCTCAAGCTTCACGTCTGATCGGGGCTGAGCGCGCCGATCGCCGCGATGCCGCAGAGACCGTATAGCCGCCCGCCATTGCGCGCGGTCACGCCCCCCAAAGCATAGACCGGCACGCGGGATTTCTGCGCCATCAGATTGGCGCGCACGGCCGAAAGGGCCGGCCGCTCCGGGTGGCTCGGGGTCGGGAAGACCGGCGACAGGAAGACGGCGTCGAGAAAACGCGCCCGCGCGAGCGCACCCAAGGAATGCGCCGATCCCGTCACCAGGAGCCGGCGACAGGCGCGCCAGCGGGCGGCTTGCGCCAATTTCGCTTCCGGCAGATGCAGGCCGTCGGCGAGGCCGGCCAGCGCCGGATCGTCGGCCACCAGCACGATGAGATGGCGTTCGCGGGCAAGCTCGAGCATCGTCGATGTCAAAGCCGCACGCCGGGAAGGCTCGCGCGCGCGTACCACGACCATGCTGCCCCTCGGCAGCCGCCGCGCCGCCGCGACAGGGTCGGCCAGCCGCTCGTCGTCGGTCATCAACACCAGCGGCGGCAGGATGCTCTTGCGGCGCAGGGCCAGGCGGAACGCCGCCCTTGCCAGCTTCCTGCGCTCCAAGCTATCGCTCATCCATGGCCCTCGCGGCGTCCAGCATCGCGGACAATTTCCGCCACATCCTCGCGCGCATCGAGGCGGCGCGGAAGAGCGCGCTGAAGCCGGCACCGTTCACCCATCTGGTCGCGGTGACCAAGACCCACCCCGAAGACGCCATCCGGCCGCTCCTCCAACTCGGCCACCGCGTCTTCGGCGAGAACCGGGTGCAGGAGGCGCTTGCCAAGTGGCCCGCTCTGAAGGCGGCCTATCCGGACATCGAATTGCACATGATCGGACCCTTGCAGACCAACAAGGTGCGCGAGGCGGTCGGCCTCTTCGACGTGATCCATTCGCTGGACCGCGAAAAACTGGCCCGGGCGCTGAAAGAGGAGATGGCGCGCAGCGGGCGCACGCCGCGCGTGCTGGTCCAGGTGAACACGGGCGAAGAGCCTCAGAAGGCCGGCGTGGCGCCGGTCCATGCGCCCGCCCTTCTGGCGGCCGCCCGTGCGCTGGGATTGGAAGTCTCAGGACTGATGTGCGTGCCGCCCTTCGACGAAGCGCCCGCGCCGCATTTCGCGCTTCTGGCCAAGCTGGCCGAAGAGTCCGCGCTGCCGCTTCTCAGCATGGGCATGAGCGGGGACTTCGAGACGGCCATCCGTTTCGGCGCCACGCATGTGCGGGTCGGCACCGCCATCTTCGGCGAACGCGGCTAGACGAAGAACTAAGGCAGATAGGCCCGCCTGTTGCTGGCGGGGTTTCTTGGCGAAACCTCGCTCATCCTTCTAATTGGCGGCTCCGGCCCGCGCATAGGCGCTGAGAGCGCGCTGCGTGGTGTCCGCATCGATTCCCTGGCGCTCGATGACGCTCAAGAGCGAGGTCATGTCCGGGGTGTTGAGCGAGATGGCGCTCGCGGGGGTGACGCTGGCCGGCGTGGCGGTGGGTGCCGCGGCGACCGCCGTCGACGGCTTGTCGCCCGATCCGGTCAGGAAGGCGTACACCGTGTCGCCGATGTCCTTGCCGGTCAGGTCCTGGAACAGTGTGTCGCCGAGCGAGGCGATGAGGCCGACAAATCCGCCGTACAGCGTGTCGCCGGCGATCTTCTCCGGCACGCCGATGGTGTCGCCCGTCAGGTGGCGGTAAAGGGTCGAGATCACCGGGAAGTGCTGCAGCGGATTGATGATGTCGAGGAAATCGGCGAACGAGAATGCCGGCTTCGACGCCGCGTCGGCCGTCGTCGCATTGCCCGCGGCACCGCCCGCCGCGGCGGGGGCCGGGGTCAGGGTGCTGGCGAGGTGGGCCGAATAGTCGATCGCAGGCATGGACCGGACCAAGCAAGCCCCTTGCCAGATTCGGAAGGCTCGTTTCCGCCAAGAAAGCTTGGCTTGGTCGGCAAAATCTGCCTGTCCGGTCAGAGAAGGTGGCCCGCTTTGACCCTCTTGGTCTGCAGGTAGGCGCGGTTGTGCACGTTGTCGGGGAAGGCGTGGGGCACGCGTTCGGCGACCGCGATGCCCGCCGCCTCGAGCGCGGCCACCTTGTCGGGGTTGTTGGTCAGCAGACGGACGGATCTGTAGCCCAGCAGCGCGAGCATCCTCGCCGCCAGCGCGTAGAGGCGTTCATCCGCTTCGAAACCAAGCCGTTCGTTGGCCTCGAGCGTATCGAAGCCCTGATCCTGCAGGCGGTAGGCGCGCAGCTTGTTGATCAGGCCGATGCCGCGGCCTTCCTGGGCCAGATAGAGCAGCACGCCGCCGCCCGCTTGCGAGATGGTTTGGACGGCGCCGCGCAGCTGGGCGCCGCAGTCGCATTTGAGCGAACCGAGCAGATCGCCGGTGAAGCATTCCGAATGCAGGCGCGCCAGAACCGGTCCCGGCGGCGCCGGCTTGTTGATGATGATGGCGTAGTTCTCCGGCGCGCCGTCGCCGGAACGGAAGGCGGCGAGCTCGGTGTGCTCGGCGCCCTCCAGCGGCACACGCGCGCGCGTCACGAGCACCAGACTCGCTGCCGCTTCGGCTTCGTAGTCCATGACCTCGGCCACCGACAGATCGTCGCGGGACCCTGTCTTGCAGACGATGGCCGCCGGAAGCAGCCCGGCCAGCTTGGCCAGTTTCACCGCCGCAACGAGCGAAGGCGGCAGCCGGTGGCGCAGCGCCTCGAACGGGCCCTTGAGCGGGGTCGCCAGGTCCGCGGTGGGATCGGCGATGGCCCGCAGCTCCGAAGCGCGCATCGCCTTGGCGACGGGCAGGGCGACGACATCGGGGGTGTAGAGGCGGATCTTCAGGGTACGGGCCCGGGCGTGGCTCAGCACCAGCAGGCGCCGCGACGCGCACCTGGCGGCGATCATCTGGTCGGTCGCCGTCTCGACCGCCAGCACGGTGAAGCCTTCGATCACCACGGGGCGGCCGCATCTCAGGGCATCCGTCGCCCGGGCGACGCGCAACAGGCCCTGCCGGGCGGCATCTTTCGGGGACCGGGGGGAGGGGCGCGGCATGTCGCTTCCCAATACACCGGCGGCCGGAAACCGGATAGAGTTCGCCCGCACCCTAGCTTTGGATGTTCATGCCGATGCACAGCGCCAAGCGCGTTCTCTTGGTGGAAGACGATGCCATGCTGAGCGCCTCCCTGGCCGAGCAGCTCACCCAGGAGGCCTCCTATGCGGTGATCCAGGCGGGGGACTGCGCAAGGGCGCGGTCGGCCGCCAGGGACGGGCTCTACGAGTTCATCATTCTCGACGTGGGGCTCCCCGACGGCGACGGGCGCGAGCTCTGCCGCGAATTCCGCGCCGGCGGCGTGACCTGTCCCATCGTGCTGCTCACCGCCTCCGCCAGCGCCGGCGATACCATTCGCGGCCTCGATTCCGGCGCCAACGACTATGTCACGAAGCCCTTCCATTTCGCTGTCCTGATGGCGAGGGTGCACGCCCATCTGCGCAGCCACGGCCGCAGCGAAGAGGCCATGTACCGCATCGGTCCTTACACCTTCAGGCCTTCCGCGAAGGTCCTGATCGATACGGCGGCGAAGAAGATCCGGCTGACCGAGAAGGAAACCAACATCCTCAAATATCTCTACCGCTGCGGCGAGACGGTGGCGCGCGAGACCCTGCTCAACGAGGTGTGGGGCTACAATCCGGCCGTCACCACCCACACGCTCGAGACGCACATCTATCGCTTGCGCCAGAAGATCGAGCAGAACCCCAGCGAGGCGCGCATCCTGGTGACCGAAAGCGGAGGCTACCGCCTCATTCCGTGACGGTGCGGGTCAAGGGCTTGGACGGAAACGATTTCTTTGCTGTTCAGGGGAATCGGTGGTTGCTAGTTTGTTCCCCCTCTTGGGGGGCGCCGGGGCTCTGCAAATTTGGTTGGCTGTGCATAACAGTGGGGAGAGCCTATCTGTGTTGCGCACGCCGTTGGGAGTATCGCCATGCGCAGCCGGATTTCCTCGATCCTGATCGGCGCCGCCATCGCGGCCGCCATCACCCTTCCCGCCAAGGCCGGCAATGCAGCGTGGGTCAACGGTCCATGGCGCCCGTATGACGCGCGGACGCTCAAGATGGACGGCATCGTCGCCACCGTGAAGGTCGACGTGAAGGAGTCCGGTCCGATGGTGCTGCAGATCAGCGGGTTGCAGGATCGGGTGAGCGGCCTGCAGGTGAACAGCGCGGGCGGCACGCTTTCCATCCGTTCGAACTCGGTCGACGGCGTCTGGGATTGGCACAACTGGTTCAATTTCTCGCAGGACCTGACACCGCAATCGTCGCAGCTTGTCATCCATGTCGCCGTGCCGCGCGGCTCCGCGGTGAAGGTCGACGGGCTCGTCGGCAACGCCACCATCGGCGACACCCAGGGTTCGCTTGCCTTCGACGCGTCCGGGTATACGGAATCGCACATCGGCAACGTGGCTGACGCGCATCTGTCGCTCGCGGGCTCCGGCAAGGTCTGGGTCGGCAACGTCGCCGGATTGGTGAGCGCCGAGACGGCGGGCAGCGGCGACATCAAGATCGGCAACGCACGCAGGATGAAGGCCGACATCGCCGGCTCGGGCTCCGTCGCCGCAGGCTGGATCAACGGCCCCATCGACGTCGATATCGCGGGCTCCGGAGACTTCACGGCCGCGGGCGTCAACGGGCCGGTCAAGGCCAGCATCGCGGGCTCGGGTTCGGTGACGATCGCAGGTGGCGAGGCCAATCCGCTTCATGTCGACATCATGGGCTCGGGCAACGTCACGTTCGGTGGCACCGCCGTCGACCCGCGGATCAGCGCCATGGGCTCGGGCAGCGTCCGCCTCAAGGCCTATCGCGGCACCCTGTCGAATGACGGGATGGCAAATCTTAAGATCGGCGGCTGAGCGCCCCCAATTGTTTAATATCTGTTAACCCTTGGACGCCGAAAATTCGGCGTCCAAGGGTCGAGATCATGGCGCGCAAGTCCCAGGGGAAACGGCAGGCGCCCGAGACCGACGCCGAGGCGCCGCCCAAGCGCAGACGCCGGCGCGTCTGGCCCTACGCCGTCGTCCTGGTCCTGGCCTGGAGCACCATCTTCGGCAGCATCTTCTTCTCGCGCTTCCTGTCGGATCTGCCCGACGTCAACAGCCTCTTGGTCAACGGACCGTCGCGCGACATCACCATCCTCGACGACCGCGGCCGGCTCATCGCCCAGCGCGGCCTCACCCAGGGCGTGATGGTGGAGGTGACCAAGCTGCCCGGTTATGTCCCCGACGCCTTCGTCGCCATCGAGGATCGCCGGTTCCGCGAGCACATCGGGCTCGACCCCATCGGCCTCGTCCGCGCCGCCTATGAGAACATGATTCAGGGCCACGTCGTGCAAGGCGGCTCGACGCTGACCCAGCAGCTGGCCAAGAACCTGTTCCTGCAGCCGCGGCGGACCTTCGACCGCAAGCTGCAGGAGGCGATGCTCGCCCTCTATCTCGAATATCGCTATTCGAAGAATCAGATCCTGACGCTTTATCTCAACCGCGTCTATTTCGGCGCCGGCGTGTACGGCATCGAAGCGGCCTCCGAGCGCTTCTTCGGCAAGCGCGCCGAGCAGCTGTCGCTGCCGGAAGCCGCCATGCTGGCGGGAAGCGTCAAGGCGCCGGCGCGCTACAATCCGCTCGCCGATCCGGACGCCAGCATGGCGCGGGCGCAGCTTGTCCTGCGGGCCATGGAAGACGCCGGCTTCATCAGCGATGCGACGCGCGCCGAGGCGGAAGCCACCCGTCCGCGCGTCGTACGCGGCACGGCGACGCCGAGCTCGGGTTATTTCGCCGACTGGGTCATCGCTCAGATCAACGGCTATATCGGGGAAGCCAAGGAAGCGGTGGTGGTCGAAACGACGTTCGATCTCGACGCCCAGGCACAAGCCGAACGCGCCGTGACCGCCGGACTGCGCGAACAGAGCGCCAAGCTCCACGCCGGCGAGGCCGCTCTCGTGGCCATGACGCCGGACGGCGCCGTGCGCGCCATGGTGGGCGGAGCATCCTATGAGGAGAGCCCCTACAACCGCGCCACCGATGCGCTGCGCCAGCCCGGGTCGGCCTTCAAGCCCTTCGTCTACCTCGCGGCGCTCGAACACGGCCGCAAGATCACCGACGTGATGAACGACGCTCCGGTCGACATCCACGGCTGGAAGCCGAGCGACTTCGAAAACGAATACGAGGGCGAGATCACGCTGGCGCGCGCCTTCGCCGTCTCGTCGAACTCGGTGGCGGCGCAGCTCACCGCCGAGGTGGGGCCCAAGGTGGTGGCGCGCACCGCCAAACGGCTCGGCATCGAAACCCCGCTTCTTGCCGTCTCCTCCCTGGCCTTGGGAACCAGCGGCGTGACGCCGCTCGAGCTGACGGCGGCCTACGCGCCGTTCGCCAATGGCGGCCAGGGCGTCACCCCGTTCGGTGTCGTCAGCATCCGCACCAAGTCGGGCAAGGTTCTGTGGCGGCGGACGAGTTCTGGCATCGGCGAAGTCGTTTCGAGCGACAACGTCGCGGCCCTGACCGACCTGATGACCCAGGTCGTCGACTACGGCACCGGCAAGGCGGCGCGCCTTCCCGACCGTCCGTCGGCGGGCAAGACGGGCACCACCCAGGACTATCACGATGCCTGGTTTGTCGGCTTCACCGCCGACCTCGTCTGCGGCGTGTGGATCGGCAACGACGACAACACACCGATGAAGAACGCCACCGGCGGCGGGCTGCCGGCGGAAATCTTCCACAATTTCATGGTCGACGCGGAGGCGGGCCTGCCGTCGAGGCCGCTGGCCGGCCAGGGTCCGGCCGCCAGCCCCAGCGACAGCGAAGAAGCGAAGCAGCCGTCGAGCATCGAGGAGCTGCTCAATTCTCTGTTTGGAACCTAGTGTCCCGATTCCGAAATTCGCCGCATCCTCATATCGGTCTCCAGCGAATTTCGGAATCGAAAGGACACTAGCAAAATATTGAATCCTAGTGTCGTTTTGGTTCCAAAGTTCACCAAGCGGCTGATATCGGTAATGCGACGAACTTTGCAACCACGACACTAGCGCGGCGCGTAACGGTGCAGCGAAACCCCATGCTGGCGCAGCCAGGCCTGCGGCCGCTTCACGTCGCCGACGAGTTCGCGCACCAGGCGCCAGAAGCTGGCGCCATGATTCATCTCGCGCAGATGCGCCACTTCGTGGGCGACGACGTAGTCCAGCACGAAGGGCGGGGCCAGGATCAGCCGCCAGGAATACGACAGTGAGCGCGTCGTGGAGCACGACCCCCAGCGGCTGGCGGTGTCGCGCACGGTGACGCGCCGCGGTTTGGCGCCGATCCTGGCGGCGAACTCGAAGGATCGCGTCTCCACTTCCAGGCGGGCGCGACGCTTGAGGAAGTCCTGCAGCCGGCGCGGCGCATGCTCGGCGCGTCCTCCGACGCGGATGATCGATTTGTCCTCGTCGATGGTCACGCCGCGCTCGTCGGCGTCGCGCAGGATCAGATGGTCCTCGCCGCGGAACGGAATGCGGACGCCCGGAACAAGCACGACGCGGCTCGGGACGCGCGCCAGCTGGCGCGCGATCCAGTCGCGTTCGCCGCGGGCGAACTCCACGGCCCGGTCCAGCGCGCGCTTCGACGGCGCCGTGACGCTGACCTCGCCCGTGGTCGGGTGCACCTTGACGATCAGGCGCCGCGCGCGGGGGTTGAGCTTCACGCTCATCTCGACGGAGCGCCCGTCGATCTGCAGCAGTTCGCGATGAACCACGCGCCGCTGCCTGCTGCGTCCTTTGCGGTTTGCCACTCTAGCACGCATGGGCTGTCCTTTGGCCGCGTCACTTGCCCGGATCAGGAATACCTGAACCGAGCGCACTGCTCCGTCGCGCATGCCCTTCCCGCCCCAGCGCGCACAATCTGACAATTCTTCGGCAATTCCCGCGACACTTCGGGAGGTACAACGGTTTGGGCATCGGCCCGAGCATTAAAGCGCGAACCATCGCGGACTCAAAGCGGCATTTGTGGAGCAAAGAGTCTCTGCCGCTCCATCCGGTCCGCGGCTGTCTTCGTTCAGGGACTCGTTCTCAACATTCAATCATGTTGACTTTGTCATCCCTCTCGGGGTTCGATTCCGCGTAAAGACGCGGTACACGCCGGTGCAGGCTTAACTCCCGAAGCGTCAAGCTGCATCGAATCGTTCCAGGACGGCACAAGGATTCATCCATGAACGCAGAGAAGGTTGCGGCACTCGCTGGAACGTATTCGCTCCTCATGATTCTGGGTGCCTTGGGATTTCAGTACATCGGCGGCGTGCTTCCTTGCGAAATGTGTCATTGGCAGCGCTGGCCGCACGACGGCGCCATCGTCGTCGGCATCGGCGGCGCGCTGCTCTACGCCGCGGGATTGATCGATCGCAAGATTGTGACGGCCCTGGCCGCGCTCGCGCTTCTGCTCATTGCCGTCTCGGGCGGCATCGGGGCGTATCAGGCGCTGGTGGAGTGGAAGCTGGTTCTCGGCCCGGCCTCCTGCACCGGCCCGCGCTTCGTGCTCGGCGCCCATGCGGATCTCAACGGGTCGGTCGTGCGTTGCGATGTGGCCGGCTGGCGCTTGTTCGGCATCTCCCTGGCGGGATACAACGCCTTGATTTCGTGGGCCGTGGTGTGCCTGGGCGCCCTCGCCTTGTTGGGCAAGCTGCCGCTGCCGTCGTTTGGGAACCGCCATGACTAGCGCATCGCCTGCCCGCAAGCGTCGTCCGGCTCCTCCCGGAACCAAGGCTTCCGACGACATCGCCGCGATGATCCGCGTCGATCACGCTGGCGAATATGGCGCCGTACGCATTTACGAAGGCCAGCTCGCCGTTCTCGGCAGGACGGCGAAGGGGGGCGAAACCGCTGCGGCCATCCGGCGCATGGCGCAGCAGGAACAGCATCACCTGAAGACCTTCGACGCCCTCATCAACGAGCGCTGCGTTCGGCCCACGGCGCTGGAACCGGTGTGGCGCCTCGCCGGCTTCGCCTTGGGGGCCGCCACCGCGCTGATGGGCGAGAAGGCGGCGATGGCCTGCACGGCGGCCGTCGAGGAGGTGATCGACAGCCATTATGCCGACCAGCTCACGCGCCTGGGCGATGCCGATGCCAAGCTGGCCAAGACCGTGCGGGAGTTTCGCGCCGACGAGATCGCCCATCGCGAGGCCGCCATCGCCCATGGTGCGGAAGAGGCGCCCGGCTACCAGGCGCTCACCGGCGCGATCAAGGCGGGCTGCCGCCTCGCCATCGCGCTGTCGACGCGGATCTGAAAGCTCAGGGTTCCAGCTCGCTGTCCCAGTAGAGATAGTCCGCCCAGCTCTCATGCAGGTAATTGGGCGGGAAGAGGCGCCCGTTGTTGCGCAGTTGCGTGACGGTGGGTCGATGCGGGCGCTGGCGCGGTTGCATGCCGGTCTGGGCGGGCAAGCGGCCGCCCTTGAGCAGATTGCACGGGGCGCAGGCCGTCACGACGTTGTCCCAGGTCGTGCGTCCGCCGCGCGAGCGCGGGATCACGTGGTCGAAGGTCAGATCGTCGCCCGAGCCGCAATACTGGCATTCGAAACGGTCGCGCAGGAAGACGTTGAACCGCGTGAAGGCGGGATTGCGCGCCGGCTTGATGTAGGTCTTGAGCGAGACGACGGAAGGCAGGCGCATCTCGAAGGATGGCGAGTGCACCGTGCGGTCGTATTCCTCGAGGATGTTCACGCGCTCGAGAAAGACCGCCTTGATCGCGTCCTGCCACGACCACAGCGACAGCGGGAAATAGCTCAGCGGCCGGAAATCCGCGTTGAGCACGAGTGCCGGGCAATTGTTCGGATTGCGCGCGGCCGCTAACACGACGAGCTTCCTTTGAAGACCGTACCTCCTCTTATTATGCCCTCAGTTTACGGACAAAGCCCGTCCAAGCCAAGGCAGGGCGAAAGGTATGCGATTCGGTGTGACGGAATGGCGACGCTCAACCCAGGGCGCCGGCGGATTCACCGGAAAAACGCAGCCCTCCCGCGAAGGCCAGCGACAAAAAGGACCCGGCCAGCCCGATGCCAGGTTCATCGATGCCGTGTGCCAGGCCCCGCGACAGATGCCAGCGCACCCGCACGCCATAGGCTCCCAGCGTTGCGGCGGTGAGGAAAAGGGCTTCGGGAGGGATCACCGTGTCGGTGTCGCCGTGAACCAGGAGAACCGGAGTCTCGTTCGAGGCGGGCGCGCCGGTCAGCATGCCGGAGAATCCCACGATGGCGGCGGGCTTCGGATTTTCGAATCCGATGTGGAGCGCCATCATCGTTCCCTGGCTGAATCCCACCAGCGCCAGGCGGTCCGAAGCCAGGCCGAGTCGCCGCAACTCGCCTTCGACGAAGATCCGCAGCTCGCCTGACGCCGCGAGCACGCCCTGGTGCATGACCTGGGGATCGAGTTCGGTGATGGCGAACCACTGGCGGCCGGCGCCGGGACAGGGCTGCGGCCCGTTGGGCGCCGCGAAGGCCGCAAAGGGCAGGGCGCGCTGCAGGATCGGCGCGAGCGCGATCAGGTCGTTGCCGTCGGCGCCGTAGCCGTGGCAGAGCACGACGAGCGCCTCGGCCTTGCCCGTCTTCGGATCGAGCCTCGGTCCAGACAGTGCCATACGCCGTCCTTGCCGCTAGAATCGCGCCATGAATGTCACGCGTTTCGCGCCGAGTCCAACGGGATTGCTGCATCTGGGGCACGCCTTTGCGGCCATCACCGCGTTTGAGGCCGGTGAGCGTTTTCTCGTCCGCATGGAGGATCTCGACCAGGCACGCTGCCGCCCGGACTACGAGGCCGCGATTCTCGACGATCTGCGCTGGCTCACACTTTCCTTCGAGGAACCGGTGCTGCGCCAGTCCTCGCGCTTCGGCGCCTACCGCGAGGTGCTCGACCGGCTCGATCGCCGGGGACTGCTGTATCCCTGCTTCTGCACGCGCAAGGAGATCGCCGACGAAATCGCCCGCTCGGCCGAGGCCCCGCAGGGACCGGATGGCCCGCGCTACCCCGGCACCTGCCGCGCCTTGCCGGCCGCCGAACGATCACGCCGCCTGGCGCAAGGCGCATCCTTCGCGCTGCGGCTCGACGCGGCGGGGGCGGCCGCGGCCACTGGCGCGTTGTTCTTCGAAGAAGAAGGCTTAGGTCCCCATGGCGAATGCGGACGCATCGCCGTGGATCCCATGATGGCAGGCGACGTCGTCCTCGCCCGCAAAGGCATGCCGGCGGCCTATCATCTGGCGGTGGCGGTCGACGATGCCTTCCAGGGCGTGACGCTCGTCACGCGCGGCAATGATCTGTTCGCCGCCACGCATGTGCAGCGCGTGTTGCAGGCGCTCTTGGATCTGCCGTCGCCGCGCTATGCGCATCACCGCCTGATCCTCGACGAGCACGGCAGGAAGTTCTCCAAGCGCGACAAGGCGGTCACGCTTGCCTCGCTGCGCGCGGCGGGCGTCGCGCCGCAAGACATCCGGCGGCAATTGTTCCAGTGAAGCTCAGCTCGTCGCCGTGCTGCCGATGATCTCGCGCAGGTAATCGACATAGGCGTCGAAGGCGCGGCGGCCCTGCGGGGTGATGGCGACGCGGGTTCGCGGACGTTTGGCGACAAAATCCTTCTGCACGCAGACGTATCCGGCCTCTTCCAGCGTCGTGATGTGCGCGCCCAGATTGCCTTCCGTGGCGCCGACGATCGCCTTGAGCCGCACGAATTCCAGCGGGTCGTCGGGCGGCAGCGGCTTGAGCGCCGCCATGATCTTCAGGCGGACCGGCTGATGGATGATGGAGTCGGGCTGTTCCATGGCTAGACCGTCCGGAACCACAGGCCTGTCAGGATCATTGATCCGCCGCCGACAACCGCGAACCACAAGAAGATCGGCCCGATATAGAAGAAGCCGATCAAGGTCAGGGCGGCGACGACCATTCCGGAAACGACATAACGCGGACCCGTCCACAGTCCGACCGCCACATAGGCCACTCCCGTGATCAGGGCCGGATAGGCCGCGAGCTGTCGGCCGGAGTGCGGCTGCAGGATCGCGTAGGTCGCAAAGACGAAGAAAATGATGATCGCCATCAAGCCGGCCACGCGCCACGGGTAAGGACCACCCGTGGTGCCATCGGGCTTGGTACAACGGCCGAGAACCACGCTGCTGGCGCAACCGATCAGAACGAGGCCGGCCCACAGCGGGTTGGCATACAGCGGATAGAGACCGGTCCCGCCATACCCGATCACCCAGATGATCCCCCAGATGATGAGGTGCGGCGACGATTGGCGGTAGAAATAGACTTGCTTGCTGCGCCGGCCGGCTTCTTCCGCCTGGGACAGGTTTTCTGCCGCTTCCTGGGACGAGAGGGTCATAGGTCACGCTTCTAAGAATGCATGGAGTACTCTATACTATAGAGTAATCTAAGTCAAGAGACCTCAAGGCCTTGTTTTTCAAGCCTTACCAGTCGTTCAGGCCTTGGAAACGCTCGAATCCGGCCGCCCGCGCCCAGCGGCTCCATTCGGAACGCAGCCGCGTCGTCATGCGCGGGCTGCCCGTGCCTTGCCCCAGGCCGAAGATGTCGAACTCGCGGCAGCCCTGGAAGGAAGGGGCCTCGGGCATCGGCAGGCTGTCGCCGCGGTCGAGCTTGGCGTAGCTGGAGTCCTCGATTCCGTCCGAGGCCAGGATCACGGTCGTCGGCATGCCTTGGCAGCCGATGGCCCGCGAGACGTTGTCGAGGAAGGCCAGGATGTTGGTGTTCTGTTGGGCGCGCCACTTGCCGCTGCGCACCAGATAAGGAGTGCCGGCGATCAGCCTGCGCACTTCGGCGGCGACGGCTTCCGGCCGCGCCCGCACCGACAGCACCGTATCGTAGGCGAAGGTGTTGGAATTGGGATCATAGTTGCCGAAGGTCCGGATGTGCACTTCCGAGGCGAAACCGAGCTGGCGCACCTGTTCGGCGATGCGATCCGCCACCCGCGCCGCGAATTCCGGATCGGCGATCAAGGGGTTGCTGCGCGACAGGTCGAGCCCGATGACGATGCGCTGGGGATGGAGCACCTCGGTCTCGGCAGGGGCGGCGTTGCTGCCGATCTCCATGGCCAGCACACCTGCTCCGGCGAGAGCGCCGATCGTCGCCAAGGCGAGCAATATGCGTCCCATCTGTCCCCCATGCCTTCGTCAGGCGTTGCGATCGGCGAGCTCCACCAGGTGAAGCTGCGCAAACTGCTTCTGGCGGTGTTTGTAATCGTTGGCGATATGGGTGTTTCTGACGTTGTTCTCGAAAATTTGCATGTAGAGCGCCGCCACGGTCGTGACGATGAAGAATACCACGCTGGCAAAGGCAAGCCAGAACCAGGAATCGGCTGCGGCGAGGGATGATTTCGACAGCTTGGGCAGCCCCAGGGAAACGCCGTCGTCCGCCCCCGGTTGCGTCGCCGTCGCCGCTGGCTGCGTCATGGCGGCGTGCTGCACGCCGCTGTCGGTGAACAGCCGGTCGATGGAGTCCTGCGAGGGCGAGCGCTGTTCGAGGGTCGCCGAGGTGGCGCCCGACATGTTGTTGTAGGCGACGAGATAGCCGAGCCCGCCGATCATCACCAGCGCCAGAACGAAGGCCGCCACGATCATCGTCGTGCGGCCATAGACGCCGGTCGCCTTTAGCATGAAATGGACGATGAGGACGGCGAACACGACCTGCAGGCTCTTGAAGATCACCGAAGACTGCAGCGCCGGCGGCACCACCATGAATTCGTTGGACAGCGCCCGCGTCCACACCTCGCGGATGATGTGGTAGTCGACGAACATCGCCGTCGACAGGATGGCAAGCGCCAGGACGGCCGCCGCGATATAGAGGGGCTTGTAGTGGGCGACCTGCCGGCTCTTCTCCATGTTGCGCGAGATGATCGAGGCGTCGTCCATCTCCGCAGCGCTCATCGCCGGGGCCGGCGCCTCGTCTTCCTTGTCCTTCTCCTTGTCGTCGCGCTTCGACAGGCCGAAGAAGCGTGCGAAGCCGCCCTGCTTCTTGGTGCGCGCCTTCTTGGCGGCGACGCGCTCGCCCTTGCGCACCCAGTCGGGACCCCAGCTCGGCTCGTCCACCGGCGTTTTCAGCCGCTCGATCAGCTGCGCCTTCAGGCGGGCGCGCATGGCCGGCGTCATCGCCTCCATCTCCGCCAGCTCTTTGGCTTGCTTGTTGAATTCCTCGGGCGTCAGACCGTGAAGAAGATCGTGGGCCAGGGCCCGTCTGCTGCTGCGAACCTGGTCTCCGTGCCGTCCCAGTGCGGTGATCATGACGTTTCCCCCGTCGAGTGCCACCAATGACCGAAACCAATTGGTTATAGTAAACGGTCCGTGATGAGTCGGATTTGCGGCGGTCTTTGACCGATTTGGGGACGGATTGGGGCGGTGTGCCTTAATTGCAGGAGCGGCCCATGAAGCTGGTGCTTTTCACGTTCGTAGTTTCCCTCGCGCTACTTGCGGGTCCGGGGTGGGCGGATGCGCGCGATGATCTCCTCGCCGCCGATCGGGCATTTTCCGATCTGTCGGTGGCCAAGGGCGCGCATGCGGCGTTCCTCGCTTACATGGCCGACGATGCCTGTCTTTACGAAGGCCGGCATCCGCCCATCCTCGGCAAAGCGGCCGCGGCCGACTACTACGCCAGGGCCGAGGCGGCCGACCCCGCCTACCCGTCGTCACAATTGCGCTGGACGCCCTTGGAAGCACGCGTTTCGCCCGACGGTGTTCTCGGCTGGACGCGCGGCACCTGGGTGTGGAGGGCGAACAAGGCCGATGCCTCGTCCAAGACGGTGACCGGCTACTACGTGACCGAATGGCGGCGCCAGGGCGACGGGCACTACAAGTTCGAATTGGACATCGGCGGCACCGACACGCCATAAGGTCCGCCTGGAGTTCTCTCATGTCTGAGCACCTGATCGACCGGCTGTTCGCAACCATTGCGGCGCGCCGCACCGCCGATCCTTCCATCTCCTACACCGCGAAGCTGCTGCAGGAAGGCGTGCCGCGCTGCGCCAGGAAGTTCGGTGAGGAAGCGGTCGAGCTCGCCATCGCCGCCGTCACCGGCGACAAGCAGGCCGTCGCCGCGGAATCCGCCGACGTGCTCTATCATCTTCTGGTGGTATGGGCGGCCTGCGGCCTGACGCCGGCGGAGGTCTACGCCACGCTGGCGGCCCGCGAAGGACGCTCCGGGCTGGAAGAGAAGGCCTCGCGCGGCAAGAGCTGATGCGCATCCTCGTCACGCGGCCTCAGGATGCGGCGGCCGAATTCGCGGCGGCGTTGCAGGCGATCGGCCACCAGACGCTGTGCGCTTCGCTGCTGACGGTGCGCCTGCTCGACGGTCCCGAGCCTGATCTGCAAGGCGTCGCCGCCATCGTTGTGACGAGCGCCAACGGCGTGCGCGCCCTGGCGCGGCGCACGCCGCGCCGCGACCTGCCGCTGATCGCGGTCGGACCGCAGACCGCCCAGGCCGGACGGCTCTCGGGTTTCGCGCATGTCGAAAGTGCCGACGGCAATGCCGAGCTCCTGGCGGAAGCGCTGCCGCGCTGGATTCCGCCGCAGGCGGGAAAGATCCTGCATGCGGCCGGCTCGGATGCGGGCGACGGCCTGCCGCGCCGCCTCGTCGCCAAGGGCTACGACGTTCGTCAGGAGGTGTTCTACGAGGTGACCGCCACACCGTCCCTGCCGGTGGACGCCGCGCGCGCCCTCGGCGAAGGCGCCATCGATGCGGCGTTCTTTTTCTCGCCGCGCAGCGCCAAGGCCTTTCGCAAGGCCGTGGGTCGCGCCGGGCTGGAAACGTCCTGCATGGCGATGATCGCGATCTGCATCAGCGCGCCGACGGCGCAGGCCCTGGCACCGCTCACCTTCCGCGAAGTGCGGATCGCGGAGAAGCCGAACCGGGATGCCTTGTTGCAGGTCCTCGCCCTGCCGGGCGATCGGGACTAGTGTCCCGATTCCGAAATTCGCTTCATCTCTATATCGGTCTGCCGGCGAAGGCGGCGAGTTCCTTGGCGATCGCCGGCATGAGCGACGCCCAGTCGCCGAACTTCTCCGGGCTGAACACGCGCGTCTTGCGATACCAGGGGAACTCTTGGGTGCCGAGTTGCGGCCAGGTGCGGCCCGCGCACAGGAACCACACTTCGGTTCCCACGCTGCCTGCGGTGGCCGCCGCGGCGGTGGGGGCGGAGATCACGAGGTCGAGCGCGGCGCTGAGCACGGCGACGCCGTCGACGTCCCTGGTGAGGTCGAGGCCGTCGATCGTTTCGATGGTGGTCCCGAAGCGGGCGCAGGCCTGGCTGAGCTCTCCGGCGCAGTCGCCGTACTGCAGATTGACGAAGCGCACGCCCGGCGTGGTGAGGATCGGCTCCCACATGTCCAGCGTGCTGTAATATTTGGCGCGCTTGGGATCGATCATCATCGACCGCCAGCACAGCCCGACCGTCGGCAGAGCCGGCCCTCTGGCCAGCGCCGCCCTGAAGGTTTCGACCCGCGCCGCGTCCGGCTTGAGGAAGGCTTCGCGCCGGAAGTCTTCGATGCGCCTGCGCAGCAGCTTCGGCGTCGAGCCCATCAGGATGAAGAAGTCGGGCTGGCCGTCCCGCACGGCGAAGGGCACGAAGCGCAACGTCTTGTTGCCGTCCTTGTCGTGCAGGACGCGGTCCTCGCTGATGCCGACCTCGGCCTCTGGGAAGGAGCGCTGGAACAGGCGCATCAGCCTCTGGTCGACCGCGATCTGGAGCTTGCCCTCCCGTCCGACGAGGCGCAGCAGGTCGGGCACGGTGTTGGCGAACATCAGTTCGTCGCCCAGGCCCTGTTCGCCGACCAGGAGCAGGCGCTTTCCCTCCAAAGGCTCGCCGTTCCACTCCGGAGAGGCGATCATGTGAGGGACATAGGCGCGGAACAGCGGATCGTTGCGCGACTCGTATTCCGCAAAGCCGTCCTCGAGCTGCCCCATGCCGATCAGGCAGATGCTGCGCGAATGGCGCGCTTCGGCCCGTTCCAGCGGATCGTTCAGTCCTTCGAGCGCCTTGCCGAAGCATTCGAGCGCCTCCGACATCATGCCCAGATGAAGGCAGGCGTAACCCAGGTTGTGGTGCTGCTGGGCCACTTCGGGGGCGAGGCGGATGGCTTCGCGGTAGAACGGAAGGCTCTCTTCGGCCCGTCCGGCGTCGGCCAGCACGGTGGCGAGGGAGTGCCACAGGATGGCCTCGTACGGCATCTTGAAGATGGCGGCACGCAGGGTCTCCACCGCGCCCGGCAAGTCACCCATGTCGCCCTGAAGGCTGCCCAGATTGTTGTAGCCGAGCGGGGAGTCGGGCCTGGCCGCGATGTAGTGCTTGAACATGGTCGCGGCGCTGTCGTTCATCTTCATGTGCCAGGCCGCAAGACCGAGATCGATCAGCAGCTCCGGGTCGTCGGGATCGAGGGCGAAGGCCTTTTCGTAGGTGACGAGCGCCTTGTGCACGAAGCCCATGCGTTCCAGCGCCGCCGCCAGGATGTGGAAGGCGCGCGGATTGGTGTCGTCGATCTGGGTGGCTTCCAGGGCGAGCTGCCCCGCCTTGGCGACGTCGCCGCTGCGCCACACCAGCAGCGCCTGGCGCACCGCGGCGTTGGATTTGTCCCGCAGCTCGTTGGATTCAAGCTCCTCGGACAAGGCCTCCAGTTGTGCCAGGGTGTTCATGCGCGCTTCCATTTCGGCAAGCGCCTCCAGGCCCGGCGGGGCGGCTGCGGCCATCAGCGGAAATCCTCGGCGTTTTCGCCGCCATCAAAGACTCTTTTGCTTAATCGGTGGTGAACACGATGTTTGGCTTTCGCAAGCGGTTTGTTAACCCGCGGACCTTTAGGCTCCATGCCCTGCGCCCCGGAGTCGATGCCTCATGCCTCTCAAATTGTCGCTGAAACCGGGCGAGAAATTTGTCCTCAACGGGGCAGTTCTCACCAACGGCGACAAGAAGGCCAGCCTGATCGTCCAGAACAAGGCCTGCCTGCTGCGCGAGAAGGACATCATGCAGCCGGAGGAGGCAAACACGCCGGTGCGACGCGTCTATCTGCCCATCATGATGATGTATCTCGATCCGGAAGCCTGCGCCCAGTACTACGACGATTTCGCGCTGCGCCTCACCGAGCTGATGGGGGCGTTGCGCAACCGCGAGGCTCTCGCCACCTGCGTGGAGATAAGCCGCAACGTCAGCCATGGCGCCTACTACAAGGCATTGATGCTGTGCAGGAAACTCTTCGACTTCGAACGGGAACGGTTGAACTATGACCCTGAAGGCCTATCAACAAACGCAGCGGATCACTGAGGATCCCCGCCAGACCGAATACCGCCTGTTCGGCCAGGTTACCGGCGCCCTGATCGATGCCCAGAAGACGGGTGCCACGGGGGGGCCGCTGGCCGAAGCGATCGATTGGAACCGGCGGCTGTGGCGGACGCTTGCCGCCGACTGCCTCGACGAGCGCAACCAGCTGCCGCCGCCCGTGCGCGCCAACATCGTGTCGATCTCGTTGTGGGTCACCAAGTATTCCAAGCAGGTCACGCGCCAGGGCGCGCCGATCGATCCGCTGATCTCGATCAACCGCTCTATCATGGAAGGGTTGCGCGGCGCCGCCTGAGGTCTCGCGCAAGCCAACGACCGCGCCGGCCTTGGGGCCGGCGTTTTTTTTCGCCCCGGCGGAATTTGCCGACGGGCAGAGGCCTCCCGGCAAAGGTGCTCCTCCTTCGGAAAAAATATCATTGGAAACAATAGCTTAGAAGAACACTCCGCTGGCACGCGGGTTGCGACATAGCGAGCGGCGCCCGCAAGGGTCGCACGGCCACCAGAACGGAACGGAGACCCATCGTGCTTAGCGTCAATACCAACTCAGGCGCCCTGACCGCCTTGCAGTATCTGAGCAACACCAACGCCCAGCTTCAGACGACGGAGAACGCCATCAACTCCGGCATGAAGGTCGCCACCGCCAAGGACAACGGCGCCATCTACGCCATTGCGCAGAACATGCGCGGCGAGGTCGCCGGCTACCAGGCCGTGACGGATTCGCTGAACCGCGGCACCTCGGTGGTCGACACGGCGCTCTCGGCGGCCCAGTCGATCTCCGATCTTCTCATCCAGATGAAGCAGAACGCGCTGTCGGCCGCTGACAGCTCGCTCGACCAGACCAGCCGCCAGTCCCTGGCCAACGATTTTTCCGCCATGTCGGCGCAGATCCTGACGATCGTCAACAACGCATCGTTCAACGGCGTCAACCTGGTGAACGGCAAGACGACGCGCATCAGCGCCCTGACGTCGGCGAGCGACGCCTCGCAGCGCATCACCGTCCTGGCCCAGACGCTGACGGTCTCGAAGTTGGGCTATGGCACGACATACTCCAGCCAGACGACGGCTTCGACCATGGTCGGCAAGATCTCGGCGGCGATGACCACGGTCAACTCGGCGCTGTCCGCCCTGTCGGCCGGTTCGAAGAAGTTCTCGATCCAGTCCGGGTTCGTGTCCAAGCTGTCTGACTCGCTGACGATCGGTATCGGCAACCTGGTCGACGCCAACATGGCCCAGGAGAGCGCCATGCTCACTTCGCTGCAGACCAAGCAGCAGCTCGGCGTGCAGGCCCTGTCGATCGCCAACCAGGCGCCCCAGGCGATCCTGTCCCTGTTCAAGTAGAGTCGGCTCCGTTCCGCCGGCAATAGCGCGAGGAGGCGCGGCAAAGCCCGCGTCTCCTGCGCCTTCTAGTGTCCCGATTGCGAAATTCGCCGCATCCTCAATTCGGTCTCCAGCGAATTTCGGAGTCGAAAGTACACGAGCAACATATTGAAATCCCAGTGTCGTTTTGGTTCCAAAGTTCGCCAAGCGGCTGATATCGGTCATGCGACGAACTTTGGAACCACGACACTAGGCAAGTCTTACCGACCCCGGGCAATATTTACCGACCAACCGGCAGTTCTTGCCGGGCAATTTCGGCAGACCGGCAATCCCGCGCCGGTAACCTTTCCCTCCGCTCCCGACAATCGAGAGTGAACCAATCCCTAAATTCGTGCGGCACATCCGTTGCTTTGTTGGCTGCGGGGGCAATCGGACGCCCTGCGAGCAAAACGCTCGATAACAAGCCAGAACGGAGGCAATAATGATTAGCGTCAACACCAATGCGGGCTCCTTGAACGCCCTGCAGTACCTCAACCAGACCGTCGCAAGCCTGCAGCAGACCGAAGGCCAGATCAATTCCGGCCTGAAGGTCGCGAATGCGAAAGACAACGGCGCCATCTTCGCCATCGCCCAGAACATGCGTGGCAACGTGGCCGGTTATCAGGCGGTGACGGACTCCTTGAACCGCGGCACGTCGGTTGTCGACACGGCGATGTCCGCCGCGCAATCGATTTCAGACCTGCTGATCCAGATGAAGCAGAACGCGCTGTCGGCTGCCGACAGCTCGCTCGACTCCACCAGCCGCACGTCTTTGGCGAACGACTTCTCGGCGATGTCCGCCCAGATCACAACGATCGTCAACAACGCGCAGTTCAACGGCGTCAACCTCATCAACGGCAAGACCAAGCAGATCAGCGCCCTGGCATCCGCCAGCGACGCTTCGCAGCGCATCACGGTCCTCGCCAAGACGTTGACGGTCACCGCCCTCGCCTATGGCTCGACGTACTCCAGCCAGACGACGGCTTCGACCATGGTCGGCAAGATCTCGACGGCCATCGCCTCCGTGAACTCTGCTCTGTCGACCCTCGGCGCCGGATCGAAGAAGTATTCGATTCAGTCCGATTTCGTCGGCAAGCTGTCGGACGCGCTGACGGTAGGCATCGGCAACCTGGTCGACGCCAACATGGCGCAGGAAAGCGCAATGCTCACTTCGCTGCAGACCAAGCAGCAACTGGGCGTGCAGGCCCTGTCGATCGCCAATCAGGCGCCCTCGATGGTGCTGTCTCTGTTCAGGTAAGGCTTGTTCAAACGGCGGGCGCCGGCGGCGCCCGCCGCCATTCCCTTCAAGCAAACCCGGGGCGTGGGTTTGGGGTCAGAAGCGGCGGGCGGAGGCGTTATCTCCGCCCGCCGACGTTTTTGCGGGACTGTTCTCAGAAACCGAGGATGCGCCCCAGGGCGAGCGACACGCGCTCGACGTCCTCCATCGACATCGACGGGAACAGCGGTAGGCTCAGGACGCGCGCGTAGTAGGAATCGGCGCCCGGCAGATCGCAGGCTCCGTACCGTTCCGCATAGTAGCGCTGGCGATGAACGGGGAAATAGTGAACCTGCGTGCCGATGCCTTCGGCCGACAGCCGTCGCATCACCTCGCCGCGCGAGAGCCCGCAGGCTTCGAAATCGATCAGCACGGCATAGAGGTGCAGCACCGGCGAAACGGAAGATCGCCGCGCCGCCGGCACCAGGCGTTCGCCATAGGGCGCCAGAAGCGTGTCATAGGCCGCGGCCAGGGCGCGCCGGCGCGCCGCGAAGCGCGGCAGCTTGGCGAGTTGCGAGATCCCCAGCGCGCACTGGATGTCCGTGACGCGCCAATTGAAGCCTGGCTCGACCAGTTCGTAGTACCAGGGGTTCACCCGGCCCGCCGCATCGAAGGCCGCTTCCTCGACGGCGAACTCGTCGGGATCGCGCGTCATTCCGTGGTTGCGCGCGCGCAGCAGCGCCGCGGCGATCGCGGCATCTTCGGCGGAGACGGCGCCGCCTTCCCCCAGCGTGATCGTCTTGACGGGATGGAACGAGAAGACCGTCAGGTCGCTGTAGGCGTTGTCGCCGACCAGCCTGTCCGTTCCGTCACTGGCGGCATAGCCCGTGCCGAGCGCATGGCAGGCGTCATCGACGATCTTGAGACCGCTCTTGCGGGCGATCTCGGCGATCTCTTCCACTTCGCCACAAGCCCCGTTCAGATGCACGTTGAACACCGCGTCGGCGCCGCCGCTGCCCGCCAGCGCCCGTTCCAGATCCTGCGGGCGCATCAGCCCCGAGCGCGGGTCGACATCGGCGAAGACGATCTCGGCGCCGTTCATGTGCGGCGCGCTGGCGGTTGCCAGGAAGGTGATCGAAGGCACGATGACGGTCGTGCCGGGACCCAGCGCCAGCGCCCGCGCCGCCATGTGCAGCGCCGCGGTGCCGTTGGCGCAGGCGACGGCGTGCCTGGCGCGAACCGCGCCGGCCAGCGCCGCTTCGAAGCGGCCCACCAAGGGTCCCGTCGTCAGGAAATCGCCGCGCAGCGCCTCGCACACGGCCGCGATGTCGTCTTCCTCGATGACCTGGCGCCCGTATGGCAGGAACGGCGCCGCCTTCGGCGCCTTGGGCGCCGGCGCGCTCATTTCATCGCCTCTTGCAGCATCGTCTGCAGGCCGCGGGCGTCCAGCTTCTCGGGGTTGGTGTCGCTCGAATAGGCGAAGTCTTCGGCCACCGGTCGGGCGCCGCGGTTGAGATAGGCCTCGCGGGCGGCCGCGGCGAAGCTCGCCAGGATCACGTAGCGGTCGTCGAGCTCCACGGTCCAGTGGGCGTCGTCGGCGGGAATCATGGTCTCGTGCAGCTTTTCGCCGGGACGGATGCCCACGACCTTCTGCCCCAGATGGGGGCCCATGAGGCTCGCCAGCCCCGTGATGGTGGTGGAGGGGATCTTGGGCACGAAGATCTCGCCGCCGCGCATCATCTCCATGCTCGAAAGCACGAAGTTCACGCCCTGCGTCAGCGTGATCCAGAAGCGCGTCATGCGCGGATCGGTGATCGGCAGCTCGCTGGCGCCGCTTTCGGCCAGGCGGCGGAAGAACGGCACGACCGAGCCGCGCGAGCCGAAGACGTTGCCGTAGCGCACCACGGCGAAGCGCGTGGCGTCGGCGCCGGCCAGGTTGTTGGCGGCGACGAAGATCTTGTCGGAGGCGAGCTTGGAGGCCCCGTAGAGGTTGACCGGGTTGGCGGCCTTGTCGGTCGACAGCGCAATGACGCGGCGGATGTTGCGGCGCAGGGCGGCGTAGACGACGTTCTCGGCGCCGAACACGTTGGTGCGGATGCATTCGAAGGGATTGTATTCGGCGGTCGGCACCTGCTTGAGCGCCGCGGCATGGATGACGTAGTCGACGTCGCGCATGGCGAGATCGAGGCGGTCGCGGTCGCGCACGTCGCCGATGAAGAAGCGCATGAAGGGATGCTGCTCCTGCGGGAAGAGCTGCTGCATCTCGTACTGCTTGAGCTCGTCGCGCGAGAAGATGATGAGCCGGCGCGGCTTGTAGCGCGCGATCACCGAGCGCACGAAATGGTGGCCGAACGAGCCCGTGCCGCCGGTGACCAGCACCGCCTTGTCGTTGAGGTCGAGCCATGGCTGGGAAAAATCGCGCAACGCCGCCTGGGGCGCCGTCGGTTCTTCTTCGGTTTCGCTTGCGAGATAAATCTTCTTAGCCCTCTGAACCATCGGCCCCCCCGTCAATCGTTGCAGATCAGCGTTAACAATCGGCTTCCGCGGTCGCGGCGGCCACGCTGAAACGGAATCGCCTCGGCCCCGGCCTCAGCGACTGCGGCTTGCGCGTGTCGTCGAGTTCCAGCGCCGACAACGCCAACTGGCAGAAGTGCCCGCCGCGCACCTGGCGGTATGTGAGAAGTCCCAAGAGCGGCGCCATGGTGCGGTCCACCGCCACGCGCAGGCGGTTGGTGTCGTCGCCGATCTCGAGCCAGCCTTCGGTCATGGCCAGGCCGTGCGAGGCCGACACCAGGAACGACACGGGCGCCCCGTGATCGACGGCGGTGCCCGAAAGCGCGAAGGTCTCGGCATCCTTGCCGCCGTTGTGGGCGGCGACCGACAGCTTCTCCCAGTCGAAGCCGTCGGGCAGCAGCGTGATATGGCCCAGCCTCAGGCTGCCGCGCCCCCATTCCTCCCAGCGGAAGAGGATGTCGAAGTCGATTTGCGGCTTCCTGGCGTGGAAGCGCACGGTCTTCTCGATGGCGCCCTTGGGCGTGTCGATGCGCCCGAAGGTCATCAGATCGTCGCCTTCCTTCCACAGATGCGCGTTGCACCATTCGAGGTCGGTGACCTTGTGTTCGCCGGGCGCCTCGAACACGCAATTGCCGGTGTACCAGTCGGCTTGCAGGGCGATGTCGGCGAAATGGCCGTGCGGCAGGGTGCCGGCGGCGGGCCGGTCGTGGCCGAAGAAGTGGACTTGCGACAGGGCCAGGCCCCGGCGGCGGTCGACCCGCGCCTTGACGCTCGGCGTCACGATCTCGAAGTGGCGGGCGGTCAGGGCCGAGCCGCGCGGCATCGGCGGCGGCGGCGGTTCGGGCGGGCTCCAGCGCACCTGCGCCGCGCGCAGCCTGCGGCACATCTCGGTCCAGCGCTTGTCGGTGATATGGGTGCGGAAATCGCTCGACCACAGATAGCACAGCTCGCGCCAGGCCGACGGGCCGGCGCTGCCGGTCATCATGCCGCGATAGATGCTCTCGCAGGCGGCGTTGATCGCCAGGTCGTCGCGCCCGGTCACGGCCCAGCGCGAAAGGTTGTACTTTCTCTGCTTCTTGACGGGCACCGGACAGTCCGCCGTCTCGAGCCTGAGCGGTTCGGTCTTGGCGTTGGGTTCGGGGACGAGCTGCGACGGCGCCAGCAGGGCGCAGCCGTCCTCCAGCGCGACGCGGGCGAACGCGTCCTCGAGCTTGCTCCATTCCGAGCCGCCCTTCAGGCTCTCCTCGGTGCGATAGCGGCCGGGCCGGAAATCGAAGATCTCCGCGTCGCTGGCATAAAGGCACAGCAGGCGCTGGCTCGAGCCCTGCTGGGCGCGAACATAGGCGAGATAGTCTTCGATCTCGATGTCGCCATGGGCGAAGCGCTGCAGCTTTTGGAAGGCGACGGTGTTGGTCCACAGCAAGCCGATGCTGCGGCCGTCGGCGCCGAGCGCGCGCTGCGCCCGGAAGCCGGTCTCCGCCGCCCATTGCTGATGCGAAGCCGGATTGTCCCAGTCCATCAGCAGCGCCTGGTAGCCGGCGTCCAGATAGAGCCCGACCAGCCCGCCGGAATACGCCTGCTCGTTGACCAGGGCGACCACGGGCCTGCGGCCCAGAAGCTTCTCATAGATCTCGTTGCCGATCGCCAGATTGGCCTCGGTGACGCGCCACGGCACCAGCGGGGCGACGATTTGGGCATAACCGGCGCCGATGAACTCGGCCTGGCCGCTGCCCATCAGCTCCTTCAGCTTCTCGATCCAGTAGGGATCGCGCGCGGCGATCTCTTCCAGCGTGTAGCCGCTCGCTTCGATGCCGATCGGGCCGCACTTCTCCGCCAGCCGCAGGAGCGGCCAATAGCATTTGGCGATGACCTCTGCGCGCTGGTCCTCCTCGATGGCGGAGAACGCCAGATTGAGGTGGAAGACGGCGAACAGCCGCAACGACGCCGCCGCCGCGTCGAACTGCCTGTTCGGGTAGGGCGCGTTCATGCCGTGTCGATCCTCAGGCAGGCCAGGGCGTCGTTGGCGGCCTTGAGCGCCGCCTCGCGCGTGGAGCCGGTGGCCAGCACCATGGCGGCGGAGGGACGCTTGTCGCCGGCCGGCGGGATGATGTCTCCTGGCTTCGCGGTCACCACCACGTCGGCCACGCCGGGAACGCGCCGCGCTTCCTCGGCGCCCTTGACCGTGACGACGCGGCCGGCCTTTGGGAAAGCGTAGCGCTGGATGACGGGGGTCTGGGTCTTGGGTTCGAGCGCGTCTTCGCCGACCGTCTCGCCCAGCGCCACGCGGATGGCGGCGCCGACGAAGTCCACGCCGGTGTTGAGCGGGATCTCGCGGGTGCAGAAGAAGCCGCCCGACAGCCGCGCCGCCAGCTCGATCACGTAGGGCTCGCCGTCATGGACGACGATGTCGCCCTTCACCGTGCCGTCGCTGACGCCGAGCGCCGCCGCGGCGCGGGCCACGACGTCCTTCACCTTGGCCTGGATGGCGGGCGCCAGGTGGCTCGGCAGATCGCCGCCGTTCTCGATGAAGTAGGGCGCATAGCGCTCCAGGTATTCGTAATTGCGGTCCGAGAAGCCCGGCGTATGGCAGCGCCCGCCGATCACCACCGATTCGGTGGAGACCTGCGGTCCGTCAAGATACTGCTCGACCATCACGCGCTGGGTAGGCGAATAGGAGCGCGCCAGCTCGAATGCCTTGTCCAGGTCCTGGACGCGCGCGACGCGCTGCACGCCGCGCGAGCCGCGGCTGTCGGCCGGCTTGATGACAAGGTCGCGCCCGCGTTCCACCGCGATGCGCTGCAGGGCCTGAGGCGTTGCGACCTCGGAAAACCAGGGGATGGGCACGCCGCTCTCGGCGAAGCGCCGCTTCATCGCCAGCTTGTCGCACGCCAGCGCCGCCGCCTGCCGCGACAATCCGGGAAGGCCCAGCCGCTCGCACACCGCCGCCGTCGTCATCGGCGCATCGGCGGCCACGCAGATGACGCCGTCGATCTTGCGGATCTTGCGGCTGTAGCGTTCGGCCGCCGCGGCGGTTTCGTCGGGGCCGTAGACGTCGGCGATGAGGCAGGAATCGGCGTGGGCGAACCCCGGCGCCGCCGGATCGCGGTCCGACACGACGACGGTGAGCCCCATGGCCTTGGCCCGGACCGCGGCATCGGCGGCTTCGACGCCGCCCGAGACGATGAGCAGCGTCTTCGCCATCAGAAGTACAATCCGCCGTTGACGTTGAGGGTCTGCGCCGTGATGTAGGAGGAGGCGTCCGAGGCCAGGAACACCACGGCATCGGCCACTTCGCGCCCGCTGCCCAGGCGCTTCAGAACGATGCCTTCCGCCGCCTTCTGCACGCTTGCCGCCGCCATGCCGGCCGCCACCATGTCGGAGGCGATCAGTCCCGCCGCCACGGTGTTGGAGCGCACTCCCTTGGGCGCCCCGAAGCGCGCGATGACCTGCGCCAGCGAAATCAGTCCCGCCTTTGAGGCGGCGTAATGGGCGGTGCGCGGCCCGCCATACTGTCCGGAGACCGAACCGATATGGACGATGGCGCCGCCGCCGGCTTCCGCCAGGAGCGGCAGAAAAACTTGGGCGCAGACGAACGGGCCCTTCAGGTTGGTCGCCAGGATGGTGTCCCAGTCGGCGTCGCTCACCTGGTCGAAGTCGGTCGGCTTGTTGATGCCGGCGTTGTTGACGAGGATGGAGATGGGCCCCAGCGCCTTGCTGTCGCGCGCCGCCGCCTGCACGCTGGTGCGCTCGGTGACGTCCATCTGCAGCACCAGGGCCTTGCGGCCCGCGGCTTCGATCTGCTTGGCGACCGCTTCGGCCTCGCCGCGCCGTTCGCGGTAGGTCAAGGCCACATTGGCGCCGGCTTCCGCCAGTCCCAGCGCGATGGCGCGGCCGATGCCGCGGCTGCCGCCGGTGACGACGGCGTTCTTGCCCGCAAGCGAGAAGCGGTTCATTGCAGCGCCTTTCTGCGTTCGATGGCGCGTCTGGCGGCCGCGGCGATATAGGGCGCCGTGATCTGGAAGTGCTCGGCCAGTTCGTCGGGCTCGCCCGAGGTGCCGAAGGTGTCGTTGAGGCCGACGAATTCGATCGGGCAGGGCAGGCGCTTGCCGACCGCTTCGGCGACCGCGCTGCCGAGGCCTCCGTAGATGTTGTGGTCTTCCGCCGTGACGATGGCGCCGGTCTCCCGCGCGCAGCGCTCGAGGAGGTCCGCGTCGATCGGCTTGATGGTGGGCATGTTGACGACGCGGGCTTCGATGCCGCCTTCGGCGAGAAGCTCGGCCGCATCCAGCGCGCGGGCCACCTCGACGCCGCAGGCCACCAGCGTCACGTCGCAGCCGTGGCGCACGATCTGGCCCTTGCCGATCTCGAACACATGGTCGTCGCCGAACAGGCGGCGCGCCGGGCTGCGCCCCGTGCGCATGTAGACGGGGCCGTCGAATTCCAGGATGGCGCGCGTGGCAAGCGCCGTCTCGACGGGGTCCGCCGGCGAGATCACGGTCATGCCGGGAATGGCGCGGAAGGCGGCGATGTCTTCCAGCGCCTGGGCCGATCCGCCGTCGGGGCCGACGTCGAGGCCGGGATGGCTGGCGACGATCTTGGCGTTGCGCCTGGCATAGCCGATCGACAGCCGCGCCTGTTCATAGGCGCGTTCCAGGAAGCAGGCGAATCCCGTCACCACCGGCAGCATGCCGACGGCGGCGAGGCCGCCGGCCGCGGCCACCATGTTCTGCTCGGCGATGCCGAACTGGATCAGCCGCTCGGGATGCGCCTTGCGGAAGTGATGCACGCCGGTGCCGCCGGCCACGTCGGCGTCGAGCACCACGAGCTTGGGGAAGTCGGCGGCCAGCGCGGTGAGCGCCTTGCCGAAGGCTTCGCGCAGGGAATCGCCGGAGGTGCCGATGAGGGCGGGTGCGTTGTTGTCAGCCATCGATGAGATCCTTGATGTCTTCCGGTGAGGCGCCCAGCGCGGTCAGCGCGTCGGCCGCCTGCTGGCGGGTGAGCTTGACGCTGCCGTGCCAGGCGGGGCTGCCTTCCATGAACGGCACGCCCTTGCCTTTCAGCGTGTGGGCGATCAGCACGCTGGGCCGTTCGCGCGTCGAAGCCGCCAGATGCAGCGTCGACAGGATTTCCGCGATGTTGTGGCCGTCGACCTCGAACACCGTCCAGCCGAAGGCGCGCCATTTGTCGGCGAGCGGCTCCAGGCGCATGATCGCCTCGTTCGTCGCGTCGCTCTGCATCTTGTTGTAGTCGACGATGGCGCACAGGTTGTCGAGCTTGTGATGGGCGGCGCACATGGCGGCTTCCCACACTTCGCCTTCCTGCAGTTCGCCGTCGCCCAGAAGCACATAGGCGCGCGCGCGCATCCGCTGCATCTTCATGCCCAGCGCCATGCCGACGGCCACCGAGAATCCCTGTCCGAGAGAACCCGTCGAAGTCTCGACCCAGGGCAGGTCGCGCACATGGGGGTGGCCCTGGAAGGGGCTTCCCAGTTTGCGCAGTCCCAGCGCCTCCTGCTTGCTGCAGAACTGGTGATAGGCGCCGATGGCGTACAAGGCCGGGCAGGCATGGCCTTTCGACAGCACGAAACGGTCGCGATAGGGATCGTTGACCGAAGCCGGCCAGAAATTCATCTCCGCCCCGAACAGGCAGGCGAGGATTTCGGCGCAGGAGAGCGCCCCGCCGGGATGTCCCGAGGTGGCGCGATAGATCGCGGCGATGGCGTGGCGGCGGGTGAAGCGGGCGGCGTCGGCGATCTGGGCCTCGATGTCGGGACCGGTGGCGAACGACGGCGCGGCGTCGTTGCGGTCGATCAGTTTGGCGGCAATGCTCATGCTCTATTCCCCTCAGGCGGCCAGGCGCAGGCGCGCGCGGCCAAGAAGATCGGCGTACAGAAGGATTTCGGCGTCGGGGGCGAGGCGGCGGGCCTCGGCCTCGATTTCGCGGGCGAAGCCGCGCGACATGATGGCGATGACGCCCGGTCTGGCTTCGCTGAGCGCCTCGGGTCCCGACAGGGCGCAGCCGTGACGTTCGCCGAGATGGCCGGCGAGATGGGCGTCGACCACGAGCTTGGCGCGCTTGGGATCGAAGCCGCCATGCACGACCAGGCTGTCGAAGATGCGCCCCGCCCCCCACACGGCCAGGCCGCGCGGCGCCAGCGCCGTAAGTTCTCCCGCCACGCCCGCCAGCGCCGCCAGATTGTGGGCGCGCATCGCCGCATAGCTGGAGATCAGCTCGTAGGCGCGATCGACCTCGCCGGCATCGACGGCGATTTGCGCCGCCATCGCGGCGCGCTTGCGCGCCACGATGAAGAGGTTCTCGCGGTCGGCGGGATCGGGCGCCTCGACGATCTCGAAGCCGCAGGCTTCGACCATGCGCAGCAGCGTGCGCGCCGAAAAATGCGTCAGGTGCTTGTCGATGAACCATTCCTCGACAATGTCGTCGGAGCCGATCAGCGCGATGTTGGGAGCGTCGAGAACCAGAAGCCCGCCGTCCTTCAGGGTGCGGGCGTGGTCGCGCAGCGTGCGCGCCGGATGCGCCAGATGCTCGATGGTATGGCAGGAATGGATGAGGTCGAAGCGCCCCGTCTCCAGCGCCACGTCCTCGATGCGCGCCACCGTCAGTTCGGTGCGGTCGATATCGGCGCAGCTGTCGGCGACGCGTTCGTCGGGCTCGATCGCGACGACGTGTGCTTGCGGCGCGGCCTCGATCAGCGCCTGGACGAAGCGACCGCGATTGGAGCCGACGTCGAGCAGCGCGAAGGTGCGCGTCGTGTCGACATGGCGGCGCACGGCATCGAGCGCGGTGGCGGTGCGGAAGCCTTTGCCGTAGCGGACATTGCCCCAGTCGGCGGCGCTCGACACGGCCGCGGCGCGCCGTTGCGCGCGATCGGTCCGCGGCAGGCTCTGCACCAGACCGCAGCGGCCGCAGACGTGGACGGTAAGACCTCTTGACGAACCTTCAGGTGTGTAAACGGATGGAAGCGCGTCGTCGCCGCAGTGTTCGCAGATGGCTGTCATAGAAGATGTCCAGGAAGGACCCGGTAACCATCTTCCGTCGTCCGTGCTTAATATTTCACTACGTATTCCGCGCGCGATGCGTATCCCAGACGCTTCATCATCTCGCCCGCGATCGCCTCGAACTGCGCGCGCTGGCGCGGCTCGAGCAGTTCGTCCACCGGGCGGTTCACGTTGTGCGGGCGCGCGAACATCGCAAAGGTTTCTTTGCGGTAAGGAAGATTGAGGAAGTCATAAAGCTCTTCGAGCTTCGCAGGCGACGCACGGAGGTCTTCGAGCCGCACGAACTGCGATTGCTGCGCCGGCAGCGCCGCCAGAGCCTCGAGGATCACGCGGTTGATCTCGGACCAGTGCCAGGCGATGCGCCCGAACTGTCCGATCTTCAGGAACGTCGCGGCCAGCGGATCGTCGCGGCGCGGCAGCGGCCACCAGTATTTCTTTTCCGGCGGCGGCGGGGCGACGCGCGCGGGATCGGCCGCATGCTCGGCGAGGATCGCCGTCGAGCGCTCGTCGTAGCACTCCTCCGTCAGCTTGCGGAAATAGGAGCCGGCGACCTTTCGCCCGTCGCGCACCAGATGGATGAATTTCGCCTGCGGCAGGAGCGCGGCGAGCTCGGGGATCAGCCACGACAGCTTGTTCGAGGAATCGCCCCACTGCGGCCCGGTGCTGTAGCGCACGGCGGCGGCGTGGGTCTGCGCCAGCACGGCCTCGGCTTCGTCGGCGCCGATCAGCCCCATGTAGCGGCGCACCGCCAGCGGCTGCACGATGTGCACCATGTATTCGTGATGCATCTCGACATGCGGCGTCGACGCCAGCGCCTTCTGCAGCATCGCGGTGCCCGAGCGTCCGCTCGACACCACGAAGAAGGCCGCAGCGCTCATGGCTTGACGGCGATCAGCACCGCTTCGCGTCCGATCCCGGCATGGGCCAGGGCGCGATAGAAGGCGCGTCGCGTCTCCTTGAGGCCCGCGTTCTCGAAGGCGAGGTCGAAGCGCTTGCGGCGGTTGTGGCAGGCGCGGCCCAGCGTGCTGTCCTTGGTGTAGTCCTCGCCCATCATCAAGAAGAGCTCCATGGGGAAGCTCGTCGTGCGCTCCACCACCTTCAGCCCGACGCGGTCGAGCAGGCCCGAAGCCGATTCGAAGTCGAAATAGTTGAGGTGATGGGGCGGCGCCAGCCACCATTCCCCGGCCCCCACGGCGGCGCGGCCGGCGAACTGCAGCGGCGAGAAGTCGTTGGGCACGTTGATGCACAGGATGCCGCCGCGGTCGATGAGGTCGCGCGCCGCGTTCACCACCGACATGGGATCGGGCACGTGCTCGAGAACGTTGTTCATGTGCACGACGTCGAAGCGGCCGAGCCCGGGGGCGGTGTCCTCGTTGAAGAAGCCTTCCACCACTTCGATGCCCATGGCGCGGGCGTGGGCCGCGGCCTGCCGCGACGGTTCGATGCCGAGCACGCGCCAGCCCGTCTGCTTGGCGGTTCTCAGGAAGAAGCCGGGGCCCGAGCCGATGTCGAGCAGCTTGCGCCGCGCCGGGCCCAAAAGGCGTTCGAAGATTTCCAGCCGGTCGCGCTGGGCAAGCTCGGCCCATTGCTGGTCTTCGCCGGCATGGGCGAGGAAGGTCGGCTTCTCTTCGGTGTAATAGGCGTCGCGATAGGCCCGCTCCATGGCGTCGGGCTCGGGCAGGGGCAGGGCATGGCGGAAGCCGCAGATCTCGCAGGCGATGATGTCGTAGCCGTTGACGCGGGCGATGCGCCGGCCTTCGTGCGACTGCCAGGCGATGATCGGTTCCGACGCGGCCAAGTCCATCCCATCCCCCTTGTTAACCCTCTCTTAGTCAAAGGCGATTTAGAAACCGTTAAAGCGCAGCGATCGGATTCATGATGGGACCGGTTTTCATCGCCGAAGCCTCCTCCAATCACGGTCGCGACCTCGGCCGCGCCTTGGCGTTCGTCGATGCCGCCGCCGCGACCGGCTGCGATGCCGTGAAATTCCAGCTTTTCCGCGTGGATCGCCTGTTCGCTCCGGAAATCCTGGCCAAGAGTGCCAAGCACCGCGCGCGGGCGGCCTGGGAGCTGCCGCTCGAACATTTGGCGCCGCTGTCCGAACGCTGTTCACAGAAGGGTATCGCGTTTTCCTGTACACCGTTCTATCGCGAGGCGGTCGAGGAACTGCGGCCGTTCGTCTCCTTCTACAAGATCGCCTCCTACGAGCTTCTGGTGGATGGGCTTTTGACCGCCGCCGCCGCCACGGGAAAGCCCGTGGTGCTCTCCACCGGCATGGCCACGCTGGACGAGATCCGCCACGCCGTCGCCACGCTGAAGGCTGCGGGGGCGACCGATCTCACGCTGTTGCATTGCGTCTCGGCCTATCCCGCGCCGGTGGCCGAGGCCAACCTGTCGGCCATTGCGGCCTTGCGCCAGGCGACGGGGTGCAAGGCGGGCTGGTCCGACCACACCCGCCGTCCGGCGGTGATCGAGCGCGCCGTGCACCGTTGGGGCGCTTCCACGGTCGAGTTCCATCTCGATCTCGACGGCAAGGGCGCCGAATACGCCGCCGGCCATTGCTGGTTGCCGCACGAGATCGCGCCCGTCATCGGGCGAATCCGCGAATCCCTGGCCGCGGACGGCAGCGGGTTTAAGGAACCGCAACCATCCGAGTGCGAAGATCGCGCCTGGCGGGCGGACCCGGCCGACGGCCTGCGTCCGCTGCGCTTGATCCGCGCCCAATGGGAGCCGAGTGCATGAAGCCTCCGCGCGTCGTCGCCGTCATCCAGGCCCGGATGGGGTCGACGCGTCTGCCCGGCAAGGTGCTCAAGCCCATCGCCGGCAAGCCGCTGCTCTGGCACATCGTCCATCGCCTGCAGAAGTCGCGCCTGATCCAGGCCATCGTTGTCGCCACCAGCACCAATCCGCGCGACGACGCCATCGTCGAGTTCGGCCGCGACAACGACGTCCTGGTGGTGCGCGGTCCGGAAGAGGACGTGCTGGCGCGCTTCGCGCGCGCCGCCGAAATCACCGATGCCGACATCATCGTGCGCGTCTCGTCCGATGCGCCGTTCCTCGACGCCGAATTCATCGATCATCTGGTCGATGCCCTGATTGAGCAGCAGGGCGATTACGTCCTTCTCGAAGAGAATGCCGAGACCGCCCATGAAGGCGTCGATCCCTTCACCCGGCGCGGCCTCGACAAGCTGATGATGGACGCGGCGCACGATCCGGTGGCGCGCGAGCACGTCACGGGATATTTCAAGCTGCATCCCGATTTCGTGCGCATCGCCCGCGCCAAGCCGTTTCCCAGGCTGGCGCGCGCCGCCGGTCGGCTGACCATCGACACGCCCGACGACCTCGCCTTCGTGGAGGCGGTGCATGCGCGCCTCGAGGCCAAGGCCGGCGAGGCGTCGCTCGGCGATCTGTTGCTGCTGCTCGAACGCGAACCGTCGTTGCGCGATCTCAACGGCCATGTGCGCCAGAAGGAGATCGCCCCCCAGGGAGGGCTCGCCCTCATCCGCTGCGACGGCGGGGGCGCCTACGGCTTCGGGCACGTCAAGCGCATGATCGCTCTGGCGCGCGCGCTGCGCGACAGCGAGGGCATCGGCGTGGAGTTTGCCGTCAACGGCGGCGAAGAGGCGCTGACGCCGATCCTGCAGGCGGGTTTTGCCGCCACTCTGGTGCCGTCGCCGCGCTGGAATCTGGGTTCGGTGGTGGCGGATCCCGACATCTTCATCCTCGACTGCCGCGACGGGCCGACACGCTGCGAGGTCGAGCGCTTCGCCGCCCGCGTGCCGGTGACCGCGGTGATCGACGACGGCTCTGAGCGGCGCCTCGCCGCCGACCTCGCCTATTATCCGCCGGTCCCCCAGGTCGAGGACCTCGACTGGACCGGATCGCACTGCAGCGTGCGCACGGGCTGGGAATGGACGCTGCTGGGCCTGGCGCACGCCTCGCCGCGGCCGCGGGCGGTCTCCGCGCGCCCGACCCTGCTCGTGACGATGGGCGGCAGCGATCCATACGGCTTTACGCTCAAGGCGGCGCATGCGTTGACCGCGCTCGAGCCCTTGTTCCGCGCCCGCTTCGTCATCGGTCCCGGCTTCGCGCACAAGGAGCAGGTCGCCAAGGCCATCGTCGGGCTGAAATCCAATTTCGAGACCATCGAAGGCGCCGACGGACTGGCGACCGAATATGCCGCCTGCGATCTGGCGCTCGCGTCGTTCGGCGTCACCGCCTACGAGCTGGCGGCCTATGGCGTGCCCGCCCTTTATCTCTGCGCCACCGACGATCACGCCCGCTCCGCCTCGGCTTTCGAGCATGCCGGTCTGGGACTGTCGCTCGGCCTGGGCGGCCGCGTCTGCGACCGCACCATCGCCGACGCCGTCCTGTCGCTGCTCAGTGACGGCCGGCGCCGGCGCGACATGCGCGCCGCCGGGCTCATGACCGTCGACGGCAACGGCGCCGCGCGCATCGCGCGCGATCTGGCCGCTGCTCTTTCGGCCCGGCGCGCCGGCGCCAAAGCCATGGCTAATTGGCGCTAACTCACGCAATTCTTTAGAGGTCGTTAAGGCGCGCCGCGCAGGATGGCGGGGCGCAAACCTGTCCGCAGGCCATGAGCACAACGATCACGAGCTTCGACTCGACGTCGCTGCTGAACTATTACCAGGCGAAGATCTCGCTGTCGCTGGCGAGCACGACGGCGCAGGCTGGCGCGTCGGGCACGAATGCGGCCACCGCCGGCGACAATCCGCCCTGGCGCGCCACGCCGCCGGCGCAGGCGGTGGAGGACGCCAAGGTCCTCGGCATCACGAACTTCATGGACACGAGCAACGTGCCCATCCTGTCGGGCAGCACCACGGGCAGCAAGACCGAGCAGGACAACCAGAAGCTCTTCTCGCTCTACACCGCCATCAACAACCTGTCCTATCTCGCGGGCATGTCGATGCGCGACGGCGTGACGGCGGGCCAGCAGGCCGGCTACGACACGCGCTTCCAGACGGGCCTCCAGCAGGTCGAGAGCTGGATCGCCAAGGCGTCGTTCAACGATTTCACGCTGCAGGCCGCCGCGCCCAGCGCCTCCGTCAGCAGCACGGCGCAGGTGCCTCTGCCGCAGTTCGGCTACATGGGCGGCACCGTCGTCAGCGACGCCAACGTCGGCAACGCGCTGGCCAACGTCTCGACCAGCGACAGCTTCACCGTGAACGTCACCAAGGGCGGCGTCGCCAGCAGCGTCTTGATCGACCTGTCCCAGGTCCAGGGCCCGCTCACCCTCGACAACATCGTCAACTACACCAACCAGCAGCTGTCGAACGCCGGCTTCGCGACGCGTTTTGCGCGCGTCTTCACCCAAGGCTCGATCGCCGACGTCCAGAACGCGTCCTACGGCATCCAGATCAACACGGTGTCGAACGAGCAGGTCAGCCTGTCCTCGGCCGCTGCGACGCCCGCCCTCTATGTCGCCGGCAGCTCGGGCTCGGCCACGGCGGTCGGCACCACGCCCGCCAACATGCAGGGCCGTCTCGTCAAGCTCGACAATCTCACCAATCCGCAGAGCGTGTTCAGCGCCTCCGCCGATCCCACCAAGGGCACGACCGCCGCCGCTTCCACCGTGGTGGATGCGAACGGCAACGTCTACACGGTCGGCAATTCGACGGGCTCCTTCGGCAACCAGCTCATCCAGGGCTCGCAGGACGTCTATCTGTCGAAATACGATTCGGCGGGCAACCTGCAATGGACGAAGCTGCTCGGCAGCGCCGGCACCGCCTCCGCCTATTCTTTGGCGCTCGACCCCACGGGCGGCGTCGTGGTGGCGGGTTCCACCACGGCCGATCTGTCGACCACGGCGGTCGCCAACGGCAATACCGACACCTTCGTCGCGAAATACGACACCAACGGCGGCCAGACCTGGACGACGCAGATCCAGACCTTGAACCAGAATCAGCCCGCCTCGGTCAGCGTCGATGCTTCGGGCAACGTCTATGTCGGCGGCCAGGTCACCGGCGGCGCCATCGGCGCGGGACAGACGTCCCAGGGCGGCACCGACGCCTACCTCGCCAAGCTCACCTCCGCGGGCGCCGTCGCCTACGAGCAGCAGTTCGGCACCTCCGGCACCGATACCGTCTCGGCCACGGCGGTGACCGCCTCTGGCGATCTGTTGGTGGCATCCGTCCAGAACGGCGAGGCGTATCTCACCAAATACACCGGCGGCGACGCCACCCAGCCCGCGGCCTGGCAGGTCGACATGGGCGCCATCCAGGCCGGCGGCGCCATCTCGGGCATCGCCGTCAACGGCAGCCAGATTTACGTCTCGGGCACCACCGCCAACACGGCGCTCGACGCGGGCGGTGCCGCCAGCGTCGTGGGCACGCCGGGCGGCGGCCTCGATGCCTTCGTGTTCAACGCCACCGACCAGGGCGCCTCCGCCACCTCGAATTACGTAAGTTACGTGGGCACCGGCGGAACCGACAAGGCCGGCGCCGTCACCGTCGGTCCCGACGGCACGGTCTACCTGGCGGGTTCGACGACGGGCACCTTCGCCGGACAGACGCGCAGCGTCGACGGCACCAACAACATGTTCGTCGCGGCGCTCGCCGCCAACGGCACGCAGGATTGGGTCCGTCAATATGGCGGCGCTTCGGGGCAGTCGACCGGCCAGGGCATCGCCATCGACGCCCAGGGATCGAGCGTGCTCGACGCCTTGGGCCTGCCGCGCGGCACCATCAGCGAGAACCAGTCGCTCAGCCTGACCGACCAGACGACGCTGCGCGCCGGGGATTCCTTCCAGATGCAGATCGAAGGCGTCGCGCCGCGCACCTTCACCATCACCGTCGCCCAGAACGAGACGCTGCAGTCGCTGGTCACCAAGATCAACGGCGAGTTGGGCAGCTACGGCACCGCCAGCGTCACTTATGGCAGTGCCGGTAAGGGCCTGCAGATCCAGGTGGCGGCCGGCGTCACCGCCAAGCTCATCGCCGGCCCCACGGATTTTGACGCCCTCGGCCGGCTGGGGTTGCTGGCGGGCACCCTCGCCAACGGCGACGCGGCCAGCAGCGGTTCAGGCTCATCGACGACGACCAAGACCTTCGGCCTCGGCCTTTCGGGGACCTTCAACATCGCCAGCACGTCGAGCGCCACGACGGCCAAGGCCGTGCTTCACTCGGTGCTGTCTGCGATCAGGAACATCTATCAGACGACCAACGCGCCGCCCGCGGCCGCGCCGTCCAACGGCTACACGGGCGCGATCTCCTCCGTCACCATGTCGCAGGCTGTCAGCTATGCGATGGCGCTCAACATGATCAGCGCCTACACCGCATCGCAGGCGGCGACGAGCGCGTCGTCGACGAGCGGTTCCTCGACATCCTCGATCACCACGCTGGCGCTCGGTTAGGCTGATTCTGCGCAGGGCGAGCTTCGCGCGGCCGTCCTTCGTCAGGCGGCGGCGGAGGTCACGCCAGATCGTTGTAGATCATGGCGCCGGGGGCGCGCTTGGACGCCGGCGCATAGGTCGTCAAGGGGGCGCGCACGCGCTCCACTTCGTCGGCCACGGCCTTGATGATGCCTTCGCTGGCATTGCGGATGCGCGTCAGAAGCCGCGCGTGCAGGGCAAGAATCTCACGGAAGCGGATCGTCACGGCCAGGAACTTCTTGCGCAGGTCGGGCGGCGCGGCCTTGGCGCGCTCCAGGGTGAAGGCCTGGGCCTCGCGCCCGTAAAGGGCCGAGAGGCGCTGGATCTCGGGATCGAGGGTGCGCATCTCCTTGGGACGTCCCGCCTTGAGCGCGGCGATGTCGGCTTCGATGGCGGCCGTCAGGCGCTCGCCCATGGCGATCAGGCGCTCGATGCGTTCGCGGTCTTCGTTCAATGGGATTTCTCCTGCACGCGCAACAGCTCCTTGGCGACGGTGTCGGCGAGCCCGATGCCGCCCTGGGCGGCCATGCTCTTGGCGTACTCGTCGACCATCAGCGAGCGGAACATCGCTTCGCCTTGTCCGCCGCCGAAGGGGCCGTCGGTGGAGATGCCGTCGAACATCGGGGCCAGCATCTGCGCCAGGAACACGCTTTCGAAATCCTGGGACACCTTCTTGGCCTTGGCGACGTCGGCGGTCGGCTGGGGCGCGGCGACCGGGGCCGAGCGCGCCATCGTCATCGCGGTCTGGATGTCGGGGGTCATCCGATCACCTGGATGTCGGCCTGCAGGGCGCCGGCGGCCTTGATGGCCTGCAGGATCGAGATGATGTCGCGCGGGCCGACGCCCAGCGCATTGAGTCCGTCGACCAGGCTCTGCAAGGCCACGCCCTGTTGCAGCACGGTCATCTTGTTGCCGTGGGAATCGTCGATCTGGATCGAGGTGCGCGGCACCGTCTGGGTCGTGCCGGTGTTCGAGAAGGGCGCCGGCTGGCTGACCTGCGGGGTCTCGTTGACGCGGATCGTCAGGTTGCCTTGGGCGATGGCCACAGTGGAGATCCGCACATCGGCGCCCATGACGATCACACCCGACTGTTCGTCGATGATGACCCTGGCGGGCTGGTCGGGATCGACTTTCACCTGCTCGATGTCGTTCAGCAGGGCGACGATGCCGCCGTTGTAGTTGGCGGGCAGCGCAAGCTGGACGCTGGCGGGGTCCGTCGCCACGGCGACAGCGTTGCCGAGATAGGCGTTGACCGCCGCGGCGATGCGCGTGGCCGTGGTGATGTCGGGATTGCGCAGCGACAGCTTCAGGCTCTTCTGCGCGGCGAGCTGGAAATTGGTTTCGCGCTCGACGATGGCGCCGTTGGAGATGCGCCCCGCGGTCGGCACCCCGCGCGTCACGCTGGCGGCATCGCCTTGCGCGCTGAAGCCGCCGATGGCGACCGGCCCCTGGCCGAGCGCGTAGATCTGCCCGTCGGCGCCGAACAGCGGGGTGACGAGGAGGGTGCCGCCCTGCAGGCTCTTGGCGTCGCCCATGGCGCTGACCGAAACGTCGATGCGCGTGCCCGAGGCGGCGAAGGCGTGCAGGTTCGCCGTCACCATCACCGCGGCGGTGTCCTTGGTCTGCATCTGCTGGCCGCGGGCGTTGACGCCAAGCCGCTCCAGCATGGCCTGCATGCTGAGCTGGGTGAACGGGCTGTTCTTGAGGGAGTCGCCGGTGCCGTTGAGGCCCACGACCAGGCCGTAGCCGACCAGCATGTTGTCGCGGATGCCCTGGACGTCGACCAGGTCCTTGACGCGGGAATAGGCCAGCGCGGGCGCTGCCGAAAGCGACAGCATCACGGCGGCGGCGATCGATCGGACGGCCAGGGAACGGGGCATGAGCGATTTCTGCTCTCGGACATTCTTCCGCAAAGGGTCTTGCCAGTTTCATGCCGTCCGTGGTGGAAAAATAGAACAGCGAAAACAGCAGCTTACGCTGTGACCGAAGAGGTCCGGCCCGCCGCCCGGCAACTTCTCCCCGGCAGAAACCACACGCTTTGCCCAAAGGCCGGGAGCCCCGGCTGGTTTGTGACTTCTCCCGACCGGTCGGAAACCTGCGTTTGCGTCTCGCCTGTCACAAAATGTGACCATAGTCCGCACCCTGGGCGCTCACGCGGCCTTGAAAGTTTGGAATCCTTTCCTACATGCTGGCAGGCAACAAGGAACGGGAGAATGGCCAGACAGCGGACGACGACCGGGGGGAGGGGGTCCCCACCCAGACGCGGATTCCGTACATCAAAGATCAACATCTTGTGGAATCCCCCGTCGCGGCATCAACAGGCGCGGCGAATGGCGCGCGGGTCGCCCGAGAAATTGCTTTCCGTTGTCAGCGCAATGAATAAAAGAACGGCGAGACAACGGGACGGAACGGCATGAGCGCTTACAAGGATTACCAGCTTGTCATCTTGCGGCACGGCGAAAGCGAGTGGAACAAGCTGAACCTGTTCACCGGCTGGCGCGACGTGCGCCTCAGCGAACAGGGCGTGCAGGAGGCTCGTGCCGCCGGGCGCACGCTGAAGCAGGAGGGTTTCGCCTTCGACGTCGCCCACACCTCGCTCCTCAGCCGGGCGATCCAGACCCTGTGGCTCGCCGAAGACGAGATGGATCTGCTGTGGCTGCCGGTCTTCAAGCACTGGCGGCTCAACGAACGCCACTACGGCGCCCTGCAGGGGTCGAACAAGCTGGAAGCGGTGCAGAAGTTCGGCGAGGCGCAGGTCAAGGTGTGGCGCCGCTCCTATGCCACGCCGCCGCCGCCGGTCGATCTCGCTTCCCCCGAATTTCCCGGCCACGACCGGCGCTATGGGGGCGTGCCGGTCACCGAGCTGCCGCGCAGCGAGAGCCTGAAGGACGTTCTCATCCGCGTCATGCCTTATTGGGAGCAGGCGATCCTGCCAGACCTCAAGGCGGGCAAGCGCGTGATCATCGCCGCGCACGGCAATTCGTTGCGTGCGCTTCTGAAATATCTGGAAGGCATCAGCGACGACGCCATCGTCGATGTCGATTTGCCGACGGGCATTCCGAAAGCGTATCGTCTGAATGCGTCCTACAAGGCGGATGATGCGAAGTTCCTGGGCGATCCCGCGGAGCTCGAGCGACGGATCAATGCGGTCAAGGCGCAGACCAAGCGCGCTTGAGCGCATAGCCGCGCTGATCCTGGCCTTGCCGCTGCTGTGCGCAGCGGCGGTGCCGGTGCCTTCGCCGAAGCCGAACACGGCGCCCGTGCGGAGCGTGCCGGCGGCACAGCCTCAATCAGACGACGTGACCGATCTCAGTCACGCCATCCCGATGAAGGCCTTGTCCACCCTGCCGTCCACCGTCGACCAGTTCCAGACGCTGAAGTCCGAGATCGCCAAGGATGTGCCGCTGGTCGCCACGGCCAAGTCGACGTCCGAAGCGCTGGCGCGCCAGGCGCAGGCCCTGCAGCTCAAGCTGGTGGCGACGGCCGCCCGCGTCGAGAGTTTGGAGCGCGAGAAGGCCTGGCTCGATGCCGACATCGTCCGCCTCACGGCGCAGAACGACACCTTGACCAAGAGCTTTGCGCAGGACCGCGTCGCGGTCTCGCATCTGCTGGCGATCCTCGAACGGCTGCAGCACGATATGCCGCCCGCCATGGTGCTGCGCCCCGACGACGCCTTGGCCGCGGCCCATGGGGCAATGCTGCTCGGCGCCTCTCTGCCGTCGGTCTATGGGGAGGCGGCGGCCCTCTCCAGGCGGCTCGATGCCTTGCGGCGGACCCGGGCGGCGCTCCTGGCGCGGCGCAGCGATGCGGCGCGCAACGCCGATTACCTCGCCCAGGCCCGCGTCGAGCTGGATCAACTTCTCGCGATAAAGCGGCTGGAAGCCGACGCCGCGGCAACACGCTATGGCGATCTCAAGACCCGGCTGGATGCCGCGGCCACGCAGGCCTCCGACCTTCAGGCCCTGTTGCGGAAAGTTGCGCAGCTGCGGGGAGCGGCCGCAACCCAGAGTGTGGTGACCGTGGGTGCTGACGCCGGTAAGACCCGGGCGTCGCTGCTTTGTCCGGTGGTGGGCACGGTTGTGGGGGGCGGCCTGGAAGGCGTGGGCGGGGCTTCGGCGCCGGGCCTGACCTACGCCACGGCCCCGGGGGCGCAGGTTATTTCGCCGGTTGACGGAACGGTTCGTTTCGCTGGTCCTTACCATAAGAGCGGCTTGGTCTTGATCTTGCAAATCGCCGACGGTTACCATGCTGTATTGGCCGGAATGGATCGCCTCGATGTGCGGCCCGACGATCATGTGCTCGCGGGCGAGCCGGTCGGGAGAATGTCGAAATCCAGCGCCGCGCCTCGACTTTATTTTGAGTTGCGGCAGAACGGGCGTGGCATGAACCCGGCGCCCTACATCGTGATCGCGTTGAGGAAGGCAAACAAAACATGAAGCGCCTGGCGTTGGTAGTCTTGGGGATGGGGATCGGATTCATGACGGCGGTCGGGCTCCTCCCCTCCGCGCAAGGCGCCAACAACGTCAGCGCCTATCGTCAGTTCGATCTGTTCAGTGATGCCTTCGAGCGGGTGCGCGACAACTATGTCCGCCCGGTGCAGGACAGCGAGCTGATCAACGGCGCGATCGAAGGCATGGTGTCGAGTCTCGATCCGCACTCGAGCTACATGGACGCGAAGGCCTTCGCCGACATGCAGATCCAGACCAAGGGCGAGTTCGGCGGCGTCGGCATCGAAGTCACACAGGAGGACGGCCTCATCAAGGTGATCTCGCCGATCGACGACACGCCCGCCGCCAAGGCCGGGCTGAAGACCGGCGATTACATCGCCGCCATCGACGGCAACGCCATCCAGGGCGTGCCGCTCAACGACGCCATCGACAAGATGCGCGGCCCGGTGGGCACCAAGGTGACGCTGACCATCCTGCGCCAGGGCGAGAAGAAGCCGTTCGACGTCCAGCTCATGCGCGCGGTGATCCACGTCGACAGCGTCAAATGGCACCGCGAGGGCGATGTCGGCTACGTCCGCATCAGCGCCTTCAACGAGGAAACCGATTCCGGCCTGCAGAAGGCTGTGCGCGAGTTGAAGAAGCAGATCGGGCCCGGCCTCAGGGGCTGGATCATCGACCTGCGCAACGATCCGGGCGGGCTGCTCGATCAGGCGGTGATGGTCAGCGACGACTTCCTCGTCAAGGGCGAGATCGTCTCCACCCGCGGGCGTCATCCCGAGGACACGCAGCGCTATGACGCCAAGCCTGGCGACATCACCGACGGCAAGCCGGTCGTGGTTCTGATCAACGGCGGCACCGCCTCGGCTTCCGAGATCGTGGCGGGCGCCCTGCAGGATCACAAGCGCGCCACCGTCATCGGCATGACCTCGTTCGGCAAGGGCTCGGTGCAGACCATCATCCCGCTGGGCGAAGGCGGCGGTGCGCTCAGGCTGACGACGGCGCGCTACTACACGCCGTCGGGACGTTCCATCCAGGCCGAAGGCATCACGCCGAACATCGCCGTGGCCGAAGGCAACGAGCAGGACGAGCCCAAGATCGAGCGCACGACCGAGGCGGATTTGCCGGGTCATCTGGCGGCGGAAGACGTCGCCGCCAAGAAGAAGGCCGCAACCATCATCCGTCCGCCGCAGGGCAAGAAGTACGACGACTTCCAGCTCTCCTATGCCCAGGATTTTCTCGACGGCAAGGTGAGCATGGCGGCGGCAAAGGCTCCCTCGGCCCGCTGAGGGAGGGTTTTAACCGGGACGTAACCATGATGGCCGTTAGCTTCGGCCATGGCCGCGACCAGCATGATCAGTGAGGGCTCGGCGCCGGGCGCGGGGCGCGCGGTGCGGGCTCTGGCGCTGGCCTACCTCGTCGTTTTCGTCTCCCTGGCATTGCTGGCGGGCGCCATCGCGATATTCGGCAGCCGGCCTGCCTCGGACGGCGCCGTGCGCTTTGCGGTGCGCCTGCAGCATCCCCGCGTGGCCCGGGCCCTGCCGCCGGCCGCCGCCTCGGCAATCCCACCGGCGGCGCAGCCCGCCGCGCCGCCCGCTACGCCGCCTGCCGCGCCCGTTGCCGCGCAACCTGTCGCCCCTCCGCCCCAGGCCGCGCCCGCCCCTCCGCCCATGCCGCCGGCCCAGGTCGGACACGTGGCCGTCGCCGATCCGGCCCTCATCGAACAGACCCCGCAAGGTCCGCTGCCGCGCATCGCCGCCGACGGACGCACGCCGATGCGTGTCTATGGTTTCCCGCTGCCCGCCGCCGACAAGCGGCCGCGCGTCGCCATCGTCATCGGGGGACTGGGCATCAGCGCCAAGGCGACGCAAGCGGCGCTCGACGCCTTGCCGCCAGGCGTCACGCTGGCCTTCGCGCCCTATGCCAACGACGTCCAGCGTTGGGTGACGATGGCACGCCAGCGCGGTCACGAAATCCTGCTGCAGGTTCCCATGGAGCCGTATGATTTCCCCGACAGCGATCCGGGCCAGTACACCCTGCGGGTGGGCGGCGGCGAGGATTCCAACACCAAGCGGCTGGTGTGGGCGCTGACGCGCTTCACCGGTTATGTCGGGGCCACCAATCTGTTGGGCGGGCGCATGCTGTCCGACGCGGCCGCGCTCGAGCCCGTGCTGACCTATCTGACGCGGCGCGGTCTGCTGTTTGTCGACAATGGTTCGGCCTCCCATTCGACGGCGCCCGACGTGGCCGCGCGCGTGGGCATTCCCTTCGACCAGGCGACGGACACCATCGATACGATCCAGGCCGCCATGGAGATCGATCACAATCTCTCCGATCTGGAATCCGCGGCGCGCGCCAAGGGCAGCGCCACGGGCACGGGTTTCCTTTATCCCGTGACGATCGAGCGGGTGACCGTCTGGGCACGCGGCCTCTCGGGCCGGGGCCTTGTTCTGGCGCCGATCTCGGCCGTAGTCTCCACCAAGAAATAAGCCGTCGGCACCATCGTGAATTCGGACCAACTGCCTTACCGGCCCTGCGTCGGGGTCATGCTGCTCAATCGCGACGGCGGTGTCTTCGTCGGCCGGCGCATCGACCAGACCGTGGAAGGCTGGCAGATGCCGCAAGGCGGCATCGACGAGGGGGAGAACCCGCGTCAGGCGGCGCTGCGCGAGCTCAAGGAAGAGATCGGCACCGACAAGGCGGTGCTGCTGCGCGAGCATGACGGCTGGCTGTGCTACGACCTGCCGAAGCATCTTGTCGGCGTGGCGTTGCACGGCAAGTATCGCGGCCAACGCCAGAAATGGCTCGCCATGCGCTTCATCGGCGAGGACGGCGACATCGATCTGACGACCCACGAGCCCGAATTCGCCGCCTGGCGCTGGGTGCCGATGGAGGCGCTGCTCGACCTCATCGTGCCCTTCAAGCGCGACATCTACCGCAAGGTGATCGCGGCCTTCGCCGACCTCGCCGCGGGGTAGACTGCATCAGGCGATGCGTCGTTCCCGGCGGGGCGCCCGCGCGTTTCACTTTCCTCTTGGGGCGCTTTCGCTCGGCCCGGCATAGTCCGCAACGACCGGCGCTTCGCGGTCGGTGGCATAGCCGCGCAACATGCCCACCGCATTGTAGAGCACGGCCACGTTGCCTTTGGCGTCGACGCCGATCAGTCCGCCGTCGGCCTTCAACGGCTTGAGCACGTCGAACAAGTCGGCCTTCATCGCCGCGGCGAGCGTCTGGTGGCCGTAGCGCATGCGGTCGGCCACGTCCTTCGAGACGTTGTAGCGGATGTAGTATTCGCCCCAGCCGGTGCCGGAAAGCGCCACCACGCCGTCTGCGGCATAGACGCCATCGCCCACCAAAGGCGAGTCGCCGACGCGGCCGGGAACCTTGGCATCATAGCCGCCGGTCGAGGTCGCCGCCGCCAGATGGCCGCAGCGGTCGAGCGCCACCGCGCCCACGGTGCCGTGCTTGTCGTGCATCGCCACGGGCTTGCGCGTCACCTTGCCCGAATAGATGAAATAGCTCGCGGGCACCGCGACGGCGCCGAGCTTCACCACATAGTCCTGGCCGCGATCGCCGGCCATCAGCACATGGCGGTCCGCATCCATCACCAGGCGCGCCGCCACGATCGGGTTCTTGAGCCGCGTCATCGAGGCCACGGCGCCCGCGCGCTGCCCGTCGCCGTCCATGATGGCGGCATCGGTCTCGACCAGCCCGGCCTGATCGGCCACCGCGCCGCGCCCGGCATTGAAGGCGCCGGAATCTTCGAAGGTGCGCACGATCTCTTCCACCACGTCGATGCTGCGCGCGCCGGCCTTCAGTTCGCCCCGCGCCTTTTCGAGCGCCGCCTTGATGACGCCGAGCGGTGGGGCTTCTTTCAGCGGGTGGTTGAACTCGCCGCCGTGCGCGGCGACGGCGAATACCGCTTGGGTCTGGCAGACCTGGGCCGCCGAGGCAGAAGCCGCCAACGCCATGATGCAAAGCACCGCAAGGCCCAGACGCATCGCCATCTCCCTCGAAAAGGTGGGGGCGACTATAGAGGAAGAAACAGCCAGCCGGAATTGCCGGGTACGGCAGGTTCGAGGCGCCGGTTTTCACAGGCCGCGAAATCATCCTAAGCTCCCGGGGTCGCGCCATAGGGGGAATTGGGTGTTCCGCTTCGCTCTTGCCGTTTGCCTGTCCGCGGTCTGCGCGCTGGCCTCCCAAGCCGCGCCCGCGCGCGAGGGTGCGTTCACGATGGATCAGGTCCTGTCCTATCCCTTCGTGGCGGAAATTGCCTCGGCCGACCATGCCGACCGCATCGCCTGGGTGCGCGTCGTCGACGGCGTGCGCAATGTCTGGGTCGCCCAAGGCCCGTCCTTCGCGCCCAAACAGGTGACGCAGTACACCCGGGACGACGGCCAGGAGATCACCCAGCTTGCCTTCTCGCCCGACGGCAGGCATCTCGTTTACGTGCGCGGCGGCGATCACGACGCGAACTGGCCGGCAGTGGACGATCTGGCGCCTGATCCCGATTCCGCGCCCGCCCAGCCCAAGGTGACGATCTGGTCCGCCGACGGGCGTACGCCGGTGAAGGTGGCCGAAGGCGATCATCCCGCCGTCACCGACGACGGCCGTGTCGCTTTCGTCAAGGATCATCAGGTCTGGCTCGCCCATCTTTCGGGCAAGGCCAAGCCGGTGCAGCTGTGCTTCGATCGCGGCCACGCGGACGCTCTCAAATGGTCGCCCGACGGCAGGCGCCTCGCGTTCGTCTCCGACCGCACCGACAGCAATGGCGGCAACAGCGACCACAGCTTCATCGCCGTCTATGCGGGCAAGGACGCGCCGCTCGTCTATCTCGCGCCCTCGACCGGACGCGACGCCATGCCCGTCTGGTCGAAAGACGGCACCAGGATCGCCTTCGTGCGCCAGCCGGGCGCCGAAGGTGCGCCCGAGCCCATCCTGAAAGAGGTTCCTCATCCCTGGTCGATCTGGGTGGCGGATGCCGCGACCGGCGCGGGCCGCAAGGTCTGGCAGAGCCCCGACACGCTGCTCGGCTCCTACCCCGAGACCGAGGGCGAAGCCAATCTGCATTGGGCGGCCGGCGACCGGCTCGTCTTCCTCGCCGAACTCGACAACTGGCCCCATCTTTATGCGATCTCGGCGAACGGGGGCACGCCTTCGCTTCTCACGCCGGGACCGTTCATGGTCGAGCATGTCAGTGAAAGCCGCGACGGCCGTTACCTGATCTACGACGCCAATACGGGCGCGCAGGCAAGCGACGACGACCGGCGGCATCTGTTCCGCGTGTCCGTCGATGGTGAGAACCCTGCGGCGCTGACGGCGGGTGACGGGCTTCAGTGGTCGCCGGTCGTCGCCGGCGACAATTCCGTCGCGTTCGTTGAGGCAGGCGCCAAGGCGCCGCCCTCCGTGGCGATGATCGGCCTGGACGGCAGGGGCGAACGCGATCTCCACGCGGCGCCCGTGCCCAGGGATTTTCCTACCGAGGCGCTCATCGTCCCGCGGCGCGTGACGTTTTCGTCGCCTGACGGGCTGACGATCCATGGCCAGCTGTTTCAGGCCGCCGACGGCAGGACCAAACCCGGTATCATCTTCGTGCATGGCGGGCCGCCGCGCCAGATGCTGCTCGGCTGGCACTACATGGACTACTATTCCAACGCCTATGCAGTGAACCAGTATCTGGCGGCGCACGGCTTCACCGTCCTGTCGGTGAACTACCGGCTGGGCATCGGCTACGGCCGTGCCTTCGACCATCCCGACCACGCCGGCCCTGCCGGCGCCGCCGAATACCAAGACGTCTTAGCGGGCGCGCGGTATCTGCAGCAGGTTCCGGGTGTCGATCCCGCCCGCATCGGCATCTGGGGCGGGTCTTACGGCGGCTACCTCACCGCGCTGGCGCTGGCGCGCAATTCGGATGTCTTCAAGGCGGGTGTCGATTATCACGGCGTGCACGACTGGTCGCGTTTCATCGAGGAATGGTTCGGCAAGCCCGTGAAGCGCTACGAGAAGGGCGATGTCGACGAGGCGATGAAGGTCGCCTTCGATTCTTCGCCCATCGCCGCCATCGACACCTGGAAATCGCCGGTGCTCCTGATCCAGGGCGACGATGACCGCAACGTGCCGTTCTCGCAGACCATCGATCTGGCCCGCCGCCTCGACGCCCGTCACATTCCCTACGAGGAGTTGGTGATCCCCAACGAGATCCACGGATTCCTGCGCCACGCCTCGTGGGCCGAGGCCGACAAGGCGGGCGCCGCCTTCCTCGCCAAGGTGCTCGCGCCTGCGGATTGAAGGGCGGCAGCCGCGATGGCGGGATTGCGCGGAGGTGCTGCTTCTCCCGACCTCCAGGCCTTACAGCGGACGCTTCTGCAGGTCTTTCATGAAGGCGGTGAGCGAGTCGACCGAAGCCACCTGGGCGGCAGCGTCGCGGAAGGCCACGCCGTGCAAGTCGATGCGCTGGGTGATGACCAAAAACGCGCTGGCGTCGGGGCTCGCGTTCATCTTCGGTCCGAAATGGTCGCGGATGCGCTCCAGGCTGGTCTCGTCATTGGCCATGGAATAGGCCACCGCCATGCGCATCACCTGCTGGCGCTCCGCGGGCGTCAACGGCGTCGCGTCGCTCCAGCGCGGGCCGAGCGCCGCCTCGGCCTTTTGGGCCGAGACGGCCCAGTTGCCGCTCTCCCAATAGATGTCGGCCCTCAGCTGCTCGGTGTCGGGCGCCTGATCAACCGAGATCAGGTCCAGCGCCTGATCCCACAACTTCTCTTGGGCCATGGCGCGGGCCTCCAGCAGAATGCGCTGGTGGTTCACGTCGTCGGGCAGGCCGGCGATCTGGGTTGAGCGCAGCGTGGCGATGGCGTCCTGCGGCTTGTGGTCCATGATCTGGATCATCGCCAGGCGTGTCGCCACCTGGGCGCGGGCGATGCCGTCCAGCCGCTTGGTGACCTGGTAGTTCAACAGATCGGCGGCCGGTCCCAGAAGATCGACGGCCACCAGCCGGTCGGCCATGCGCCGGATCATCTCGTCGCCGTCCGGGCCGATGGGCGTCAGGTCGATGAAATCGTAGAACAGCGCCAGCGACTCGATGGGCGGCATGCTGTCGGCCTTGCCTTTGAGGAACAGCTCGACGAAGGCGTTGCGCATGTCGTCCTGCGCCTTGCCGGCCATGTCGTCATTGGGGAAGTTGGCGCTGGCGATGCGCAGGGTGCGCAGCCCGTCACGCCAGTTCTTCTGTCCGAAGTAGAGCGAGGCGAGCTTGCGCAGCGTGTTGAGTTCGAGGACGTCGCCGCGCCAGCGGAAGCGCAGCCGCTCCAGCCCGTTGATCGCCGCGGCGGCGGGCATCCTGCCGGCGGCAAACGCGGCGGTGATGCGATAGTAGATGGCCTTGGTGGCGAGCCGTTCGTCGCCGCTCGATTCCACCGCCGCGAACAGCTTGTCGGCCGGGCGCTGGCGGTTTTCCGCGGCATAGAGCCTGGCGCGGTCGAGCGCCGCTTCCAGCATCAACGGCCGCTCGAGGCCTTCGGGTATGCGCGACAGCTGCGCATCGGCGATCTCCAGGCGGCCGATCCCCAGCGCCGCCTCGGCGTTGGCGAGGCGGACCTTGGCGTGCATGGCCTTGCTGTAGCTGTCGAGCACCGGCATGGCGCGCTCCAGATCGGCGTGCGCGGGCGTCCATTGTTCGAGCGCGGCTTCGATCAGTCCTCGCCACAGCGCCGCGTGCCGATCGGAATCGAACTGGGCACCGGCGAGCGCATTGTTCGCCTCGCGATAGCGCCCCATCTCGTAATCCGCGGCTGCCTTGATGGCCTGCAGCTGCATGTCGCTCGACAGTGACGGATCGAGCGTCTGCATCAAATTGACCAGGCCGAGGGCCTCCGCGGCAAAGCCGTTGGCGATATAGAAGCGTGCCAGAACCAAGCGCGCGTGGCTCGCCTGTTCCGGTTTCAGCCGCGCGATCGAAGCCCTCAGCCGGCGTTCCGTCGCCAGGAAGGTTCCTCCGGTCACCTTCTTCCACTGCTCGAAGTCGAGGAAGCAGGGGCCTTGGCCCTTTTCGGCCAGGGCCTCCGGGGTCGCCGCGGCCGGCATGGTGGGCGGCGTCAGCGACAGCCCGCCGGGCCTGGTGATGATCACGCGCGTCGTGTTGACCGTGACCGACAAGTCGTCGACCAGCGGCAGGAAGACGAGCCCCGAAGCGGTCCCAAGCGCGGTGAATTCCACGTAGCGGCGCTCGGTCGTCATGGCGCGTCCGGCTTCGCCGGGCACCACGATCAGTTCGTCGCCAGCCACCGGGTCGACCAGGGTGAGCGGTTGGGTGGCGCCGGGCAGCAGCGTCGACAGCGAGGAATGCGTGGGATTGTCCTGGTTGCGGGCGAAACCCACAGCGATGGCGCTGCTGGCAGCGTCTGGCGTGATGGTCACCTTGAGGAGCGAGCCTTCGGCGGTGGCGGCGATCTGTTCGGGCGTCTTCAGCGACAGGCGCAGCACGCTGACGGTGCTGCTGGAGGCGGCTTCGACGTCGGTCGAGAAATCGGCGAGCTGCGACTTCAGCTTCTCGGCGTCGAGCGGCGCCGCACCTTCCAGCACGATCCAGGCGGTGAGGCCGCGGATGAAGACCGCGGAGCCGCGCCGTCCCGCGCCGGGGAACGTCAACACGACGCCGCTGCGCGTGAAGCGGGTATCGGCGGCCTGCAGAGCGGGCGTGGCGTTCGGTGTCTTGCTGGCATCCGCCGGCGCGTCCGCCGGCGCTGCCGGTTGCCCGACCGGTGCTTGCTGTTTGATGTCGGTCGGCTTGGTGCCGTTGAGTTTGTCGGCGGTCTCCGCGATCGCCTGCGCCTGCGCGGTGGACATGCCGGGGTGCTTGGCCAGGGCCGTCGCCAGGGGTTTGGCGATGCCCGCGGGCTTGTAGGCATCTGCGTCGGTCTTGGGCGCCAGGATGTCGATGACGATGTGTGTGCCGTCGCGAAAGTCGTGGAAGCCGGACGCCGCATCGGTCGTGAACTCGACGACGATGCCGCGGTTCTCGACGTGCCAGCCGGCGGCCTTCACCCAGGGCGGGGCCAGGCGCGTCATGGCCGAGAAATCGGGCCTGGCCAACGCCTCGAAGCGCACGGTCAGCCGCCGGTCGCCGGGGAACACCGCATAAGGCACGGTCTTCGGCCAGTCGAACACGATGCGCGTGTAGTTCTGGTAGGCGCCGGCCCGCACGTTCAGCGTGGCAAGCGTGGAGGGATCGACGGTCGTGGGTGCCGGCGGCGGCGGCGGCGGTAGGTCCGGCGGGGTGCCGCTGAAGCGGGCCGGCAGAAGGTCCACTGCGGCCCGGCCTTGCGACGTGCTCGTGTGCAGCCGCACCGGCTGAACCAGGACGAAGCGCAGCGCCTTGCCGTTGGGATCGGCGCGGCCTTGGGAGATGTAGGACGGCAAGGCAGTTGCGATCGTCGCCGGTGAGATCGCGACCTTGCGGTCGAATTTGATGACGAGGACCCCGCCCGTCACCTGTGCCGTGACCTGGGCCGCGGGATCGAGCCTGAAAAAGAGGCGGGCATAGCCGTCCGCCGTGGTCGTGGCGACACTGTCGGCCGAAGCCGCGCCCGCCAGGCAGGCGACAAGCGCGAAAGCGGCGAGGATGCCCGGACAATGTCGCATCAAGCGCATGCGCTCCGCCTCCGACTATTGCCGTTTCGGCGCGGCCGCCTGCGGCCCGCTGGACGGCGCGGCCGGGGCCGGCGTCGGCGCCGAAGCGGTTGTCGTGGGCGCCGCGGCTGCGGCCGGTGCGGCGGTGTCGGGCAGCTTCAGGCGGCCGGCCAGCTTGGTGGTCAGCTTCTGCGCCGCATCGGGGTTCATCGCCGCCAGCACGGGGGCGAGCGCATCGGACTTCATCGCCTGGGCCACCGGCACCAGGACGTCATCCGGCAGATTGTCGAAGATGCGCGCCGCATCCCTGGGCCGCATGGCCGAATAGGTCTTCACCAGCGAGGCGAGCTGCTGCTTCTCGTCGGCGTCGCGCTGCTGCAGCAGCGTGTTCATCTGATCCTGCATCTGCTTCAGCGTACTGATCTTGCTGTCGACGCGAGCCTCGGCTGCCGCCAGGACCTGGGCGCGCATGTTGAGATCGGCTTCGCGCGCGTCGAGCGCGGCGCGCCGCTTGGCAAGACCGGTGAGGACGTCAACTTCGGAAGACGTCGCGCCGCCCTCGTCATCGGTCGCATCCTTGGCGACGGGGGCGGTGTCGTTGGCCAGCACGCTGGCCTCGCTCGGTGTCGCGGAAACGTCCCGGGCCCAGGCGCTGTGGATCAGGGACTCGCCCTTGACGCCCAAGAGCGCCATGCCGACCAGGATGACGGCCGGCAGCAGCCTGACGTGTGACAGGATCCCTTTCATCGCACTGCTCTGAGGGCATCGAGGCGGTGCATCACCGTGCCTGAGGGAAGCCCGGTCGAGGTGGGGCGCTCGGGCGCGCGGTCGAAGCGCTGGGCGATGCGTTCGCCCGACGCCGTCAAGAGCGACAGCTCATCGGCCAGGGCGCGCGAGCGCTTCAGGCGGTCGTCGAGCGTTTCGGCGGCGTCTGCGGCGGCGGCTTTCAGGGCTCGCAGCGAGGCGCCGGCGCCGGCAATGGCGCCGTTGAGGTCGCCGATGGTCTTCCTCAGTCCTTCCTGGCCCTTGCGCACGGCGCGCAGCCGGCGTTCGAGCACGATGCAGTAGGCGAGGGTGGCCGCAAGCAGCAGGCACAATGCCATTTCAAGACCGGTGCCGAGCGTCATGGTCGTCATCTCCTAGAGCGCCTTCGAGGCGTCGGTGCGTTCGATGGCTTCTTCGACGCGCACGGCGACCGAGGAACCGGCGCGTCCCATGCGGCCGCGCAGCAGCGGCACGCCGCGGCAGCGCAGCTCGATCTTGGACTCCGGCGAGGCGTTGAGCATCACCGTCTCGCCCACCTGCAGGTTCATGATCTTGTTCAGCGGCATGATCTGCTCATCGAGGATGGCGTCGATTTCGAGTTTGGTGGACCACAATTCGGTCGCCAGATGGCTCTCCCAGATGGAGTCGCGGCCGAATTTTTCGCCCATGAACTGCTGCAGCAGCAGCTTGCGGATGGGCTCCAGCGTGGCGTAGGGCAGAAGCAGCTCGGTGCGTCCGCCGCGGTCCTCCATGTCGACGCGCAGCTTGACGAGGATGGCGGCGTTGGCCGGGCGCGCGATGGCGGCGAAACGCGGGTTCGTCTCGAGCCGGTCGAGGCGGAAATTGACGCTCGCCAGCGGATCGAAGGCCTGGCACATGTCCTGGAGGATGACTTCGACCATGCGCTGGACCAGGGTGCGCTCGATCGTCGTATAGGGGCGTCCCTCGATGCGCATCGCCGAGGAGCCTCGCCGTCCGCCGAGAAGCACGTCGACGATGGAGTAGATCAGGTTGGAATCGACGGTGAACAGCCCGTAATTGTCGAGCTGTTCGGCATGGAACACCGCCAGGATCGCCGGCAGCGGGATCGAGTTGAGGTAGTCGCCGAAGCGGATGGACGTGATGTTGTCGAGGCTGACCTCGACATTGTCGGAGGTGAAGTTGCGCAGCGACGTTGTCATCAGCCGCACCAGGCGGTCGAAGACGATTTCCAGCATCGGCAGGCGCTCGTAGGAGACGAGCGCCGAATTGATGATGGCGCGGACCCCGGAGGTGTCCTGCAGCTGGTCGTCGTTGACGTCGAAACCGAGAAGGGAGTCGATTTCCTCCTGGTTCAGGATGCGCTCGCCGGGGCCTCCCGCGATCGGTTCGATCGCGATGGGGTCGATGGCGGGGTCGGCGGCGGATTCGGTTTTCTCTGTTTCGTCGGCCATGGTTCTACTGCACGATCATTTCTTTGAGGAGCACGTCGCGGACGCGGTACGGGGCGGCGGCGACATTGGTCCGCCGCAGCAGTTCTTCCTTGAGGCGCATGATGCCCGCCGATCCCTTGAGATCGTCGACGCGCAATTCGCGCAGGTAACCCTGGAACTGGTCGACGATGCGCGGCATGAGCACCTGCAGTCCGGCCTTTTCGTCGCCGCTGTAGAGCTCGAGGGACAGCGAAAGCTTGAGGTAGGCCGAGGTGCCGTCGGACGTCTGGATGTTCACGATGAGGTCGGGAACGTCATAGAAGGCGACCTGCGGCGGCGTCGCCGGCATCTCCGGGATGGCGGCGGTGGTGGCGTCGGCGGCGTGGTCCGAGCCGCTGAAGACGAAGAAATAGAGCCCGGCCCCGATCAGCAGCAGCAGCACCAGGGCGCCGCCTCCGGCGATCATCAGAAGCTTGCGGTTGCCCAGAAGTTTCTTGACGAATCCTTGCCCTGTTTCCGTTTTCTTCTCGCCGTCCTCGCCCGCTTCGGGCTCGTCCTCGTCAACGGCTTGCTTGTCTTCCTTCGCCATCGCCAGTCGCAATCCCTGAAAGTGGAGCGACGTTAGGCCGGCGTGGTTAAGGAGTGGTTCAAATACCCACCTGCGGCAGGCTTCACCCGGCAAGGCTTGCCGGGCGACGCATCGGCGCCCCCGGAAAAGCCGCACAAAGCGCGGTCCTGGTGCTGGCACGCGCCGTGCAACGCCATGCAACGGCGAGGACCAGAAAGGATCCCGGCCCATGGACAACACAGTACTGGTCAGTCTTTCGCAGCAGCTCGCGTCGTTCCAGTCGATGGACACGATCGCGAACAATCTTGCGAACATCTCGACGCCCGCCTTCAAGCGCGAGGAGATGAAATTCGAGGAATATGTCGAGACATCGGCGCCGGCGGAAGGACAGACGGGCCCGCAAACTGTGAGCTTTGTCCAGAACGTCGGGCTGGTGCGCGACTTGAGCGAGGGGCGCCTGGAGACCACCGGAGCTCCTTATGATCTCGCCATCAACGGCAACGGCTATTTCGTCGTGCAGACGGCAGCGGGCGACCGCTATACCCGCGACGGCCACTTCATGCTCAACGCCGAAGGCCAGCTCGTCACCAGCAACGGCGACCCCGTGATGGGCGACGGCGGCGCCGTCACTATTTCCCCCGACGACGGCAACATCACCATAGCGGCCGACGGCACCGTCACCGGCAAGCAGGGACAGCTTGCCAAGCTGCGCGTGGTGGATTTCGCCGACGAGCGCCAGCTCATCAAGCAGGGGGCGAGCCTCTATACGACCTCGCAGCAGCCCGTCACGGCCAGCGACGCTTCCATCGAGCAGGGCATGATCGAGGCTTCGAACGTCCAGCCGGTGATCGAGATCGCCAACATGATCGAGGTCAGCCGCGCCTACCAGATGACCGCCAGCCTCGCCCAGAGCGAGAGCGACCTCAAACGCCAAGCCATCCAGCAGCTCGGCTCGGTACAGGGATAAGGAGACAGACCAATGCGCGCCCTCAGCATCGCAGCGACCGGAATGCTGGCCCAGCAGACCAACGTCGAAGTCATCGCCAACAACCTGGCGAACATGAACACCACCGGCTACAAGGAGCAGCGGGCCGAGTTCCAGGACCTGCTCTACCAGAACATCATGCAGGTCGGGGCCCAGTCCTCGGACACCGGCACCGTCGTGCCCTCCGGCATCCAGCTCGGCGCTGGCGTGCGCACCGCGGCGGTCTACCGCGTCACCGGCCAGGGCGACCTCAAGACCACGCAGAATCCCTACGACCTGGCGATCAACGGCGCCGGCTATTTCCACATCACCATGCCCGACGGCACCGACAGCTATACGCGCGCCGGCAACTTCGCGCTGTCGCCGCAAGGCCAGCTCGTGACTCAGGATGGCTATACCGTGGCGCCGGGCATCGCCATTCCCGCCAATGCGACGGCCGTGACCATCAACGCCCAGGGACAGGTCCAGGCGAGCATCCCGGGCCAGACGGCGCCGCAGACCGTGGGCCAGCTCGAACTGGTACGCTTTCCCAACGAGGCCGGGCTGCAGGCCTTGGGCGACAACCTCTACAAGGAAACGGCGTCGTCCGGCTCGCCGCAGTCCGGCGTCCCCGGCTCGACGGGCTACGGCACGATCCAGCAGGGCTATCTGGAAACCTCCAACGTCAACGCGGTCGACGAGATCACCTCGCTGATCACCGCCCAGCGCGCCTACGAGATGAACTCGAAGGTGATTTCCGCCGCCGACGAGATGTTGTCCGAAACCGCCAAGCTGGGAGGCTGATCATGACGCGCTTGATCCTCATCGCCTGGGCGCTGCTGCTGTGCTGGCCGGCCTTCGGCGGCGTTCGCATCGTGGTTCCCGCGCACGATATCCCGCGCGGCGCCATGCTCGAGCAATCCGATCTCACCTATGCGACGGCGCCCGACAACCTGATGACGGGCACGGTGGTGTCGATGAGCGACGTAATCGGCATGCAGACAAGGCGTGTGCTGCGCGCCGGCGAAAGCCTGCGGCTCGACGACGTGCGCCGCCCCATCCTCGTCACCAGGGGCTCGACGGTCACCATGACCTTCGAGGCACCCGGGATCACGTTGACGGCCATGGGCCGCGCCATGAACGAAGGCGGCCTTGGCGACACCATCACGGTACAGAATCCCGCATCCTACCGCCAGGTGAGCGCCATCGTGGTGGCTCCGGGGCAGGTGCGCGCCGCGGCCGCCGCGCCGCGCCTTGCCAGCGCCGACCATCCATAGGAGCGCGCGATGAAACTCCGACATCTCCTTTTGGCCGGCCTGTCCGCAAGTCTCCTGTCGGGCTGCTCGACCTATCAGCGCCTGTCCGAGCTGGGTTCCGGCCCCAAGCTGTCGCCGATCACCGATCCGGGACCGCGCCAGCCCGTGGCCGTACCCATGCCCCAGCCGCCCACCGAGCCGAGCGGCGCCAACTCGCTGTGGCAGCCCGGGGCGCGCAGCTTTTTCCATGATCCGCGCGCCAGCCGCATCGGCGACATCCTGACGGTCGACATCACGGTCGCCGACGCCGCGAAGCTGTCGGACAGCACCAGCCGTTCGCGGACGAATTCCGACGACGCCAGCATGTCGAACCTGTTCGGGCTGGAGAAATACCTCGCCGCCTCGCACATGGATCCATCAAGCCTGGTGAAGATGGGATCCGACACCTCCAATGTCGGCGCGGGCGTCGTGGACCGCTCCGAGACCATCAAGCTGACGCTGGCCGCGCTCGTCACCCAGGTCCTGCCCAATGGCAACATGGTAATCGCGGGCCATCAGCAGCTGAAGGTCAACGGCGAACTCAGGGACCTGCAGATCTCCGGCATCGTGCGCAGCGAAGACATCACCAGCGACAACACCGTCGATCTGTCGCAGATCGCCGAAGCGCGGTTGAACTATGGCGGGCGCGGCACGGTCAGCGACGTGCAGCAGCCCCGGCTCGGCAGCCAGCTCTTCGACATCCTGATGCCGTGGTGATGGTCGGCGAAATGCGAACGGGCCGCCGCTAGCCGCAGCAGCCCGTTCCCACGCGCTGGAGAGCGCGATTGGCGCGGCATCAGGCCTATTTGCGCGACGTTCGAAGAAGCTTGATCTGCGCCTCGTATGCGGCGTAGTGGTCGCCTTCGTCCGCCGCAATCTGGTCGAACAGTTTGGCGGCGGCAAGATCACCGTCCTGGCGCGCCTGAGCGGCGAACTCCTTGTACATCGTGACATTCTCGTAGTGCTCGCCCGCCGCGGCATCCTCGAGATTGGCAAGATTGCTCTTGGCAAGCTTGAGTGCATCGGCTTCGCGCGCGAAATGCTCGCTCGCCTCGACGTTGGAGGCCTGCTCGAAGATCTTGGCAAGCTCCGGCTTGCCGCTGTCGCGCGCCGCCTCGGCATAGGCGCGGTACTTGAGGCTGGCGAACGCCTCGCCGTGCATCGCCTTGTCGAGGTTCTGCTTGGTCCTTGCGCTCAACTCGCCTGCCGCCGCCGAGCCCGCGACGGCAAGTCCGAGTACGAGAGCCGCAGCGCCCGCGAGTGTTCGTGATAATTGCATCATTCCTGTTCTCCGGTTGGTTGCGCCATCCGCAACGCCCGCGACCATCGTTGCGCCGCCTGACGAAGTCCTGACGAAGATCAGCTTCTTTTTCAGCGCGCCGTCAGGACTTCGTCAGGCCCTGGGCGGCATCTCGGCGTTCGATAAATCGCTTCTCATGGAGACGGAAATGCGAAAACTGATTCCTGTTGTTGCTGCAATGTCTGTCCTTGCCGTTCCGGCCTGGGCAAGCCCCAAATGCACGTCAGAGCCCCAGAGCAGATGGCTCAGCGAGGCGGTCATGAAGGCCAAGATCGCCAAGATGGGCTACAAGAATATCCGCGTCTTCCAGAAGACGATGAGCGGCTGCTACGAGATTTATGGCTTTACGGCCGACAACAAGAAGGCCGAGGTCTATTTCAACCCGGTCACCGGCGCTGTCGTCGAGAAGAATGTCGACGGCGAATAGGAGGCTGCCCGATGTCCCAGGCATGGCCTGTGGCCGCTCCGGGCGCGGCCGCCGTCCCCCCGCAACGTATCATGATCTGGGATATCGTCGTGCGGGTCTTCCACTGGACCGTCGTTGCCGGCGTGACGGCGAATCTCTTCCTGGCCGAAGGCAGCAAGCACGCCCATCATCGGATCGGCTATCTCGTGCTGGTTGCCGTCGCGGTGCGGCTGGTCTGGGGCCTCGTGGGGACGCGACACGCGCGCTTCTCAGACTTTGTGCCTCGGCCGGCCCGCCTCTGGTCCTATGCCAAGGCGCTGCTGGCTCGGCGCGAGCCTCGATATGTCGGCCACAATCCGGCGGGCGCCGTCATGATGATCGCCCTCATCGTGCTCCTGGCCGTCTGCGGAGTAACGGGCTGGATGCAGACCTTGGACGCTTTTTGGGGCGTGCCCTGGGTCCAAGACCTTCACGAAGCGGCGGCCAACATCATCATGGTACTGGCCGGTCTGCACATATTCGCCGCAGTTCGGGAGAGTGTGCGCCACCGCGAAAACCTGATCTGGTCTATGATCACCGGGCGCAAGCGGGCGTCCAGCGGGAGCGACGTCGATCATGCGACTGCTTCTGGTCGAAGATAATGCACGGCTGTCCGAGCTGGTCTGCCGTGCCCTGGAAGCGGATGGCTTCGCCGTCGACCGGGCGGCAACCCTTCTGGCAGCCGAGGAGTTCCTTGATGCCGCCAAATATGACCTGATCCTGCTTGACCTTGGCCTGCCCGATGGCGACGGCCTCGCTTTGGTGCGCACCCTTCGCCGCCGATCCGTCGCCGTGCCTATCATGGTGATGACCGCGCGTGACGGGTTGGATGACCGCATCGCGGGGCTCGATCTCGGCGCCGACGATTATCTCGTGAAGCCTTTTGCCACTGCGGAATTGGCGGCGCGCTGCCGCGCGCTGTTGCGCAGGCCCGGCGGCATCCTGGGCAACGTTCTCGTGGCAGGCAATCTTTCGTTCGATACGGCCGGTCGCGACGCGCGGGTCGCTGAAATTCACCTGGACCTTCCTCCGCGCGAGCTGTCGCTCCTCGAAATGCTGATGCGCCGCGCCGGCCAGGTGGTGGCGCGGGCGCAACTCGAGAACGGGCTCTATTCCTTGGGGCAAGAGGTGACGCCGAACGCCCTGGAAGCGGCGATTTCCAGGCTCCGCCGCCGTCTGGCCGCTGCAGGCGCCGACGTCGTGCTGCACACCGCGCATGGCATCGGTTACGCCTTGATGCCGATGAGGAAGGGCGGAGAACGGTGAGAACCTTGCTGGCAGGCGCGAAGGCAGGTGCGTGGTCTATCTTCGGCGGCGACGGCATGGCTGCGATCATGGCGCGAAGACTGCTGGCCGTCGTGGTTCTGTTTGCGCTTCTCGATATCGCATTCGTGCTCGTGACCTACACCAGCGACAAGGAAGGACTTGGTCAGCATCTTCTGTCGCTGCAGGCCGACGAGATTGCGGAGGCTGTCGAGAGCGACGGTGCGCAACTGCATTTCGTGCCCGGGCGGCTCCATCGCGAACCGATCGGCTCGGCGGTGCTGGCGTTTGCGGTGTACGAACGCCAGGGCCGCGAGATCGCCGTGGACGGCCCCTGCGCGCTTGCCCACACACTGACGCCGCCGATCACCTCGGTCGATTCGGAAACGCGGCGCGATGATCATGCCGCCGGCTTCGAGCTGCGCGGTGTGCGTCGGGAAATCGCGGCCGGTGAGCCGGTCTGGGTGGTGATGGTGGTGCAGGGGAAGGGCCTGCGGCCGTTCTGGCCCGTGGTTGCGAACGAAATGATCCAGCATGTCGGTGTTCCGCTTCTTCCGCTCGTGCTGTTGCTGCTGACGCTTAACGTCACCGTGGTGCGGAGCACGCTGGCGCCGCTGTCGGCGGCGGCGCACGAGGTCGAGGCGCTGGTACCATCCCGGATCGAGGCGCGCCTCACCGTTCCCAAATGGCCGGGGGAGGTTCGCCGGCTTGTTCGCGCCTTCAACAATGCGCTGAACAGGATCGATGGTGCCATCGCGGCCTTGCGCAACTTCACGGCGGACGCGGCCCATGAATTGCGCACGCCGCTCGCGGTGCTGTCGATGCAGGCCGATGAACTGCCCGCCGGCCCGGCAAAGACCAAGATGCAGGACGACATTGCCGCCATGACCCGCTCGGTGGGCCAGATGCTCGACATGGCCTCTGCCGACGCGCTGACGACAGCCTCGCATAGCACGGTGAACCTTGCTGCGATCAGCACCCATGTCGTCGCCCAATTGACGCCGCTGGCCTTGGACAAGGGCCGCAACATCGTTTTCCGCGACGAACGTCCGGCGTCGATCGAAGGTCACGCCGAGGCCATCGGACGTGCCGTGCGCAATCTCGTGGAAAACGCCCTGATGCATACGCCGCCGGCGACGGCGGTGGAGGTGACGGCTGGTCCCGGCGCGGTGATCACCGTGCGCGACCATGGCCCGGGCATTCCGGTCGACAAGCGGGCGCTGGTGCTCAAACGGTTCTGGCGCGGCGACCGCAGCCGCGCCGGCGGCAGCGGATTGGGCCTTGCGATCGTCAACCGCATCGCGGAAGCCCACGGTGGTCGCATCGAAATCGGGGAGACCGAAGGCGGCGGCGCCTCCATTTCTCTTTGGCTAGCACCGGACTGAATGCCGGGACTTGGGCGAAACCCGGGTCGCGTCCTTCTCGCGTCCCCGACAATCTGCGGCGCAGCGGATCGACCCGATGCCAATTCGATCTAATCGTCGCGATAGACCTTTTCGCGCCGCTCATGGCGCTCCTGCGCCTCGATCGACAGCGTGGCGATCGGTCTGGCGTCCAGGCGCTTGAGCGAGATCGGCTCGCCCGTCTCTTCGCAGAAACCGTAGGAGCCGTCCTCGATCCGGCGCAGCGCCGCGTCGATCTTGGCGATCAGTTTGCGCTGCCGGTCGCGTGTTCGCAGTTCCAGCTGGCGCTCCGCCTCGGTCGAGGCGCGGTCCGCGAGATCGGCGTGCGGCACGGTTTCAGCCTGCAGGTTCTGGATCGTCTCGCGGCTCTCGCGCAGGATCTCATCTTTCCAGTTGAGAAGCTTGCGGCGAAAATATTCGCGCTGTCGCTCATTCATGAAGGGCTCGCTTTCCGACGGCATGTAGCCGGACGGAAGTTGGGTACCCATGCACTCTCCCTTGGCACAGATCCGCTCGATGGCGGGGGGTTATAGCGGCCTCTTGGTTACGCTTCAATCAAGATTCGGCAACGGTGTTAAGTTCGAAATGGGGTCCTTTATCAACAGCTTAATGACATTTTAGAGACTGTGGCAAAGGTTGACGTGGGAGGATCGGCCGAGCCCGCGGTCCTGCTCGCCGACGCATCCTGGCGGCCTCGGGGCGATCCGGCGGGCCGTCGAAAATGGCGCGCGGACCCTGCCGAAACAGCCCCGGAAACCACCCTGGAAACAGCGCCGGGGATGGCGCGCGCTGCCGACTTCGCCGCCGCTCCGGCGCCCAATTGCGCCGCTCGCGGGCGGAAATGCGCGGGGTGGACAGGGCGGAGACGATGTCCTATATCCGCGCACCCTTCGCGGACGGATGTCCAAGCGAACAAGTCGCGGGGTGGAGCAGTCCGGTAGCTCGTCAGGCTCATAACCTGAAGGTCACAGGTTCAAATCCTGTCCCCGCAACCAATCTCGCCGTCAGGCCCTCGTCCGAAATTGCGCATGGCCGTCATGGCTGACGCTGCCGCCACGGCGGCTTTCGCGTCATTTGCCAACATGAAAGATGTTTTGCTGGAAAGTTCTCCGGCGGGCAGCAATGATGCTGCGGGGCAGTAATGGGTGTGCCTCGCATCAGTCCAACGGAATGCCATGATCGTTTCGCATCGGCATAAGTTCATTTTTGTCAAGACGAAGAAGACGGCGGGGACATCGCTCGAGATTGCCCTGTCGAAGTTCTGCGGTCCGGACGACATCCTCACTCCCATCTCGGACGAGGACGAAGCGACCCGAAAGAGGCTGAAATACAGGGGGGCGCAGAACTACACGACGCCCCTGCGGCAATGGACCTTGCGCGATTTCGAACGTTTCTTGGCGATCAGGCAGAAGCCGGAATTCTTCTTCAATCACATTCCCGCATCGCGCATCCGGGCGATCGTCGGAGAGTCGGTATGGAACGCCTATTATAAGTTCACGATCGTGCGCAACCCGTGGGACCGCCTGGTCAGCCAGTATTTCTACGACCAGCGCCACGCGCCGCACGGCGCGCGCCCCAGCGTGCACGACCTGCTGCTGTCGGAGCCGCAACTCGTGCAGTCCAACTGGCCGGTGTACACCGACGGCAACCAGGTGATCGTCGATGCCGTCCTGCGCTACGAGAATCTGGGCGAGGAGGTGCGTGCGCTGGGCGTCAGGCTCGGATTGGGGGATGCTTTGAGCGAGGCGTTCGCATCCATCCGGGCCAAGGCGGGACTTCGTCCCGTCACGGCGACAGCCGCGCAATTCCTGTCGCCGCAGGACATCGAGCTGATCGGCCTGCTCGCCGAACGCGAGATCGCGCAGTTCCATTACGAGCCGCCCGCTGTCCGCGAAAGGCTGGCCGACCGCCGTGGTCTCGGCGATCGCGTGCTGGGTTAATCGCCTGATTTTGCAGAGGTCTTGCCGCCGCAACAGTCTTGGGCCATCCCGATCTGCGATCCGCGGCAACCGGGTTTGCGATAGGTAGTCTGGCCTCTTGCACCCCGCCTCCGATTGCTTCATGTCAGTCGGCAGGGGCCAAAGCACGGTATACTGGGACTGAAGCGTCCGCCCAATCCATGTCAGACAAGCAGATCTTCTTCGACGAGACCGGACGGCGCGCCGCGCGGCTGTCCGCCCTTGGCTGGGCCGGAGCGGTGCTCTCCACCGTGCTCGGCATCGCCTTCGTGGCCAGCATTCTCGCCACCCAGCGCGTCAGCGGGCCCGACCTGCCGGTCAAGTTGACGGCCAACAATGCGCTCGTGCGCAAGGCGGCCGACCCCGCGCTCCTCAAATCCGCGGCCAGGCTGGCCGAGGAGGCGCGGGCCCGCGAGCAGATCGCGCGCGCCTGGAAGCTGCGCAACGCGCGCGAGAAGCTGCCGTCGCGCGAATTGTCGGCGATCCTGCGCCCCCAGGCCGGCCGTCCCATCACCATCGGCTTCTACGTCAACTGGGACGACGCCAGCTATCCGGCGCTCAAGCGCGCTCTGCCCAAGCTCGACTGGGTGCTGCCCAGCTGGCTCGAACTGGCCGGCAACGACATGGCGCTCAAGATCACGATGGACGCCAAGGCGCTGAAGCTCGTGCGCGGCGACCGGCCGAGCGTGGCGATCCTGCCGGTGATCCAGAATGCCGACCAGGGCACCTGGGACGGGCCGGGCCTGGCGAATCTGCTGGCCGATCCGGTGCGCCGCCAGTCCGTCGAGAAGGGCATCGTCTCCTTCCTGGGCACCTACAAGCTTCAGGGCGTGGTCATCGACTTCGAGAGCCTGCCCGAATCCGCGTACGACGATCTCGGCGCCTTCCTGCAGGAATTGTCGACGGCCTTCGCCCCGCACCACTGGATCGTGGTTCAGGCCGCGCCTTATGACGATGAGAAGTGGCCCTACGCCGCGTTCGCCAAGTCCATCGATTACACGATGCTGATGGCCTATGACGAGCACGACGAGACGGGCGAGGCGGGCGCCATCGCCAGCCAGCCGTGGTTCGAATCCACGCTCGACAAGCGCATGAAGCAGCTGTCGCCCAATCACACCATCATCGCGCTGGGCAACTACGCCTATGATTGGTATGGCGCGGACACCGCCGACGACCTCAGCTTCCAGGATGCCGCGATTGCCGCCCGCGATTCGAGCGCCCGCGTCGACTTCGATCCCGACAGCAACAATCCGCATTTCTCCTACATCGAAAACGACAATGTGAAGCACGACGTGTGGTTTCTCGACGGCGTCACGACGTTCAACGAGATCCATGCCGCCGACGTCTACCAGCCGGCCGGCTACGCCTTATGGCGCCTGGGAAGCGAGGACCCCTCGGTCTGGTCGGTGATGGCGCGGCCCTACGGCGCGCCGGCCCCTGCGGCGCTCGGCGCCATCCCCGACAACCAGGACGTGGACTTCGAAGGCGAAGGCGAGATCCTGCGCATCGAGGCGTCGCCGCAGACCGGAGCGCGCACGTTCGAAGTCGATCCGCAGAACGGCGACATCGACGACGAGACCTACACCAAGCTGCCGACCAGCTACGTCATCCGCCGCGTCGGCGCGGTGCCCCACACCCTGGCGCTGACCTTCGACGACGGCCCCGATCCCGATTACACGCCGGCGATCCTCGACATCCTCAAGGAGAAGAACGTCAAGGCGACGTTCTTCGTCATCGGCGCCAACGCCGAGGCGCATCCGGGGCTGATCCAGCGGATACTGGCCGAAGGCCACGAGATCGGCAACCACACCTTCACCCACCCCAACTTGGCCGAGACCTCGCCGGAAGCCGACAAGCTCGAATACAACGCGACGCAAAGGCTGTTCGAGGCTTTGACCGGCCGCTCGATGCGCCTGTTCCGGCCGCCCTATCTGGGCGACGCCGAACCTGCGACCGAGGACGAAATCGCCCCCGTGAAGATCGCCCAGGACATGGGCTACGTCACGGTCGGCGTCCACGTCGACACCTTCGACTGGCAGCAGCCGACGCCCCAGCAGATGATGCAGAACGTGCTCAAGGCGATCACGGACCCCAACCCGGATCTGCGCGGCAACATCGTCCTGATGCACGATTCCGGCGGCGACCGCACGCGCACGATCGAGCTGTTGCCGAGCCTCATCGACGGGCTGAGGGCGCGCGGCTACCATTTCGTGCTGGTCTCCAAGCTCGCCGGCCTGACGCGCGACCAGGCGATGCCGCGGTTGGCGCCGAGCTTCACGCTCTATGCCGACAAGATGGTGTTCCTGGCGCTCAGCTGGTTCGGCAGCTTCCTCTATTACTGCTTCCTGGCGGCGATCTTCCTCGGCATCGGCCGGCTCCTGTTGCTGTGCGGCCTTGCCGTAATCAACCGCCGCAAGGAACGCGCGCTGGCGGCGCCCGCCGACGCTGCGCACATCCCGGTCTCGGTGATCATCCCGGCCTTCAACGAAGAGCGGGTGATCGCTTCCACCGTCTCGCGCATCCTGGCGAGCGACTACAAGGACCTCGAGATCATCGTCATCGACGACGGCTCCAGGGACCGCACGGCCGAGGTCATCCGCGAGCATTTTGCCGACAGCCCCTCGGTCACGCTGATCAGCGTGGCCAACGGCGGCAAGGCCAACGCCCTCAATCTCGGGCTTGCCCGCGCCAAGGGCGAGGTCGTCGTGGCGCTCGACGCCGACACGGAATTCGACACCGATACGATTTCCCGCCTGGTGCGCTGGTTCGGCGATCCCAAGGTGGGCGCCGTCGCCGGCAACGCCAAGGTCGGCAACCGCTTCAACATGATCACGCGCTGGCAGGCGCTGGAATACATCGTGGCGCAGAACCTGGAACGCCGCGCCCTGGCGGCGCTCGACACGCTCACCGTCGTTCCTGGCGCCGTCGGCGCCTGGCGGCGTTCGGCGCTGACGGCCTGCGGCGGCTTCGCCTCCGCCACGCTGGCCGAAGACCAGGATCTCACCATCGGCATGCAGCGCGCGGGCTATGTGGTGCGCTTCGATCCCACCGCCGTTGCCTGGACCGAGGCGCCGTCCACCGTGCGCGGCCTTGCCATGCAGCGCTTCCGCTGGGCTTTCGGCACGCTACAATGCCTGTGGAAGTACCGCGACATGACGTTCAACCCGCGCTACGGCGCCATGGGCATGATCGCGCTGCCGCAGGTGTGGATGTTCCAGATCCTGCTCACCGCGCTGGCGCCCGTCGCCGACCTGCTGCTCCTGTGGCAGCTTCTGACGCAATGGATCGCCTATGTGCAGCACGGCGCCGAGTTCTCCAACCACAACCTCGTGACCGTCGGCATCTATTACGCCGTCTTCATGGTGGTGGATCTCCTGGCGGCGGCGGTCGGCTTCCTGATGGAGCGGCGCGAGAACTGGAGCCTGATGTGGTGGCTGATGCTGCAGCGCTTCGGCTACCGCCAGCTGATGTACTACGTCGTGGTGCGGTCGATCACCACGGCGTTCCGCGGCGTCTTCGTCGGCTGGGGCAAGCTGGAGAGGACGGGTACGGTCAAGGCCGGCGCGGCCAAGCCTGCGGCCAAGAGCTACCGCGGCACGTAGAAGCTTCCCAGGTCGTCTTCGTGGTCGAGGCGATAGGCGCGCTGCATCGCGTCGCGCACGTTGTCGCCCAAGGGCTCGGGTGAATCGGGATCGAACTGGATGACCGCGTAGCGTTGCGCCACAATGCGGCTCACCAGCTCGCGGTCGCTGCGCGCGCCCGTGTCGAAGGCCTGCCCCGTGTTGAAGACGTCCACGGCCGCCGGCTTTGCCGCCCAGTAGCACAAGGACAGCATTTCGCAGATCGCCGGTCCCTTGTGCCGCGCCAGGAAGGCGACGTCGGCCGAAGCCATTTCGCTGTCCTGGTTCAGGGGGTGCAGCCACGCCTCGTGCGCCTCGGCGTTGGCGACCACGGGTACAAGCAGCGGCAAAGCCATCGCCGCCGCCGCGGCGGGCGCCCTCCAGCCTTCGGCGAATTTGCCGAGCAGCAGGGCGGCGCCAAGGCTCAAGGCGAGGTCCGCGTCGAACAGCACATTGATGTCCACGCCGGCGCCGCCGAGGAACACCACGCCGATGGCCAGTCCCAGGCCGGCGTAAAGCGCGCAGAACTGCACATGGCGGTCGCGCCGGCCGAGCACGACAAGGCCTGCGAGCCCTGCCAGCGGCACGGCGCAGCCTTCGAGCCAGCCCGACAAGAGCAGGCGCAAGTCTTCCAGCGAATAGCCGCGCGGCGTGATGAGATGCGCCAGCAGCCCCGTGCCGTACACGGCGTGGAACAGGCCCAGCCCGATCACCAGGAAACCGATGCCCGCAGCAGCCAGACGCAAGGCGTTGCGCCGGTCGAACAAGGCCACCCACGCCGTCGACGCCACCGCCTGCGCCACCACATTGTGCTTGACGAACGCCGCCAGCACGAACAGCAGCGCCGCAGCCAGGACGGCAGGCGCGCGCCGCGGTTCGCGCAGCAGGATCAGGAAACCGCCCATCGCCAGCGCCTGCGCCAGCATCTGGGGATCGTCCATCGCCACATAGTCGCTGAAGACGAGGAGGATGCCGGCAAACAGCAGCGGCGCGAACAGCGCCGCGGCAAGGTTCGCGCCCATCCGCCGCGCCGCCGCAAAGAGCGCAATGAGGAGGAAGACGAAGGAGGCGAGCGAGACGAGGCGTCCCGCCACGATGGCGTCGCCGACAAGCCGGGCCAGCGCTCCCACCAGATAGAAGGACAGGGGCGGATAGTTGTTGACGAGGTAGCTGCCGGCGGCGGGATAGAGCGGACCGGCGCCCATCGCCGCGGCCGCATGATAGGCGTTCCAGCCCTCGTTGGGATCGAGCGGCACGTGCAGGCCGATGGCGGCCGCCGCCTTGACGAGGCCGAGCAGGCAGAGCATCGCCAGGGCCGCGACGACCGCGAGATAGACAGGTTTGCTGGCGTTCCGGCTCATCGGCGGACGCAGGCGTGGGTCGGGTGGATGTCGTAGAGCGAGAAGAAGCTTCCCGAATGGCGCAGCTCCATGAAGGGCGGCACGGTGCTCTCTTCCGAATTGCCGCTGATCACCACGGCGACGTCGTAGTGGCACTGGAAGTGCTTGAGGTAGGGGAAGACGTCCTTGATGTCGGTGTCCTCGTCGTCGCGACCGATCGAGAGGTCCGTGAGTTCGGTGACATCCGGCGGCGAACCCTGCTGGGCGCTGGCCGCGGCCCATCGGTCATAGGGCGGGTTCACGCGCACGATATGCTGACCTTTGGTGGCGAACATCAGCGGCGTGAAGGCGCCTTTGTCGACGATGGCGAATTCGGCCATGTGCCAATAGGGCGGATCCGCCGTGTCGCCCAGCGCGTCGCCGTCCAGCACCGTCAGGAGGCGCACGCCTCTCGGCAGGCTGCGGATGGCATCGCGGAATTCGCCGTACTGACGGTCGTAGCCGCGCCACGCATCGGCCAACTGGGCCGCGTTGGCCGCCGCCGCCGCCAGCAACAGCGCCGCCAGCCCCTTCATGAAGCGCGCTCCCAGGCGCACCTCCATGCCCGCGAACAGGACGGCCTCCAGCACGGCAGGCAGGCGCAAATCCACACCCCAGCCGCCCATCGCCCATTCCGGCGCCGCCACCGTCAGCGTGGCCAGGACCAGCACCAGGATCTTCGCCAGACGGTGGACGCGGATCCGCCGATAGATCAGTCCCGCCAGCACCAGGATGGCGAGGCCGCCGATCATCAGATAGGCCGGATCGCTGAAATTGACCTGGATGGCGCTCGCCAGCCGGTCGCCGATCGTGTCGGCATAGTTGAATTCGAGATCGCCTGCGCCGCCGGCAGGATGGACGGCCACATACACGATCGCTGCCGGCACGAACACGGCGGCACTTTCCGCGGCGCGCCGCGCCAGGGTCTTCAGGTCGGTAAGGCGCTCGTCCAAGGCGCGCGATGCCTCGAAACAGGCGATCAGCGTCACCAGGATGCAGACCGCAAACAGATGGCAGGCATAGAGCACCACCACCGCCGCGGCGAAGGTCGCCAGCGTCAGCGGGCCGCGCCGCTTGGCGGCGACGATCCAGGCGGCGAAGATCACGAAGCACAGCCCGGCCGAGAAGTAATAATTGAAGAAGCCCCAGGTGAAGTTGGCGTTATAGGCGAAGAGAGCGCCGGCCAGAGAGGTAACGCCGATCCTGCCGGTCAGCGCGCGCTGGATGGCGCCGGGGCCCAGCACCCACATCGCCACCGCCAGGCTCAGGAACAGCTTGGTCGCTGTTTCCAGGGCAAACAGCTTGGCCAGCACCGGCACCGCCATCTCCGATGCCAGGTTGGGAACGAGCACCCAATGGACGCTGTAATAGGGCGTAGGATGGGCGACGAGGAAGAATCCCGCGATATGGGCAGGATAGTCCGGCATGCCCGGGCTTCGCACCGTCCACAGCGGAACGATCAGTATCGCCGCGGCCAGCACCAGCAAGGCCGCTGGCCAGTCGTTCTTCCAGGACACTTTCATAAGGTATCGGTACCGATCTGCGTCGGGAACCTGAGGACCATATCCGCCACGCTCCAGACTGCGGATTGGCACAGCCGGCGGCCGGCGTCCACCGATTCCGCGTTCGCTCTTCGTTCGAAGGAAATCGCAGGCGGCACGACCGCAGGCCGGTTTACGTCTTCACCAGTTCGACCTGCACCACGTCGGTGCGCCCGACCTGGAAGGAGGCCGCACAGATGGCGAGGTAGTACTGCCAGTTGCGCAGGAAACGCTCGTCGTGGCCCATGGCCTTGATGGCTTCGCTCTTGGCGCGCATGCGCCCGCCCCACTCCCGCAAGGTCCTGGCATAGTCGCGTCCGAAAGCGAACTGGTCCGCCACCTTGAGCCCGGCGTGCTCGGCCTCGTCGCGGAAGCGGCGCAGCGACGGCAGCATGCCTCCCGGGAACACGTAGCGACGGATGAAGTCGCTGCGCACGCGATAGGCCGCGAACAGGTCGTCGCGGATGGTAATGGTCTGGATCACGGCCTTGCCGCCGCGCGTCAGCCGGTCGGCGACGGCCTGGAAATAGCGCGGCCAGTAGTGCTCGCCCACCGCTTCGAACATCTCGATCGAGACGATCACATCGAACAGCCCGCGCGCCTTGCGGTAATCCTCGAGCAGGATGTCGGCGGCGCCCTTCACCCGCTCGACCGCGTAGCGGTATTGCGACGGCGAGATGGTGAGGCCGGTGAGCCGGTGGCCGGCCTCGATGGCGCGCTCGGCGAAGCCGCCCCAGCCGCAGCCGATCTCCAGCACCGCGGCGCACGGCTTGGTGAAGCGGTTCAGGATGCGCCGGTACTTGTTGCCCTGTGCCTCTTCCAGCGAACCGGCCGTGCCTGCGTAGAGCCCCGAAGAGTAGGTCATGCTCTGGTCGAGCCACAGCGCGTAGAACTCGTTGCCGACGTCGTAATGGGACTGGATGTTGCGGCGAGAGCCCGCCAGCGAATTGCGGCGCAGGAAGCGGTCGCTGATGACCAGCGCCAGGCGCGACAGGAACGTCCCGCGCGCATGCGGCTCCAGCGCATCCATGTTCATCAGGAACAGCGAGATCAAGGTTTCGATGTCGTCCGTCTCCCAGGCGCCGTCGACATAGTCCTCGCCGAGCGCGACGTCGCCGCGCGCCGCGACGTGACGCAGAACATCCCAGTCGTGAACCGCGAAATGCGCCTTGGGTCCCGGCCTGGCGCCGCGGAAGACGTGGACGTCGCCGTTGGGCGCCACGAATTCGAGGCAGCCGCAGGCCAGATGCGACAAGGCTTCGTACCACTGCTTCTCGATCAGGGAATCTGCAATCGGATTCATCACAGATCAGCCGCGCCACCGCTCGCCCTGCGATTATAGCCGGCCGGCGACTTGAGGAGTACGCCCACCGGCGTTGCGGCAGCCCGGCAGGTTCCGGCCGGGTTCCTTAAGCTATTGCAAGTGCTTCATTTTCCTTGCACATCGTCCTGCGTCCGGCGGACACTTGACGGAACGGCCCCGGACGCTCACCAAGGCGCCCCCAAGGAGCGCACGCATGAACCTTACGGCTGTCGAAGCGAATCGCGATGTTGTTCCGGAGACCGGGGCGGTCCTGTCGGTCGTCGTGCCGACCTTCAACGAGCGCGGCAACGTCGCCGAGTTGGTGCGCCGCCTCGACCTCGCGCTGGCCGGCATCGCCTGGGAAGCCATCTTCGTCGATGACAATTCGCCCGACGGCACCGCCGATGCGGTGAAGGCCATCGGGCGGCAGGACCAGCGCATCCGCTGCATCCGCCGGGTCGGCCGGCGCGGGCTCGCCGGCGCCTGCATCGAAGGCATGCTGTCGTCGAGCGCGCCCCATGTCGCGGTGATGGATGCCGACCTGCAGCACGACGAGCGCGTGCTGCCGGCGATGCTGGCCAAGCTCCAGTCCGGACAGTTCGACCTCGTCGCCGCCACGCGCTATGTCGAGGGCGGCAGCGCCAGCTCCTTCAGCGAAAGCCGCGGGCGCATTTCCAGGGCCGCGACCCAGATCACGCAGCGCCTTCTCGGCACCAAGCTGTCGGATCCCATGAGCGGCTTCTTCATGCTTCGCCGCGACGTCTTCGAAGAAATGGCGCCGCGCCTGTCGCCTGTCGGCTTCAAGATCCTCGTCGACATCGCCACCGCCAGCGACGGGCTCAGGATCGCCGAGCAGCCTTATTCCTTCGGCGAGCGCCACGAAGGCGAAAGCAAGTTCAATGTCCAGATCGGGCTGGAATTCCTCGGTCTCCTGCTGGCCAAGCTGTCGAAGGGCCTGGTGGATCCGCGCTTCATCTTCTTCGCCATCGTCGGCGCCATGGGCATCGCGGTGAACCTGGCGGTCCTCAATCTGGCGCTGATCGCCTGGCCGTTGCGCTTCGCTCTGGCCAAGTCGGTGGCGACGTTCTTTGCCATGACCTCGAACTTCATCCTCAACAACAGCCTCACCTACCGCGACCGCCGGCTGAAGGGCTTGGCCATGGTGCGCGGCTTCGCCGGCTTCTGCCTGATCGGCACGGTGGGCGCGCTCACAGACATCGGTCTGGCCTCGCAGCTTTATGCCGACCATGAAGTGTGGTGGGTGGCGGGTCTTGCCGGCGCGGTGATGGGCGTGCTGTGGAACTACGCCATGTCGAGCATGTTCATCTGGCGTACGCGATGAACCGAGATGCGCGGCTCGTCGCTGCGCTGACGGCGCTTGCGGGCCTGCGCCTGATCGCGGGCGCCTTGCTGCCGCTGTCGGCCGACGAAGCCTATTACTGGCTGTGGTCGCGCCATCTGGCGGCGGGCTATTTCGACCATCCTCCCGCGATCGCTTTCGTCATTCGCGCCGGCACCTTGCTGTTCGGCGACACGGCGTTCGGCGTGCGCATCGGCTCCATTCTGTTGTCCTTTGCGGCCGGCTGGTTCGTGTGGCGGGCCGCCGCCATTGTCTCGGCCAGCGAGAAGGCGGGTGCCTGGGCCTGTCTGTTCTTCAACCTGACGCTGCTGGTCTCTGTCGAGGCGCTGGCGGCCACGCCCGATGCGCCCTCCATCGCAACCTCCGCCGCCGTGTTCTGGGCGTTGGCCAAGGTGGGCGAAAGCAACGACGGCCGCTGGTGGCTGGCGGTCGGCGCCGCCTCCGGCCTCGCGCTGCTGTCCAAGTACACCGGATTGTTTCTTGGTGTCGGCATCCTGGTGTGGCTGATGGCCCGCCAGCGCCGCTGGCTCGCCACGCCCTGGCCGTACCTGGGCGGCGCCTTGGCGCTGGTGCTGTTTGCCCCCAATCTTCTGTGGAATGCCTCGCATGGCTGGGAGACCTTCGCCTTCCAGTTGGGGCGCATCACAAGCGGCTCGCTGACGGCGCGCTTTCTCTTCGAGTTCCTCGGCGCCCAGCTCCTGCTCGCCTCGCCTTTCGTGCTGCTGCTCGGCGTTCTCACGCTCGCCGGCGCACCCGACCGGCCCGGCCGCGCCCTCATCGCCTCGCTGTTGTGGCCGTCCATCGCCTATTTCGTGATCCACTCCCTGCACGACCGCGTGCAGGGCAACTGGCCTTGTTTTCTGTATCCCGTGCTGGCCGCCGCCGCCGCCGATGCCGTCGTCCGCCGGGACTGGCAGGGGATCAAGGCCCGCCTGGCGTTGTGGTCTTCCAAGCTTGCCGCGCCGGTGGCGGCCGCGCTGCTGGTCGCCGGCTATGCCCAGGCTCTGGTCGGCGTGGTGCCGATGGGGCGCAAGGATCCGCTGGCCCGCCTCCTGGCGGTGGGCATGCCGCAGGTGACGGCGACGCTCGATGCCTTGCGTCTGCGCCAGCATGCGGGGGCGATCCTCACCACCGATTACGCCACGACGGGATGGTTTGCCTTCTACGACAAGGCGCCCGTCGTCCAGTTGGGCGAGGATTACCGCTGGGACTCAGCCCCTGTCGCGTCACCGGCGCTGTTCGCCCGTCCCGCGCTCTACGTCGCGGAACTCCGCCGCGACCGGGCCGATGTGGTGCGCGCCTATTTCGGGAAGGTCACGCTCGTTGCCCGCATCGACCGCGAACGCGGCGGCATTCCCATCGCCCATTATGTGGTCTATCGCGTGGAGGGGCCGCGCACCCCGGCCGGCGGTCATCAGCCATGAGCGCCGTGGCGGTTTAAACCCGTTCCAACTTGCTCTAAGTATGCGCGGCCCTCAACACGGAAGATTTCGTCATGGCCGAACAGTTCGATGCCGTCGTCCTCGGCGGCGGCCCGGGCGGCTACAACGCCGCGATCAGGCTTGGCCAGCTCGGACTCAAGGCCGCCTGCGTGGACAAGCGCGGGCGGTTCGGCGGCACCTGCCTCAACGTCGGCTGCATCCCGTCCAAGGCGCTGCTGTTCGCCAGCGAGCGTTTCGACGAGGCGCGCACCGAATACGCCAAGCTCGGCATCAAGGCCGAAGTGGCGCTCGACCTCGCCGCCATGATGGCGCACAAGGACAAGGTGGTCGACGAGCTGACCAAGGGCGTTGAATTCCTCTTCAAGAAGAACAAGGTGGAAGGCATCGTCGGCGAGGCGCGCATCGCCGCGCCCGGCAAGGTCGAAGTCAAGGTCGCCGACGGCACGCTGCGCACGCTCGACACCAGGAACATCATCATCGCCACGGGCTCCGACGTCATGCCGCTGTCCGGCGTCAGCGTCGACGAGCGGCAGGTCGTCACCTCCACCGGGGCCCTGGCCCTCAAGACCGTACCCAAGCGCATGCTGGTGGTGGGCGGCGGCTATATCGGGCTCGAACTCGGTTCGGTGTGGCGCCGTCTCGGCAGCGATGTTCTGGTGGTCGAATTCCTCGACCGCATCACGCCGGGGCTCGACGGCGAGATCTCCAAGCAGTTCCAGCGCATCCTGCAGAAGCAGGGTCTGCGCTTCCAGCTTTCGACCAAGGTCGTGGGCGTCGAGAAGACCCAGGGCGGCCTGCGCGTCAATCTGGAGCCGGCCGTGGGCGGCGCCTCGCAGACGGTGGAGACTGATGTCATGCTGGTGTCGATCGGGCGGCGTCCGTATACGGATGGTCTCGGTCTCGACAAGGCCGGCGTGCGCCTCGATCAGCGCGGCCGCGTCGCCACCGATTCCCACTACAAGACCAATGTCGCGGGCATCTGGGCCATCGGCGACTGCCGCGAAGGCGCCATGCTGGCGCACAAGGCGGAGGACGAGGCGGTGGCTTGCGCCGAACGCATCGCCGGCCGCGCCGGGCACGTGAACTACGAGGCCATTCCCGCCGTGGTCTACACGGCGCCCGAAGTGGCGAGTGTGGGCAGGACGGAAGAGGAGCTCAAGGCGGCCGGCACCGCCTACAAGATCGGCAAGTTCCCCTTCACCGCCAACGGCCGCGCCAAGACGATCGCCTCGACGGCCGGGTTCGTGAAGGTGCTGGCCGATGCCAAGACCGACCGCGTCCTCGGCGTGCACATCCTGGGACCGGAAGCGGGCAACCTGATCGCCGAAGCGGCGCTCGCCATCGAATTCGGCGCGGCCTCCGAAGACATCGCGCGCACCTCCCACGCCCATCCCACGCTGTCCGAAGCGGTGCGTCAGGCGGCGATGGGCGTCGAAGGCTGGACGATGCAGATGTAGCCGTTTGCTATTTTGCGGCCGGCGGCGGTCCGGCGATGCTTGGTGCGTCCGTATGCACGCCCCAGCCCATGGCGCCGAAGGGGTGGGCGTAGGGCCCGCCGATCACGCCGCAGACCAGCACCAGCAAGGCGGCAATCAACAAGAGCCAGCCCAGCACATTGCCCAGTATCTTGACGAAGCCGTCGGCCCTGCTGGCCGCGAAGAGAACGAAGAACGCCAGCACCGCCACGGCAAGCATGTGGTAGACGGCGCCGATGATGAAGAACGGATGCATGTTGCCCTCCCAATACTGGGTGCATCTTACACCGAAAGACGTGACAAGTCCGTCGCAGACTGTCGCCGCGGCGCTCAGCGCGTGACGACCAGCTTCTGGTACAGCCCGCCATAATAAAGGGAGCGCCGCACGCCGGTGAAGGGCGGCAGCATCTCGACGAGGTCCCTGTCCCACAGGTCGAGCGCGAAAGGCTCCAGCGTGCCCAGCAGCGGACGCAGCAGATAGCGCATTGGATTCCACCACTTGGGCTTGGCGAACTCGACGATCACGAGCTTGCCGCCGGGCTTCAGCACCCGCAGCGCCTCGCGCAGCGTCTTGGAGCGGATATCGGCGGGCTGTTCGTGCAGCAGGAAGAACAGCAGCACCTGCTCATAGGACTGATCGGGAAGGCGCAGGTCGGTGGAGTCCATGCGCAGCAGCCGCGCGGGCGTGCGCGACGGCAGCTTCCATTTGAGGTTCTTGAGCTGGATGGGCAGCACGTCGACCACTTCCAGCGTGCCGCCGAGCTTGGCCGCGCGCCGTGCCAGGCGGGCCGAAAGATCTCCGTAGGCACAGGAGATCTGCAGCATCCGCCCCAGCGGGCGTTCCGAGAATTCCGCCAGCGCCGCGTCGCGCAGGCGGTGGTAGTTGCCGAGCAGGATGAGATTGATCACCCAGCCCCGGTCGAAGAAGTGGACCGCCTTGGGATGGACATAGGCCCACCAATAGTGGCGGTTGAGATAGTCGGGGATGTTGGCGTCTTCACAATAGGTGAAGCGCGCCGGTCCTCCGAGTTGTTCGACGTCCTGCAGCATCTGATTGCCGTTGTGCCCACCGGCTCCACGATGGGTGGCGCGGCTGGCTCCAGCAATGCGGCGGAATGGCTGCGGCGGCCGGCACAGGCGCAAAACGGCCTCGGCCGGGGGCCGCCCGTGCCGCTTGGTCGCGGGCGGCCGGCCGTCGGGGCCGTTTGCTTTCCCTACGGAACGGCGGATTGACGCATGCTATATATGTCAGACAAACAACGCGGAGACACGCCATGGAAACGCGTCGAACGGTCCTGCAATTGGCCGGCTCCACGCTGGCTGCCGGCCTCATGGCCGATCCCGTCGCAGGCGCGCCGCACGCGCCCGTGGCGTTGACGCCCGCCTCTTACGGCGATGTGACGCTGCTCGACGGACCGATGCTCGAACAGTTCCGCCGCCAGCACGACACCTTGATGGCGATGGACGAGGATGCGCTGCTCAAGCCGTTCCGCCAGCGCGCCGGCCTGGCGGCGCCCGGGCCCGATCTCGGAGGCTGGTACAACTGGGTCCGCAAGTACAACATCCCGGCCGACTTCCGCGGCTTCATTCCCGGCCATTGTTTCGGGCAATACGTCTCCGCCTTGTCCCGCGCACATGCCGTCACGGGCGACCGCGCCACGGCCGAGAAGGTGGCGCGCCTCGTGGCCGGCTTCGCACCGACCATCACGGCGAAGTTCTACGACGACTACGCATTGCCGGCCTACACCTTCGACAAGATCAACATCGGCCTGCTCGACGCCTACAGCTTCGCTGGTGTTTCGAATGCGCTCGACGTTCTCAACCGCGCCACCGATGCGGCACTTCCCCATCTGCCCGAGAAGGCGCTGACGCGGCCCGAGATGGCGGCGCGGCCCCATCCCAACGTGGCGTTCGGCTGGGACGAGTCCTACACCTTGCCGGAGAACCTTTATCTGGCGTGGAAGCGCGGCGCGGGCGACCGCTACCGCGCCCTGGCGCGGCGCTTTCTGCTCGATCAGGCTTATTTCGCTCCGCTGGCGCGCGGGGACAATGTCCTGCCGGGCAAGCATGCCTACAGCCACATGAACGCCCTGAGCTCCGCCATGCAGGCCTACATCACCGACGGCAGCGCCATGCATCTGGGCGCGGCCGCCAACGGCTTCGACCTCATCGTGGCGCAAAGCTTCGCCACCGGCGGCTGGGGTCCCAACGAAGCGTTCGTCGCGCCCGGCTCGGGAGCGCTGGGCGACAGCCTCGACACGACGCACGCGAGCTTCGAGACGCCGTGCGGCTCATACGGCCACTTCAAGGCGGCGCGCTACCTGATGTCGGTGACCGGCGAAAGCCGCTTCGGGGATTCGATGGAGCGCGTGCTCTACAACGCGATCCTGGGCGCCTTGCCGATGAAGTCCGACGGCACCGCATTCTACTATTCCGACTACAACAATATCGGCGCCAAGTTCTATCACGAGTACCACTGCACCTGCTGCTCGGGCACCATCGGCCAGGTGGTCGCCGATTACGGCATCTCGGCCTATCTGACGCGGCCCGATGCGGTGGCGATCAATCTCTACGCGCCGTCGCAGTTCACCTGGAAGCGGGGCGGGCGCACCGTCACGCTCCGCCAGACGACGCAATATCCGCTGGCGCCCGACATCGAGATCGCCGTCGCCACGCCGCACGAGGAGACTTTCGCGGTGATGCTGCGCATTCCGGCCTGGGCGGGGGCAGGCACGCGCATCGCGGTCAACGGCCGGCGCTTCGCCGACGGGCCGCAGCCCGGAAAATTCTTCGCCATCCGGCGCACCTGGCGCAACGGCGACCGCATCGCGCTGACCCTCGAGGCGCCCCTGCGGCTCGAGGCGGTGGACGACAAGCACCCGGGGCACCTGGCGGTGGTGCAGGGGCCGCTGGCGCTGTTCGCCGTCGGCCCGCGCTTCCTGCCGTTCCATCGCGACGAGCTGATGGCGGTGAAGCAGGCATCGTCCGGCCCCGAATGGCGGGTGACGACGCCGGAAGGGGCGCAGACCTTCAAGCCCTTCTTTGCCGTGGCGCAGGAATCGACGCGGCTCTATCAGGCGACCGTCGGCTGAAAGGACACGGCGGCGGAGGGTTCGCCGCCTTGCCGTTCTCGATCACCAGAAGCTGTAGTAGAAGACGATCACCGCGGCGACGACGATGGCGCTGAGGATGACGTCCACCGCGTTCCAGCTGGCGCGCGTGGCCGCCTTCTCCTCGGGCGTGGCGCCGTACCAGGTGTACTTGACTGTCCTGGGATGGGGCGCCTTGGTCATCAGGCTGATGCCGACCATCAGCACGGCCGTGACCACGAGCAGGATCTGGCAATAGTAGAGCCAGTTGATGTCCCACATGGTGAAGATGAAGCCGTACTTCGCCTGGATGGGCGCGATCGCCGCGTCGAACTGGGCCTGGGTGATCTGGTGGTTGAAGAGCTGCCGCTTCAGCCCCAGCACCAGCGTGTCCTCGGCGCGCATATAGATGTCGGCCGCCAGCCGCGCGAAGCCGCCGATGACGCCGACGACGAAGGCGATCAAGGCTCCCTTGGCGTTGGCCCGTTTCCAGAACACGCCCAGCACGAACAGCACCACGATGGCGGGCGACAGGTAGCTCTGCACGCTTTGCAGGTAGGTGTAGAGGTTCGAGCTCAGGCTCTTGATCACCAGCACCCAGCAGATGCCGATGCCGACGATCACCGCGGTGGCGATGCGCCCCACCACGACTTCCGTGCGCCCCGACGCGTCGGGGTACCATTCGCGGAAGAAGTCCATGGTGAACAGCGTGGCAGAGGCGTTGAACTTCGAGCCCAGCGAGGCCATCAGCGCCACGATCATGGCGCAGGCCACCATGCCGCGCAGGCCGTGTGGCAGGATCTGGGCCACCAGCGAGGTATAGGCGGCGTCGCCGTTGGTGGTGAAGTTGGCCGCCGGGTCGTGCGTCAGCGCAAAGGCCACCATGCCCGGCACCAGGAAGATGAAGACCGGCGTCAGCTTGAAGTACGCCGCCAGGATGGCGCCGCGCCGCGACTGCTGCTGGTTGCGCCCGGCGAGAACGCGCTGGACGATGTACTGGTCGGTGCACCAGTACCAGAAGCCGATGATCATCGAGCTCGGCAGCACCGCCGCCCACGACCATTCCGGATCGTGGAACGAGCGGATCAGGTGGATGTTGGCGCCAGCCGCCACGACGGTGGCGTGCCAGCCGGCGAGAAGGTCGCCGTGGCCCAGCACTCTGAGGCCGGAATAGAGGATGCAGAGGGAGCCGAAGATCAGGACCGGCGCCTGCAGCACCGAGGTGTACATGATGACGCGCAGCCCGCCCAGCACGGTGTAGAGGCCGGTGGTGAAGGCGAGGCCGAGCGCGATGGCCCAGAACACGTCGATCTCGAAGCCGAAGATGCTGACGCTGTTGATGCCGAGCAGCGTGCGCACCACCACGTCGCCGGCGTAGATGGTGGCCGCGATCTTGGTCAGCACCAGGCTCGCCATGGTGAGCAGGCTGAGCACGTTGCGCGAGCCGCGGCTGAAGCGCAGCTCGAGGAACTCCGGCATGGTGAAGATCTTCATGCGATCGTACAGCGGCACGAAGACCCAGCCCAGGGCGAGGATGATCCAGCCCTGCATCTCCCAGTGCGCCATCGCCATGCCGGTGGCGAAGCCGGCGCCGGCCAGGCCGACGAGATGTTCGGAACCGATGTTGGAGGAGAAGATCGACGAGCCGATCTGCAGCCATCCCGAATCGCGTCCCGACAGGAAGTAATCCTTGCCGGACTCGGCCTTCTTCAGCATCGAGGCCACCACGACCGCCAGCATGACGGCGATGAACACCGCCACCACGATCCAGTCGGTCGCATCGAACACCGGGCCGTGGCCCGGCGGCGGTGCGTTGAAGAATCCGGCGATATCGCCGGCGGCCTTGTTGACCGTGTTGCTGTTCATGAAGATTGCCCCCTTCAAGCTGTGGTCCGAGGACGGCTGTCCCGGATGTTAGGTAGGTGCCGCACTCCCTGTCTGGTCTGCGCTTCGTCGCATGGCGCTCAGTTGCTGATGGTCCGGGACGGGCGATAGTGGATGACGTAGAACAGGCCGAGCCCCACCAGGATGGCGCCCCACCAGATCGCGGGATGCATCCAGGCGAGGTCCACGACCCGGGCGGGCGGATAGAAGAGCTCCCAGATACCGGTCCCGGTGATCAGGGCGCCGTAGATCAGAAGCTGCAGCCCGATCAGGAACCAGATGGAATTGACGTGGCTGTGCATGGTCCCTCAGCGGAAATACCAGTTGAGTGCGGCGAAGACGGCGAAGATCACCACGGCCCAGAACGCCGGCCTGTGGATCAGCGGATAGCTGCCTTCCGACGGGATGTCGGTGCATCCCATCACCAGGCCTTTCAGCTCGCTCTGGGGCTTGGGGGGCGTCACCAGGGTGACGCCCACGGTCACGAGCACCACGATGACGAAGCTCCACAGCGCGCGGAACATGTCCGCGGCCATCGGCATGGCGTCGGGCGACAAGGCGATGTAGCGCAGCGCCGAGGGCTGCAGATCGACCCAGAAATACATGGCGATCGAGCCGACGGTCCCCGCCAGCAGCCCCCAGAATCCGCCGGCCGGCGTGGTGCGCTTCCACAGCATGCCCAGGATCACCGTGCCGAACAGAGGTGCGATGAAGAAGCTGAACAGCGCCTGCACGTAGTCCATGATGCTGGCGAACTGCATGACGAAATAGGCGGTGCCGATGCTGACGAGGATGCCCAGCACCGTGCTCCAGCGCCCCATGGCGAGATAGTGGCCGTCCGAGGCGTTGGGATTCATCATCGGCTTGTAGATGTCGTGCGTCCAAACCGTCGCGAAGGCGGTGACGTTGCCGGCCATGCCCGACATGAAGCCTGCGATCAGGGCGGTGATGCCCAGGCCGAGAAGCGCCGGCCCGCAATACTTGGCCAGCATCAGGGGCAGGACGTCGTTGTAGCTGTAGAGCGTCGCCCCGTGCGCCGCCGCGGCGCTGACCGCGGTCTGCGACACCAGGTGGACGTCGAGCAGTCCCAGGCCCAGGAGGCCGGGCAGGATGACGATGACCGGAACGAACATCTTGAACGCCGCGCCGATCAGGGGCGCCATCTTGGCGGAACGCAGGTCGCGCGCCGACATCACGCGCTGCACCACGAGAAAGTCGGTCGTCCAGTATCCCATCGAAATGACGGCACCCAGGCCGAAGACGATGCCGATCCAGTTGATGCCCATCGGGTTGTCTTTGAAATTGCCCAGCGTGGTCCAGACATGCATGTAGCTGTCGGGATTGGCGACCCCGAAATGCGTCAGATTGGTCATGATGTGCTGCTTCAGTCCGCTCCAGCCGCCCGCCTGGAACAGACCCAGGATGGGGATCAAGAGCGAACCCAGCCAGATCAGCACGAACTGCAGCACTTCGTTGAAGATCGCCGACAGCAGCCCCGCCAGCACGACATAGGCGCCCATGCTGGCCGAGGACACCCAGATGCTGAAGTTCATGTTCCAGCCGAGCACCACCTGCATCACGGCGGCCATGGCGAAGATGTTCACGCCGCTCATCAGGATGGTCATCACGGCGAAGCTGATGGCGGAAAGTCCGCTGGCGGCGCGGCCGTAGCGCAGCTGCAGATAGCCCGGCACCGAATGCGTGCGCGATGCGTAGTAGAAAGGCATCATCACCAGACCGAGCAGGATCATGGCGGGGATGGCGCCGATCCAGTACCAGTGCACGGCCAGGATGCCGTATTCGTAGGCCGATCCGGCCCAGCCCAAAAGCTCCAGGGCGCCGAGATTGGCCGACAGGAAGCTCAGCCCGGCGATCCAAGCCGTCATCTCGCGGCCGGCCATGAAGAAGTCTTCGCCGGTCTTGGTGTATTTCTTCAGGTAGATGCCGATGCCGATGACGAAGATGAAATAGATCACCACGATCGCGATATCGATCGGCGATGCGGTAACGATCGGTCTGGCGGCCGCGGCGCTGATACTCATACGTCGGGTTTCCTGGTCGTTGCCTTATTTCTGTCCGTAATACGCCTTGGGTCCGTGCTTGCGCAGGAAGTGCTTGTCGAGCAGCGTCGCCTGCATGGGCTCGGTGTCCGGCGCGATGCGCAGCGTCTCGCTGGCCAGCCGCGCCACGTATTCCAGGATCACGGCGTTGTGCACGGCGTCCTTGGCGTCCCTGCCCCAGGTGAAGGGGCCGTGGCTCGCCACCAGCACCGCGGGGCGGTGCATCGGATCGCTGTCGGCGAAGGTCTCGACGATGACATGGCCGGTGTTGGCTTCGTAGTCGGCCTTGATCTCGCCGTCGCGCATCAGCCGCGTGCAGGGCACCGCGCCGTGCCAGGTATCGGCTTGCGTCGTGCCGAGGGCCGGCAGGCTCTTCCTGGCCTGCGCCCAGGCCGTGGCGTGCAGGCTGTGGGTGTGGGTGATGCCGCCGATGGCCGCGAAAGCGCGATAGAGCACGAGATGGGTCGCCGTGTCCGAACTGGGGCGCAGACCGCCCTCGACCGTCTCGCAGCTGTCGAGCGTCACGCAGACCATGTGCTCGGGCTTCATGGCGTCATAGGCCACGCCCGAAGGCTTGATGACGACGATGCCCTTGTCGCGATCGATGCCCGAGACGTTGCCGAAGGTCTGGATGACGAGACCCTCGCGCACCAGCTCGAGGTTCGCTTCCCACACCTGCTGCTTCAGTTTTTCCAGCATCGCGGGTCCTATGTGCGCACGCGGGCGCGGATGTCGATCAGCCGCTTCATCACGTCGTAGAGGTTGCCCTGCCAACTGGGCGTGCCGAAGGCGTCGTGCAGCGTGCGGTAGATCTCGTAGAGATTGCGGTACACCGCATGGGCCTCCGCGTCGGGCGCGTAGACCTGCGCCTTGAGTCCCGTCATCGCCTTCTGGGCCGCGGCAAAGTTCTTGTGCACGCCGGCGGCCACCGCCGCGGCGATGGCGGCGCCCAGGGCCGGCGTCTGGGCGGAGCGCGACACCTTCATCGGCCGTCCCGTGACGTCGGCATAGATCTGCATGGTGAGCGGGCTCTTCTCCGCGATGCCGCCGCAGTTGACGATCTCGGCGATTTCGACGCCGTATTCCTCGAAGCGGTTGATGATGGCGAGCGCCCCATACGCCGTGGCTTCGATCAGCGCGCGGTAGATCTCGGCCGGCGTGGTGTAGAGCGTCTGGCCGACGAGCAGGCCGGTGAGGCGCTGGTCCACCAGGATGGTGCGGTTGCCGTTGTTCCAGTCGAGCGCCACCAGGCCGGACTCGCCGGCTTTCAGCGCCGCCGCCTCGCGCTGCAGCTGCTCGTGCGACAGAGGTTCCTTGCCGCCGGGGCGGATGTAGTCGACGAACCAATTGAAGATGTCTCCTACCGCCGATTGGCCCGCTTCGAGGCCGAAGAAACCGGGCAGCACGCTGCCATCGACAATTCCGCACAGGCCCGGAACGTCCGCCAGCGCTTCCGTGTTCCCCTTCACGGTGATGTCGCAGGTCGAAGTGCCCATGATCTTGACCAGGGTGCCGGGGCCGATGCCCGCGCCGATGGCGCCCAGATGCGCGTCGAAGGCCCCGACCGCCACGGGCACGCCGGCCGGCAATCCGGTCTTGGCGGCCCATTCTTCGGTCAGGGTTCCCGCCCGGCTGTCGATGGAGCGCACGCGTTTGGTCAGGCGTTCGCGCAATCCGCCCAGCTTGGGATCGAGCGCCGAAAGAAACTCTTCGTCGGGGTAGCCGCCCCAGGCCGCGTTGTACATCGCCTTGTGGCCGGCGGCGCAGATGCCCGCCGTGAACTTGCCCGGCGCCAAGGTCCCCGACAGCGCGCCCGGCACGAAGTCGGCGAGTTCCACCCAGGTATAGGCGGCGGCGAACACGTCCGGCGCCGTGCGCAGGCAGTGCAGGATCTTCGAGAAGAACCATTCGCTCGAATAGACGCCGCCGCATTTGGCGAGGTATTGCGGGCGCATCTTCCTGGCCAGCGCCGTGATCTCGCCCGCTTCGGCGTAGCCGGTATGGTCCTTCCACAGCCAGGCCAGCGCCGCGGGGTTGTCGGCGAAGCGCTCGTCGAAGGCCAGCGGCAGGCCGTCGGCATCGACCGGCATCGGCGTCGAGCCGGTGGTGTCCACGCCGATGCCCTTGACGTCGTCCGGCGAGAACCCGGGCACCGTCTTCTTGGCTTGCGCCAGAACCTCGCGGATCGTGATCTCCGCGCCTTTCAGGTAGTCGCCGGGATGCTGGCGCGCGAGGTTGGGATCGCGCCCCAAGACGACGCCCTGGTGGCCGTGCTCATAGCCCCAGATCGCGGCGGCCGCTTCGCGCCCGTCGGCCGCATCGACCAGTAGCGCACGGACCGAATTGGTCCCGTAATCGAGACCGATCGTGTATTGGCTCATGGCGAACCCGCCTGGTTGGACGGCCCGGGCCTCAGATGGCCCAGCCCCGATTCAATGCGTAATAGACTTCGTTGAAGCGCAGCTCCTTGCGGAACTCGTCCACCTTCGTCTGGTCGTTGATGAGGAGGAATTCGACGTCGGCCATGGCGGCGAAGTCTTCCATCATCTCGCTGGTCGCCGCCTGGCTGAACGCCGCGTGATGGGCGCCGCCGGCGTAGATCCACGCCGCACAGGATTCCTCGAAGCTCGGCTTCGGCTTCCACACGGCCTGCGCCACCGGCAGTTTCGGCATGGGCTGCGGCGGGGCGATGACCTCGATCTCGTTCACCAGCATGCGGAAGCGGTTGCCGAGGTCGATCAGCGTGGCGTTGAGCGCCCGCCCGGTGGCGGCGTTGAACACCAGGCGCGCCGGATCCATCTTGCCGCCGATGCCGAGCGGATGGACCTCGAGCTTGGGCTTGCCGGCGGCGATGGTGGGGCAGACCTCCAGCATGTGGGCGCCCAGCACGCATTTGCCGGCCGGATCGAGGTGGTAGGTGTAGTCCTCCATGAACGAGGCGCCGCCCTTCAGTCCGTGGGTCATCACCTTGACGGCGCGCAACAGCGCGCAGGTCTTCCAGTCGCCTTCGGCGCCGAAGCCGTAGCCTTCCGCCATCAGCCGCTGCACGGCGAGACCGGGCAGCTGCTCGAGCCCGTGCAGGTCCTCGAAGGTCGTGGTGAAACCCTTGAAGCCGCCTTCCTTGAGGAAGGCGCGCATGCCGGTTTCGATGCGGGCCTGCTCGCGCACGAAGCGGTGGCGGCCGCCGCCCTGGCGCAGATCGCCCGTCACGTCGTAGAGGTCCTCGTATTCCCGCACCTGGGCGTCGGTCTCCTTGTCCGAGACCGCATTGATGCGGGCGACGAGATCGCCCACGCCGTAGCCGTTGACCGCATAACCGAACTTGAACTGGGCCGAGACCTTGTCGCCTTCGGTGACCGCGACTTCGCGCATGTTGTCGCCGAAGCGGGCGAATCTGGCGTCCTGCCAGTCGTTCCAGGCCGCCGCGGCGCGCGCCCAGGCGCCGAGCTTGTTCTGGACTGAAGCTTCCTGCCAGTGGCCGACGATCACCTTGCGGTTCAGGCGCAGCCGGCTCCAGATGAAGCCGTGCTCGCGGTCGCCGTGCGCCGCCTGGTTCAAATTCATGAAGTCCATGTCGATGGACGACCACGGAATGTCGCGATTGTACTGCGTGTGCAGATGGGCCACCGGCTTGCGCAGCTGCTTCAGCCCGTTGATCCACATCTTCGACGGCGAGAAGGTGTGGCACCAGATGACCAGGCCGATGCAGGATTTGGCCGTGTTGGCCTCCTGCGCCAGTTCGCTCACGGATTCGGGCGATACCAGCACGGGCTTGAAGATCACCTGCACGGGCAGGGCGGCGCCGAGGCCTTTGGCGATCTCCTGCGAATCCGCGGCGACGCGCTTGAGGGTCTCGGGTCCGTAGAGGTGCTGGCTGCCGGTCACGAACCAGACTTCGAAATTCTTCAGCGGGGTCATGGGCATTGTCGTTGTTGTTTTCTTCCGCCGCGACCGTAACACAGGGCGCCGGGCGAGGCACGCCAAAAATCAGACAATTGCCCGCAGCCTGCCGCAGCGCAGCGAAACGCCGCGACGGGAACCGGCGTCGCGACGGGCCCGCCCCTTTCTGTTCAGGCGCGCTTGCGCTTGTCCGTGGCGGGCTTGGTGCGCCGCGGCACCGGCGTGTCCTGCAGCGCCAGCTTGATCAGGTTGGACATTTCCTTTTCGGCCCGCTGCGGATCGCGGTCGGCGATCGCCTGGAACACGCGCAGATGATCGGGAACCGGATCGCGCGGCAGGGGCCGTTCGCGCTGCTTGAACATGGTCGTGGTGTCGACGGCGGCGCTGACGCCGCTGGTCAGCGACATGATGTAGGGATTGTCGGTGGCCTGCAGCAGCGCCGAATGGAACGCCTGGTCGCCCTGCCGCCCCGCTTCCGTCGCCAGGGTGTACCGGCTCATGCGCTCGATGCCGTCGCGCATGGCGTCCAGATGCTCCGTCGATCGCCGGGTTGCGGCAAGCGCCGCTGCCGCCGATTCCACGATGTTGCGCAGTTCGAACAGGCTCTCGAGCAATTTGAGGTCCGGCTCGCCGGCGAACGCCCAGGCCAGCACGTCGGGGTCCAGAAGATGCCAGGTCTCCCGCGGGCTCACTTTGGTGCCTATCTTGGGCTTGGATTCCACCAGCCCCTTGGCCGCGAGGATTCGCACGGCCTCGCGGTAGGCGGTGCGCGACACCGCGAGGCGTTCGCTGGACGCCACTTCGCCGACGAGAATGTCGCCCGGCTGGTACCTGCCACTCATGATGGCAATGCCGAGATCCTGGGCGATCGTTCCGTGCAGCCGAAGGGCCTTGCTGGCGGGGCGCTGGCGCCGACGGCTCGCTGGTGTCTTGTTCATGGAATCGACTCTGCCGCAACCGGTCGGGGACACTACAGAATACGCCTGCGCAACGCCAATGCGCCTCAGCCACACACCCTGACCGCTTCTTTGTGGCGCGCGGACGCGGCGGTGCGCGCTTTGCCGAGTCGCAAATTCTTGTCTGAGTAGTGCGTTGTTAAGAAATCGCTTACCGCAGCCGAAACGCCACACCGTCTGGGCAAATTCCAACGCAGATCAGGCATGACTTGCACCTTTGCCGGAATCTCAATAGTTTAATTGTCTGAGTAATACCAACATAATTTGACCTCATCCGAGATGCGCAGGGGTTGCCACGACGGATGATGCGAGGGAGGGACTTCATGAAATGCTTGAAGGCGCTTAGCGGTTCGGCGTCCGTCGTGGCGCTGATTTTGGCGTCCGGCCCGGCGCTGGCGCAGTCGGATCAGACGATGGAAACCGTTGTCGTCACCGGCGTCCGCGCCAGTTTGCAGTCGGCGCAGGAGGTGAAGAAGAATTCGGGCCAGATCATGGATTCGATCGTGGCCGAAGACATCGGCAAGCTGCCCGACAACAACGTCATCGAGGCCTTGCAGCACGTCACGGGCGTGCAGATCAGCCGCAACGCCGCCGAGGCGAACCAGCTCCTGATCCGCGGCCTGCCCGACATCGCGACCCTGATGAACGGGCGCGAGATCTTCACGTCCACCGGCCGCTTCATGACCTTGCAGGACGTCCCTGCCGAGCTTTTGGCGCGCGTCGACGTCCACAAATCCGCCACGGCCGAGGATCTGGAAGGCGGCATCGCCGGCTTGATCGACGTGCGCCTGCATCGCCCCTTCGACTTCGACGGACTCGAGATCGCCGGCACGGCGCGCGGCACATACAGTTCCCTGTCGGGTCATGTCGATCCCTTGGCCAGCGTCCTTATCAGCGACCGCTTCCAGACGGGCATCGGCGAGATCGGCGTCCTGCTCGACGTGTCCTATTCCAAGGACCATTACAAGGAAGAGATCCTCGACAACTACATCTCGGTGATCCCGCTGTTCGGAATTCCGGGCGCCCCCAATCCGTCGTGGATTCCGCTGACGGAAGGCGCCCAGTCCATTCCTGGGGCCCGCGAGCGCGGCGCTCTTGATTTTTCCATGCAGTGGCGCCCGAACCAGAACGTCGAAGTCTTCGCCGAGGCGTTCTACACGCGCTACCGCAACCCGAACTCGGTCGACTTCTTCGTCGGCCTGCCGTGGATCGGCGCGGATCCCGCGACCGCAACCGTGTTCCCCGGCACCAATGAAGTGAAGACCGTGAATGCCGGCTGGTATGATCTGACCAGCAATCAGTCCTTCCGCGCCAAGACCGACACTTACCAGTTGGCCAGCGGCGCCACCTGGACGGGCGAGAACGTCACGCTCTCCACCGAAGTCGACTACACCGACAGCCGCTTCGCGCAGACCGGCTACATTCTCGATACGCACTATTTCCCGGGCCCGCCTCCGGCTTATGTGGCGGACTTCAACTACAAGAACACCGGCACGCCCTACATGAACGTGCCGCTGGCTTCGGTCACCGACCCCGCCAACATGGTCTGGCGGCAGTGGTACGACCAGTGGACCAAGCAGACGGGCAACGAAGTCGACTGGCGCGCCGATCTGCACTACGACGTCGGCGCAGACAGCCTGATCAGGTCGTTCGACGTCGGCTTCCGCTATGCGAACCGGTTCGCCCGGAACCGCGCCGACAACGCGGGCGGCCTCGATTGCGACAGTTTCCCCGATCCTTCGAGCCCGTTCTATGCCCAGCAGCTCGCCCGCGACGCCTCGGTGGCTTGCGGCGGCTATCACGGCAATCCGGGGCCTGGCGTGACGCTCGCCGATTATCCCGGCTCGTTCCACATCACCAGCGGCAGCCAGTTCGACGGCAAGTTCGGCATCACCAAGTGGATGGACGCCGACCCCAACTGGCTCGTCAAGAATGTCGGCCTGGTGCGGACGCTGTTCGGACAGCCGGCGGCGGCACCAGCCGCGGACCCGTCGAACTCCTTCGACGACCGCGAACAGAGCTATGCCGGCTACTTCATGGCGAAGTACGCCTTCATGCTGGGCGGCACGCCGGTCGACGGCAATATCGGCCTGCGGGTCGTCGACACCCAGGCCGACATGCGCGGCAACACGCTCGTCATCACCCAGACCAATCCGACGCCGCCGCCCAACACCTATTCCTTCACCTACACGCCGACGGCGAGTTCGAAGGATACGGTGGACTGGATGCCCAGCCTCAACATGCGCTTCATGCTCCAGGATGACCTGTTCTTCCGCCTGGCGCTGAGCCGCACGGTGACGCGTCCGACCTTCGCCCAGCTCAATCCGGGTCTGAACCTGTCGGCTTCGACGGCGACGCTCCTGGGTTCCGGCTCGAGCGGCAATCCCGACCTGACGCCCGAGAAGTCCAACAACATCGACGTTTCGCTGGAGTACTACTTCGGTCCGTCGAACCTGCTGAGCGGCACCTACTTCCATCGCGACGTCGACGGTTACATCGGCGGTTCGGTGGTGGCCGAGACGATCGGCGGCATCGTCTACCAGATCAGCCGTCCATCGAACTCGCCGGCCGGCCACATCGACGGTTTCGAGGCCGACTATACGCAGTTCTTCGACTTCCTGCCGGGCTTGTGGAGCGGGCTGGGCCTGCAGACCAACGCCACCTATGTCGGCGGCGCCTTCCAGAACATCTCCCACTGGTCCTACAACGTCGTCGGCATCTACGAGAAGGGACCGTTCTCCTTCCGCGCCGCCTACAACTGGCGTTCCGGCTTCAATGAAGGCCCGGCGCCCGGCGGCGGCCAGAATCCGGGAACGATCTATGCCAAGGCCCAGCCCTGGCTCGATCTGTCGGCCAGCTACAGGTACACCGACAGCCTGACCTTCACCCTCGACGCCACCAACCTGCTGAACAGCTACTTCCAGGATTGTTTTGGAGCCGGGGCATTGTGTGCGGTCTATCCGCGCGACACGCGGCGCTTCGACCAGACGATCTCGCTGGGCCTGCGCTATCGGTTGTGAGTTTGACGAATCCGGGGGCGGCTGCCTTCAACCGCTCCCGGTGGTTTAGCATGACGTAGTTCTCTCCGGATGGACGGCAGCGGATCGCTTGGATCTGCTGCCGCCCGTTTCCCTGGAATGGGGTCCAAGATGCAGAAGATCCTTGAAGAAGCCATCAGCCGCCGCGGCGCCCTGCACGGCTCGCTCATCGGGCTCGCGGCCGTCTCGCTGCCGTCCGTCGCCGCCTGGGCGCAGCCGCCCAAATCGATCAACGACCGCATGAACGGCGACATCACGCCCGTCCACGATCCCTGCATCATTCGCGACGGCGACACCTATTACGTCTGCTGCACGACCATGGACCAGAAGCGCCAGGGCCAGATTCCGATGCGCACGTCCAAGGACCTCGCAACGTGGCAGTCGATCGGCAACGCATTCCCCGCCATCCCGGACTGGGCGCTGAAGATGATCCCCGAGACGCCCGGCATCTGGGCGCCGGACCTGTCGTTCATCGACGGCCGCTTCTGTCTCTATTACGCCCTGTCGAGCTTCGGCTCGAACCGCTCGATCATCGGGCTGGCCACCAACGCCACGCTCGATCCCAAGTCGCCCAAGTACAAATGGGAGGACAAGGGGCTCGTCTTCGAATCCAAGCCTGGCGACAACTACAACTGCATCGACCCCACCCATGTCGTCACGCCGCAGGGCGAACGCTGGCTGGCCTTCGGCAGCTTCTGGGGCGGCATCATGATGCTCAGGCTCGATCCCAGGACCGGCAAGCCCGTGCCAGGAGATCACAAGCTGATCAACCTTGCCGCGCGCCCGACGCCGCAAGGCGGTCTCGACACCATCGAGGCCAACTACATCTTCGAGCGCAACGGCTGGTACTATTTCTTCGCCTCTTACGACTATTGCTGCAAGGGGATCTTCAGCACCTATTACACGGCGATGGGGCGGTCGCGCTCGGTCACGGGACCCTATGTCGACAAGCAGGGGCGCAAGCTGACCGACGGCTACGGCTCCGTCATCCTGAAGGCCGACCAGGAGGAGAAGGAGCATTGGCGCGGCCCGGGGCACTGCGCCATCCTGCGCGACAAGGACGGGCGGGACTACATCGTCTATCACGCCTATTACAAGCCCGACGGCGTGTTCCAGATGAACGACGAACAGAGAAAGAAGAACCACGTGGGCGAACCGTATCTGCGGATCGCGCCGCTCGTCTGGTCGAAGGACGGCTGGCCCACCGCTATCGTCTGAGGCATTCGTCATGACGCAATGGACCATGCGCCCGTGGAGCCGCCGCAGGGCGCTCCAGGGCGCCTGCGCCGCGGGCATGGCCGCGGCCATTCCCGCCTCGCCGGGGCGCGCCGAGACGGCGTCGATGAACAGCCGGCTCTCCGGCAGCCTCTCGCCGGTGCACGATCCCTGCGCCATCCGCGAAGGCGACACATATTACGTCTTCTCGACCAACCAGCCGGGCGGCGGCGGACAACAGATTCCCTGGCGCTTCTCCAAGGACCTGCTGTCTTGGGAGAAGGGAGGCTACGTGATGGACGATCTGCCCCAATGGGTGAGCGACCGCGTGTCGGGCGCCGAAGGCGTCTGGGCTCCCGACATCTCGTTCGCCGGCGGCCGCTACCTTCTCTATTACGCCTGCTCGACGTTCGGGAAGAACCGCTCGGTGATCGGCCTTCTCACCAACGCGACGCTCGACCCCAAGTCGCCGCAATTCAAATGGGTGGACCAGGGTCTGGTGTTCGAATCCAAGCCCGGCGACGATTACAACTGCATCGATCCCAACCACGTGGTCGATCGCGAAGGCCAGCACTGGCTCGCCTTCGGCAGCTTCTGGGGCGGGCTCAAGCTGATCCAGCTCGATCCGGCGACGGGCAAGCCGGCGATGGATCGCCCGACGATCTACTCCCTCGCCAAGCGGCCGACCGACGATCCGGGCCTCGATGCCATCGAGGCCTCCTACATCGTCGAGCACGGCGGCTACTACTACCTGTTCTGCTCGTTCGACTTCTGCTGCCGCGGCGCCGATTCGAACTACTACACGGTGGTGGGGCGCTGTGCCCGGGTCACCGGTCCTTATGGCGACAAGAACCGCTATGCCATGAGCGACGGCAACGGCACGGTCGTGCTTGCGAATGATCCCTCGTCGCGCTGGCGCGGGCCGGGCGGGGCCTCCATCCTGCGCGACGGCGGGCAGGACTACATCGTCTATCACGCCTATGACGCGCGGCGCGACGGCACGCCGACCTTGCGCATCGCCCCGCTCGTCTGGTCGCAGGACGGCTGGCCCACGGCTATACTCTGATTTGTCTGATAACATCACCGTCCGCTTCGCGCTCTGAGAGGAAAGCCATGAAGAATCTCAAACTGCTCGGCCTTGTGGCCCTGCTGTCGGCCGCCCTGCCGGCGGCCGCGGCGCCCGCGCCGCAGCCCGCCGCCACGACCCTGACTATCCACGCCGACCGCCCGGGTGCCGTCATCAACAAGGATGTCTACGGCCAGTTCTCCGAACATCTGGGCAGCGGCATCTATGGCGGCATCTATGTCGGCAAGGATTCGCCGATCCCCAACACCGACGGATTCCGCAACGACGTGATCGCGGCGCTCAAGGATCTGCACGTCCCCGTCGTGCGCTGGCCGGGCGGCTGCTTCGCCGACGAGTACCACTGGCGCGACGGCATCGGTCCGCAGGCCCAGCGCCCCGTCCGCGTCAACCACAATTGGGGCGGCGTGCCCGAGACCAACGCCTTCGGCACCCATGAATATTTCGAGTTCCTCGATCTCATCGGGGCCGACGCCTATGTCAGCCTCAATGTCGGTTCGGGCTCGGTGCAGGAAGCCATGGACTGGATCGAGTACATGACCTCCGACCAGGACACGACGCTGGCGCGGTTGCGCAAGGCCAACGGCCGCGACAAGCCGTGGAAGCTGGCGATGCTCGGCGTCGGCAACGAGACCTGGGGCTGCGGCGGCAGCATGACCGCGGCCTACTACACCGACCTCTTCAAGCAGTACGCCACCTTCGTGCGCACCAAGCCCGAGGCGCGTCCGCAGGTCATCGCCAGCGGCGACCACGACACCACGACGGACTTCACCGAATCGCTGATGAAGAACGCGCGCGGCGGCCTGGATGCCATCGATTTCCACTACTACACGATCCTGGGGCCGCAGTGGGAGAACAAGGACACCGCCACCGGCTTCGGCGAAGCGGGCTGGATCAACATGCTGGCCAACACGCTCAAGATGGACGGCTTCATCCGGCAGCACATCGCCATCATGGACAAGTACGAGGCCTTGCATCGGCAGGGACCCGGCCCGCACAAGAAGGTCGGCCTCTACATCGACGAGTGGGGCTCCTGGTACCAGCCCGAACCCGGCTCCAATCCGGGATTCCTGGTGCAGCAGAACACCATCCGCGACGCGGTGCTGGCGGCGGCCAACTTCAACATCTTCCACAAATACGCCGACCGCGTGCGGATGACCGCCATCGCCCAGACGGTCAACGTGCTGCAGGCGATGATTCTCACCGACGGGCCGAAGATGCTGAAGACGCCGACCTACTGGGTCTACGACATGTACCAGCCGTTCCAGGAGGCGACCTCGCTGCCGCTCGACCTCAAGACCGGCACCTACAAGTACGGCAAATGGTCGGTGCCGCAGGTGAGCGCCTCGGCGGCGCGCGCCAGCGACGGCTCGATCGTCGTGGGACTTGCCAACCTCGATCCGCACCGTCCGGCGCAGGTCTCGGCGGTGATCGCCGGCGCCCATGAAGGGCAGGTGAAGGGCCGGCTGCTGACGGGCGACACGATGGACGCCCACAACACCTTCGAGAACCCCGACGCCGTGCATCCCGTGGCCTTCGACAGCGCCCGCCTCTCGGGCAACAGTCTCAGCGTCACCCTGCCGCCCAAGTCGGTGGTGGTCCTCAGCCTGCGGTAAAGGCCAGGTCCGCTCCAATGCGATGGCGGGGCCGCGGCCCCGCCATTTTTTTGGTGTGCGAACGAAGCGGCGCACGGGCAGAATAAAAGGGCGGCGCTGCGGCGCCGCCCGCATTCGGGGAAACGCTATTTCACCGTGCGGAAGAGGTACACGGTCTGCGACCGGAAGGTCTGTCCCGGCTTCAGGATCGTCGAGGGGAACGTTGGCTGATTGGGCGAATCCGGGAAGTGCTGGGTCTCCAGCGTCAATCCGGTGCGGTGCTGGAAGACCGTGCCCTTGCCGGCGGGTTTCCCGTCCATGAAGTTGCCCGTGTAGAACTGGATGCCGGGCTCGGTGGTCTTGACTTCGATCGACCGGCCCGTGCCGGGGTCGCTGACGACCGCCGCCAGCGTCATGGCGCCGGCATGGGGCTTGTTCAGCACCCAGTTGTCGTCATAGCCGTGGGCGAATTTGAGCTGCTGGTTGTCCTCGTTGATGCGCGCGCCGATCACCATCGGCTTGCGGAAATCGAAGGGCGTGCCGGCGACCGGGGCGAGTTCGCCCGTCGGGATCAGCTTGTCGTTCACCGGCGTGTACCGGTCGGCGTCGATGCGGATCACCTCGTCGAGGATCGGCTTGTTGAAGTCGCCCGACAGGTTGAAATAGGCGTGGTTCGTCAGGTTGAGCGGCGTCGGCTTGGTGGTGGTCGCCTCGTATTTGATGTCCAGGGCGTCGTCGTTGCGCAGCTGGTAGCTGACATGCGCGGTCAGCTGGCCCGGATAGCCTTCTTCGCCGTCGGCGCTGACATAGGTGAGCTTGACGCCGGGGCCTTCGGCGGTCTCGAACGGTTCGGCCTTCCACAGCCGCTTGTCGAAGCCCTGGGTGCCGCCGTGCAGGCTGTTGGTGCCGTCGTTGCGCGGCAGTTGATAGGTCTTGCCGTCCAGCTTGAACGTGCCGCCCGCGATGCGGTTGGCGAAGCGGCCGATGGTGGCGCCGTAGAACGGTACGCCGGTGATATAGGGCGTCGCGTTGTCGAAGCCGAGCACCACGTTCGCCAGATGCCCGTGGCGGTCCGGCGTCTTGAGCGACACCAGCGTGGCGCCCCAGGTCATGATGCGGGCTTCCATCCCGGTCTTGTTGGTCAGGGTGTAGGCGTCGATGGCGGCGCCATCGGGGGCGTGGCCGAACACGGTCTTCTGAATATGGCTCATGGCGTCCTTGGCATAGGCGGGCGCCGCAGCGCCCATCAGGGCGGCCAGGGATAGCCCGGTGACACACGCTTTCACGAAATCGATGCGGTACATGAAGGATCCTCCCGTCTGGCGGCGCCGGTTATGGCACCGATATTAAGTCAGACAATTGGAAATGGGAACTGGAACTCTCCGTCCGCCTCCGGACCTCTGGGGGCTGGTCAGGCCAGGTTGTTTCCTTCGATCTTGAGGACCGGAACGAAGACACCTTTGGGCGCCGGCGGCAAGGTGGCCGACAGGCCCGCGGCGTCGCGGGTGAAGGCAATCGGACCGGCGCCCAGGAGCGTGACGCGCTCGATCGTGCCGCCGACGAGGTGCGAGCCTTGCGCCAGCGAAGCGATCGTCACCGCGTTTGCCGCCGGCTGGCCCAGCACGGCTGCATAGAGGACGTCGCCTTTGCGGGTGAAGCGGATGTCCTGACCGGTGAAGCCCTTCAGGTTGCTCTCCCCGAACATGCCGCTTTGCACCTTGGTGGGGCCTTCGCCGAACGTCTTCCAGGGGCGGCTCGCATAGATCGCTTCGCCGTTGGTTGCCGTCCACCGGGCCAGGTCGGCCAGGATGGCGCGCTCGTCGCTGTCGATGGTGCCGTCGCCTTTGACCGGAATGTTCAGCATCAGGTTGCCGTTCTTGCTCACGATGTCGCACAGCATCTGAACGACGCTCTCGGCCGTCTTGTAGCGGTGCTCCTCGAACACGGCGCGATTGTAATGCCAGTCGCCGATGCAGGTGTCGGTCTGCCATGGCCTCTCCATGATATCGGACGCCAGGCCGCGCTCGATGTCCTCGACGACGCCCGGCGCGTGCGCCGGCGGCAATTTCTTCGCCGTGACCACGGCTTCGTTGGCGCCGTGCCATGCCATGCTGGCGTTGTAGAAATGCGCCGCGATCTCAAGCCCATAACGGTCGAACGGCAGGCCCGTGTCGTCGAAATAGATCATGTCGGGCTTGTAGCTGTCGATCAGGTCCTTGCAGCGCAGGAACCATTTGCGCGCGAAGGCGGGATTGTGGGGCGGTATGTCCTCGTGCCACACGCCGTCGTTCTGGTCGTGCCACTGCTTCATCGCCTCGATCGAGTTGATGCCGTCGGGGATCACCATGTTGCGTCCGGTGTAGAGCTCTTGCGGGTCGAGCCCCTGCCACCATTTGCCTTTGCCGTCGGCTTTGGTGAGGCGGTAGGCGTCGTAGCGCACGCCGGCCTTGGGGCCGACCGCGTCATAGCCGTAGGCGACCTGGAACCAGTGCCAGGCGTGGGAAGAGTGGTTGCTGACGCCGAAGCGCAGGCCGCGCTCGCGCACCAGCTTTTCCCAGGTGCCGATGATGTCGCGCTTGGGCCCGACGCGCAGCGAATTCCAGGCATGGTGGCGCGAGCGGTAGTTGTCGAAATTGTCGTGGTGGTTGGCGAGCGCCATGAAATACTTGGCGCCCGCCTTCTCATAGAGCGAAAGCAGCTCTTCCGGGTTCCAGTTCTCGGCCTTCCACAGATGGTCGATCTCCATGAAACCGGCTTCGGAAGGATGGCCGTAGCGCTTGAGATGGTCGTCATAGGCGCTGTCGCCCTGCATATACATGCGCCTGGCGTACCAGTCGCCCATCTCCGGCACGCATTGCGCCGACCAGTGCGCCCAGATGCCGAACTTGGCGTCGGCGAACCACGCCGGCGCCCGATACTGCGAGGCGAGCGATTGCCAGCTCGCCTTGAACGGCCCTTTGGCGCGCCTGCGCGGGCGCGCCAGGGCGGACGAGGGCAGCGCGGCCAGCGCCGCGGCGCGCAACAGTATTTGTCGGCGTGAAAGAGGCATGTTGCTGGTCCCGGGAGTTTCTGTCTGAGTAATGCAACCTACTCCGCCGCCGCGCCTCCATCCAGTCCGCCTTTGGCAATTGTGCTTGAACCGGAGGGTGCGCCCTGTTTGCATCGCGCGTCGCCACCCGGTGCTTCGCGTGAAGGCTCTTCGACTCGATCCGTTCCTCGTCGCCCTGGTGGCGACGGTCGTGCTGGCGAGCCTGCTGCCCTGCTATGGCGAAGGGGCGCGCGTCATGGGCTGGGTGACCGACGGCGCCATTGCGCTCCTGTTCTTCCTGCACGGGGCGCGGCTGTCGCGCGAGGCGATTCTTGCGGGGCTGGGCGCCTGGCGCATCCATGGGCTGGCGCTGGGATCGACCTTCGTCCTGTTTCCGGCGATGGGGCTCGTCCTGCGGGCGCTGAGCCATGGCTGGCTCAATCCCGCCATCGCCGACGGGCTCCTGTTCCTCTGCCTCTTGCCCTCCACCGTGCAGTCTTCGATCGCCTTCACCTCCATCGCCCGCGGCAATGTCCCCGCCGCGGTGTGCAGCGCCTCGGCTTCGAACCTGATAGGCATTTTCATCACGCCGCTGTTGACGGGCCTGTTGCTGCTCGGCGGCCCGCGCGGCGGCTTCTCGCTGCATGCCGTCGAGGCGATCATGCTGCAGCTCCTCTTGCCGTTCGTGCTGGGGCATCTGTCGCGGCCGCTGACCAAGGCGTTCCTCGAGGGCCATCGCAGCGTCATCGGCAAGGTCGACCGCAGCGTGATCCTGCTCGTCGTCTACACCGCCTTCAGCGCCGCGGTGATCGAGGGGCTGTGGCACAAATATTCCTGGAGCGACCTGGGCTGGACCGTGGCGCTCAACGCCGTGCTGCTGGCGCTGGCGCTGACGCTGACGCGCCTGGTTGCGCGCTGGGCGGGGCTGAAGCGCGAGGACGAGATCGCGGTGGTGTTCTGCGGCTCGAAGAAAAGCCTGGCTTCGGGCGTTCCCATGGCTGGCGTGCTGTTTCCGCCGACGTTGCTCGGCCCGATGATCCTGCCCTTGATGCTCTATCACCAGATGCAGCTGATGGCCTGCGCCGTGCTGGCCCGGCGCTATGCGGCGCGCCCGGCTCAGTAGACCGTGCGGGCCCACTCCATGTAGCGCTCGAGATCGGCGCTGGTGATGCGCAATTCGGTATAGCGCGGCTGGATTTCGTCGGGGGCCGCCAGCGTCGTCATGTCGTCGGCGAGCTTGAGGCCGTTGGTGGTCTCGCGCGTCAGGTGCACGAAGTCGTCCCCGCCTGGCGCCTTCGCCTGCACGCCGAGGATCTGGAGGATGTTGTTGGCGAACCAGAACTGCGGCCGCTCGGATTGTTCGGCGATATGCGCCAGCGGCAGGCGCTCTTTCAGGGCCTTCTGGTAGGTCGTCAGGCCGGCTTCCGACAGAGAGCACGCACTGCGGGGGGCCGGGGTAGGATTCGTTGTCTCAACTCTACGCAACAACATGGCATTCGCCTTCGTGACGCAGCCGGCCGCCGTCGCAGATTCCCGCGCAGCGTCCCGCTGATATCCGCAATGCCGTTAGAAGTGATGGTTAATACATCATTTATGGCTATCGGATACTGCATATGGCTATACGAAATCGTCTTTTGCATGGCAACAACATGATGCGTTGTGACGTAAACAAACTGTTTCGATGATTCTGGGCCGTTTTGGCCCGATTTCCGTGTATCCTTCGATGGCGCGTTAACGCGATGTAACTATTCGTGAAATACATTACAGTGCGCCTAGGGCGCGGTTGCATTAAGAGGCGTTCTGCCCGGTCTTCGGCATGGGTTTCTCAGAATTCGCGCTTCTTGCCTTAGTATTGCTGTATAGTGCATATAGCTCGATATTCTGCACATCCACTAGAGCGCGTGACTGATCATGATCACTGCAGCCCAACTGCGCGCCGCCCGGGCCTTGGCCGGCCTGGACCAGCGCTCCTTGGCGGACCGCTCAGGCCTTTCGCTGCCGACCATCCAGCGCATGGAAGCCAGCGACGGCGCGATCCGCGGCAATATCGATTCCCTCACCAAGCTGGTGGCGGCGCTGGAAACCGCAGGCGTCGAACTCCTCAACGAAGGCGTGACGGGCCACGGCCAAGGGCGCGGCGTGCGCCTGAAGGAGCGCAGTGCCTCAATGGGCCCGGCGTCGATTCCGCTTCGCCGCTAGCATGCCCATGAATTCCCCGGTCATCGATGCGTTGCTGTGTGTCGGCGCCTTGCTGGGCGTCGGGGCAATCGCCGCCTTCAACGCGCGCAAGGCCCTCACTTTCGTCTATGGCGCTTCTGCGATCGTCTGCGCGGCAGGGCTGGCGATCGCCGTCGCCGCTCTCGCTGCCGAGGCGCCTTCGACCGTCACCTTGCCCTTGGGCCTGCCCTGGATCGGCGCCCATTTCCGCATCGACGCCTTGTCGGCGGTCTTCCTCGCCGTGGTGAACCTGGGGGGCCTGGCCTCCAGCGTCTTCGCTCTGGGCTACGGCCGCCACGAATCCGCGCCGCAGCGCATCTTGCCGTTCTATGCCGCCTTCCTCGCGGCGATGAATCTCGTGGTGCTGGCCGACGACGCCTTCAGCTTCCTGCTGTCGTGGGAGTTCATGTCGCTGATGTCGTGGGCGCTCGTCGTCGGCCATGATCGGGCGGCCGACAATCTGCGTGCCGGCTACGTCTATATCGTCATGGCCGGCATCGGCACGCTGGCGCTGCTTCTGGCCTTCGGCGTCATGGCGGGATCGAGCGGCCATTACGCCTTCGATTCCATGCGCGCCCACGGCCTCGATGGTGCCGCCGCCATGGCGGTCCTTCTGCTGGTGCTGATCGGCGCCGGCTCCAAGGCCGGCATCTTTCCGCTGCATGCCTGGCTGCCGCTCGCCCATCCCGCCGCGCCGAGCCAGGTCTCGGCGCTGATGAGCGGCGTCATGACCAAGGTTGCGGTCTACGCCTTCATCCGCATTGCCTTCGATCTCTTGGGCCCGGTCGATTGGCGCCTGTCGATGGTGGTGATCGCCGCGGGCGGCATCACCGCGCTCCTGGGCGTGCTCTACGCCTTGATGCAGCACGACCTGAAACGCCTGCTTGCCTATCACACGGTCGAGAACATCGGCATCATCTTCGCGGGGCTCGGCCTGGCGCTCGCTTTCCGCGCCGACGGTCTGGCCGCTGCGGCCGCGCTCGCCGCCACCGCGGCGCTGTTCCACGTCTTCAACCATTCGCTGTTCAAGAGTCTGCTGTTCTTCGGGGCGGGCGCCGTGCAGGTCTCCACCGGCGAGCGCGACATGGATCGTCTGGGCGGCCTGATCCACGTCATGCCGGCGACGGCCCTCACCTTCCTGATCGGCGCGGCGGCGATCTCGGCGCTGCCGCCGCTCAACGGCTTCGCGTCGGAATGGATGACCTTCCAGGCGGTGTTCTTGAGCCCGGATTTGCCGCAATGGGGCTTGCGCTTCCTGGCGCCGGCCACCGGCGCGCTGTTGGCGCTCGCCGCCGCACTCGCCGCCGCCTGCTTCGTCAAGGCCTTCGGCATCACCTTCCTCGGCCGCGCCCGCAGCCACGAGGCCGCGAGTGCCCAGGAGACCGACAAGGCCTCGCTCGCCGCCATGTTCGGGCTCGCCGCGGGTTGCGCCATCGCCGGCATCTTCCCGGGCGTCTTCACCGACCTGTTGGCGCCGGCGACGCAGCTTCTCACCGGAGGGCGCATGCCGGCGGCTGGGCCGCTGTTGCCCCTGGCGCCCGTCGCCGCCAGCCACAACACCTACGGCGCGCTCGCCGTCATGGCCTTGCTGGTGCTGGCGGGCGCCGCCACGGTCCTGGTCGTACGCCTCGTCGCCAGCCGCGCCACGCGCCTCGGCGCCGCCTGGGATTGCGGCTTCCCTGATGCGAGCCCTGCGACCCAATACACCGCCGGCAGCTTCGCCCAGCCCATCCGGCGCACGTTCGCGACCATCGCCTATCGCGTGCGCGAGACGGTCGTGATGCCCGAACCGGGCGACACCGCCGCGGCGCGCTTCAGCCTTCAGCTGCACGATCGCGCCTGGGAGGCGCTCTATCTGCCGGTCGCCAAGGCGGTGGGCTTCGCCGCCGACAGGCTCAATTTCCTGCAGTTCCTCACCATCCGGCGCTATCTCGGCATCGTGTTCCTCACCCTCGTTCTGCTCTTGACGGTGCTGGCGCTATGGGCCTGATCGCCGCCGTCTTAGCCACCGTTCTCCAGCTCGTGCTGGTGCTGGCGCTGGCGCCGTTCCTCACCGGCGTGGTGCGCACGGCCAAGGCGCGGCTGCAGCGCCGCCGCGGTCCCGGCCTGTTCCAGGTCTATCGCGATCTTTCGCGCCTGCTGCGCAAGGAGGTCGTCATTGCGCCCAATGCGTCGTGGCTTTTCGTTGCCGCGCCCTATGTCGTGTTCGCCACCACCGTGGTGGCGGCGGTCCTCATTCCCAGCTTCACCTTCGATGCTGGTCTCGGCGCCGCCGCCGACCTGATCGCCATCGTCGGGTTGCTGGCCACCGCGCGCTTCGCGCTGGCGCTGGCGGGCCTCGACATCGGCACCAGCTTCGGCGGCATCGGTTCGAGCCGCGAGATGATGATCGCCGCCGTGGCCGAGCCCGCCATGCTGATGCTGATCTTCTCCCTGGCGCTGATCGCCGGCTCGACGCGGCTGCCCGACATCGCTCTCGTCGTGCAGTCGCCGGGGCTGGGCCTGCACATCTCGCTGCTCCTGGCCTTCGTCGGCTTCGTCATGATCGCGGTCGCCGAGAACGGACGCATCCCCGTCGACAACCCGGCGACGCATCTCGAGCTCACCATGGTGCACGAGGCCATGGTGCTGGAATATTCCGGCCGCCATCTGGCGCTGATCGAATATGCGGGCTCGGTGAAGCTGCTGCTCTACGTCTCGCTGATCGGCGCCGTCTTCCTGCCCTGGGGCATCGCTCCCTTGGGCGCCGGCCTGGCGCAAGGCGCCCTGGCGGTCGCCTTCTACGGCGCCAAGCTCGTCGCCGGCGGCTGCCTGTTGGGCCTGTTCGAAGTGACGACCGCCAAGATGCGGGTGTTCCGGGTGCCGCAATACATCGGCACGGCGCTGATGCTCGGGCTGCTCGCGGCCCTTCTCCAGCTTGTGTCGCGGAGCCTGTAGATGAGTCCCTTCGACGTCTCCCATTTCCTCGCCGGCGGGCTGGTGCTGCTCAGCTTCATGCTGCTCTACCAGGACCGGCTGCCGCCGCTCATCAATCTCTACGCCTTGCAGTCGCTGGCCCTGTCGCTGGAAGTGGCGCAGCAGGCCCAGACCCAGGGAGCCCCGCGCCTCCTGGTCACCGCGGGCATCGCGCTCGTCTTCAAGGCCGTCGTCATCCCGCTGGTGCTGCACCGCCTGATCCGCCATCTGCGCATCCACCGCACGGTGGAGACCGTGGTCGGCATCGGTCCCACCATGCTGGGCGGCATGGCGCTCGTCGGCCTCTCCATGGCGCTGATGATGCGCGCCACCTCGACCATCGACATCGTGGCGCGCGAAGACATGGCGTTCGCGCTCTCCGTCGTCCTGCTCGGGCTTCTCATGATGGTGACGCGGCGCAACGCCGTCAGCCAGGTGGTGGGCTTCATGTCGATCGAGAACGGGCTCATCCTGTCGGCCACCGGCGCCAAAGGCATGCCGTTCGTGGTGGAGACGTCGGTCGCCTTCTCGATCCTGGTCGCCTTCATCGTCATCGGCATCTTCCTGTTCCGCATCCGCGAGCGCTTCGACACCGTCGATGTCGCCGTCCTCGACCGCTTCCGGGGGGAACGGCCATGACGGGTCTCTTCAATCCGGCCGCCGGGGTCCTCGTCATCCCCGCCGTCACCGCGCTCGTCCTGGCGGTGATGCCCGGCTACCGCGCCGCGGCCTGGATCAACGTCGTCGGCGCCTTCCTCACCTTCGCTTCGGCGCTGGCGCTTTTGGTCTGGCAGCCCGCCCATCTCGGCCGCCTGCTCAGGGTCGACGACCTCAACATCGTCTTCCTCATCCTCAACGCGCTGGTCGGCTTCACCACCAGCGTCTTCAGCCGCGGCTACATCGCCCACGAACTCGAGATCGGCCGCCTCAAGCTGGCGCATCTGCGCTTCTACCACGCCATGTACCAGGTGCTGATGGGCGCCATGAACCTGGCGCTGCTCACCAGCGTCACCGGCCTGATGTGGGTGGCGATCGAGATCGCCACGCTCACCACCATCCTGATGGTCGGCATCTACCGCACGCACGAGGCGCTGGAGGCGGCCTGGAAGTACTTCATCCTCGGCAGCGTCGGCATCGCGCTCGCCTTGTTCGGCACCATCCTCGTCTATTCGGTCGCCCAGCCGGTGGTCGGCAACGGCCTGCCGGCCATGACCTGGACGACGATGACCGAGAACGCCGCCCGCTTCGATCCCACCATCCTCAACATCGCCTTCGTCTTCATCCTGCTCGGCTACGGCACCAAGGCCGGGCTGGTGCCGCTGCATTCCTGGCTGCCTGACGCCCATGCCGAAGGCCCCACGCCGATCTCCGCCGTGCTGTCCGGGCTGCTGCTCAACGTGGCGATCTACGCCATCCTGCGCTTCAAGATGGTGATGGCCGCCAATCCCGCCACCATCGCGCCCGGCCCGCTGATGATCGCGCTGGGGCTCGCCTCCGTCGTCTTCGCGGCGCTGATGCTCTACCGCCGCCGCGACATCAAGCGCTTCTTCGCCTATTCCTCGATCGAGCACATGGGCATCATCGCCTTCGCCTTCGGGGTGGGCGGACCGCTGGCCAATTTCGCCGGCCTCCTGCACATGGCGATGCACAGCCTGACCAAGTCGGGCATCTTCTTCACCATCGGCCACATCACGCGCATCAAGGGCACGCAGAAGGTCGCCGACCTGTCGGGGCTGACCTCCAGCCATCCCACGCTCGGCTGGATACTGGTCGCCAGCGTCGTGGCGATCGCCGGCCTGCCGCCCTTCGGCGTCTTCACCAGCGAGTTCCTGGTGGTCAGCTCCGCCTTCGGCCGCCATCCGCTGCTCGTCGTCATCCTGGTGATCGGGCTGCTGCTGTCGCTGGGCGCCCTCTTCCTGCGGCTGAACAGCGTGGCCTTCGGCGAGCCCAGGGGCGCCATGGGTCCCGACCGCATGTCGGCGCTGCCGCTGCTCTTCCATCTGGGCCTGGTGCTCAGCGTCGGCCTCTTCATTCCCGGACCGGTGGTGAGCTGGTTCCGCCACGTCGCGGCGCTGTTGGGTTGAGGCCATGACCACCACGCTCGCCGACCTCTTTCCCCCTCAGAGCCGCCGCTGGGCGCGCCGGGTGATCTCCGCCGAACAATGGCTGGGTCTTGCCGATCGCCTGGAAAGCGGCGCTTTCACGCTGGTCGCCCACTGGGCCGAGCCGCCGCTGGTGCACGTCGCGTTGCGCGACGCGGCGGGCTCGACCGGCATCTTCAGCGTCGAGGCGGTCGACGGCCGCTTCCCGTCGCTGGGGGGCGCCAGCCGTCCGGCGCGGCGCCTCGAGCGTACCATCCGCGACCTCACCGGCCTGGAGCCCGAGGGCGCGCCCGATCTGCGCCCTTGGCTCGATCACGGCCGCGACGAACGCGGCGCGGCGAGGCCTTATGCTTTCCTGCCGGTCGACGGCGAAGGCCTGCACCAGATTGCGGTGGGTCCCGTGCATGCCGGCATCATCGAGCCGGGACATTTCCGCTTCACCGCGGCGGGCGAGACCATCGTGCGCCTCGAGCAGCGGCTGGGCTATGTCCACAAGGGTCTCGAAGGCCTGATGGCGGGCGCGCCGCTCGAGCGTGGCGCCAGGCTGGCCGCGCGGGCCTGCGGCGATTCCACCGTCGCCTACAGCCTGGCCTTCGCCCAGGCCGTCGAAGCCGCCTGCGGCGTCGTCGTGCCGCCGCGTGCCGTCGCCTTGCGCGCCGTGATGGCCGAGTTCGAGCGCCTCGCCAACCATCTGGGCGACATCGGCGGCATCTGCAACGACGCCGCCTTCAGCCTGATGCTGACGCATTGCGCCATCCTGCGCGAGCGCATCCTGCGCACCTGCGCGCTGCTCTTCGGCCACCGGCTGATGATGGACGGCGTGGTGCCGGGCGGCGTGTCCTGCGATCTCGCGGGCGCGGGCGAGGCGGCGCTCGCCAGGCTCTTCAAGCGCATCGACAACATGCTGCCGGCGCTGTTCGCGCTCTACGAGGACACCGCCTCGCTGCAGGACCGCACCGTGCGCACCGGCATCGTGCTCTACAGCCTGGCCAAGGAATTCGGCGCCGGGGGGCCTGTGGGGCGCGCCTCGGGGCGGCCCTTCGATGCCCGGCGCGACGTGCCCTATGCGCCTTACGATTCGATGGCGTTCGAAGTGCCGGTGCTGGAGCGCGGCGACGTCGATGCCCGCGTGCGCCTGCGCTTCCGCGAGGCGGAGCAGAGCGCGGCGCTGCTGCGCCGGCTGCTGGCGGCGCTGCCGGCGGGCCCGCTGCGCGCCGAAGTGCCGGCGCGCGAAGGCGAAGGGGCGGCGCTGGTGGAAGGATTCCGCGGCGACATATTCGCCTGGGTGCGCCTGGCGGGCGACGGCAGGCTGGCCCATGCCCATCTGCGCGATCCGTCCTGGTTCCAGTGGCCGCTGCTCGAGGCCGCCATCGAAGGCGCCATCGTGGCCGACTTCCCGCTCTGCAACAAATCCTTCAACTGCGCCTATGCGGGGCACGACCTCTGATGCGCAAGCTGCTGTTCAAGAGCCTCGTTACCTTGCCGCTGACCGAGCGCGGCCCCGATGCCGACGACGAGGCGCTGGCCGCGCTGGCGGGCCGGCTCGATGCGGCCGTCCGCAAGCGCCTGGGGCGCAGCCTTGCCATCCGCATGGTCGATGCCGGTTCCTGCAACGGCTGCGAGCTCGAGATCCACGCCCTCAACAACGCCTTCCACGATCTGGAGCGCTTCGGCTTCCATTTCGTGGCCTCGCCGCGCCACGCCGATGTGCTGCTGGTCACCGGCCCGGTGACGCGCAACATGCGCGAGGCGCTGGAGCGCAGCTATGCGGCCACGCCCGATCCCAAATGGGTGGTGGCGGTGGGCGCCTGCGCCTTGGACGGCGGCATCTTCGCGGGCGGCAAGGGCGTGGCGGGCGGCGTGGGCGGTGTCGTGCCCGTCGATCTGCACATCCCCGGCTGCCCGCCGCCGCCCAAGGCCCTGCTGGGCGGCCTGCTGGCCCTGATGCAGCAGCAGACGCGATAGCGTCGCAGGCTTTGATTTCCCGCCCCGCGGCCGTTCTGCTAAGTAGCGCGCCGGTGGGCCTGTAGCTCAGTTGGTTAGAGCTGACCGCTCATAACGGTCTGGTCGCAGGTTCGAGTCCTGCCGGGCCCACCATCTCGTAATAGATCACTGGTGATCCGTTATATTGGCATTTTCCAGCTAAAGGATCATTGTTGATCCTATGTTAAAGACTGCCGAAGAGGTGCGATTAGGGTTGGCCTTAGCGGTCCGCGTGCGCCGTATCGCGCTGCGGTTGTCTCAGGAGGAAGCCGCCAAGCGGGCCGGAATGGGCATAGCAACTTGGAAGCGGATGGAGGCGCACGGTCCAAGTTCGGTCGAACACCTCATCCACGCCGCTATTACGTTGAGCTGCGAGGAAGGTTTCGACCAACTCTTTCCGCCGCCCGCCGCGTCAAGCATGGACGAGCTTCTCTGGAGACAAGCCGAGGCAGCAGGCCAGAAGCTGCTGAAACGTGCTCCCCGCAAAAGGGCGGGCCCATGAAGTTGATGCCAGGCACGCCCCTTGCTGTCGATCTGGTGTTTGAAGCTGCCTCCCGCCTGCCGGTGGCGCGTGGCTCGATTCACCTGGCTTCCCGGCTCTCGCCGGAATGATTCGCGGCGCCGGTCACGGCGGGAAGGACGCTTCGATCCCGTTGCCCCCGGTCTGAGACTGCGCCGGCACGCGGTCGTCGTCCGCATGGATCGGCCGGCCGACGCTGGGGCACCGCCGCACGATCACGCAATTGTCATCGGTGCTCGCCGTGCAATCCGCTTTGATGCATGTTCGCGGCGCCGCGTCGCCGGACACGGCGGTTGCGAACATGCCGGGGGTCTGGACAGCCATGCGATTTTCAACCTTAGCCGCCGCGGGCCTCCTCGTTGCGGCATCCTTTGCGACGGCGGCCCAAGCGCGAGGGGCCGGCGTCGATCCGAGCCTGTTCAACGCCATGCAATGGCGCGACATCGGCCCCTTCCGGGGCGGGCGCGCCCTGGCGGTCACCGGCATTCCCGGTGATCCGTACACGTTCTATTTCGGCGCGGTGGCCGGAGGCGTGTGGAAGACGACCGACGGCGGAGCCAGCTGGCAGCCTCTCACCGACAAGACGCCCATCGCCTCGGTCGGCGCCATCGCGGTGGCGCCGTCCAACCATGACGTCATCTATGTCGGCACCGGCGAAGCCGCGCCGCGCGGCGACATCACCTATGGCGACGGCGTCTACAAGTCGGTCGATGCGGGAAAGACCTGGTCCTTCGTCGGACTGAAGGACACCCGCCAGATCGGCGCGCTGATCGTCGACCCCAACAATCCCGACATCGTCCTGGTCGCGGCCCTCGGCCATGCCTTCGGGCCGAACGCCGAGCGCGGCGTCTTCCGCACCACCGACGGCGGCAGGACCTGGAACAAGGTGCTGTTCAAGGACGACGACACCGGCGCCATCGATGTCACCTTCGATCCCCACAATTCGCAGATCGTCTATGCCTCGCTGTGGCAGGCGCGCCGCCAGCCGTGGAATTTCTCGAGCGGCGGCCCCGGCAGCGGCCTCTACCGCTCGACCGACGGCGGAGCGACCTGGACGCAGCTTTCCGGCAACGGCCTGCCGGCCGGCATCCTCGGCAAGATCGAGGTCTCGGTCTCGGGTGCGGATTCCAGGCGCATCTACGCGATGATCGAAGCCGAAGAGGGCGGCCTCTACCGTTCCGACGATGCGGGCGCGCATTGGACGCGCGTCAACGACGACGGCCGGCTGCGCCAGCGCGCCTGGTACTTCTCGACCGTCCTTGCCGATCCCAGGAACGCCGATGTCGTCTACGCCGAGAACACGGGCCTGTTCCGCTCGGCCGACGGCGGCAAGACCTTCGAGCTTCTTCCCGCCCGGCACGGCGACCATCACGGGCTGTGGATCGATCCCACCGATCCCGACCGCATCATCGAGGGCAGCGACGGCGGCGCCTCGATCTCCGTCGACGGCGGCAAGACCTGGTCGAGCCAGGACAACCAGCCCACGGCGCAGTTCTATCACGTCGCGGTCGACAACCGCTTCCCCTATTACGTCTACGGCGCCCAGCAGGACAATTCGAGCGTCGCGGTGGCCAGCAGCGGCTACGAGGGCACGATCACCGCGCACGACTGGTACGACGTCTTCGGCGGCGAGTGCGGCTTCGTGATTCCCGACCCGCGCGATCCCGACATCGTCTATGCGACGTCGGAGAACGTGGTGGGCCGCTTCGACCGGCATGCCAATCAGACCCGCGCCATCTCGGTGTGGCCGCTGGAGGCCGCCGGCCATCCCGCCTCAGACCTCGAGCACCGCTTCAACTGGACCTCGCCGATGATCATGTCGCCGCAGGATCCCAACACGCTCTATGTCGGCATGGAACGCGTCTTCAAGTCGACCGACGACGGCAACAGCTGGACGCCCGTCAGCGGCGATCTCACGCGCAACGACAAGTCCAAGCAGACCGCCTCGGGCGGGCCGCTCACCAAGGACATCACCAGCGTGGAGTATTACGACACCATCTTCGCGCTGGCGGAATCGCCCTTGAAGAAGGGCATGCTGTGGGCGGGCAGCGACGACGGCCTGATCCACCTCACCGCCGACGACGGCGCGAGCTGGAAGGACGTCACGCCGCGCGACCTGCCGGCCTGGAGCACGATCAGCATGATCGAGCCGTCGCATTTCTCGGCCGCCACCGCCTATGTGGCCGTCGACCGCCACAAGCTCGACGACATCCGCCCGTATGCCTTCCGCACGACCGACGGCGGCAAGAGCTGGACGCGCATCGATGCGGGGCTGCCGGACGGCGCCTTCGTTCATGCCGTCCGCGAGGACCCTGTGAAGCGCGGACTGCTTTATGCCGCCACCGAGACCGGCGTGTTCGTCTCCTTCGACGACGGTGCGCATTGGCAGGGCCTGCAGCTCAACCTGCCGCGCTCCCCCGTGCACGATCTCGTCGTCAAGGGCGACGACCTGGTGGTCGCCACGCATGGCCGCTCGTTCTGGATTCTCGACGACGTCACGCCGCTGCGCCAGATGGCGGCGGCCAGGGCGGCCAAGGGCGACTTCCTCTATGCGCCGCAGACCGCGTACCGCCAGTATTATCCCGACAGCGTCGATACGCGCGGCCCCTATGGCAAGAACCCGCCGGCCGGCGCGCTGATCGACTATTATTTCGCGACCAAGCCGAAAGGCGACCTGACGATCGACGTCCTCGATGTCCGCGGCAAACTGGTGCGCCATCTCACCAGCGCCAAGCCGACGAAGGCGGAGCAGCCGCCCGAATGGCCCGACCAGGTGAAGGTCGACAACACCTTGCCGGCCAAAGCAGGCATGAACCGCTTCGTGTGGAATCTGCGCTACGACGATCCGGTGGAGATTCCTGGCGCCTTCTACGAAGGCGAGCCGCCGCGTGGGCCGCTCGTCCTGCCGGGCACCTACACGGTGAAGCTCACCTATCGCGGAAAATCGCGCACGGCACGGCTCCTCATCGAACGCGATCCGCGGGTGAAAGGCCCGATGAGCGGCCTCGAGCAGAAATTCGCCCTGGCGATGCAGGCCTATCATGACCAGGACGCGCTCGACCGCGCGGTGAACGACATCCGCGCCGTCAAGGCCGCGCTGGAGAAGAAGCCCGGCGGCACGACAGAGGAGGGCGCTGTGGCCGCCGAAGCCGCGCGCATCGAAGGCCGGCTGATGCAGGTCAACGCCAAGGGGTCCGAGGCCAATCTCGGATTCCCCGACATGTTGAACGAGCAGATCTATGCCTTCTCCGCCCAGCTCGAGGATGCCGATACCGCGCCGACGGTGCAGGAGACCAAGACCTATGCCGACCTGCACGCGCAGCTTCAGGCGCAGCTGACGGCCTGGCAGGCGCTCAAGGCCCGCGCCGAGGCGCTGCTGAAGCGGCGCTAGTGTCGTCTTGGTTCCAAAGTTCGCCGAGCGGCTGATATCGGCGATGCGGCGAACGTTGGAGCCACGACACTAGGGAACGCGCCCGAAGGAGAAAATCCGACGCGGGCGGTACGCCCGCCGTGATGGCGCGCGGGCGAGCTTCAGATCCAGTTGTCGAACTTGTGCGCGATGGCGTGCGCCTTGCACCAATCCCGGAAGGCGTCGACCGCGTCCAGCCGGCCGGCAAACCGTTCGCGCAGGAGTTCGAAGGCGAGCGTGGCAAGCTCGTCGGGGGCGACGGTGACCCAGAATTCGTATTCGTCCTCGCCGGCGATCGCCGCGCCGCCGAGGTCCTGCGTCTCCATCCTGATCGTGCCGTCGTCCTGGCGGATCAGGCGCACGAAGCGGGCGTTGCTCCCCTTCCGGCAGGCGAGTTCGGTCTCGTTCATGGTCCAGCTTCTCCGCAGGGTCCGATTTGACTTTAGCACGGCGGCTTCCGGCTTCCGGGCATGCCCCGCGGGATGGCCGGGGGATCGATGCGGCGTCTCGCCGGTATTCCGCGACAAGCTGTCCGATCCGGATGTGTGGCGCGCCCGCCGTCGCCGAATCCTCCCGGATATCCGCCGGATGCACGCCGGCCGTGTCCTGTTCGCAGGCGCAACCGCGCCCGCCTGCATTCGTATTCATCGGCGCGTCCGGCGACACCGTGGCGGCAGGCTCGTAAAAATATCAATTGGCAATGCGTTCGAGGGGGAATCGATGCCATCGCTGAAGCGCGTGTTCCATGCGGTTGTGATGCTGGCGGCGGTGGTCGTGCCGCCCGCCTTGGCGCAAAGCGAGGCTGCGTCGGGCGATGCGGCCCCGAGCGGCGACTACGATTACAATCGTCCGTGCCGGTACTATCTCGTGCGCCACTTGCCGGCCCCCGCGCGCTGCCTCGTCGAGTTCCAGGGCAGCTGGGGCGTCAACGCCTATATCGACGGCGACTTCATCTTCCGCGACCGCAACGAGTGGCTGCGCTGGCGCGACCGCGAAGACTACAAGCATTGGCGCAAGCATGAATTTCATTGGAGCGCGACCCAATCGAGCAACGGCGCGGCGCCCAGCGCACCGGAGGCTCCGCCGCCGGCCGCCCCGCCGCCCGCCAATGTCGCGAACGCAGCGTCCGCAACGCCGCCGGCGGCATCGCCCGTGACCTCCTACGTCTGTCCCGCGCAGGTCACGGTCCGATTGTCCCTGAGCCAGCCGGTCGCCGGTTGGAGCGCCAACGACGGCGAATTCCAGGCCGATCTCGATGCGTCCAATCCGCCGCATTTCAGCGGCTCGATTCTGACCTGCTATTACCGGCTCGGCGGCCAGCCGGGCGCCTTCATGCTGTATCGGTCGGTGAGCGCGCGCCAATGCACGGCGCGTCGTGACGGCACGGGCATCGACTGCACGCCGTAGATGCGGGCGCGCCACTCGGCAAATGGCGGTCCTACTTCGCCCACTGCGCCAGCCAGGCGGCGATGGCCTGCGGCGACATGTGGCGGGCGTCCTCCAGGGCCGACAGGTCGGTCTTGTTGACCATCTTGCCATCGGGCTCGGCGATGATGATCGACGGCACGCCGCCGCTCTTCAGCTTGTCCGCCACGCCGAAGCGCGCCGGGATGTCGAGGTTCTTGTCGAAGCGGCCGACATCGACGGTCACGATCTCGAAATGCGCCGCCAGGAAGCGCTTCATTTCGGGCAGTTGCATCAAATTGGCGAGTACGATGCAGTCGCCGCACCAGTTGCCGCCCATGTCGATCAGCACGCGCTTGTGGCTCTTCCTGGCGCGGGCGAAGGCCGCATCGACGTCGGCCTTGGCGTTGGCCGCCTCGTCATAGGGCGTACGCTCGACCACCGGCAGGGCCTTCAGGTCGCTGATCGACAGGGCCGGCGCGGGCAAGGCCCAGGCCGGTGCGATGAACATTGCCAGAACGAGCCATCCCGCCTTCATGATCTGTCCCATCCCCATCTGCCGGGGCGCACCCGCAAAAAAGTGAATGCCGCGGCCCTGTCCACCGGCGTAAGGTGCGCCGCCATTGCAAAGGGGGCAAGCATGAAGAGATTCGTATGGACGGCGGCGGTCGCCGTGCTGCCGCTGCTGGTTGCCGCGGGTGCGGCCGAAGCGCCGGTCCCGGCCGCCTATGAATGGAATCTGGGCGATCTTTATGCCTCGCCGGAGGCCTGGACCGCGGCGAAGGACAAGACCGCCGCCGCCGCCGCCAAGCTGGAAAGCTACAAGGGCACGCTGGGCAAGAGCGCCCAGGACATGCTGGCGGCGCTCGATGCCATCAGCGCCGTGCGCAAGGAGACCGACCGCCTCGGCGCCTACGCCACCCTCAAGGGCGACGAAGACGTGCGTGTGGCGCCCAACCAGGAACGCCGCCAGCTGGCGCAGGACCTGGCCTCGACCGTGGCCGAGAAGACCTCGTGGCTGACGCCCGAAGTGCTGGCGGTGGGCGCCGAGAAGGTGAAGGCCTTCGAAGCGCAGTCGCCCGATCTCAAGAAGCGCTTCGGCTTCATGCTGGAGAACATCCTGCGCGGGGCGCCGCACACGCTCGGCGCGGAAGCCGAAAGCGTCATGGCCTCGGCCTCGAACGTGCTGATGCAGCCCGACAACATCTACAGCCAGTTGTCGAACGGCGAGCTGCCTTTCCCCTCGATCACGCTGAGCGACGGCACAGTGATCAAGAAGCTCGACCAGGCGGCTTATTCCCAGTACCGCATCTCGCCCAACCGCGAGGACCGCAAGGCGGTGTTCGACGCCTTCTGGAGCACCTGGTCGAAATACGAAGGCACCTTCGGCGCCTCGCTCAATTCGCAGGTGCTCGGCGAGGAGTTCGACGCCAAGGTGCGCCATTATCCCGACGCGCTGTCGGATGCGCTGTTCGCCGACAACATGCCCGAGAGCGTCTACCGCCAGCTCGTGGCGCAGGCCAATGCCGGACTGCCGACCTTCTATCGCTACCTCAAGCTGCGCAAGAAGCTGCTCGGCATCAAGGGCGACCTGCATTACTACGACATGTATCCCTCGATGTTCACGCTGAACGAGAAGCTGCACTTCGACGTGCCGCAATCCGAGGCGATCGCGCTCGACGTCACCAAGGTCTACGGCCCCGAATACACCGCCATGCTGAAGAAGGGCTTCTCGGGGCGCTGGATGGACGTGCTGCACCGCGACGGCAAGGCCTCTGGCGCCTACATGAACCCGGCGGCCTACGACGTGCATCCCTATCTGTTGTTCAACCACACCTATGACTACGAATCGCTGTCGACTTTCGTGCACGAATGGGGCCATGCGGTGCACACTTTGCTCGACGACGAGACGCAGCCCTACGAGACCTCCAACTACTCCACCTTCATCGCCGAGACGGCGTCGATCTCCAACGAGATGCTGCTCAACGATTACATGGTGGCGCATGCCAAGACCAAGGCCGAGAAGCTCTACTATCTGGGCCAGGGGCTCGAGCTGATCCGCACCACCTTCTTCCGCCAGACGATGTTCGGCGAATTCCAGCTCAAGCTGCACGAGGCGGTGGAGAAGGGCGAGGCGCTGTCGGGCAAGAAGATGACGCAGATCTATTGCGACCTCCTCAAGCACTATTACGGCGACGACAAGGGCGTCACCAAGATCGATCCCGGCTACTGCATCGAATGGGCGTTCATCCCGCACTTCTATTACGGGTTCTACGTCTACCAGTACGCCACATCGATGGCGGGCGCCGCGGCCTTCACGCGCGACATCGAGGACAAGAAGCCGGGCACGCGCGACCGCTTCATCGCCATGCTGAAGGCGGGCGGCTCGGATTATCCCTATGTGCTCTACAAGAAGGCCGGGCTCGACATGGCGACGCCCAAGCCCTACCAGGCGCTGATCGCGCGCATGAACCACCTCATGGACGAGATCGACGCGCTGGAGAAGCAGAAGTAAGGGACGCAACGCGGGTGGGGGTCTGTGGCCTGACCCCTGCCCGAACGCGCTGCGCGTTCACCCCTCCCCTTTCCGGGGAGGGAATGCGTTGGAGCCTCCCCCGGGGGAGAGAGTTATTTCAGCACCCAGGTGATGGTGACGCTGGCCGACAGCGTCTCTTGGCCGCCGGCGATGGGCACGCTGTTCTCCATCACCGCCTTCATGGCATAGAGCGGGCGCGGCTCGGCGAGGCCGCCTTCCTTGATCGACTGGATGGCCCCCAGCGCTACGCCGGCGGCGCGGGCGATGGTGGTGGCGCGATCGACGGCATCGGCCACCGCCTCGGCGCGCGCCTTGGCGAGCAGCGGCTTGGGATCGTGGATCGAAAATCCGATGCCGCCGACCTGGTTGGAGCCCGAAGCGACGAGCGCATCGAGCACCCCTCCGGCCTTGGTCAGATCCTCGACCGTCACCGCGACGTTGTTGGAAACCTGATAGCCCACGATGCGCTGGGCGCACGCCACGCCCGGCTTGCACGTCTGGTATTGCGGCGACACCGCGAAGTCCGAGGTCTGGATGTCCTTGTCGGCAATGCCGACGCGGTGCAGCGTATCGAACACGGCGCGCATGGCGCGCGAATTGGCGGCAAGCGCCGCGGCGGCGGTGGGCGCCTGGCTGACGACGCCGGTGGAGAAATTGGCCTCATCGGGCGCCGCCTGGACGGTGCCCTGGCCGGTGACGGTGATGGTGGGCGGCGCGTCGGCGGCGAAGGCCGCTCCTGCGACCGCCAGGGCCGCGACGGCGGCCGGCAGCGAAAGCATGCGCATGGTCTGCTCCCTTCCCTGGACCGCAGAGCCTATCGCAAAACCCGCGGCAAATGTTGGGCAGGCGCCGCCTCACGCCCGCCGCCGCTTGAGAGGCGCGCCGATTTGAAAATGTCTCTTGCGGTCAGGTTGCCGCCTCGGGATCGGTTTCGGTCGCCCCATGAAATTCATCGGCGGCGCCGCGAAGGGACCTTGCGATGCTCGGCTGGTGGCCCCGGCCCGACTCGAACGGGCACGTTCCTTTCGGAACTACGGATTTTAAGTCCGTTGCGTCTACCAATTCCGCCACGGGGCCGCGAGTCGATCCTATAGCGTCCCACAGCGGCGGGCGCGACGGGTTCGCCGTGCCGCGGCAATGCGCGGGCCTGATCCCGCCGGCGGGCCTGCCGCGGCTCCGTCTGCCGGCTTCGCCGGCGGCGCGGCACTGTTACAGATTGCGGCTGCGCTGTTCTCGACGGGGCTAGAATATGACGTGGGGCGGCCCTATCTTTGGCATATGGCCTATTTGATAGAATATTACAAAGAAGGGGTCAAAGCTGGGGACACCCCCTGGAATGGCACCTTTGAAGAAACCAAGAAGGTCGCGCGGGATGGCCTAATTCGCCATGACTGTGACTTCGCCCGAATTATCGACGTAGACGGAAGCGGCGCTGAAATTTGGTCGGAGCGGCGTGATGCCTAAAGGCCCTCGCGGAGAGAAGCGCCCAGCAGACGTGATCGGTAACGCCGTTCACGTCATGCGGATTGCTAGAGGGCAAGTGGAAGAACGGGTTAACGAAAATCAGCCGCAGCAGTCAAACGTGGCAAGGCTGGCGGCAAGAAGGGCGGCCCATCTAGGGCCGCAAAATTGACGCATGCGCAGCGTGCGGAAATTGCAAAAGTCGCAGCCACGGCGAGATGGAAGAAGTCGTCCTAGCCCACGTCGTCAAGTTGTTCCAATTCCTCAAGATCGACATTGAAATTGAAGTCAATCTGAATTGGCTGCTCGGGGCAAAGGCGTTCGCTATAGCTGTCCATGTCCGTTTTCAGTTGCTTACACTCCCCCAGAATCTGGTTACGCCGATTGGCTGCGGCCACTTCCATGAATGGTCGTGGGGCATTCCAATCGTCCCACTTCATCACAAGTTGGCCATTCTCACGTAGCCTCGCCGCATAGTATTTTCTGACACTGCGTCCCTTGTTGTCGCGCACATGCTCTAACCCCATAGCGCGTCCAATGCGTTCAGCGGCTTGGGCGACCGCCATACCTCGTGTCAGTTGGTAGCGGTCATTCGCTACGGCCCATTCCCCAAGCTCCGTCTTGGACGCAGGCCACGGCATCCCTGCAGCCCGATAATCTTCTACAATTTTGACAAGCTGCTCGTTAAAGGTCGCCATTTCACGCTCCACTCGGAATGGCGGGAACATTGCCCCAGCCATCCGTCAAGGCAGATGATGTGATCACATCCCTTGCTTTCGCCATCAATCTGTTGAGGTGGGTATATGGAATCTCTTTACGACGGTGCAGTTGGCCAACGACAAGGCCTGGGTGCACGCCAACTCTGCGTGCGAAAAGCATGATGCGCTTTTCGGAATAGAGTGGTCTGACCCGTGAGAT